>CAXTOT010000042.1:0-46930 GCA_964245915.1 uncultured Lichenihabitans sp. | reverse complement strand
GAGGGCCGCGTTGCCTCTCCGCGCATGCGGTCCATCGGGGATCGAGACCCGGTCACGAAGCTGCGCCTAGCCCAACGCGGTGCGTTGCGGCATCCGCGCGCGTGCCAGGGCGTCGGCCAGATAGGCGACACCCTGTCCCGCATCCACGACGCCCTGGTCGAACAGGATGCTGCCGACCCGCACCGCCTGATCGAAGGCCCCGACCCAAAGATCGAAGAACACCGCGACGGGATCCTGCCGGAACTCCATGGCGAGCTTGACGGTCGGCAGATCGCTCCATGTCATCTCGACGTCGGCCATCCACGCGAAGGTCAGGGTTCCTTCCCTGAAGAAGAGCTCCGTCGAGGACTGCAGAAGATCATCGATGGCGGGGAAGCTTTCGAGCCGGATGAAATTCACAATGTCGAGCAGGTCGATGGTGCGAAGCTCGTCGGCCACTTCCTTGAGATGATGCTCCAGGAGTGTCGCGTAACGATGTCGGTCTGAATCAGCAATGCACGTCAATGCGGGGTCCTGCGCGGTTCGGGGGCGAGGGGCTTGCTTTTCCGGGATTGGATGAAATGAATGACTTCGGCGATCGCCTTGTAAAATTGCGACGGAATCGTCTTTCCAACCTCGACATGATCGTACATGGACCTTGCGAGAGGCTTGTTTTCGATGATCTCGATGTGATTTTCTTCGGCAAGCTCGCGGATTTTCAAGGCAATCAGGTCCTGACCCTTGGCCACCACGAGAGGGGCCCCGCCTTCTTCCCGGACGTAGCGTAGCGCGATGGCGTAATGGGTCGGGTTGGCGATCACCAAGGTGGCTCTGTGGACGTCGCCCAGCATTCGACGCCGCGACCGGTCGAGCGCCACCGAGCGGCGCTTCGCCTTGAGCTTGGGATCCCCCTCGGACTGCTTCATTTCGTCCTTGAGCTCTTGCCGGCTCATCCGCATGCGCTTGTTCCAGCTCATGCGCGCATAGACCATGTCGATCGCGGTCAGAACCACGAACGCGGTCGCGACCCCGGACAACAGGCGAATGAAGATCTTCAGCATGCGATCCGGGATCGCGGTGGGGTCCAGGAACATGGCGTCCGCCACGCTCTGCTGTTCGGATCGAAGCAGCAGCACGATGACCAGTCCCACGGCGCAGAGCTTGAAGGTCCCCTTGCCGAATTCCACGAGCCCGTGACGGCCGAACAGGCGTTGCAAGCCGGCCGAGGGCGACAGTTTCGACAATTTCGGCTGGATCCGGTCAAGCACCAGGCTCGGCATGTTCTGCGCGAAGGAGATCGCCAGGCCCGCCACGATGAAGACGAGGAAGATCGGGACGAGAAGCGCGCCGACGGCCTGCAACACGCTCTGGAACAGGAGCGCCGCATCCGCACCGTTGTGCAAGGCCCAGCGCCCCGGATCGTCCATCAGCCGGACCAGAAGATCCGTCACATGGGCCGCGCTGTCGCGCAGGAACAGGGAGCAGACCACCAGGCTTGCTAGCAGCGAAGCGAACAGAGACGCTTCCCGGGAAACCGGAACATCGCCCCGCTCCCTTGCCTCCCGAAGCTTCTTTTCGGTCGGTTGTTCGGTCTTTTCGTCCTGGTTGGTTTGATCGCTCAAGCCTAGACCTCCGAGGGGGCCGCGGCCGGCTGCCCGAAGGACGATGCACGGGTTTCATGGCGCGCCATCACGCCTCGCTTGCGGCTTCGCCGCCAACCTCGATTTCGCCGCTGGCAATCAATTCGAGCACCATTGTGGTGATCGCCTTGCGGGCCGCCGCAACCTCCTTGGCGGAGCCGGCCGCGCTTGTGAGTTCGTTCTCCACAAGGCGGCGCGCGCGGGCGCCGAGCGCCGACAGGACAGCATCGCGGAACACCGGGTCCGTGCCCCTGAGTGCCATCACGATCGACTCGCTGGCCACCCTGTCGAACAGCACACTCCTGGCCTTCACGGACAGCGTGCCGATGTCGTTGAAGGAGAACATCTTGGCCCGCAGGAGTGCGGCCTCGATGGGTTTGACCTCCGCCAGCGAGCCTAGAACGTCCTCGGCCTGTGCGGGCGCCATCCGGTTGAGGATGTCGACGATCCGCGCCTGCGTGTTCCTGGCGGAATCGCGGAGCGGGTTGTGCAGCAGGTCATCGCGGAGTTTGGTTTCCAGCAGCCGGATCGTCGCCTCGCTGACCGGGCGAAGCGTCAGCATCCGCCGCGTCATGGCGTTTCTGAGATCGCGGGGCACGACAGCCAAGGTTTTGGCGGCCGCCTCGGGGGTCAGGCGCGACAGGATGAGGGCGGCGGTCTGGGGGTGTTCCTTGGTGATGTAGGTGGCGAGATCCTTCTCGGGGATGTTGGACAGCCGCACCCAGGTCGAGGAATTCGAGTTTCCGAGCACCTCGGACATGATTTCGGCCACCTGGTCGGGCGGCAGGACGGAGCCGAGGAGATGCTCGACCTCCGCGGCTGTCCCATGCAGGTCGACGCCCCGGGAGAATTGCGCCGCGAGTTCTTCGACGAGGCCCTCGAGGGCCTGGATCGGAACCGGTCCGAGGGCTGCCGCCGAGCGCGTGATGATCTTCAGTTCCGACGGATCGAAATGCTTCAACAGTCTGCTCGCCAACGGCTTGCCCATGGCGAGCAGAAGGGCCGCGACCTTTTCCGGACCCGTCATGGCGCGTGGCGTGAAGGAAGCGGCTGAGACGGCGAGCGACAATGGACTGTGTCCTCTTGGTGGGCGGGACGGGGCGAGCTGCGGGGAAGCGGTCCGGCCTCGGGCTCAGACCTTCGGAGGATGCGCGGGGCCGACGATCTCGGTCAGGGTGACGCCCAGTTGCGAGGTCTCCTCGTTCACGACGATCATTTCGCCCCGGGCGATGACCCGTCCATTCACCACGACATCGACCGGCTGGCCTACCCGATGGTCGAGGGGGATGACCGCTCCACGGCCCAGCCGCATCAGATCCGACAGCGGCATGGTGGCGCCGCCCAGGACGATCTGCACCGAAACCGGGATGCTCAGGATGGCGCCGAGATTGGGCGATTCGGTTGCTTCGCCGATCTGCTCTCGTTCTTCAGTCAGCATGATGAACCTTGATGTTCGCGAAAGGTCCGCCGACGCGTTGGACCGTGGGCGCAGCAGGTGGGCGGCAACGCAAACTAACGGACGAGACTTGCGCCAGGATAGTCAACCCGGCGACATCGGAGCGTTGATCCGGACGGTATAGACGCCGGTCGATTGTCCGAGGTCGCAGCGAAACAGGGCACGGTCCTCGCACGTCAATCGGATCGCCTTGTCGGCCCCGATCGGCAAGGTCAGAACCTGGCCGATCCGGAGCGACGCGATGGCACCAAGGCTCATGGGATCGCTCGCCATCACGGCCGTCAGCGTCACGCTCGTGCGGCTGACCTCCGCTTCGAGCCGATCGCTCCACTGCCGGTCGGGGACGGCCTGCGGTTTGTCGGACGAGATCGCCAGCTGCGGCCCGATGATGTCGAGCGCGGCCTGCGGCACGAGCAGGTCGAGCTCGACCGTGCCCCACAACGTGGTCAGGGCGAAGGTCGCGACCAGGATCGTGGCCGAGCCATTGCCCAGGAGGCTCGGATCGAGTTTTGCTTGCAGACCCGCGAAGGAGAATGTGGCGGGCAGGAGGTCCGCAAAGCCGTCCGTCATGGCATCGGCGACCTGGTTGCCGATCATGTCGGCAATCCGCGTCTCGATCGGCGACAGCGGCCCAGGGGTGCGATCGGGCTGCTCCTCGCCGGCGCCGCCGAAGAGCGCTTCGACCGTCACGGCCACGAAGGCCTGCTCGAAGCGCATGGCGAGGGCGGTGTTCCAGGGTGCGGCGTGCAGAGTTCCGAAGGTCGTGAACGGGTTTACACCCGACACCGCGTCCGCGACTGTCGTTGTGGTGGCGGACTTGAAGGTGATCTCGCCTGGCGCCGACGAGAGCGTGGAGAATTCGCGGGTCCAGGCCTTGGCCACCGCCGTCATCACCTCGGCGAGCCCGGACATGCCGCGAGCGCCCGCATGCGCCGTCCGGTCGAACCATCGCGGTGCCGTGCCATGGCCCGTCGCCTGGATCGGGTTCCTGCCCGCCATGCTCAGGCGGCCTTCTTGACCGTGGGGGCCGGCACCGCACTGACGCCGACGCCCATCGTCTCGTTCTCCACTTCATCGATGGTCGGGCGATCGTGCGAGGAGATCGTCTTGCGCCCATGTTCGAGGGCGATCAGCGGCACGGCCCCGTTCATGAAGGCCAGCAGGGCTTGCTTGATGATGACATGGAGCCTCACGCGCTTCTCCCGGGTCACTTTGATCTTGTGCGCGAGCGGCCCGAAGATGCCGTAGGACATGAAGATACCCGCGAAGGTGCCGACGAGCGCGGCCCCGATCAACTCACCGAGGATCTCGGGCGATTGGTCGAGCGCCCCCATGGCCTTGATGACCCCGAGCACGGCCGCCACGATGCCGAGGGCCGGCAGGCCGTCCGCCACGGCCTGCAGGGCGTGATAGGGCTTGAGCTTGTCGCGCATGATGGTCTGAATCTCTTCGTCCATCAGCGATTCGATCTCATGGGTCCGGGCGTTGCCGATGAGGATCAGGCGGCAGTAATCGCAGATGAAGGTCGTCAGATCCGCATTGGCGAGGATCTTGGGATATTTCGTGAAGAGCTCGGATTCCTTGGGGTTGTCGATGTGCCCTTCGACGGCGTTGCGGGCATTGCCGCGAAGCTCGCGCATCAGCGTGTAGAGGATGCCGAGCACGTCGAGATAGTCGCGGCGTTTGGGTGTCGAGCCCTTGATGGCCTCGATGACCGCTTTGCCGGTGTCCTTGATGGTGGCAAGGGGGTTCGCGACGATGAACGTGCCGAGCGCCGAGCCCAGGATGATGATCAACTCGTAGGGCTGCCAGATCACCGCGACATGCCCGCCGGCCCCCGCGAAGCCGCCGAGCATGCAGCCGATCGCCACCACTAGACCGATGAAGAAACTCAAGGCTGGTGCCTCCGCTTTGCCGCCATATCGAGCAAAGCAACAGGACAGCCTTGCGTGGGGCTGTTGGGCGAAACGGCGCCAGGCGCGAGGTCAGCCTGGGGCAAGTCGCCGACGCGAAAGTGCGCCGAGCCCGAGTTCCGACGGACGCGGGCCAGCGGGCCACGCGACAGGCGGCGCCTGCTCCACCAGAAGGCCAGCGCCCGTGTTGTCCACCACCGCCGCCTATCTCTCCATTCAGAACAATCTTCCACGCCAGCAGGCCGCCACGGCCGCGAGCCCGGAGGTGAAGACCGCGACGGCCTATTACTTGGCCAATATCGGCAAGGTCAAAACGGTCAGCGATTTCGTCAACAACTATCAGCTCTTCTCCTACGCCATGAAGGCTTATGGGCTGAGCGACCTCACCTATGCCAAAGGCTTGATGACCAAAGTCCTTCAAGGGGGCATCACCGATAAGACGGCTCTGGCCAACACGCTTTCAGACCCGCGCTACAAGGCCTTTGCGACGGCCTTCAACTTCGCGGCCAACGGAGCAGGCGCGACCGGCACGACGGCCGCCACCACGGGCACCACGTCGGCCTATGTCGAGCAAACCCTAGAGGACAACCAAGGCACCCAGAACCAGGGCGTGAAACTGGCGCTCTACTTCAAACGCAGCGCGTCCTCGATCACGTCGGCTTATGGGTTGCTGGCCGATCCGGCGATCCTGAAGGTCGTCCAGACCATCTACGGAATCTCGCCCTATTCGGGCAATGCCAACATCGACACCCAGGCTGCCTATCTCAACAAGGTCCTGAACATCAAGGATCTGCAGGACCCCGCCAAGGTCGAGAAGCTGACGGAGCGGTTCACGGCGCAGTGGGACTCCTCCGGCAACAACACCGCGGCGTCGTCCTTCCCCGACAACGCGCTCCTGGCATCGGCCTCTCCCACGACCGGGCTCAGTGCCGATCTGCTGATGAGCATCGCCGGGCTGCCGCTCGGCGGCAATTGAGGTCGGCGACATCCGATGCACCCGCGGCCCCACCCCAGCGCCAAGGACGTCTAGCTGATGCAGTCGAATTTCTACGTCGGCGCGGCCGGCCAGATGGCGATCGAAAAACGCCTGCAGACCGTGGCCAACAACATCGCCAACATGAATACCGCCGGCTTCCGGGCCGACGGCGTCAGTTTCGATACGGTGCTGTCGAACACCGGCGCCGAACCGGTGGCGTTCAGCGGCCCTGGCAACAGCTACATCTCCCGACGGGCCGGCGAGGTGACCAAGACCGACAACCCGCTCGACGTCGCGGTTCAGGGCGATGCCTGGCTCGGCATCAGGACCGCGTCGGGGATCGCCTATACCCATGACGGACGGCTGAAGATCAGCCAGACCGGCGACGTGCAGACGCTGAACAACGATCCGGTTCTCGACGCCGGTGGCGCCCCCTTGACGCTCGACCCTGGCGCCGGACCGCCCACTATCTCGTCGGATGGCATGATGACCCAGAACGGTCACCAGAGCGGCGCGATCGGCCTCTTCAGCATCGATCCCACCGCGAAGCTGACCCGCGCATCCAACTCCGCCGTGATCCCAGACCAAGCCGCGACCCCGGTTCTCGATTTCACCGCGACCGGGGTGGTGCAGGGTTTCGTCGAAGGATCGAACGTCAATCCCGTGCTCGAAATGGCGAAGCTGATCGAAATCCAGCGTGCCCTCGAAAGCATGACGAACATGAACCAAGCCGCCGATACCTCGCTGCAGGACGCGGTGAAGACCTTGGGCGCGACTTCGTCGTGACGGCCCGGCCATGAACGCGCTTGAGCGTCTCGCCCGAAGCGTCCGCGAAACCGCCAAGGCCGTGCCCTTGATCGAGGTCTCGGGTCTGGTGACCGAGGTCACCCCGACCACCTACCGGGTCGGCGGCCTGTCGCGTTTCGTCAAGCTCGGCGACTGCGTGGCCTTCGAGGTCGACGGGCTGTCGCAGGCGGGCGAGATCGTCCGCCTCGATCGCGGTCACGCGACCGTGAAGCCATTCGGGGTACGCACCGATGCGCGGCTCGGGCTTGCGGTACGCAAGACCGGCGGCATCACCTTCGCACCCGATCCGAGCTGGAAGGGCCGCGTCATCAATGCGCTCGGCCAGCCGATCGACGGCGAGGGACCTCTGTTGAGCGGGCCCCGTCTGGTCGACGCCGAGGCCGAGCCGCCGCCGGCCTTGCGGCGAGCCCGGGTGACGGCCCCCTTGAAGACCGGCGTCCGCGTCATCGACATTTTTACTCCGATCTGCGCCGGCCAGCGCATCGGCATCTTTGCCGGGTCCGGGGTGGGCAAATCCACCATGCTGGCCATGCTGGCCACCTGCGGCAGCTTCGATACCGTGGTGATCGCGCTGGTGGGCGAACGCGGCCGCGAGGTGCGCGAATTCTTGGACGAAACGCTCGGCGCCAAACGTCAGCACGCCATCACGGTGGTGGCGACCGGCGACGAGAGCCCGATGATGCGCCGGCTGGCCCCCAAGGCCGCCATGAGCATCGCGGAGGCGTTTCGCGATTCGGGCGAGCAGGTCCTGCTCATCGTCGATTCGGTGACGCGGTTCGCCCATGCGGCGCGCGACGTCGCGCTGGCGGCGGGCGAGCCCGCGGTGGCGCGGGGCTACGCGCCGAGCGTGTTCAGCGACCTTCCCAAACTGCTGGAACGGGCCGGCCCCGGCCTCGAGGGAAGCGGCAGCATCACCGGGATCTTCTCGGTCCTGGTCGATGGCGACGACCACAACGATCCCGTGGCGGACACGATCCGCGGCACGCTGGACGGTCACATCGTGCTCGACCGCAGAATCGCGGCTCAGGGCCGCTATCCGGCGGTCGACACCCTGGGATCGTTGTCGCGCCTGGCGCAGCACGTCTGGACCCCGGATCAGGCCGTGCTGGTTGCCAAGCTCAAGGACATGATCGCCCGTTACGAGGATACCCGCGATCTGCGCGCCATGGGGGCCTATCAGGCGGGCAGCGATCCAGACCTCGATCAGGCGCTGGCCCTGGTGCCGCGGATCTATGCGGCGATGAGCCAATCGCCCGCCATGCCGCCGAGCCCGGACGCCTTCCGCGATCTCGCCACGGAACTGCAGAAGCCGAAGGCGAGCCCGCCATGAGCCTGGGCCAGTCCAGCGGCTCTTTTACTGGCTCGGCGAACAGGCCGGGTCCCGACTGGCTGTGGGGCAGCCTGGGCCTGGGCTTCGCCGCCAGCTCGGCTGCTTTTGCAGCCTACATGATCGTGATCGGGCCGCCCGCCCGTGACCCGCACGGCGCGGACTTCGGCGTCTTCGCTAAGTTCGACCACCGCCCCCGCTTTGCTGGGATGGTGACGGCCACGCCCGACCCGGGCCTCCCAGGGGCTGGGACCGCGACCTCCGATCCGCCGCAGGCGATCGACTACGTGCCCACGGGTGCGATCGCCAAAGGCGCCCCAAAACCGTTGGGTCTCGCGCCCGCCTCGCCGCTCGTCGAGGCGATCCGCACTGGCCGAGCCAATCCGCTCGTCGATTTCGTGCTCCGCGACGTTTTCGACGGCAAGGCGCTGGTCGAGGGGCGCGACAGGCTGGCCTTGGTGCGGCCGGGCTCGATGCTGGAGGGCGCCGGCGAGGTGCTTTCCATCGAGCGCCAGCGCGACGCCTGGGTGGTGGTCACGCGAGGCGGCGTCATCGGGGCGCGTCCGCGCTGAGCAAGGTTCCGCCGTGGTGCGGCCGAGGCCTGCCCCGAGGGCGCGGCCTACCACGACCTAAAGCACTTGGCGGAAAACGAGGGTAAACTGGCAGTTACGCCAATCCGCGGACCCCCATATCGGCTGTGGTGAGGCGCCCGGTTGCGCTTCCCATTCGCTCACACACCGGAACACTCCTATGACGACCATGACCTTTACTAAAACGGCTCCGCCGGAATGGCTCTTGGCTTTCTGGAAGGAAATCGACGACAAAACCTTCGGCAAGGGCTTCGACTGCTTTGTCGAGGACGCCACCTGCCGCCTCGGCGTCGCCGAATGGAATGGGCGCGAGCAGATCCGCGCGAATCTCCGTGCCTTTATCGACACGGGGTTCACGGCCCATCACGATGTGACCGAATATCTGGATGGCGGATCGCTTAAGGTCTTTCGCGGCATCGTCACGATGACACCCGAAGACGGCAGTCAAAAGATCGTGAAGCCCGTGATGACCCATTTCTTCTACATGGACGAGGCAGATCCCACCAAGGTCCGCGGCTGGATCGGATCGGTCGGCCCCGTCGCGTTCTGACGGTTGCGCCGCGGCACTATGGATTCCGTCGGCGACAGCCTGCGGCAAGATGTGGACACCGCAGCGATAGGCGGGCAGGGTATGGCAGAAATGCCTGCCCCTCCTCGTATTACGCCAAGTGGGCCTCGCTTGATCGAGGTGCTCGCCTTCCCGGCGGTGCAATTGCTCGATGTCGCGGGGCCGCTCCAGGTCTTTTCCTCCGCCAATGATCTGATGGTCGAGTCGGGTGGTGTGCCGCCCTATTCGGTCCGGGTCGTGGCGCAAGGCGGACAAGGCGTGACTGCCTCGGCCGGGTTGGGGCTCGCGGCGGAGCCGCTTCCGCCGATCGACGCCGCATTGGACACGCTGATGATCGCGGGCGGCCAGGGCGTCTTGGAGGCCTCGGCCGATCCGGTGCTGGTGGATTGGGTGCGGGCCCGGGCCGCAGGAGCGCGCCGGGTCGCCTCGGTGTGCACCGGCGCCTTTCTGCTTGCCGCATCGGGATTGCTGGACGGGCGACGCGCCGCAACGCATTGGTCGTTCTGTGCCGAACTCGCCCGGCGGTTCCCTGCCGTCCGTGTCGAGGCGGACCCGATCTTCGTCCGCGACGGTTCAGTCTGGAGTTCGGCCGGGGTGACGGCCGGGATCGATCTGGCGTTGGCGCTCGTGGAGGAGGATCTCGGCCGCACTGTGGCGCTTGCCGTGGCGCGCTACCTCGTCGTGTTCCTCAAGCGTCCCGGGGGCCAGGCTCAGTTCAGCGCCGCCCTTTCGCTGCAAGCCGCCGACGATCGCTTTGCGGCGCTCCATGACTGGATCAACGATCACTTGGCGGGCGATCTGTCGCTGCGCGCCCTGGCACGGCAGGCGGGGATGAGCGAACGCAGTTTCATCCGGCGTTACACGGAGGCGACCGGCCTCACGCCGGCGCGCGCGGTCGAACGGTTGCGGGTGGAAGCGGTTCGCCACCTTCTCTCCGACACGCGCTTGCCCGCCAAGCGAATCGCCGCACGATGCGGCTTCGGGTCCGAGGAGACCATGCGGCGCAGCTTTTTCCGGCTGCTCGCCTCCACGCCGCAGGATTATCGCGCCCGGTTCGGGGCCTGACCACCGGGCGGTGCGGTGCGCGGGCCCGTCTTGAGCCACACCCGGCGGGCGCCCCCGCGCTGCGTCGACGACCGGAGCCGGACCCTATGCGGGGCAGGAGGGGCATGCCCAGCACGAGAGGTTGGGTCTCGTTGAGCACCGCCGTTCCGCCCTAAATTCCCAAGACGGGCAGCAGGCGAGCCATTTGGTCCAGTTCACGGACAGCTCCCAGAAGATACGGGTGGCGGCTGAGCAATTCGGATGCCACGACGACGCCGAAAAAGCCTCGCTGCGTATGGCTTTAGCCCGCGAAGCGCGCGCGCCGAGGCATCGTTGGGGTGCGAACGCGTGCCTTGGCGAGCCGACCGGTGCCTGTCAGTGGATGAAATCCCGTGCCTCTTCCAGCGTCGCGAAAATGCGGGTGCCGAGCAGGGTTTCGACCTCGACCGATCCATCCGGCAGCACGACGTAATTGCGCTCCTTGAGGCGGTTCGCCTGGGCAAAGCGCTCGGCCGGTGTGGTCACGCTGACCGACTCGGGTTCGGGCACTTCCACCACCGGGGCGGGGCGAGGCGCCGAGGAACGCTGGAGGACGGCATCGAAGAAGCGGTTGAGGGCCCCGAAGCCTGCCCGCAGGGCGCCGATCACGGCCAGCGCGAAGCCACTTAGGATGGTGGTCTGGGCCAAGGTGACGAGGTCCGAGCGCAGCGAGATCAGCGCCACGAGGCTGCCGGCCTTCAAAAACACGTCGCTGAGCATCAGCGCGGCGATCAGCACGCCCCACCCCAAAAGCGCGATGGCAAGGCCCCAAAACGTGAACGCATCGATGCGCGGATGGGCCTGCCGGGCCGTGAAGTCGGCCCCGAGCGCGCTGCCCGCTTGCTCGCTCCTGGTTTGGCCAAACAGCCTCATGTCGGCTCCCGTGGTGCTGGAGCGCGCTCGCCCATGGCGAACTCGTTCAAAGTCTCGTTCGCGAGCAATGCCGTCGGCATGGAATGCAGTGCGAGCCCAGTCCGGTCCCGGCTCGCTCGGGCGTCCTGCCGCCGAGGACCAAGCTCACTCCGCATCGCTGCGCTTGGGTGCATAGCTCAAATCGGCGATCAAAACGTCCTTGATCAAGGGTGCGCCCAGATGAGCGTTGGTGGCATCGACCAGATGTTTGGTCAGTTTGGCGAGGTCGTATTTTTCCAAATGTCTGAAGTCGAGATTGTCGTCGGTGTAGAGCGTGCGGAAAGCCTCATCCAGCAGATAGACTTCCGGCGGCACCGGCAGCGATTTGAGGGTCGCGCCGTCCATCGTGAAGATGAATTGCGCCGACACGAACCCTTGCACCACGCCGTCCGCGATCATGGGGACGTTCAAGACCCGGGTTTTCTCAGGCTGCAGCACGACGGGAGCCGCAGTCGCTTCGGGCCGGAGAAACACGAAGGTCGCAGCCCCGAAGGCCGAGCCCAGGGCCACCAACGTGATCCAGAGACCGACCAGAACCAGTTTCATAGGCGGTCCACGAGCAGGCAGTAGGTGCCGTCGGACTCGGCCTCGCGCAGGGTCCGCGCAATGGTTTCTGCGACATCGCGCACGGCCCTGAGATGCACGTCGAGGATGCTGCGGTTGTGTTCGAGCTTGGTGGCGAACCGATCGAGGCGCTCGCGCACCGGCGTGGGGGTGCCGCCGCGGGTGAGCACGCGCATGACACGGGCCAATTCGAGCATTCCCTGGCGCTTGCGCTGACCGGTTTCGCCCACCCGATCGGAACGATTGCGATGCAAGCTTTCGGTCTCGGCGTCGACGATCGATTCCAGTCGATCCACGATGGCCATGAAGGCTATCAGCGTGGGATCGTCGATGGGTGCGGCGATCTGGGCCGCGCGGCCGGTATGCGGGTCGTCGGTCACGATCAAACCTTCCGGAAGGGGTGCAGTGCGGTCATCGACAGGTCCGGCGTCGCCGCGGCGCGCGACACCTCGGCTGGAACCACGGCCCCGGCCGCCTTGCCGTGGGCTTCGATCGCCTTGGCGATGCCGAACTTGCCGGTCGCGGCCAGCTGATTGGCCATCTGTTCGGCCAACATCGAGCGGCACGCATCGGCCGAGGCGTCGTCGCCGTAAAGGTCCGCGTTCTTGGGCAGGATCTCCTGCATGAAGGTCTGCAGCAGCACGGCCTCAAATTTCTGATAGGGCGAACTCGGCCGCGCGGCGTGTTGCGCGGCCCCGAACGTCCCGATCTCGCCCGCCACGGCGTTGGCTCCGGTCCTTGATTCGCTCGAGGCCGCCATGGAGGCCGCAAAATCGCTCGAGGGCGCCGCTCCCGAGGCGAGTTTGGCAAGCTTAGCGATCGCGGCGTCGCGCCGGATCGGATCGGCCGCTTGAGCGACGTCGAGGACGATGTCGGAGGGCGGCGCGATCGACAATGGTCAGGTCCGGCGCTTGGGAAGAAGGATCGGGTCGGGCACCCTTGGCTCTCGGTTGAGCTTGCACGGGCAAGCTTACGGCAGGCTTGCGGGGCGGCGGGCCGCCGTCACGACGGGTCGTCGGCCCGGTTGGCAAAGGCGTCCAGGATTCGTTCGAGTTGCAGTCGCTCCTCGAGGCGGCGATCGTCGCGATCGAGGTCATCGATGCGCCGCTCCATCAGGGCGAGACGGCTCTCGGCATGGAGCAGTGTCGTGGCTCGACCGGCACGGTCCTGTTCCGCTTCGGCTTCGCGTCGGGCGAGCCGCTGCGCTTGCCGCATCCCAAGCGCCGCAAGGTCGCCGATCGGGCCGTCGCGCTCGAAGAACGCGCCGAGTTCGCGCAACGCCGTGTCGAGCTCCGCCTTGCGGCGCTCCGACGTGGCGAGCCGCGCCTCGGCCACGCGTTTGATTTGCGATTGCAGCTTGTGGATGCGTCGCAGACCCTTCAGGCGCGCGCTCATCCGTTCGCCAGAAAATGCGAGAAGCCGGTCATGAACACCTGCAGGAAGGACCGGACCGTCAGCGTGAGCAGGAGCAATCCGCCGATCAGCAGGAACGGGCTCGCGAGGAAGTAGATCTGCACGGTCGGCACCAGCCGGTTCGTGAGACCCACCGCGAGGTTCAGGATGACCGAGAAGATCAGGAAGGGGCTGCCGACGCGCAAGGCCAGCATGAAGGAGGCGGAAGCCGAGTTGACGAGCTGGATCAGGGCGGCTTGCGGCGCGAAGCCGGCCTGCACCGGCATGGCCGAATAAGAGCCCGCCAGAGCCCTGAACAGCACGAGGTGCTGGTCGGTCACGAACAGCAGCAGCGTGGCGGCGAGCGTCAGCAGGGTCGAGAGGGCGGGCAGGGGCTCCTCCTCGTTGACGGGCGCCCCGAGATTGCTGCTGAGGCCGACCGCCATGGCCATCGCCATCGCGATGGTCTCCAGCGCCACGAAATAGAACCGCGCCAGAAGGCCGATCATGGCCCCGACCAGAAGTTCCGACGACATGGTCTTGAGCAGGTCGAGCGGGGTGGCCTGATCGGTGAGAGGCCTCAAGACATCCAGCAGCAGCGGCGTCAGGGCGAGCGACAGGCCCAGCGCCACGAACAGGCGGACCTGGACCGGGATGCGCGGGCTGGAAAAGCCCGGCACGAGCAACAGGCAGGCCCCGATCCGGCTGAAGACCAAGAAGGCGGCCAGCACCATCTGCTCGGCGGTCGCGGTCAAGAAATCGTGCCCAGGGCCTTGATCTCGAGGCCTCGCGCCATTTCCAGATGCGATAGCACCGGGAGGGTCGCGAACATCCGCTCGATGATCATGCGCACGTAGATGCGTACCTCGGGCGCCACGATCAATACGAATTTGTGCCCCTGATCCATGCGCTCCCGAACCGCCGCCGAGGCTTCGGTCCCAAAAGCCTCGACCAGCCGCGGATCGAGCTCGAATTCGGCGATCTCGCCCTTGCCGTCGCGTTTGAGACTCTGGTGGAAGGCAAGGTCCCAGCGGTTGCCGAGCCGGAGCACTTTGAGGACGCCGTCCTCGGCAAGATCGCCGCAGATCTGCTGCGCCATGCGGATGCGCACGTGTTCGGCGATCTGCTCGGACCGGCGCACATGCGGCACGATTTCGGCGATGGCCTCGAGAATCAGATGCAGGTTGCGGATCGAGACGCGCTCGCCGAGCAGCAGTTTGAGCACGGCTTGCAGCCCAGAATTGGACAGCTGCGAGGGGCACATGTCGTCGACGAGGCGGCGGTAGTCCGGGTCGAGCCGGTCCAGCAGGACCTTCATGTCCTTGTATGACAAGAGCTGCGCGAGGTTGTTGCGGATGACTTCGGAGAGGTGCGTCAGCAGGATCGAGACGGCGTCGACGGCCTGGAAATTCTGGCTCTTGAGCTCGCCCAGATAGGCATCGGAAATCCACACGGCCTTCATGCCGAACGCGGGCTCGCGAACCTCGATGCCGGGCACGTCGGGCTTGCGCCCGCTGCCCGTGATGACCATCACCTCGCCGAGCCGGATCTCCTGGCTCGCCACGATCGTGCCATGGATCTTGATCTGGTAGGTTTTCGGCGGCACGTCGAGGCTGTTGGTGACCTTGATGTCGGGCACCACGAAGCCGTATTGCTGGGCGAACTTGCGCCGCATCTTGACCACTCTGTGGCCGAGCGCGTCCTGCGACGCCAGCAGCTTGCCGGCGAGCTGCTTGCCCAGGCAGAGTTCGATTTCGGCGGTGCGCAGCAGTTCCTTGACCGAACCCTTGGCGTCGGCGACCGCGTCGCGTTCGGCGGACGCCACCGTGGCGGCTTCGGCCGCCAGTTTGGCGGCGCGATTGCGCGGGATCGCGAAGCCGACGAACAGCATGACGCCGCCGAGCAGCGCAAACGGCAGGAACGGCAAGCCCGGCAGCAGCGCCAGCATGAACATCAACAGAGCCGCGACGAACAGGGCGCGCGGAAAATTGCTGAGCTGGCTGAGCACCGCCTTGTCGGCCGAGCCGCGCGTGCCGCCCTTGGACACCAGCAGCGCCGCGCCGAGCGACACGATGAGGGCCGGGATCTGCGACACCAGGCCGTCGCCGACCGACAGTTTCACGAAGACGTCGGCGGCTTTGGACAGCGGCATGTCGTGCCGCGTCACCCCGATCACGATGCCGCCAAAGATGTTGACCGCGAGCACGATGAGGCCCGCGACCGCGTCGCCGCGCACGAATTTCGAGGCGCCGTCCATCGAGCCGAAGAAGGAGCTCTCTTCTTCCAGTTCACGGCGGCGGCGCTGCGCCTCCTTGTCGTTGATGAGACCGGACGACAGATCCGCGTCGATCGCCATCTGCTTGCCCGGGATGGCGTCGAGGGTGAAGCGCGCCCCGACCTCGGCGATGCGGGTCGCGCCTTTGGTGATTACCAGGAAATTGATCGTGATGAGGATCGCGAAGACGATCAGCCCGATCACGAAATCGCCGCTCATCACCAGGCGCGAGAAGCCCCCGATGATGAAGCCCGCCGCGGTCTCGCCTTGGGCGCCGTTGGACAGGATCAGCCGCGTAGTGGCGATGTTCAGCGACAGCCGCAGCAGGGTGGTGACCAGCAGCACGGTCGGGAAGGCCGAGAAATCGAGCGGCTTGTCGATCCACAGCGCCACCATGAGGATCAGCACCGAGAGCGCGATCGAGAACGCGAGGCCGATGTCGATCAGGAAGGCGGGGATCGGCAGGAAGAAGATCGACAGGATCGTGATGATGCCGACCGCAAAGCCGATATCCCGCATGCTCTTGCGTTCGGCTTTTGGCGGGGAGGCTGCCGTGACGCTCAAGAGGATGTCCTTCGAGGCTGCTCGTGGCCGCAAGGCGGCGGGCTAGGGCCGCGAAGGGGATTCGCGGCGCCCGCTGAGCTTCGCCCGGGAAGCTTGCGTCAGCGTGGCTGGGCGAGGGGAAGGACGAGGATCTAGGTAAGTTAGTCATGCGCGGGCTTGTCCCGCGTATCCACGCCGATGTGCGCTTCAATACGCGAAGGAGCGCCGCCCCGCCGCGTGGATACGCGGGACAAGCCCGCGCATGACGGAGAAGCGCCGCGCGCTTTGGCCTAAAGCACTGCCAAAGCTTCGCGAACCGCGTCCGGCCGGCGCTGGATGACCAGCAAGTAGGATCGGGCCGCCATGTCAGGGCGAGTCCGGCCCTGTTCCCAATCGCGCAGCGTTCCCGCCGGGAAGCCGAAGGCCGCCGCGAATTCCGCCTGCGTCATGCCGGTGGCGGCGCGGATCGCGCGCACGTCGACATCGGCCGGCACGTGAACCTCGTGGGTCGCCAGATCAGCCTCGCCCTTGGCGATTGCCAATGCCTCCTGGGCGCCCCGGATGATGTTTGCAGCTCTGCTTGCCATGGCCTAGGCCCTTCTCTTCACCCCGCCTCAATACCCCTTTTCGATCCGACCGTAGACATGCTCGGTGAAGATGAAGAGCTGCGAGCCCATGAAGGAGGCGGTCAGGCTGAGCACGAGGAGGACCGCGATGATCTTCGGCACGAAGGTCAGGGTCATCTCCTGGATTTGTGTCAGCGCCTGGAATAGCGCGATGACGATCCCCACCCCCATTGCGGTGAGCAGGGCGGGGCCCGACGCGAGCGCGATGGTCCAGATCGCGCTCTGGACGAGGCTGATGGCGTCGGCTTCGCTCACGAGCCGCTGCTGGCGGGGGCGTTGCCGATCGTGACGCCGCTGCCGAGCGCCAGGGTCGAGCCGTTGGTCAGCGTCGCGGTGGCGGTGCCGCCGGTGCCGAGCAGCACGGAGGCCACGGTTCCGGAGGTCTTGCCGTCCGAGGATGACACCGTCTTGCCGATCACGCTTTCGGCCTGGCTCAACGAGGAGGTGGTGAGCAAGGAATCGAGCTTGTTGTTGGTGTTGACCTCCTGCTCGACGCTCGAGAAGGATGCAAGCTGGCTCATATATTGGGTGGGGTCCGAGGGGCTCGTCGGGTCCTGGTTCTTCATTTCCTGGATCATGAGCTGCAGGAAGGAATTGTAGTCGACCGTTGTGGAGGCGGTCGCGGCGGCGCTCGCGCTTTGCGCGTTTGATGTCACGGGGGGCGTGGACCCGATCGTCGTCATGGGAAGTGCCTTTCTTCTAGGTCGGTATTCGAGAAACGCGACGCGGGTGGGCTGGTGTCGGTCAGGAGGCAGCGGCAAGCCGGCTGGGCGTGGGGTTGAGGAGTGCATCTTCCACGGGCAGCAGGGTGCGGATGAGTTTGAGGGCTTCGAAATGCCGCCGCTTGTCGACCAGGTCGGCGGTTTTGAGCAGCCCTTCGATCAAGGTGACATCGTGATAGGCCGACACGAGCGCCACGCATTGCTGCCGGAACAGCTCCTGGTTGCCGTCGCGTTCCTGCGGTTCCATCAGCATCGTCTGCACGATGAAGTAGAGCTGTCGCAGCAAGGTCGTGGCGTCCTGTTCCAGCATGACATGCGCTTCGAGCAGGAAGACGGCATCGTTCATGAGTTCGATCGAGACTTTGCGATCCGCCCTCAACACGGCTCCGTTGATGTAGATCTTCTCGTTGGCGCGCAAGGTGATGTGCATGATGACCCTATGCCAGTCCATCGCGGATGATGCCGCAGATTTCGGCGATCCCCAGGAGGTCGCGCGACTTGCCTTGGGCGATCTTTTGCGCCTCCGACATGATGCCGAGACCGATCGACATGAGATCGGCCCGCACCTGCGGGTCGAGGTCGTTTTCGGGGCGGGCGAGGTCCTTGATGAACAGGCCCCAGATCTGGGTGGTGGTTTCGAGGGCCTGCTGCTCCTCGATGGAGTGCGGGGCCGTGGCGGCGGCGCCCTCCAGCAGCGTGATGGCTTGAGCGAGGGCCCGCCGTTCGGCCGCTCGCGCGTCGACCTGACTATCGAAGAGGACTTCAGCGTAGGAGGATAGGTACATGAAGATTCCCGTGGGCGCGGTCGAGGACGGTCCGCGTGAGGCGGATCCTCAGGCCATGTAGTTGACGAGGCTCATCTGCTGGAGCTTCGCGGTAACCTCGAAAGAGGCCTCGATCTGGGTTTGCAGCGTGCTGACCTGGCTGGTGAGATCGAGGGTCTGGGTGCTGCTGAGCCCGGCCATGGAATCGCTCTGGGTCGACAACACGCTGATCTGTGCCGCCATGCTGGCATTGGCGTTCGTGATGGAGGATTGAACGATCCCGACCCCCGCCTGCAGATTGGTGAGGTCCGAAATCGCGCCGCTGACGAGCTGGGTCGCCGAGGCGATCACGGCCTGGCCGGCCGCGGTGCCGAAATTCTGTCCGCCGAACTCGCTCACCATGGTGTAGGCCTGCGCGAGTTTCTGCATCGCGCCGGTATTGGCACTGATCGAGGTCGCGGCGGTCTGGCTCGTCGAAATCTGGCTGGTGATCGGCTGATCGGATGCCGAGGACCAGGTCGAGGTGAAGGACGCACCACCGAACAGCGACGCGAAGGTCGTGTTGAGGAAGCTCGTCATGGCGGCGCCGCTGATCGAACTCGCAGACGCGGAGGTCTGGGTGGTCCCGAACGTGGCCGAAAAGGCGGCATCGACCGCGGTCTTGCTGGCCGAGGCCGGGGTAGACGCGTAGTCGGCCATGGGCGCCGTGCCCGAATTGATTCCCCCAAAGATGAATTGCCCGGCCACGCTCGTATTCAGGGTCGAGATCAATGCCCCAAGATTGCCGGTCGCGGTCGACTGCACGGTGTTCGAGATACCGCCCGACGAGGCCGCGGCGGTAAGGGAGGACAGGAAGCTCGAAGCCGTGGTTTGCAGGCTTGTCAGCGCGGTCGCGGTGGAAGCAAGCCTGGTCGCAGCGAGGCTGTTGTCATCGGTGATGGCCTGCAATTGGTTCTGCTGGTTGGTCAGACCGACATATTGCCCCGAGCTCGATCCGAGCCCCAGTCCGACATCTGCGAGCGTGCCGCTGGAAAGCTGCTTTTGCACGCGTGCGAGCTGACTCTGGGCCTGCAGGACGGCCTGCCGGCTCGACGCGGTGAGCGCTTGGGACGAGATATAGGTCAAGGCGCGATCCTCGCTTATGCCGCGAATAGGGCGGTGAACATGGCTTTTATGGTCGAGATCAGCTCGGCGGATGCTTGGTAGGAATGTTCCAGATCGAGCATCTTGGACAATTGATCGTCGAGGTTGACCCCGTTCTGGCTGGACAGACTTGCGGCCGTCTGAGTCGCGACGGCGCTGCGGTCCGTGGTCGTGTTGTCGGCGCCTTGCCGCGCGGCTTCCAGCCAGCTCACCGACGATGTGGCGTAGTCGGCGAGCGTGCCGGTAGCGCTGCCGCCCGACGTGGGGTCGAAGGAGCGGCTGGTTTGCAGGCTTGAGAGCAGCGCGTTCAGGTGCGTGGAATAGCTGGCCGCCCCGCTGGTGTTGGCCGTGTAGGCGGGGTTCGCCGGATTGCCGATCCCGCCATCCCTCAGCCGCGAGAGCGTGCCGCCCTGAGAGGGGTCGACCGAGGCGCTCACCGACAGGCCCGCCGCGAGGCCGGCTGGGTCGCCCGACGGCATGGCGGGCGCGCCCGCATAGGTGAACAGGCCCGGGATCGTGGGCGCGGTGCCGCCCGTCTGGTCGGTTTCCGCAAAGCTCGTGATCAGGCCGCTCGCCACCTGGTCGAGCTGGTTCTGGTAGGACACGGCGGTGGTGTCGCGCAGCGTGGTGAGGCCCGCGATCTTGCCGGACTTCAGACCCATGACGGCCGAGGCGCCCGTCACCGGGACGCCGTCCACCGAGACGCTGCCCCCGACCGTGCCCGCCGTATAGGTGGTGGTCGGCGCGAAGGAGACGGTTCGGGCGGTGCCCTGGAACAGGGTGGCGCCGCTGTCGGTGAAGATCGCGGTTCCGCCATTGGGTTGGCTCACCGTGCTGATCCCGATGTCCTGCGACAGGGCGCTCAGCAGTTTGTCGCGCGTGTCGAGCGCATCGGTGACGTCCGTTCCGGAGACCGTGCCTTTGACGATGGTGTCGTTCACGGTCTTGAACTGCGCCAGCAAGGAATTCACGTCCGCGACCGAGCTCGCGATATTTTGGTCGGCCTGAGCGCGCACGCTCTGGACCGTGGCCGAGGCCGAGTTGAGCGATCCGGTCAGGGCTTTGGCCGCGGTGATCACGGCCTGCCCCGTCGCGGTATAACCGGGCGAGGCCGCATATTGCTGAAGCGCCGTCGTGAAGGCGCCGAGCAGGGTCGCGGGCGAGGTGCCGGCGTTCGTGGCGTTCGCCGTGCTCGAAGCCGCGTTGGTCAGGTTGACGGTCTGCTCGAGCGTATTGAGCCCGTCCGACAAGGCCTGGCTGGACGCCGCATCCGCGTTGGCGGACAGCAGATTGGCAAACAAGGCGTCGTTGGTGGCCCGCGAAACCGAGGTGAGGACCCCTGCTCCGCCCGGGCTGGTGGTGATGTTGCCGGTCTTCCGCGAATAATTGGGATCGTTTACGCCCGCGATGTTGCGCGACACGATCGTGGTCAGGGCCGCGTTGGTGGCCAGCGACGCCTGCGCGATGTTCACGGTGGAGGAAAGGCTCATCGGCGAGACTCACGATCGCAAGGAGGACAGACCCGGCCTGTCAGGCATGGATGTTGTTGAGGACGCTCAGCAGGTCGGAGCTGGTCTGCAGCACCTGTGAATTGGCCTGATAGCTGCGCTGCGCCGCGATCATGGACGTGAGTTCGGTGGCGATATCGACGGTCGAACTCTCGAGCGAATTGGCGTCGATCTCGCCTAACTTGCCGGTTTGCGCGATACCCACCAACATCGACCCCGAGCTCGTGTTGGTTTCGTACACGTTGCCGGGAAGCGATGTCAGGTTGTCGGGGCTTTGCACCGAAGCCAGCGGAATACGGTAGGTCGCGAGGGTGGCGCCGCTGGTGAAGACCGAGCTGACGGTACCGTCCTTGTCGATCGTGAAATGGTCGAACTGGCTCGGCGCGTTCCCGTTGACGGTCGCGGCCGAGGGCGTGTAGGGGGCCGCGAGCTGGGTCGAGGCGCCCATGTTGAGATCGAAAGGCTGTCCATTGGGGATCGTGAGGGTGACGTCCCCGCCGCTCACGAGTTGGCCGTTGCCATCGAAGCTGAGCATTTGACCGGGGGTGGGTGTTGTGCTCGGGGCCACCGCCGCGGTCTGGTTCAACGGGCCGGACGCGTAGGGGAACCCCCCGGTGGCGGAATTGGCGTCCGCGTGATTGTAGACCGCGGCTTCCCAAGTGTTGTTCGAGGTCTTGGTCATATAGACGTCCAACGTGACCTGGTTGCCCTGGTTGTCGTAGACCGCGAGCGAGGTCTTCTCGGTATAGTCCGCCGTGACCGGGGGCGTCGCGGTCGGATTGGGATTGGCCGAGGGGAGGTTGGCCGCCGTGGTCACCGCCGTGGCGGTCGAGGGCAGATTGACCGAGAGGGTGCCGCTCGTCGTCGGGGTCGCGGTCAGTCCACCGGTGGATAGAGTGACGGGGACCAAACCGCCCGTTCCGTTCACGGTGGCGGTCGAGCCGCCGGTCAGGCTATAGCCCATGAGCTTGTAGCCTGCGGTGTTGACGAGGTTGCCGGCCGCGTTCGGCACGAAGGCCCCGGCTCGGGTCAGTGCCGTGCCGCCCGCGCTATCCTGAACGACGAAGAAGCCATTGCCGTTTACGGCGAGGTCCGAGACCGAGGATTGCCCCCCTTGGACGGTGCCCTGCGTGGTGATGCCGTAGCGGACCTTGGTCGACACGCCTCCGGAATTATAGGTTCCCGCCGACTGGTTGCCGAGCACGGTTTCGAATTCCGTCGAGGCATCCTTGTAGCCGGTGGTACTGGCGTTGGCGATATTGTCGCCGATGGTTCCGAGCTTGCTGGCCTGCGCCGCCATGCCCGAGACGGAGGTATTGAGCGTGCCAAAGAGACTCATGGGGAATGTGCTTTCTCGTCGTTCAAGGGATTGTCGCTGATCGAGCTTGTGTCAGACTGGTGCCAGCCGGGCGCGTGGTTCACGCGCCCGGCTGGCTGCAAAACTGCCGCGCATTGTCGGTCCAGGCGCCGAAGCCGCTCCTGACCATTTTGCCGATGACGCCGCAGACGTAGAGTTTCTGCGCGGGATTGTTGTTCGGCCCCGCGTTGTAGCGTGCGACCGCCAGGGTCCAGCTTCCTTCCCGCGCTTTGAGGTCGCGAAGGAATTTGGCCGCGTAATCGACGTTCCGGGCCGGATCGAACATGTCGCTGACGGAGGCGAACTGATCGCCGTGCCAGCGATAGTTGATCTGCATGCATCCGACGTCGATCAGGCGGGCACCGTTGCGGCGCGCGGCTTCGAAAGCCGCGAGCCCCTCGGACAGGGTCGGGTGCACGGAGGCACGTCCGTCGATGTTCAGCGAGAAGGGCTGTAGCCCGTCGCGCCCCCCGGTCTCCTGCAGGCCCACGGCGTAAAACACCGAGATCGGGATGGCGTAGCGACGCGCCGCCTCGGTCATGGTTTTTTCGCACAAGGTCTGAGCTTGCGCGCCGGCGGTTTGACCCAGGATCATGAGGCTAAAGATAAAGCTCATCGTCCGGGCGATTGGCGCTATCGGGGCTGGCGCTCGCATTGTCGTCTTCTCGCGTGGCTTGCGTGGGTGAGGGGGCCGGGCGGCCACCGTCGTGCTGGCCCTGGCCCCCGGAGGACGCCGGCGACCAAATTGCGTTCTGCTGTCCGACTTCGGCCGTCGGCGAGAAATGGCGTCCGGTGAGCAGCAGCGCGTCACGGTTCGATCCCGCGGCCTCGACAGCGGCCGACAGGATATGCCGGTCCTTCTCGAGCAGATGCAGCGTCTGGGTGCTTTCGACCTCGATCTTGATGTCGATCGTGCCGCCCCGCATCCGCATGCTGACCGACACGGTGCCGAGGTTTTCGGGATTGAGCTGGATCGTGATGGCCTTGCTGGTCGAGGATGCCGCCGCGGCCGGAAGGGCAGCGCTGGCGGGTGCCGTGGCGCTGGCGTCCGGGGTGCCTGCCGAGGTCGTCACGCCGTCGCGCGCCAGCACCTGAAGGGCGGTTGCGATCTGGTGGGCCGGGGTCGGCAGGACCGGGGCGGTGTCGGGCTGCTGCAGCGTCGGGGCAACGCCCACCGGGGAGGCCGCGATGCGGGCTCCATTTGTAATGCTCGGGTCGCGCTTCGGGATGGAGGCTGATCCATGATGTTGCGCCAAAACGCCATCGGATTTGGCCGTCAGGCTGGCCGGGGGGGTGCCGGGACCCGCCTGTCCCACCGCCTTGGCCACGGGCCGACCTGGCGCGGCCGTCGTGATGCCATTGGGCAGCGCCGCCTTGTCGGGCCCGAATGGCGCTTGCGGACCGCCTCCGGCCGTGCGGGCGGGATCGATCGGGGGACTGGCCGGTGAGGTCAGACCCTCAGCCGACACGCCGTCGGATTTTACGGCCAAGCTGGCCGGATCCGCTGCGGGAGCCGCCGGCCCTCGCGTCACGGCAACCCCCTGGCCCTCTGGGGCCGTCGCGGTTCCGTTGGCGGACGTCGCCTGGTTGGATCCGCTGGGCGGTTGGAGACCCGGTCCAGCCGTGCCGGGCTCGACCGCCGGGTTGGCGGGGGAGGTCGGGGGCGGCGTGGGCGCGACCATCGCTGGTTCGCTTGCGCCCGCTAAAGCCAGCGGCGCTTGCCCGGCAGCGCTCGATGAGGCACCGCGACCAGTGGCCTGGTCCAGCAGGGGCGCTTTGGCGAGGGCACCAAGGCGAGCCGAAGCACCCGGTTCCGATTGGGCACTCGGCCCTGCCGGGCTCTGGGCGTTTGCGCTCGGCGCTGCCGGAACAACAAAACTCGTCAGAGGCGGTTGTGCGGCTGAGGCCGGTGCCGTGCCGACCAAAGTCGCCGCAGGATCCGCACCACCGGCCGCCGCAGCTGTTGATGCGGCGGACTGGACCGAACTCTCCAGCGGGGAAGCGGCTCGTGCCCAGGCGGTCACGTCCACAAGAAGGAGGGGCGCCTGCGGGGTCTGCGGGACGACGCTCGGCAAGGCCGCCGACGGCGGGGATGCGGGCGCGGTATCATCCCCCGCCATGCTCGCTCCGCCATTGCGGTTCGAGGCCGATGACGGCCAGCCGGCGAGTTTGTGGTGTTTGGGCCTCGCCTGCTCGCCGGCAGGTCCCGAGGTCGACGTGGCGCTGGAAGCACCAGCAGGTTGGGCTGGGTTGGACAGGCCCTGCATGATGGACGCAAAGCCGGCTCCCGCCTCGGCCGTGCCCGCCGGGATCGATGCCGCGGCCTTGGCCACGGGCGTGGAACTTGACGCGAGAGGCGGAGCGTTCACGTTGACTCTGCTCATGGATGCGGGCCCTGCAACAGGGTTTGACTGTCGGCAAGCGCCTTACGAGCCTGGTCGAGCAGCACGGGCGCGGGTTGCTGGGCCCCGGAAGGAAGGCCGGCCACCGCGGTGTTGGCTTGCGGGTCGGCCCGCACCAAGTCGGCCACCGCCAGCGCGGCGGCGTTGAGGTCGACGTCCTCCGGGGGCAGCAGGGCGCGGTCCGCAGATTGCAGCAACGCCAGGCCGCGATCGTAATCGTCGGAAACGATCAAGGCGGCCGCGAGGTAAAGCCGCGCTCGGGCGGCCTCTGCGCCCTGGGCGCCGAGGAGACCGATCGCCTTTTCGGCCGCGAAGCGCGCCGTCGCGGTTTGCCCGTGGACGATCGCGGCCCGCGCCAGATCGAGGTAGACGATGCGCCGGTCCGAGACCGGCAATTCGGCTAGAACCGGATCGAACTTGCTCAGATGCTCGACGTCGCCCTTGGTGGCCAAGGTCGTGGCGCTCGACGCCAGGCGACGTCTGAAGTTCTCGGCATAGACCGAAGCGCGGTATCGCCGAATATATTGGCGTGAAAGAAGCACGAACTTGTCGTAGGCGCCGGTATCGGCGAGCAGCAGGATCTGTCGCCGCAGGGCGGCTTCCTCGACCAGGGTTCCGGGCACGAGCAGCCGTGCCAGATCGAACAGGGCCTCCGCCTTGGCGGCATCTTGATTGGTCAGCAATGTGGCTTCGACCAAGGCGACGTGACCGCCGAGCGTCGTGGGCAGCCGGCGCGGATCGACGGTTTGCAGCAATGTGCGGGCAACCTCGTCCTGGCCTTCCCCGTAGGCCAGGGAGCCCTTGAGGAGCACGTCCACATCCGACGGTAGGGTCGTCTTGGTCAAGATGGCGCGGATGACGGACGGCTTGCCGCCGCTGAGCAGGAACAGCACCGCCGCATGCGCGTTGCGGATGTCGTGCCAGATCGCGGGATCTGCGGCCAGGAATTCATCCGCGATATGGGCCATGAGCTTGGGTTGCGCGGCCTGCGCGGCGGCGTTGCCGTGGGCGATCTGCTCCTGCAGGACCTGCAGGGTCCGGATCATCGCGACGGGCTCGTTGCCTTGCGCAAGCGCCGGGGTGGTGGGACAAAACGCTGGCGGGAGGAGCGCGAGCGCGATGGCGAGCAGCGCGGTCGTCTTCATGTCACGGGATCCCGAAGCAGGATTTCGATGCGTCGGTTTTCCGGGCTCTCGGGTTCCTTGGGGTTTTTCGGACGGCGGTCCGCATAGCCCTCGACGCTATCGATGCGGTTTTCATCGAGGCCGCCGCGCACGAGCATGTAGTGGGCCATATGGGCGCGGGCGGACGATAGTCGCCAATTGTCGTAGGTGTCGGACCTGAACGGATGGCTGTCGGTGAACCCCCGGACCGCGATCTTGCCTTTCGAGGTCGCGAGCAGGCGTCCGACCTTCTCCATGAGGGCCACCATCTTGGGTGCGGGGTCGGCGGACGCGCTGGCGAACATCGAGAAATTCGCACCATCCGTGATGTCGACCAGGACACCCTCGGGAGTGCGTTTGACCTCGACACGCGGCTCCTTGCTCGAGCCGCTCGTCTGGGTCTGTGCTGCCAGGGCAATGAGCTTGGCCCGAAGCTCGGCGGTCTGGCGGTCTTCGCCAACATCCGCCGCCGTCGCGCGGACGCTTGCATCGAGCTTGCTGGCGCTCTCCTTCGGGCTCGGAACGGCAGGCGCCAAATCGGCTGTCGCGGGGGCGATCGGCACAGGCTCGAAGGGATCGCGAAAAGCCTCGCCGCGACTGGCCCCGACGGCTCCCGAACCGCCCTCGACCCCTTCGCTGGGCCCTTTGGGGTGCTCCGGCCTTACCTCGATGCTGTTCTTGGCCGCGAGTTCCGCCAGCACCGCGTAGGGATCCCTGAAGAGTTGCGCTTCGTCGCGCGTTCCGGCCTTGTCCGCATCCGCCTCGTTCTTGCCCGTCGTGGCGACCGGGTTGCCGCCGGACGCGGATTTGTCCGTCTTGCCCTGGTGGTTGGCGCTGGGCTTTTCCTTCGACACCACGCTCGGAATGGTGGGGTTCGGATCGCTGAGGCCCGGGCGCTGCGGGGTCGCGTCAACGAGCAGAACCGGGTTGAAGTAGCGGGCGATCGTCGCCTTGGTCTTGTCGTTGGCTGAAATCAGCCACATCACGAGGAAGAAGGCCATCAGGGCTGTCATGAAATCCGCGAAGGCGATTTTCCACACGCCGCCGTGATGGGTGTCGTCCTCCTCGGCCCGCACGCGCTTGATGATGACGATCTCGTGGATCTTGGCCTCGTCCATCAGCGGCCTTCCCGGATTGCTGCTTCCAGCCCGTCGGTCCATGCCTTCAGGCTCGATCGAACCGTCGTATCGCCGGAGAGCAGCTCGAATTCGGGTGCGTCGGCGATCGCGAAATCGACGAGGGGCGTGCCGTCCACGCCGGCCTTCAAGACTTCCATGAGCTCAGCGGGCCCGCTGACCCTGATGGGCGTGGTTTCGCCGGCAGCCAGCAGGGTTCCGAGCGCCTGTTTCACCTCGTCCACGGCCTTCATCCGAACCGCCGTGGTCAGAACCGGTTGCAGCAGCTCCGCTAGGGTGTTGGCGAGCCGGGCTTCGAGGTCGGCTAGCCCGACGCGCACCAGGTCGGTCAGGCTTTGGCCCTGCTCCTGGACCCAGCCAAGGCGCGCCGCCTCGATTTCGGCTGCCTGCTGGCTCGAAAGCGAGGCGAGTTTTGCCTCGAGGAATGCCGATCGCTCCAGAGCCGCGGCTTCACCCTCCTGAAAGCCGTCGCGATAGGCCTCTGCGAGGCGTGCCTCGATCACGTTGTCCACACCCGAAGGTTTGTCGCCGCGATCGAGATCCAGCATATGCGGCGTCGGCTGCCGACCGAAATCGACGAGGTAGAGCCCGATGGAGCCGGTCACGCCGCAAGCCCCGCATGCAGCCATTGCTTGAGCACCGCGGCCGCCTGTTGCTCATCGAATTCGATCATCTGCTCGAGCCGCTTCTGGGGCGAACGGCGCGGCATGCTGGTCAGGTCTTCGATCAGGCTCGGTTCGGGCGCCCAGCCGCCGAGTTCGGGCGCGCTCATGCCCTCGGCCAGCAGGGGTGGCTCCGAACGATCGGATAGGACCATGTCGCCGCCCGTTGCGATTGCCGGTGGGCTGGCGGTCAGGGTCCGGACCAGCGGGCGGATTCCGAACAGAACCAGTACGATGGTGACGGCCAAAACCATGAAGGCGTTGATCAGCGTTCCCGACTGGCGGAGCAGGGCCTCGCCGAGCCCGGTCGAGGCAACCGGGACAAGGTCGCGTCCGACATCCACGAAATCCACCGCCATCACCTTGACGGTGTCGCCCCGGCTTTTCTCGAAGCCGGACGCGGAGCCCACGAGTTGCTCGATGTCGGCAAGCTTCTTGTCCGCCAGATCGGGGGTTGCCTTGTCGCCCAGGGAGGCGAGCAGAGCCGCGCGGTTGATCACCACCGCGATGGACAGATGCTCGATCGAATAGCCGGCACTGACCGTCGTCACCGTCTTCGACGAGATCTCGTAATTGGTCAGCTCCTCACGCTTGTCGTTGGTTTCCGTGGATTGCTTGCCGTCGGCCGCGGTCGGCTTGGCCTGGGGGATGTTCTGGTTGACGGTCGTGGGGGCCTGCGCGGTGCTGTTCTGCGAGCTCTGGAGGTCCTTCACGGTCCGGACCGAGCGCTCCACGCGCGAATCCGGGTTGAAGATCGTCTCATTGGTCTGCTTGGTGTCGGTGTTGAGCTTGGCCGCGACGCTGATCTGCAGGTTGTTGGCGCCGAGCGAGGGAATCAGGGTCTTGCGGATGCTGTCCTGGATGCTGCGATCGATCATCTTTTCGAGGTCGACCATCCGGTTGGGGGCGCCGTTGGTGGTGTCGTCACCCGAAGCCAAAATGACGCCATCCGTACTGAGCACCGTGACCTCGTCGAGTGTCATGCCGGGCACCGCCGCGGCCACGAGATGGCGGATCGCTTGAGCCGTGCGATTGTCGTCCGTCGTGGCGGCGCGGATCACCACCGATGCCGAGGCGGGTTGCTTGGTGCGCCGGAAAGAGCCCTCGTCGGGTAGCACCAGGTGGACCCGTGCGGCTTTGACGCCGGACATCTCCTGGATGGTGCGTGCCAACTCGCCCTCGAGCGCGCGCACCCGGGTCACGTCCTGCATGAAGGAGGTCAGGCCCAGCGAGCCCAGCTTGTCGTAGAGTTCGTAGCCCGCATTGGTCGAGTGCGGCAGGCCCTTTTCGGCGAGCAGCATGCGGGCCTGCGCGGTCTGCCCGTAATGGACCATCACGGTGGCGCCGTCGGAGCTGACATCGAAGGGGATATCGGCGTCCCTCAAGGCGCCCCCGATGCTGCTCACATCCTGGCGGTCGAGGCCCGCATAGAGGGTCTCCATGGAGGGACGGCTCAGGTAATATCCGCTGATCCCGGTGAGCGCGAAGACCGCTACGCCGATTGCCGCCAAGGCGCCGAGCTTCTTGCCACCCAGTTGCAGCAGATTGGCCCAAAGCCGCTGCGCCTGTTCCATCGCGTTCATCATGGCCTCGATCGGCGCCGGGAGCCGATCGGCTTGGCGCCGATCCGATCCAGCCTTGGAAAGCCGAGCGGACTGTCCGTGGCCGGTCGCGTCGCGATTCGGCTGAGGGCTTCCCGCTCTTGCGTCTCCGGCAATGTCGGCCGTCAAGCTTGTGCGAGAATGTTGTTGGTTGTCGGCGTGGCGCCGAATGTCTCAAGAAAAAGGCCACGCTTGGGAGCGTGGCCTCGGGTTCAGGTCGAAAGTGGCGAAGGCGACTAGCCGCCGAACAGCTTGAGGATGAGCTGGCTGTTCTGGTTGGCGATCGAGAGCGACTGCACGCCGAGCTGCTGCTGCGTCTGCAGGGCCTGCAGTTTGGTGGAGGCGACGTTCATGTCGGCGTCGACGAGCGATCCGACACCGCTGGTGATGGCATCCGACATGGCCGACACGAAGGTCGACTGGTTGCTGATGTTGGTCTGGGTCTGGCCGAGCGTCGCGCCGGCCGTCGTCACGCTCTTGATGGCGGCATCGAGGGCTTTGCTCAGCGTGGCGAGGTCGGCCGAGCTAGTGGTGCCGCTGACCGTGAAGCCGAGAACGCTGTCGGCCGCATAGGCGCCGCCGGGACCCGCGGCCGTGCCCGCCGTTCCGGCGGCGGTCGTGGCGGTGAGCGTCGTTCCAAGGATGCCGGTCGCGGTGCCCAGGATGGTTTTGCTGGTGTCGATCGCGATGGTGCCGATGCTCGTGGAGCCGGTGCTGCTGCGCGAGAACGAGGCCACGATATTGGGGCTTGTGGAGCTGCCGTCCAGCAGGTTGACGCCGTTGAACGACGCCGACGAGATGATGCTGCGCAGGCTCTGCTGTTGTGCCGAGATGTCGGTCTGAACCTGGGTCGGGTCGGTGCCCGGAGTCTGGGCGGTGACGAGATCGGCCTTCATCTTGTTCAGCAGGGTCAGGGTGCTGGTGATGGCCGCGGTCGCGGTGCCGACCACCGAAGAGCCGAGGTTGAGGGCGTCGGAAACGGCCGAAAGGGCGCCCGTATCGGACTTCATGGTGGTCGCGATGGACCAGTAGGCGGCATTGTCGGAAGCGCTGGCGACGCGCAGACCCGAGGAGATCTGGCCCTGGACCTGCGTCAGCGACTTCTGCGTCGCGGCGAGGTTCTGGAGGGCGCTCATCGCCGACATGTTGGTGAGAAGGCTGCTCATGTTCTGGATATCCTGCGTTTCATTGAACGTTTTTGGCGGACATCCCGGACTGGACCGGTACGCAAGAGCGGCATGATGCCTTTGAACCGGCGCTCAGGGCGGGTTCAATCTTGCGTGCAAAGGGACCATAACCAGAGCTTCTTACCCAACCATGAAGAGGGGTCAGGAATAGGATCGGATCAGGCTTCCCACCACCATGTTCCAGCCATCGATCAAGATGAAGAACAGAATCTTCATCGGCAGGGAAATGACCGAAGGCGGCAGCATCATCATGCCCATCGACATGGTGAGGGTCGACACGATCATGTCGATGACGAGGAAGGGCAGGGTGATCAGAAAGCCGATTTCGAACCCGCGCCGGATTTCCGAAATCATGAAGGCCGGGATCAGAACCCTGAGATCGACGGTTGCGCGGTCGGTCGAGCGGACCGTGTCCTTGGCCAGATCGTCGAACAGCTTGAAATCCTTGTCGCGCACCTGCCCCAGCATGAACTCGCGGAACGGCTGGGTGATCTTGCCGTAGGCCTCGGTCTCGTTGATCTGGTTGTCGAGCAACGGTTTGAGACCGCTGGTCCAGGCCTGATCGAAGGTCGGCGCCATCACGTAGAAGGTCATGAACAACGACAGACTGATGAGGATGATATTGGCCGGGGTGGTCTGGAGGCCGAGCCCCGACCGCAGGAACGAGAAGGCGATCGCGAAGCGTGTGAAGCTCGTCACCATGACGAGCAGGCCCGGCGCGATGGACAGCACCGTCAAGAGACCGACGATCTGGACGATGCGCCCGCTCGCGGTTCCTCCGGCCTGAGGCAGGATCCCGCCGAGATCGATATTCTGGGCGATCGCGGGGGTCGCGAGGACGGCCGTTAGGGCGAGGCCGACTGCCGCGAGCGGAAGCGCCTTCATTCGACCACCAGCATTTCGATGAGGACGTCGTGAACACGACCCTCGGAGCGCATGGAGGCGCGCTCGCCGAGATCCTCGCGCAGGTGCTGCAACCCCTCGGCACCCTGCAGTTGCGCGAGTGTCAGGGTCTTCAGGAAGGCCATGCTGTCGTCCGCGATCCGGACCGCCATGACGTCGAGCTGCGTGGTATCCGCCTTGTTGTAGACGATCGCGGCCTGCAACCGGATGACGGCGCCGTTGGGCGCCGCGAGATTGGTAACCATCGGGGGCAATTCCTTCACGCCCGTCTGGCTCGGTTTGAGCGTGTCGGTCGGGCCCGCCTTGGCACCGGATTGGATGGCGAGCGTCGCCTTGACGGTGGTGACGATCTGCCCTGCCACCAGGACGCCCCCAGCCATGGCCACAGCCGTCAGGGCCAGCACGGGCAGGAGCCACCCTAGGGGGGCGCCACCCTTCTCTGCAGTTGCCGTCGTCATCGTCACACCGCGGCTCGAGGTCAGAAGGGTTTTACGGCGTCGTAGAGCTGTTGGCCCCATCCGGGCTGTTGGACCTCGCTGGAGCGTCCACGCCCGCCGTAGGAGATCCGCGCCTCGGCGATCTTCTGATAGGAGATCGTGTTGTCCTTCGAGATGTCCCGTGGGCGCACAATGCCGGCGACGTTCAAAAGCCGAAGTTCGTAATTGACCCGCACCTCCTGGGAGCCGCTGACCAGAAGGTTGCCGTCGGGCAGGACCCCGGTCACGACGGCCGCCACCGCGAGATGGATCTTCTCGGAGCGGTCGACGGTGCCTTGGCCGGTCGAGCCCGACGTCGAGTTGACGTCGAACTGGGTGCTGAGTTTTGGCGGCGAACTGCCTGATCCGAACGCGAAATCGCCGCCGTTGCCGATGGTCGATGTGGTGCTCCGCCCGCTGGTATTGCCGAGCGTCGCCTTGTCGTCGATGTCGATATCGACCGTGAGGACGTCGCCGACCCGCATGGCGCGCGGATCGCGGAACAGGTTGGCGCGATTGTCGTCCCACAAGGATTGCGGGCTGGTGCGCGCGGGCGCCGGAAACCCATAGGCGCTATAGGCCTCGACGTTGGTGCGCAGACCGCTGCCGACCGGCGTCATGACCGGCTCCACATGAAAATCCTGGGGTTGGATGGCGCAGGCCGAGAGCAGTGACGCGCAGCAGAGGAGGGCGGCGACGCGGTTCACGACTTCTTCCCGTCGATCGAGGCCGATCCCGCAATGGCATTGATGAGGTGCACGGCCCTGTCGGGTGTGACCTCGTTGAGAATGGCGCTCGACAGCCGCGGATTGAGCTGGGCCAGCACGGCGGCCGCGGTCTCGTCGTCCAGCGCCGAAAGCTGTGCCGCGGCGGCGTCCGGCCGCATGTGGGCGTAGATGCCGACCAGGCTGTCCTGGGCGCGCTTCATGGCGGCGTCGTGCCGGGCCAGAACGTCGCGATACTCGGCCTCCTTGGCCTCGAGTTCGCCGATGCGTTGCTGGAGCTGGGCTTCGAGGCCTTTCATCTGTTTGCTTTGCCAGGCGAAATGGGCGTCGTTCGCCGCGACCGCGATGCTCTGGCAATATTGCCGCCCGTCGCCACCGTCCGCCTTGCCGAGTTGCGGCCCCGGAAGCGCCAGTTCGGAGCGTTTTGCCTCCGAGGCGCCGGCCAGCGCGAGACATGGCCAAACCCCGAGCAGGAAGCAGACACTGGCGCGGAGCAGGGGCAGGAGCATGGGGCCGTCCGATTGCCCGAGGCACCGCGTCGGCGCGGCGGTCCCTCGGATGACTCGGCAGACCATGACGGCGCGAGCTTGCGCCGGGCTGTTGGGGAGTCGTCAGGTACGCGGCAGATGGGTGTCGGGGAGGCCGGAGGGCTCGGTCCGAAGTGGCCGATGAGGCGCTTCGGTCCGCCACAATCGGGCCGTCACGAAAGCCTGCGCGGCTAACAGGACCGCGATATAGCCGACGACGGCCGGCCAGCCACCGGTCGTCCAAAACAGGCCGCCGATCGAGCCGAGCAGGCTCGATCCGAGATAGTAGGACAACAAGTAGAGCGAGGCGGCTTGTCCCTTGGAGGCACCCGCGAGCCGGCCCACCCAACCGCTCGCGACCGCATGGCCGCCGAAAAATCCCAAGGTGAACAGACCGATGCCGAGGATCACCGCGGCCAACGGGGCCGCGAGCGTGACCGCGATCCCGACCGCCAGCAGCGCCAGGCAGGCCGCCAGCACGGGCGCTCGGCCGAGCCGGTCCGCGAGCGCGCCCGCGGCCGCCGAGGCCAGCGTGCCCATGGCATAGAGGCTGAACACTGCCCCGCTTTGCGCTTGATCGAGATCGTAGGGCGGCGCCTCCAGCCGGAAGCCAGCGTAATTGTAGAGCGTCACGAAACCGCCCATGAGCAGCGCCCCGGAGGCGAACAGCCAGGGCAGGCCTGGCCGGCCGAAATGGCCCAGCAGGGCCGAGCCCTGCAGCAGCAGGCCCGCGCGCGGCTTGGACACGAAATTCCGTGAGCGCGGCAGCAGGATCGCGAAGCCGGCGGCCGCCGCCAGCCCCAAAACCCCGATCGTCCCGATGGCGGCCCGCCAGCCGAAATGCTCGGCCACGAGCCCGGTGACAATGCGCCCCGCCATCCCGCCGATCGCGGTGCCCCCGACATAGAGCCCCATGGCGAGGCCAAGACCACCGGGGTGAATTTCCTCCGCCAGATAGGCCATGGCGATAGCCGGGGCACCGCCCAACGCCAACCCTTCGAGGGCCCGACCCACCAGAAGCAGCGACCAGTTGGGCGTGAAGGCGATCGCGACGTTCAGGGTGGCGGCCGCAAACAGCGAGGCCGTCATCACGTTTTTGCGGCCCCACTGGTCCGACAGGCTGCCGGCCAGCAGGATCGAGATGGCGAGAAAGCCGGTGCTCAGCGAGACCGCAAGCGAGCTTTGCGCTGCCCCGATGCCATATTGGCTCGCAAAGGTCGGCAACAGCGGCTGCACGCAATAAAGCAGCGAGAAGATCGCGAGGCCCGCCACGAACAGCGCGATGTTGATTCTGCGGTAGGCGGGCGTGCCGCGCTGCGTCCAAAGCGGATCGCTCGGGAGTCCGGGTGCGGGAGCCGGGTCGGGGCTGACGGGGGAGGGCATCGGGCGCCTTGGATGGACGGTGCGCTTGCCAAGCACCGTCCTCGGACAGATTTCGACAGCTTCCGCACGAGGTTTTCAGCTTCCAGATAGCAGACCAAGGCGGCTGTGCCACAGGCGCTTGGTTGGCTTTGGGGCGATATGACCGCCCCGCTCGGAACGGGAGCGGCGGGGGAAGCGCCCGCAAGACTCCTCGATCAGGCCGTGTTTCCCGCATCCACCGTGAGGACGGTGCCGGTGATGTTGCGGCCGCCCTCGCCGAGCAGGAATTCGACGCTGCGCGCCACATCGTCGACCTCGGCGAGGCGACGGAGCGCACTCCTTCGGGCCACCTGGGCCTGCTGCTCCTGTCCCATGCCGGCCGTCATTTCGGTATCCATGAACCCCGGCGCCACGGCATTGACCGTGATGCCGAGCCTTCCCACCTCGCGCGCCAGCGAGCGGGTGAAGCCCAGCATCGAGGCTTTCGTGGCGCCATAGACCGACAGGCCACTATAGCCCGTCGAGGCGATGATCGACGAAACGTTGACGATGCGGCCCTCGTGCTCCGCCATCATCTGCCGCACGACATATTTGGTCAGCACGATCGGCGAGAGCGTATTGAGCCGGACCAGCTTCTCGATCTGCGAATTATGCATGATGCCGAGCAGGCCATCGGTACCGATGGCGGCATTGTTGACGAGCCCATAGAGGCTGCCGAAGTTGTGCCGGGTGACTTGCACGAGATCGGACAATGCCTCGATCTCCGACAGGTCGCAGGCCATGAACGCGATGGCGCCGCTGCCTTCCGCGGCTTCCGCCTGCGCGGCCGCGAGAGCCTCGCTAGACCGGCGCGCCACCGCAACGGCCCGATAGCCCGACGCGGCTAGACGCCGCGCGATCGCGAGACCCAGGCCGCGGCTGCCGCCTGTGACCAGCACGTTACGCATGACGTGCCAGCTTTCCGGCCGGAGTGACGGCGAGGGAGGAAACGAATCGAACCGTGGCCGGGACCTTGTGCATCGGCAGGCCGTCGCGGCAAGCCTGCAGGATTTCGGCCCGCACCACGGATTCGGAAGCCGCAAGGTCGGCCAGCACCACTTCCGCCACCACGATGGAACCCGTGATGGGGCTCTTGCGCGCTTTCACCAGCGACAAGCTGACCTTGTCGTGCCGGTTGATGACGGCCTCGATCTCCTCCGGATGCACCTTCAGGCCCCCGACATTGATGATGCCGCTGCGCCGTCCGACGAAATAGAGACGCTCGCCGCGCTGCTCCACGAGGTCGCCGCTGTCGACGTAGCCCTCGGGGTCGCGCAGCACGGGCGAATTGTCGCCGAGATAGCGCGTCGCCATGCGGGCGGAGCGCAGGCGCAGCGAGCCGTCCTCGACCTTCATTGCAAGGTCACCAGGACGATCGAGGAAGGCGGTCGGAAAACCTTCCAGCCCGTCCGTGACCTCGAAGCCGACACCGGCCTCGGTGGAAGCATAGGCGTGACCGACTTTCGCTTGCGGATAGGTTTCCGCCAACGCGTCCAGGACCGCCTGGTCGGCGATCTCGCCGGACAGCCGCGCGTAATCAGGTCGGATCGTTCCGGCTTCGGAGGACATGAGCACCCGACGCCAATGCGAGGGCGTCCCCGTCATATGGGTGATGCCGGCCGCGGCAAGCCGGTGCAGATGGTCGACCACGGCTTCCGATGCGTCAGACAGCACCAGCGAGGTTCCGCCCAGCACGGCGCGCAGGAAAATCTGCAGACCGCCGTAGCGGCGGATGTCGTAGAACGTGCCCCAAACGATGGGGCGCTCCGCGGTCGCGGGCTTTATGGCTCCCGTCAGGGCCGCCAGGGAATGAACCACGAGCTTCGGCGACCCGGAGGTGCCCGAGGTCGCCATGACCCATTCGGTGGCGATGGAGGCCGGCGTGTCACGCTCCAAGGGGCTTACGGCGGCGTCGAGGCCCAGGATCTCCGCGCCGAGCCCCTCGAATTCGGACGCCGGCAGATCGGTGACGATCGCGTCAACCCCGGCATCGGCCATGACCGAGGCGCGATGTTCCGGCCTTAGGTCGGGCGGACAGATGACCAGCCGGGCCACGAGGCCGTCGAGATCGATCATGGCGAGCGCGGCCGCAAGCTGCCCACCCGCGATCAGCATCACGGAGCGGCCCGCCAGCGTTTTGTGCGCCGTCCGCAAAACCGTGCCGTGCGCGATCGAGGCGAGCGTCACGCTACGCTCCAGGCCGAAGAAGGTGGCCTGCGGGTCGGGACCAGAGGCGAGCAGCGCGGCCCGCAGACTGAGCGGCCTCGCCACGATATCGAGGCTGGGCGCCGCCATGTCAGGCCGCAGCGCCTTGCTGCATTCCTGCCTCGTAGAAGCGGATGAAATCCCCCAGCGTAACCGGGAAATAGACGTCGTCGGAGGCCGTGAACGGGTCCGACCCGAGCCGGTCCTCAAGCCGCGCCACCAGGATCGCGAAGCACAACGAATCCAGGCCGGACTCGAGCAGCACCATGTCGTCGCTCAATGGGGCCAGTTTTTTGCCCTGCTCGGCCGCGACTTCTTCGATTTGTTCCAGTATTGTTAACCGTGTCGACATGAGAAGATTACCCGCTGTCGTTGCTTCAACGTCAGTGTAGTAACATTGCCGGAGTAAACAACTTGGCCAATCGACGTGGTGAATGATGTCGACACCACAATCCGTCCGTTGCCGGCAGATCGGCGAGGCCGACCTCGCCCGCGTGGCGGATCTCTTGGCGCGCGGCTTCCCGGCGCGGCCACGCCACTATTGGACGCGCGGGCTCGATCGGCTCGCCCAGCGCGAGCCCCCGGCGGGTGTTCCCCGCTTCGGCTATGTACTTGAAGATGGCAGCACTGCAGTGGGCGCCATCCTGCTGATTTTCTCCATGGTCACGGTGGACGGCGCCCCAACGCTCCGCTGCAACCTGTCGAGCTGGTATGTGGAGCCGGCCTATCGCGGCCACGCCGCCATGCTCAGCATCATGCCGTTCCGGCACAAGCGTGCCACCTTCATAAACATTTCGGCTGCGCCCAACACCTGGGCCACCATCGAGGCGCAGGGGTTTCGCCGTTACACGGCCGGGCAGGTGGTGTCCTGGCCGGCGCTCGCCCGGGCCGAGCGCGGTCTTGAGATTCTGCCGTTCGATCCCCGGGCCGATCTGCCGGAAGCGCAACTTCTCGCCGATCACGCCGCCACGGGCTGCCTGTCCCTTCTGGGGCGCGGGCCGGAGGGGCTGACGCCGTTCGTGGTCATGCCGGTCCGGATCAAGCAGGGCCGCCTGCCGACCCCAGCCATGCAACTCGTTTATTGCCGCTCGATCGAGGCGGTGGTGCGCTTTGCGGCGCCGCTTGGCCGCACGTTGCTAAAGCGCGGCAGGCCGCTGCTGCTGGTCGACGCCAATGGCCCCATGCCGGGCCTGCCAGGCGTTTTTTGGCAGGATCGCGCTCGCCGCTATGCCAAGGGCACCAGCCCGCCCCGCCTCGGCGACCTCGCCTATACCGAATTCACGATTTTTGGGGCGTAAACTGGCCGTCGTCGACCACCGATCTCAATTAGGGCATCGACCGTCATTGCGCGGCGCTTCTCGCAAAGACGGCGCAGGTTGCGGCCCCAAACGCCCGCCGACCGTCCGTTAGCATTAACGCCAGGCTTGCACGTCCCACCCACCAAAAATTCATCGCCTCGGCGCTTCATGCGACCGTTCCCACGCGAGAGCCGCCATGCACGCCCCAAACAGTCGGACCGCCGCCGAAGTTCTGGTCGATCAATTGATCGCCAACGGCGTGCGCCACGTCTTCTGCGTGCCCGGCGAAAGTTTCTTGGGCGTGCTCGACGCCTTCCATGACCGCGACATCACCGTCACGGTGTGCCGGCAGGAGGGCGGGGCCGCCATGATGGCCGAAGCCGTGGGCAAGGCCACGGGCCGGCCGGGGGTGTGTTTCGTCACCCGCGGCCCCGGCGCCACCAATGCCTCAGCGGGCATCCATATCGCGCATCAGGATTCCACGCCCCTCATCATGTTTGTGGGCCAGGTAGAGCGTCACGTGCGGGGGCGCGAGGCTTTCCAGGAGCTCGACTACAAAGCCGTGTTCGGCTCCATGACCAAGCTGACGGTGGAGATCGACGACGCCACCCGGGTGCCCGAGATCGTGGGCCGTGCCTTCTCGGCCGCCACCAGCGGCCGGCCCGGCCCCGTGGTGGTGAGCCTGCCCAAGGACATGCTGAACGAGCGCATCACCGTCGAGGACCTTCCCCCCTCCCGGCCCGTGGAAACCTCGCCCGGCAGCGAGGAGCTCGATCAGCTGCAGGCTCTCATGGCCGCCGCCAAACGCCCGCTGTTCATTTTGGGCGGCACCCGCTGGACCCCGGAGGCCTGCGCGGCCATGGCCCGTTTCGCCCAACGTTTCGACATGCCGATCGCCACGAGTTACCGGCGCGCGCCGCTTTTCGACGCCCTCCACCCTAATTATGCCGGCGATGTCGGGCTCGCGCCCAACCCGAAGCTGATTGCGCGCGTGAAAGCCGCCGACCTCGTGGTGCTGTGCGGCGGAAGGTTCGGCGAGATCCCGTCGCAAAACTATACGCTGTTCGATGTGCCGGCTCCGCGCCAGACCATCGTGCATGTCTATGCCGAGGCTTCCGAATTCGGCCGCGTTTTCCGCCCGAGCCTCGCCATCCACGCCACCCCGACCCGCATGGCGGCGGCGCTCGACGCCCTGCGCCCACGCACCGAGCCGGCGTGGCGCGACGAGACGACCGCCTACCACGCCGATTATCTCGCCTGGTCGGAGGTCGCGACGGAGCAGCCAGGCGGCGTCAATCTCGGGGCCGTGATGGTGTGGCTGCGCGAAAACCTGCCGCCCGACACGATCTTGTGCAATGGCGCTGGCAATTACGCCTCCTGGATCCACCGCTTCTACCGGTTCCGCCAATTCGCCACCCATATCGCGCCGACCTCGGCCTCCATGGGCTATGGCATCCCGGCCGCGGTCGCGATGCAGCGGCTGCACCCCGAGCGCCTCGTGCTCTCCATCAACGGCGACGGCGATTTTCTGATGAACGGTCAGGATTTCGCGACCGCCGTACAATACGGCCTCCCCATCGTGACGATCATCGCCGACAACGGGAGTTACGGCACGATCCGCATGCACCAGGAACGCGAATTCCCCGGCCGCGTGGTGGCGACCGACCTGAAGAATCCCGATTTCGCCCTTTACGCCCGCGCCTTCGGTGGGTTCGGCGTGACGGTGGAGCGCACCGAGGATTTTGCCGCCGCGTTCGAGGCCGCCCGCGACTCGGGCCTGCCCTCCATCATCCACCTCAAGATCGACCCGGACGCCATCACGCCCGGGCTGACGCTGACCCGGATCAGGGCGATGGCGGTGGAGCGGGGGCGGTAGGGGTGCGATCGAGGTCAAGCCCGCGGGGCCAAAATACGGCCCAGAACACGTTTCGCGTCTTCGGATCCGAACCCTGGCAAGGAGCAAAGTCCCGGGGGGCCGCCGGAGAAGCATGGCGCTGGCGCTGGGGTGATCGGTTGTCCGCAGCGCCAGAGCGGTATCGGGACCGTGGCCGCGGGATGCATTTTGCAGGACGCGCGCCGCGCGCTAAGGCTTGCGGCCGGTCGATGCTCCGGTTTGTGCCGCACCGGCGCTTTGGGGCGCACCCATCCCCGCCGTTCTGTCGGGACGCTGGCTGAAAGATTCCGAGATCAATCCAGAGAACACAAGTAAAAACAACACGCCCCAAGTTGCTATGCCCGCGAACAAGATCTTTTCCGCCCACCAGCGCCGTTCTCTCAAATGCCCTCGATACTGAGGTGTATGGACGAACTGGTAGCGGCCCAACCTTTTGCCGTGCAATCTTCTGGCAAACGGAAGCAATTTCGGCACCACGATCGTCGGAAGAGCAAAGAACTGAGGTTCCGTGTAATTGTGCTCTCCGTGAGGAAGCCGGCTGCCGTAGGGCCGAGGAACGTGCAGCGCCTCGAGCTGCCGACCCCAGTATTGATGGTAGATCTTCCGAATATGATAGATCTGGTTCCGTGCATCCCAAATGGATTCGATGGTGTTGTGATACACGTAGTAGGAGATTCCAAACAAAAGGACGAGTGAGATCGTCAAGGCGATGCCGCGCCCCACTGGGCTGATATCGACGTAGGTTGAGTTCAGGAAGGCGTAGAGGCCGCCAAACGCCGTGACGGCGGCGCCGTTGGAGGTCAGCCCCCACGTCATGCGGGATGCGATAAGGGCGTCCTCCTTATTTATCTGGGAGGCGAAAATGTCGTAGGCCTCTTTGGCTGAGAGCGAAGACTTGGTTTCAGGCGACTTGGGTAACGGACTGTCTGCTGCCTCACTCACCGGCGCCTCCGAACCGTGCAAAGATCATGGATGTGAACCGCGAGCTGCGTCAGGGCTCGCAACCATGAACGAAAACGGTCCCAATCGGAAGCAGCGCAGACGCCGCTCTCTTCGGTTGACCTCCGCGCGATCCAACCCAATCTCCAAGATCAACATGTCGCGCCGCATCGGCCCGATCCTTTGATCAAGGTCCTCGTCCATGTCCGCCCAAAAGCAGATGAAACTCGGCGCTTTCATGCGTCCGATCGGCATCCACACGGCCTGGTGGCGCTATCCCGGGGCCTTTCCGGACGCCAATTTCAACTTCGCGCACCTGAAACGCTTCGCGCAAAAGCTGGAACACGGAAAGTTCGACGCCTTCTTCATGGCCGACCATCTGGCGGTGCTCAACATGCCGATGTCGGCGCTGAAACGCAGCGCCACGGTGACGTCCTTCGATCCGCTCACGTTGCTGCCCGCGCTGGCCGTGGTGACGGAACGCCTCGGTCTCATCGCCACGTCGAGCACCACCTATAATGAGCCCTATCACGTGGCACGAAAATTTGCGTCGCTCGACCATCTCAGCAACGGCCGCGCGGGCTGGAACCTCGTGACGTCGGGCAACCCCGCTGAGGCCGGCAATTTCGGCCTGGAGGAGCATGTCGAACATGCGACCCGCTATCGCCGGGCGCGGGAATTCTTCGACGTGGTGACGGGCCTTTGGGACAGTTGGGCCGACGACGCCTTCATCCATGATGTCGACAACGCGGTCTTCTTCGATCCCGAGAAGATGCATGTGCTCGACCACAAGGGCGAGTTTCTGAAAGTGCGCGGGCCGCTGAACGTCGCCCGGCCCGTGCAGGGCTGGCCCGTCATCGTCCAGGCGGGCGCCTCGGAGGCTGGACGGCAGATCGCGGCGGAAACCGCCGAGGTCATTTTCGGCAGCTCCCTGACTTTGGCCGACGCCCAGGCTTTTTACGCGGATGTGAAGGGCCGCATGGAGGCGCTCGGGCGCGACCGCGACCATCTCAAGGTTCTGCCGGGCTGTTTCGTCGTGGTGGGCGACACGCTCGAGGAGGCGCGCGCCAAGAAGGCCAAGCTCGACTCTCTCGTGCATCCGGACAGCGGCCTGCCGAACCTGTCCATGCGGCTCGGCACCGATGTCTCGGGCTTCGACCTCGATGGGCCCCTCCCCGAGATCCCCGACAGCAATGCCAGCAAGAGCGGGCGGCAACGCCTCGTCGATCTCGCGCGCGAGAAGAACCTCACCGTCCGCCAGCTCGCCCAGATGGTGGGCGCTTTCGGCGGCCTCGAATTCGTGGGCACGCCCAAATCCATCGCCGATCAGATGGAGGAGTGGCTGCTCGAGGACGGTTGCGACGGCTTCAACGTGATGTTCCCCCATGTGCCCGAGGGGCTGGACGATTTCGTCGACCAGGTGGTGCCAGAACTGCAGCGCCGCGGGGTGTTCCGCCGCGAGTATGAAGGCACGACATTGCGCGAAAACGTCGGCCTGCCGCGGCCGGAAAACCGGTTCTTTGCCGGCCGGGCGGGCTGATCGCGGCGTGGCTCCCCTCAGCCACCCTCGTTGGCTTGCTGCGCCAGCTGAAAGGCTTGGAGTTTTGGGGTTCCCAGACGCAGAAGCCCGAGCGTGCAGCGGCTTTCCATCGTGAAGGTCGCGGCGGCGGCCAACAGGCACACCAGCGCGAAACCGCCGGCCAGCAAGGTCGCGGTCTTGGCGAGGCCGACGGCCCAGACCTCGTTTTCGGCCATCAGGGCGCCGGCAAGGCCCGTCAGCGTGCTGAGCCCGAAACCGCCGACCGCGCAATACAGCAGGTTCAAGGCCCGCACGATGAAGACGATGCGTTTGTGGGCCAGGGTCAGCGCGAGTTCGTGGTCCGTATAGGCCGCGACCGTCACGGTCCTATGCCCATGCAGTTCGGATTGCAGATCGCGCCATAGGCCGATCGCCAGATTGTAGCGGATGCTCGCGCCGTTCAGCATCACGGTCGAGGCATTGGTCAGGATGGCGGGGCCCGCGATGAAGGACAGGGGCAGGAAAGGGTTCTCGACCATGCGGCGCGATCCTGCTGAAGCTCAGAGACTGTCGGTGCCGTGCGAAAAAGCCCAATACAGCTCGCGCGCCTTGGCGAAGAAGGGTCCCGGCTGCAGGTCGCGATCGTCGAGCCGCACGATCGGCATAACCTTGGCGAAATTGCCGGAGGAGAACATTTCGTCGGCGGCCTGGAAGTCGGCAAAGCTCAGGCTTTTCTCGATCACGGTTGCGCCGGCCTGGCGCAAGAGATCGATGACGCGTTGCCGGGTGACGCCGTTGAGGAAGGTGCCGTTCGGGGCTGGCGTGTAGACCACGCCGTCCTTGGCCATGAAGACGTTCGAATTAGCGAGTTCCGCCACATGGCCCAGCATGTCGCGGAGCAGGCAATTGCCGAAGCCGCGCGCATGCGCCTCGATGAGGGCTCGGGTGTTGTTGGGGTAGAGGCAGCCCGATTTGGCATCGACCGGCGCGGTTTCCGCGGTGGGGCGTCGGTAGGGCGACAGCGTCACCGTGATGCCATTCGGGGCCGGCATGGGGGCCTCGTAGACGCAGAGGCACCAGCGGGTGGATTCCGGGTCGAACCGCACGCCGCCGCCGGCCGCCCCCGCGTCGGCCCAATACATGGGCCGGATGTAAAGCGCGGCCTCCGGCGCGAATTTGCCGATCCCTTCCCGCGCGAGCTCGATCCAACGCTCCACCGCCACGAGGGGTTTCAGCAGGAAGTTTCGCGCCGAGACGTTGACGCGGGCACAGTGTAAGTCGAGGTCGGGCGCCACACCCTCGAAATGGCGGGCGCCGTCGAACACCGTCGAGCCGAGCCAGGCGCCATGGGTTCTCGGCCCCATGATGGCGACATTGCCCTCCTGCCATTCGTTCTCGAAGAACGTCCAGGTACGCGACATTTCCTTGGTGCTGACCAGGCCCGCCATCGTGGCAAATCTCCGTTGTTTTCGCGGCGTAGCATGATCGCGAAGCGTTCGCGAACCGTTGCGGGGCGCGAACCCTTTCAGCGTGCGAGAAGCGCGGCCGTGACCGCCATGCTGGCAAGGCTGGCCAAAACCCCGAGTAGGAAGGGCGAGGCCTCGCCGAATCGCTCGACCAGAAGCCCCGCGATGGGCCCGGTGGCGCCGAGCGACACGTCCAAAAACACGGAAAACACGCCCAGCGCGGCGCCCCGGTTCTGCGGCGGCACCTGCGCCACCGCCACGACGCCGAGCGCCGGGAAGATGGGCGCGAAGCCAAAGCCGGTCAGCGCGGCGCCGAACATCGCCACGGCCGGCCCCGGCGCCAGCCACAGCACGAACAGCCCCAAAGCTTCGACGAGCAGCGACAGCAGGGTTACGCGCAGGCCGCCGTGGCGCAGGATGAAGCGTCCGAACAGCAGCCGCGCCACGATGAAGGAAATGCCGAACAGGCTGAGCGACGCCGAGGCGCCCGGCCAGTGGCGGCTCTCGAAATAGAGCGTCACGAAGGCCGCGATCACGCCAAACCCCGTGGAGGCGAGCGCCAGCGCGACGCCGTAGGGCAGCACCAGCGCGGCCACCCGCCGCGCCCCGAGCCGTTCCTGCGGCAGGACCGGAACCGGGGCTTTGAGGCTCGCCAAGGCGAGACCGAGGCCGCCGAGCAGGCAGGTGGCGACGCCGAGGCTCCAGAACCCGAAGGATTGCATCAGCACCACCCCCAAGGGCGCGCCGAGCGCGATCCCTCCATAGGTGGCGATCCCGTTCCACGAGATGATGCGTACAGTTTGGGACGGCCCGACCTGGCCGATCGCCCAGGTGATGGCCCCGGTGGCGACCCAGCTCTCGGCCAAGCCGAGCGCAAGCCGGCCCGCCAGAATTAAACCGAGGCCTAGGCGCGGGGCGCCGTGGCAGAGCGCGGCAGAGGCTGTCAGCACGCCGCTCAGCAGGCAGCCCGAAAATCCCCAGGTCACGGCCCATTTGGGACCGTTCCGGTCGGACAATTGCCCCACCTGGGCTCGGCTCACGATGGTGGCGATATATTGCGTGCTGATGGCAAGGCCCGCCAGCACGGCCCCGAACCCCAGCCCGGATTTCACATAGCTGGGCAGCACCGCGAGTGGCAGGCCGATGGTCAGATAGGCCATGAAGGTGAGCGAGACGGTCGCAAGGATTTTCGCCGCGATCGATCGATCGGCTTCGCGGGTCGCCGTGGGAGTCATTGTCGGCCGGTTTTTGGCGCAGCCGGACACGGCGACGCGGTGGATTGATGCGGAACGATCAGGCGCAAACGGTCTGGCGCGTCAACTCAAACCATCGGATGGTGGGCGTTAACAGCCGGGCCGGACCCGCCCGATGGAGTTTTGATGCCGCTCGATCCACGAGCCAAACGTCTGCTCGACATGTTGGCGCTCGGCGCCCCAACCGACCCCGGTCTTGCCACTGCGGCCGAGCGGCGGGCGGGTTTTCGGGCGCTCATGGCGCTGTCGCGCACCCCCGTGCCGATCGGCTCGGTCGAGGACCGGGTTTTGGATGGGCCTGGCGGAGCGCTGCCGGTGCGACGCTACACACCGGCGGGCGTGCCGGACCCCCTGCTGTCCGGGCTCGTGTTCTTCCATGGTGGCGGCCTCGTGGCGGGCGATCTCGACACCCACGATCGGCTGTGCCGCATGCTTGCCAATGCGGGCCGCTGCCGCATCGTGGCGGTGGATTATCGCCTGGCGCCCGAGTACCGCTTTCCCGCCGCCATCGAGGATGCCGTAGCGGCCACCCGCGCCGTCGCGGCCCAAGCCGAAGCTTTGGGGATCGATCCCGGGCGGCTGGCGGTGGGGGGCGATTCGGCCGGCGGCACGCTCGCGATCCTGGCCGCAACGTCCGCGCGCGAGGCCGGCGGCCCGGCGCTCCGCTTCATGCTGCTGCTGTGCCCGGTGCTCGACCTTTCGGCCCGCCGGCCTTCGCGGCTCGCGTTCGGGCGGGGTTTTCTGCTCGATCAGGCCACGATGGACCGCGATCTCGCCGATTATCTCGTGACCGGCGCGGCGGTGTCCGACCCCCGCGTGTCGCCGCTGCTGGCCGAGACTCTCGCCGGACTGCCCCCGTGCCTCATCCACACGGCCGAATACGATCCCATGCGCGACGAGGGACAGGCCTATGCCGAGCGGCTAGAGCAGGCGGAGGTCGCGGTCCGTCACACCTGCCACGCCGGCATGATCCACCATTTTTTCGGACTGGACGGCCTGATCCCCGCCGCAGCCGCGGCCCTGCAGGGGATCGGGGCGGAGATGCGGGAGGGGTTCGGGTAAGGGACTGCGCCGAGCATCTGGGATGGGCACGGCAAGAGAGTAGTGTTGGACTGGAAGCCCTCTAAAAGCTGCAGCCGTACTCTCCCCGAATCGGTCGCTGAATCGTTGAAGGCCCGAGATCCAAAATGGATGGCCAGCCGAAGTTTCTAGGCCCAAGCCGAACGTCTGCGCCGCGTTCATGTCGGAACTGAACTGAGCGTGACTCGGCCAGATGGTTAGAGATGCCGCCGGGAGACGTCGGACACCTGAGAACGACAGACTACCCGTTGCCCTCGTCATACTGATCTTCGTCCTCGGTAATCATCATCTCAAGCAGGTCACCGGCGGCGCTGATCGATGCAGGGGCTTGGCGCTCCTTGAGCTCGGGCATTGGGAAATCGGCGGCGGTGAAGCACGGACCGCCTACGACCCTGTCGAGGACCTTTTCCAACCCCGGCTCCAATGCCAAGGTAGCTTCGAGAATCCACAGGAGCTCCAGTAGCTCGTCGCTCATCCGTGCCGTCCAGTGTTCTGGGCGTATTTCGTCCAGCGGTGAGGACTTCTTGCCCGCACGCCTCTCCATTCGGTAGCCGAGCCATGACTGAACGACCTTCAGGCCTGACACCTCAAACTCCCAGACCTCAGGCGGGACGGGACCGAACCGGCCATCGCCGACGGCGATTGCACGTGTTGCGGAGTCATAGCTGTATTCGGCAGGATAGTATGCCGTGTCGACAGGGACGCCTTTGATGGTCGTCGCTTTTCCTTGCGGAATTTCGTCGCCTCGATCCTCGCCCCGAAACCTCTCGGCGTAGCTTTGCAGCCAGATCAGCCTCTGGCCGAGCTTCGCGCCCTCGGCAAAGGTCTTGGCATCCTTGGTTAGGGGAACGCGGGGGCCGGGGGTTTCTAACTCATTCCAGAAGCGGCGCGTATTAGAGCGGAATCCGCTCACGTTGCATCGTATCCGGCTGCCTCGAAGTAGTTGGC
>CAXTOT010000041.1:0-47207 GCA_964245915.1 uncultured Lichenihabitans sp. | reverse complement strand
TACGACAACGAATGGGGCTTTTCGAACCGCATGGCCGATACGGCGGTCGCCATGGCCAAGCTGATCTGACGTCAACCATCGTCGGGCGCGAGGCTTGATCCTAGTGCCTGTATCGTTCCCAAGGCTCTGGGGCGGTTGCCGAATCCCTTCTCCCCTCGCGGGAGAAGGTGTCGCGCAGCGACGGATGAGGGGGCTGGTTCGATCAGTGACCCCTCATCCGGCCTTCGGCCACCTTCTCCCGCGAGGGGAGAAGGACGGTGGAACGCAATCGCGTCGAAGCATACGTTCTGTGTATCAGATCGCTACCCTGGTCAAAGTGAGCCACCCATGAGCCACTATCGAGGCCTTCACGAGGCGCCCTTCGCCGGCAAACGGGTGCTGGTCCGGGTCGATCTCAACGTGCCGGTCGAGAACGGCCGCGTCAGCGACACCACCCGCATCGAGCGCATCCTGCCCACCATCCGCACCATCGCGGACCAGGGTGGCAAGGTCATCCTGCTGGCCCATTTCGGACGCCCGAAAGGCGGCCCTGACGAGGCCAACTCGCTCGCCTTCTTGTCCGCCTATCTGGCCGACCATCTCGGCCATGCTGTGAGCTTTGCGCCGGATTGCCGGGGCGAGGTCGCGGCCCGCGCCATCGAGGTCATGCGGCCGGGCGACGTGCTGCTGCTCGAAAACACCCGCTTCCACAAGGGCGAGGAAACCAACGATCCGGAATTCGTCGAGGCCCTGGCGGCGCTCGGCGACCTCTATGTCAACGACGCTTTTTCGGCGGCTCACCGGGCCCATGCCTCGACCGAGGGCCTGGCCCGCAAACTGCCCGCCTACGCGGGCCACTCGATGCATGCCGAACTCGAAGCCCTGTCGAAAGCGCTGGAGAAACCACAACGCCCCGTGGCCGCGATCGTCGGCGGCGCCAAAGTGTCGAGCAAGCTCGATCTGCTCGGCAACCTGATCAAGAAGGTCGACATCCTGATCATCGGCGGCGGGATGGCCAACACCTTTCTCGCCGCGCAGGGCAAAGCGGTCGGCAAATCGCTGTGCGAGCACGAGCTTCTCGATACGGCGCGGAACATCATGGCCGAGGCCGGGTCCTGCGAGATCGTGCTGCCCAGCGATGGCGTGGTGGCCAAGGAATTCAAAGCCCAGGCGCCCTCGCGGGGCGTCAGTGTCGATGCCGTCGGGGCCGATGAGATGATCCTCGATATGGGGCCGCGATCGATCGATAACGTCATCGCCATTTTGAAGCGCACCAAGACGCTGGTGTGGAACGGACCGTTCGGGGCCTTCGAGCTGAAGCCCTTCGATGCCGGCACGGTGGCGGTCGCCAGGGCGGCGGCTGAATTGACCAGGGCGGGCGATCTCGTCACCATCGCGGGCGGCGGCGACACGGTTTCGGCTCTCAATGCCGCCGGGGTCGCGGACGACTTCACCTATATCTCGACCGCCGGTGGCGCCTTTCTCGAATGGCTCGAGGGCAAGACCTTGCCGGGCGTTCATGCCTTGCGGATCGCATGATTCCAGGTTGCCCTTCTCCCGCTCGGCGGGAGAAGGTGTCGCGCAGCGACGGATGAGGGGACTCCCGCCCTCCGAATCCCCTCATCCCCGCTTCGCGGACCTTCTCCCGCCAGCGGGAGAAGGGGCTCACGCAAATGGTTATACGCTAACCAGGATCGCCAGCCGTCATGATCATCCTCGGCCTCACCGGTTCGATCGGCATGGGCAAATCGACCACGGCCCAGCTCTTCCGCGATGCCGACGTGCCCGTCTTCGACGCCGATGCGGTGGTCCATGAGCTGCATCGAGGCGAAGCGGCCGGGGCCGTGGAGGCGGCCTTCCCAGGCGTGAGCCGGCAGGGCATGGTCGATCGTGCGCTGCTTCGCGCGCGCGTGTTGGCCAACCCCGCGGCGTGGACAGAACTCGAAACCATCCTGCATCCGCTGGTCGCAAAACGACGCGAAGCCTTTCTCGCCGAAGCGCGCCGACTAAACCGCCCCGTCGTGGTCCTCGACATCCCGCTGCTGTTCGAGACAGGAGGCGAGGCGAAGGTCGATGTCGTGGTCTTGGTGTCGGCTCCGGAATCGGTGCAAAAAGCCCGCGTTCTTGCCCGGCCGGGCATGACCGAGGCGGGCTTTTCGGCGATATTGGCGCGGCAGGTGCCTGACGCCGAGAAGCGGCGGCGTGCGCACTACATCATCGACACGGGGCATGGCGTCCAGGCGGCGCGCATAAGGGTCGCAGAAATCCTCCGCGAGATCGGCGGCGCGGCAGGAAACGGTTTGGGGCAGACGTGACGGATGCGTGAGATCGTTCTCGATACCGAAACCACCGGCCTCAACCCGCTAACCGGGGACCGGCTGGTTGAGATCGCCGGGGTCGAACTCATCAATTCCATCCCGACCGGCCGGCATTATCACACCTACGTCAATCCGGAACGCGACATGCCGGAGGATGCCTTCCGGGTCCACGGCCTCACGGCCGCTTTTCTGGCCGCACATCGTGTCTTTATCCACGTCGTGGACGAGTTCCTCGATTTCGTGCAGGGCGCGCGCCTGGTGATCCACAATGCCGAATTCGACATGGGTTTCATCAATCACGAACTGAGGACACTGAGACGGCCGCCGATCGGCATGGAGATGGTGCTCGACACCCTGGCCCTGGCCCGTCGGCGGCATCCGGGTGCCGCCAATTCGCTCGACGCGCTCTGCGCACGCTACAAGATCGATAATTCGAAGCGGGTGAAACACGGCGCGCTGGTGGATGCGCAGATTTTGGCCGAGGTCTACGCCGAGCTTCTGGGCGGCCGGCAGACCTCACTCGGCCTGAGCGCTCAAGTCATGACCTTTCTCGGCGCTGGAGCCGTCGAGGTGCGGCCACGCCTGCGGCAGCTCAAATCCCTCGTGTCGGAGCAAGAACAGCAGGCGCACGCGGCGTTCGTGGCGGATCTCGGCGTGAGCGCCATCTGGCTCCACTACGGTCACGACGCGTCTTCGGCCGGGCTCCGGGCCTAGAGCGCAGAGCTGCTGTCCCGGGCCCAGGCGTGCGGCCAACACCCCGCCTGAAACGGCCTTATTCGGCCGCCACCGCCACGACATCGCCCAGCGCGCCGCTGGCTCGGATCTCGTCGACGGTCCGGCTGTCGAAGCCGAGCACATCGCGAAGGATTTCGTCGGTGTGTTCGCCGAGCAGCGGCGAGCGCGTCACCTCGGTCGGGCTGTCGGACATCTTGATCGGATTGCCGACCGTCAGATAGGGGCCGCGCTTCGGATGGTCGACCTCGACCACGGTGCCGGTTGCGCGCAGCGATGGCTCTTCCGCGATTTCCTTCATGGACAGGATCGGGCCGCACGGGATGTCGTGCTCATTGAGAACGTCCATGGCCTCGAACTTGTCCTTGGTCATGGTCCATTCCTCGATCCGCGCGAAGATCGCGTTCAGCCGAGGCAGACGGGCGGACGGCTTGGCGAAATCGGGATGGGTCTTCCAGGTCGGCTCGCCGATGACGTCGCAGATCGCCTCCCAGACCGGGGCCTGGGTGATGAAATAGATGTAGGCGTTGGGATCGGTCTCCCAGCCCTTACACTTCAGGATGCGGCCGGGCTGGCCGCCACCCGAATCGTTGGCGGCGCGCGGCACCGCGTCCCCGAACGCAATGCCCTCGCCGAACTGGCTGTATTCGGTGAGCGGCCCATGCGCCAGGCGTTGCTGATCACGCAGCTTGACCCGGCAGAGGTTCAAGACGCCATCCTGCATGGCGGCGAGCACCTTCTGGCCGCGCCCGGTGGTTTCGCGCTGGAACAGGGCCGCCACGATGCCGAGGGCAAGGTGGAGGCCGGTGCCGCTATCGCCGATCTGCGCGCCGGTCACCAGCGGCAGCCCGTCGCGGAAGCCCGTCGTCGAGGCAGCGCCACCGGCGCATTGCGCGACATTCTCGTAGACCTTGCAATCCTCGTATTTGCCGGGCCCGAACCCCTTCACGGAGGCCACGACCATGCGCGGGTTGATCGACTGGATATGCTCCCAGGTCAGGCCCATGCGGTCGAGCGCACCCGGCGCGAAATTCTCCACCAGCACATCGCAGGTCTTGATGAGGGCTTCGAGAACCATCTTGCCCTTGGGGTTCTTCGAATCGATGGTGATCGATCGCTTGTTCGAATTCAGCATCGTGAAATAGAGGCTGTCGACGTTCGGGACGTCGCGCAACTGCCCGCGCGTGATATCGCCCACGCCCGGGCGCTCGACCTTGATCACGTCCGCGCCAAACCAGGCGAGGAGTTGCGTGCAGGTCGGACCCGATTGCACGTGCGTGAAATCCAGAATTCGGACTCCGTCCAGCGCTTTGCCCATCTTCGTTCCTCTCGACGTTAGTCAGCGTTCCCTTGGGGTGGCGGCATCCGTCAGGAAGGGCCGCCCCACTTTGTTGACGATCTACTGCGTCGGCTTCTTGCGAAGCTTGCTTTGCGGATTGAGGTTGCCGATCCTGCCGCTTTCGCTGCCGGCCGCCGGGTCGATCGCCGCGTTGATGAGCGTCGGCTTACCCGAGTCCATGGCCTCGTTCACGGCGCGCTTCAGCTCGTCAGGGGTCGTCACATGGACCCCGACGCCGCCGAAGGCTTCCATCATCTTGTCGTAACGGGACCCTTTGACGAACACGGTCGGCGCCACGTCCGAACCGCCCGTGGGATTGACGTCGGTGCCGCGATAAATGCCGTCATTGTTGAAGACGACGATGCAGACCGGCAGGTGGTAGCGGCAGATCGTTTCCACTTCCATGCCGGAAAATCCGAAGGCGCTGTCGCCTTCGACCGCGAGCACGGGCTTGCCGGTCTCGATCGCGGCCGCGATGGCAAAGCCCATGCCGATGCCCATGACGCCCCAGGTGCCGACGTCGAGGCGTTTGCGCGGCTGGTACATGTCGATGACGCCGCGCGCGAGGTCGAGCGTGTTGGCGCCTTCATTGACCAGGATGGCGTCCGGCCGCTCTTTGATGATGGTGCGCAGGGCACCGAGCGCGCCGTGAAAATCCATCGGCGACGCATTGTTTATCAGTCTCGGCGCCATCTTGGCGATATTGTCATCCTTCTTGGCTTTGACGGCGCCGGCCCAGTCGGCCGGGGCAGCCGGCCATCTGCCGTCGATGCCCTCGAGAAGGGCCGCCACGCAGGAGCCGATGTCGCCGACCAGCGGCGCCACGATCTCGACATTGCTGTCCATTTCCTTGGGCTCGATGTCGACCTGAATGAACCTCTTCGATCCGGGCTCGCCCCAGCTTTTGCCCTTGCCGTGGGACAGCAGCCAGTTGAGGCGCGCTCCGATCAGCATCACGACGTCGGAATCCTTCAACACCGTCGAGCGCGCCGCGCCCGCGCATTGGGGATGCGTGTCGGGCAAAAGACCCTTGGCCATGCTCATCGGCAGGAACGGAATGCCGCTCTTTTCGATGAAGGTGCGGATCGCATCGTCGGCCTGCGCGTAGGCGGCGCCCTTGCCCAGGATGATGAGGGGGCGCTTGGCACTCCTTAAAACATCGAGGGCTCGCTTGACCGCGGCCGGCGCGGGAAGTTGGGCGGGCGCCGGGTCGATGACCTTCACGAGCGAGTTGGCTCCGGCCTCCGCGTCCATGACCTGACCGAAAAGCTTGGCCGGCAGATCGAGATAGACGCCGCCCGGTCGGCCGGAAACGGCGGCCCGGATGGCGCGGGCCACGCCGATGCCGATGTCTGCGGCATGCAGCACGCGAAAGGCCGCTTTGCAGAGGGGTTTGGCGATGGCAAGCTGGTCCATCTCCTCATAATCGCCCTGCTGAAGATCGACGACCTCGCGCTCGGAGGAGCCGGAGATCAGGATCATCGGGAAACAATTCGTGGTGGCATTGGCTAAAGCGGTCAGACCGTTGAGAAAGCCTGGCGCCGAAACAGTGAGACAGATGCCAGGCGCTTTGGTCAGGTAACCCGCGATGGCAGCGGCATTGCCGGCGTTCTGTTCGTGGCGGAACGAGATGACGCGAATGCCTTCGGCCTGTGCCATGCGGCCGAAGTCGGTGATCGGGATGCCGGGCACACCATAGATGGTCTTGACGCCGTTGAGCTTGAGCGCATCGATCACGAGATGAAAGCCGTCGGTCAACTCCCGCTCCGCGTCGGCTTCGGCTGGCGTTGCGTCAATTCTCTGTACTAGTGCGGACATTCCGCTTCCTCCCGGAAAATCTTTGGACGTATTTGTCGCCGCTCAATCGCGACGGCAGGCTCTCTCCACCTGCCGCCCGAAATCCGTGCCTGTGCGCGGCGAAGATCTAAGTTCGCAGCATCGGGCCGAGCCGGCCGATGATCCTCTTCCGAGCCAGGCCCGCGGGATTCTTCCTTATCGCCCGCGGGCTCAGGCTCAGACATCGGCGTGCATCGGCCCATTCCCGGGCCGGACATGCTGCGGGATGGGTGCGTGGCCTGTCATTCCTGGTCCTCCCGTGCTCGGCCGGTTGCTCGAGGCGGACGGCTTCAGAGTGTCCGGATCGCGCCGGGTCCACCCTGATGCCGCGTCCGCTGCGGCTACTCTGCTCCAATAGTAGTGCAAACGTTGGCATGCCAGATGCCAGACTGTCAATTGCTCCCGTCGGCCAGGAACAAAATAGCCCCCGTTTGCCTTATGGGGCGCGAGGACTTGTGCTTGTCATCAAACGGCGGTGAGATACGCCGGGTGCGCAATCGGGAGAACGCCATGAAGAAAGCAACACTACTGATCGCTGCGAGTGCTTTGCTCGGGGTGACGTCACTGACACCGGCGCAGGCTTTGCCGATCCAGCACGACCTCGGCGCCGCCTCGGCGACGACGCTGGTTTCGGGCGGTTGCGGCCCCTACATGCACCGGGGTCCTTATGGTGGTTGTCGGCCCGGCGGCGGCTGGGGTGGCCCGGGTTGGGGTGGCGGCGGCTGGCGCGGCTCTGGCTGGCGCGGTCCGGGCTGGCGAGGCCCCGGCTGGCGTGGGCCGGGTTGGCATCGCTGGCATCGCTGGTAAGCCAACGAGCCTGAAGGTTGAAAGCGGCGGCCTCTGGCTGCCGCTTTTGCGTTTGGACCACCTCGGCCGGAATACCGATCAACTCGATGGAAATGCCGAAGGGGCTTGACAAAGCCGAGCTCTGGTATGCCAAATGCCAACAACAGATAGGCGGTCGGCGCACGACCCTAAGCCGTCAGATGCAAGGGAGCAAATCATGAACGTTCGGGCCATGCCGTCGCGCGGTACTGAGGATGTTCGAGCGATCCTCGCCAAGGTACGGAGCGAGGGGCGCACCAGCCTGACGGCCCCCGAAGGTAAATTGGTCTGCGATGCCTACGGCATTCCGGTGCCCAAGGAAGCGGTCGCGACATCCTCCGAAGCCGCCGCGAAGGCCGCGTCCGACATGGGCTTTCCGGTCGTGATGAAAATCGTCTCGCCGGACATCCTCCATAAGACGGAAGCCGGTGGCGTGATCGTGGGCGTGAAGTCCGCCGAAGAAGCCACGGCGGCCTACGACAAGATCCTTGCCAACGCCAAGGCCTACAAGGCCGATGCCAAGATCGACGGCATCCAGGTCCAGCAAATGCTGAAGGGCGGCACGGAAGTGATCGTGGGTTCGATCACGGACGGCTCTTTCGGCAAGCTGGTGGCGTTCGGGCTCGGCGGCGTGCTGGTGGAAGTGCTGAAAGACATCACCTTCCGGCTTGCGCCCGCGACCCGCGACGACGCGCTTTCCATGCTGGACGGCATTCAGGCCAAGGAAATGCTGCACGGGGTTCGGGGCAGCGATCCCGTCGATCGCGACGCCTTGGCCGACATCATCGTCCAGGTCTCGCAACTCGTCAGCGACTTTCCCGAGATCATCGAGCTCGATCTCAATCCAGTCTTCGCGACCAAGAGCGACGCGATCGCGGCGGATGTGCGCATCGTGCTCGATTTCGACTATCAGCCGCGCAAGACCCTCCATACCCAGGAGGAGATCGTCACGGCGATGAACCGTATCATGCGCCCCAAGGGAGTCGCCGTGATCGGCGCCTCTGCCGAGGACGGCAAGATCGGCAATTCGGTGATGAAGAACCTGATCAACGGCGGCTACAAGGGGCAGATCTATCCGGTCCACCCCAAGGCCGAAGAAATCCTGGGCTACAAGGCCTACCGCTCGGTCAAGGACGTGCCCGGCGTCATCGACACCGCGGTGTTCGCCATTCCGGCCAAATTCGTGGCGGGCGCGCTCATCGAATGCGGCGAGAAACAGATTCCGGGCGCGGTGCTCATCCCGTCGGGCTTCGCCGAAGCGGGCGAGCCAGGGTTGCAGGACGAAATCGTCGAGATCGGCAAGAAATACAACATCCGGCTGATGGGACCGAACATCTACGGCTTCTATTACACGCCCGAAAATCTCTGCGCGACCTTCTGCACCGCCTATGACGTCAAGGGATCGGCCGCGCTGTCATCGCAATCGGGCGGCATTGGCATGGCCATCATCGGCTTCTCGCGGTCGGCCAAAATGGGCGTTTCTGCGATCGTGGGCCTCGGCAACAAGTCGGACATTGACGAGGACGACCTGCTCGCCTTCTTCGAACAGGACCCCAACACCAACATCATCGCGCAGCATCTCGAAGACCTGAAGGATGGCCGCGCCTTCGCGGAAGCCGCCAAGCGGGTGTCGAAGAAGAAGCCGATCGTGGTTCTGAAGGCGGGCCGCACATCGGCCGGCGCAAAGGCGGCCTCCTCGCATACCGGTGCGCTCGCCGGCAACGACAAGATCTACGAGGACGTCTTCAAACAGGTGGGCGTGATCCGCGCCCGCTCGCTGCGCCAGCTTCTCGAATTCGCGCGCGGCATCCCGGTGATGCCGACTCCCAAAGGCGAGAATGTCGTCATCATCACCGGAGCGGGCGGCTCGGGCGTGCTCCTGTCGGACGCCTGCGTCGACAACGGCCTGTCGCTCATGGCCATGCCGGACGATCTCGACGCGGCTTTCCGCAAATTCATCCCGCCGTTCGGGGCCGCGGGCAACCCCGTCGACATCACGGGCGGCGAGCCGCCGCTGACCTACAAGAACACCGTCAAGCTCGGGCTTGAAGACCCGCGTATTCACGCGCTGATCCTGGGCTATTGGCACACGATCGTGACCCCGCCCATGGTGTTCGCCAAGCTGATGGTCGAGGTGAAGGAAGAGATGAAGGCCAAGGGCATCGAAAAGCCCATGGTGGCTTCGCTCGCGGGGGATGTCCAAGTCGAGGAAGCGGCCGAATATCTCTACCTCAACGGCATTCCGGCCTATGCCTATTCGACCGAACTTCCAGTGGAAGTGCTGGGCGCGAAATATAAATGGGCGCGCGGCGCAGGATTGCTCTGAACTGTCGAAGAACGCCCGCTCGGCAGCGAGGTAGGGCGTTGTCGCGTGACGTGATCGGAACTGCGCCGCTGTCTTAGGGCGCTTCGCGGAATTGCGCCGAAACGAACGGCCAAACGGCCCGACTCTCGATCGGGCGCGGGTGTTCCCGCGGGCGCATGCTGCGCGACAGAGGCGGCCGGTCGCGCAAAGCCCAAAGGGGGGAGATCATGAACATTCATGAATTCGAGGCCAAGGCGCTCCTGGCATCCTATGGGGTGCCGGTGCCGCACGGCTATCCCGTCATGACGCAGGCCGACGTGGTGCCGGCCGCCCAGAAGCTGGTGGGTCCGGTCAGGGTCGTCAAAGCGCAGATCCATGCGGGCGGACGCGGCAAGGGCACGTTCAAGGAACTGCCTGCCGGCGCCAAGGGAGGGGTGCGGCTGGCCCGCTCGCTCGAGGAGGTCGAGGCCCATGCCAAGGAGATGCTCGGCAATACGCTGGTGACGGCGCAGACCGGCCCGGCCGGCAAGCAGGTCAACCGCCTCTACGTCGAGGAAGGCTCCGAGATCGAACGCGAGTTCTATCTCTCGGCGCTGGTTGATCGCTCGACGGGCCGCGTCAGTTTCGTGGTCTCGACCGAGGGCGGCATGGACATCGAAGAGGTGGCGCATGCGACGCCGGAACGGATCTACACCATCTCGGTCGATCCCGCCTCAGGCATCCAGCCCCATCATGCCCGCGCTGTCGCAAAAGCGCTCGGGCTCTCCGGCGATCTCGCCAAACAGGCGGAAAACCTCATGAGTCGTCTCTACACAGCCTTCATGGCCGAGGACATGGCCATGCTGGAGATCAATCCCTTGATCGTCTCCAAGGACCAGAAGCTCAAATGCCTCGATGCCAAGATCAGCTTCGATCCCAATGCGCTCTACCGGCATCCCAAAATCGCGGCGCTGCGCGACGAAAGTGAAGAGGACGCCAAGGAGATCGAGGCCTCGCGCTACGACCTCAGCTATATCGCGCTCGAGGGCTCGATCGGTTGCATGGTGAACGGCGCCGGTCTCGCCATGGCCACCATGGACATCATCAAGCTCTATGGCGAGGAGCCCGCGAATTTTCTGGATGTCGGCGGCGGCGCCAACAAGGAGAAGGTCACGGCCGCCTTCAAGATCATCACGGCCGACCCCAACGTCAAAGGCATCCTGGTCAACATTTTTGGCGGCATCATGCGCTGCGACGTGATCGCCGAAGGCGTGATCGCGGCGGTTCGCGAGGTGGGCCTCATGGTCCCGCTCGTGGTGCGGCTCGAAGGCACCAATGTCGAACTTGGCAAAGCCATCATCGCCGAATCCGGTCTCGACGTGATCTCGGCCGACGATCTCGATGATGCCGCCAAGAAGATCGTCGACGCCGTGCGGGGAGGCCGCTGATGTCAATCCTGATCGACCAGGCCACCAAGGTCATCTGCCAAGGCTTTACCGGCAAGAACGGCACCTTCCATTCCGAGCAGGCCACGGCCTACGGCACCCGGATGGTGGGCGGCGTGTCGCCCGGAAAGGGCGGCACCACGCATCTTGGCCTGCCGGTGTTCGATGGCGTCGCGGAAGCCAAGGCCGCGACGGGGGCGGATGCCTCCGTGATCTACGTGCCGCCACCGGGGGCCGCGGATGCCATTTTCGAGGCCATCGAGGCCGAAATCCCGCTGATCGTCTGCATCACCGAGGGCATCCCGGTGATCGACATGGTCAAGGTCAAGCGCGCCCTCACCGGCTCCAAATCGCGGCTGATCGGGCCCAATTGTCCCGGGGTCATGACGGCCGGCGCGTGCAAGATCGGCATCATGCCGGGCAGCATCTTCCGCAAGGGCTCCGTCGGCATCGTGTCGCGCTCCGGCACGCTGACCTATGAGGCGGTGTTCCAGACCAGCGTGGCGGGGCTGGGCCAGACCACCGCGGTGGGCATTGGCGGCGATCCGGTCAAGGGGACCGAATTCATCGAAATGCTGGAGCTGTTTCTCGCCGATCCGGAGACCCGATCCATCGTGATGATCGGCGAGATCGGCGGCTCCGCCGAGGAGGACGCTGCGCAGTTCATCAAGGACGAGGCAAAACGCGGCCGCAAAAAGCCGATGGTGGGCTTCATCGCGGGCCGCACCGCGCCCCCCGGCCGCCGCATGGGTCACGCCGGGGCCATCATCTCGGGCGGTAAGGGCGGTGCCGAAGACAAGACCGCCGCCATGGAATCTGCCGGCATCCGGGTGTCGCCATCCCCGGCCCGGCTCGGTAAGACGCTGGTGGACCTCCTCAAGGCGTAACGCTTGGCTGGAACGGCGGGCATGGCGCCAAGCTCTTGCTTGCGGCGCCGCGACCCGCGAAGATTCAGGCCAACCAGCCACCCAACAAGGCCTTTGCATGACCGTGCCCGATATGATGACTGTGGTCGCGATCCACACGCCCGGTGGCCCCGAGGTGCTGGTTGCCGAGCGACGGCCGGTGCCGGTTCTGGAGGACGGCGACGTCCTCATCAAGGTCGCGGCGGCCGGCGTCAACCGGCCCGATGTGCTGCAGCGCGCGGGCGCCTATCCGCCTCCCAAGGGCGCATCCGACCTGCCGGGCCTCGAAGTCGCGGGCGAGGTGGTGGCGCTGGGCAAGGGCGTGGCGCGCTGGAAGATCGGCGATCAAGTCTGCGCTCTGACGCCGGGCGGCGGCTATGCCGAATATGCCCTCGCGCACGAGACCAACGCGCTGCCCGTGCCGGCCGGCCTCGACATGATCCGGGCCGCGGCCTTGCCCGAAACCTTCTTCACGGTCTGGCACAACGTGTTCCAGCGCGGCGGCCTGCTCCCCGGCGAAACGCTGCTGGTGCATGGCGGATCGTCGGGGATCGGCACGACCGCCATCATGCTGGGAAAAGCGTTTGGGGCCACCGTCGTGGTAACCGCCGGCTCGGCCGAAAAATGCGAAGCCTGCCGCGAGCTCGGGGCCGACGCCGCCATCGACTACAAGGCGGGTGATTGGGTTCCGGCCGTCAAGGCGGCAACCGGCGGGATCGGCCCGAACCTCATCCTGGATATGGTGGGCGGTCCCTATATCGCGCAAAACTATGCCGTGGTGGCCAATGACGGCCGGATCGTGAACATCGCGTTCCTGCAAGGCTCGAAGGTCGAGATCGATTTCACCCGGCTGATGATGAAACGCCTGATCCACACTGGGTCGACCCTGCGGGCCCAGCCGGTCGCGGCCAAGGCCGCCATCGCGCGCGAACTGGAAGCCAAGGTCTGGCCGCTGCTGGCCGAAGGCCGCTGCCTGCCTCTGATCTTTGCGAGCTTCCCGCTCGCCGAGGCCGGCAAGGCGCACGCCCTCATGGAGAGCAGCGCCCATATCGGCAAGATCATGCTGACCGTGGGGTGACGACGGGCGGAACTGGCCATTCTCCTCAATCGGCGTGACGATTAACTTCTCTGTAAGGCGAGATGCGCGCCCAGTCCCACCAGGATCGTGCCACCTGCACACCGGACGAGCCGCTGCGCGCGGCTCGATCGCCGCAGCCGCGACATGACGACGTCCGCCAGCAGCACACAAATCACATCGGCAAAAGAGAACATCAGATTGACGATTGTTCCAAGCAGGACAAATTGAATCCAAACCGGGGCAAGAGCTGACGGATCGATGAATTGCGGTAAAAACGCCAGGAAAAAAAGCGCCGTTTTGGGATTCAAAACCTCGACGGTGATGCTCTCGAGAAAAGCGGGCCGGCCGGATTTCGCTTCGATCGCGGGCTCGACGATATCCCTCGATGGCTTGTCCCGAAAGAGTGAGAGACCCAGCGATATCAGATAGACAGCTCCGGCGAATTTGATCGCCAAGTAGAGCATGGGCACCGCGTGAAAGACGACCGACAATCCGGCTGCGGCGGCAATGACATGGACGTAGCCGCCAAGATGAATACCAAACGAGGCCATCAGGCCGCAAACCCGTCCGCCCGCCAGGGTCTGAGCCGCCGCGAAGAGCATTGCCGGTCCTGGGATGACGGCGAAGATCGCGGTCGCGGCGAGAAATGTGATGAATAAGTGGGTCGAAGGCATTTTCTTGCTTCCTGTCCCGAGTTCACGATCCCGTCGCGACCATTCCCGATTGCAGCAGAACGTCTGCGGCCGATCCTGCAACGTCGATACAGGGTGTCGTCGGGACGTGCAAAGCCGCTCAGGTCAATGATCCGTTGCAGGATCGGGAGCGAGATTCCAAACCGAGACACGACCGAGCATCGACGTTGCTGGCGTCACGACACGGTTCCATGCAGAATGTGGGTAGGCGGCCGAAACGGCCACGTCGGGGAGGACGATGTGTCGGCAGGTGGTTCGATTCCGGCAGCGTCCGACAAGGCCCTGTTGCATGGCTTGTTCCAGGCAGCCCTTGCGGCAGCTCTGCCAGACGGCAAGTTCGAGGCCTGCCTGCCCGAACCGCCGCGGGGACGCACCATCGTGCTCGGCGCCGGCAAGGGCTCGGCCCGCATGGCCCAGGCGTTCGAAGCCGCCTATCCGGGCCGCGTCGAGGGGCTCGTGGTCACCCGCTACGGCCATGCCGCGCCCACCCGCTCGATCGAGATCGTGGAGGCGGCGCATCCGGTGCCTGATGAGACCGGCATGGCGGCGGCGCAGAAGATCTTGGAGCTGGCGCGCTCCGCCACGGCCGACGATCTCGTGGTGGCGCTGATTTCGGGCGGCGCCTCGGCGCTGCTGACCGTGCCGGCCGAGGGCATCACGTTGGAGGACAAGCGCGCCGTCAACCGGGCGCTGCTGCGCTCGGGGGCACCCATCGCGGCCATGAACACGGTCCGCAAGGCGCTGTCGGCCATCAAGGGTGGCCGATTGGCGGCCGCCGCGCGTCCGGCCCGGCTCGTCACCTATCTCATCTCCGACGTGCCGGGTGACGATCCCGGCGTCATCGGGTCGGGTCCGACCATACCCGAGATGCCGGACCCCGAAGCCGCGCTGGCGATCCTCGAGCGCTATGGTATCCCGCTCTCCCCCGCGCTCGAGGCCGCCATCCGGGCCAACACGCTGGGCGGCGAACAACCGCCCTCCGACGTCCATATGCTGGCGACGCCCGCCATGGCGCTCGACGCGGCCGCGGCCTTCGCGGTGCAAAACGGCGTAGCCCCCTACATCCTGGGCGACGACCTCGAAGGCGAGGCCCGCGAGGTCGCGCGCGACATGACCGCGATGGCGCGATCGGTGCTGAGCGCCGGCCTACCGGTGCCAGCGCCCTGCGTGCTGCTGTCCGGCGGCGAGACCACGGTCACCATGACGGGCGGCGAGGGAAGCGGTCGCGGCGGCCGCAATGCCGAATTCCTGCTCGCTTTGGCGGTTGCGCTCGACGGCCTGCCCGGCGTCTCCGCGATCGCGTGCGACACCGATGGCATCGATGGCTCGGAGGATAATGCCGGCGCCTGGATCGACGAGACGATCATCGAACAGGCGCGCCGGCAGAGCGTGGAGCTTGTCGACCACCTGGCCCGCCACGATGCCTATTCGGCCTTCGCGGCGCTCGATCGTCTGGTGGTGACGGGTCCGACCCTCACCAACGTCAACGATTTCCGTGCCATCCTGGTGCGGCCGAAACAGCCGGGAGACCGCCCGTGAGCAGCACCGACCATATCGCGATCTCCTACGGGCGAGGGCACCTCCCGGTGCGGCTGCCATCGGCCGCGCAGCTCACCACGATCCGCAAGCGCGCACTGCCCAAGCTGCCCGATGGCGTCGCCGCGATCCGGGAGGCCCTGGAGGCGCCGATCGGCGCAGCGCCGCTCAGCCAACTCGCCCGTGGGCGCAAAAGCGCCTGTATCCTCATTTGCGACATCACCCGGCCGGTGCCCAACAAACTGTTCCTGCGGCCCATGATCGAGATTATGGTGGCGGCCGGCATCCCGCTCGACGGCATCACGGTGCTGGTCGCGACCGGGCTGCACCGGCCGAACCTCGGCGAGGAGCTCGCCGAACTCGTGGGCGACCCATGGGTGCTGGCCGAGGTGCGGGTCGAGAACCACTATGCCCGCAACGCCGAGGATCACGTCGACCTCGGCCGCACCACGACGCGCGGCACGCCCGTTACGCTCGACCGCCGCTTCGTCGAAGCGGACCTGCGCATCGCCACCGGCCTCGTCGAGCCGCATTTCATGGCCGGATGGTCGGGCGGCCGCAAGGTGATCGCACCAGGGGTCGCGGGCCATGAGACGATCCGCACCTTCCATTCGGCCCGCTTCATGGAGGATCCGCTGGCGGTGCAGTGCAACCTCATCGGCAATCCGCTGCACGAGGAGCAGCTGGAGATCGTGCGCCGTCTCGGCGAATGCTATGCGCTCAACACGGTTCTCGACGAGGATCGCAATCTTGCCTGCGTCACCTTCGGGGAGATCATCGCGAGCCATCAGGCGGCGGTGGATTTCGTCAGCCAGGCGACGCACGTGCCGGTGGGGCGCAAGTTCAAGACGCTGGTCACCTCGTCGGCCGGCTATCCGCTCGACAAAACCTACTACCAGACCATCAAGGGCATGGTGACGCCGCTCGACATTCTTGAGCCAGGCGGCACGCTCATCATGGCGTCCGAATGTTCCGAGGGGTTCGGCTCGCCCGAGTTTTTGGACGCGCAGCGGCGGCTCGTGGAGCTCGGGCCGGAGCGATTTCTTGCGACCCTCATGGCCAAGACGCTGGCCGAGGTCGATGAATGGCAGACCGAGATGCAGCTCAAATCCATGCGGGTCGGGCGCATCGAACTCTACACCTCGGGCCTCAGCACCGAGGAGCGGGCCGTCACCGGCGTCGAGATGATCACCAATCTCGACGAGGCGGTTGCGGCCGCGATCATCCGGTCGGGCGACCCGGCCGTGGCCGTGATACCCGAGGGGCCCTACGTCATCCCCTATCACCAAGCTGCATGATCGGCACGGTAGGCGCAAAACGCGCTTGGATGTGTCCGCGGTTGTCGCCGCAACCCTTCTCCCCTTGCGGGAGAAGGTGTCGCGCAGCGACGGATGAGGGGTTGGGACGACCGGAAGACCCCTCATCCGGCCTTTGGCCACCTTCTCCCGCAAGGGGAGAAGGGCACAACGTAGCTTGGTCTTACTCGGCGGGTGCCAAGAGACCGGCAGCGGCCTTACGCCGGCTCAGGAGGCCATCGCAGAGCACCACTCCGAGGGCCACCACCGCGAGCGCGGCGCTGAGTAGAGGAAGCTTGGCGTAGGGCACACCGGCCAGCAGCGCCTGCCCACCCACCCAAGCACCCAAAGCGTTGCCGCAGTTGAAGGCGCTCTGGTTCAGCACCGAGGCGAGGTTCGGGGCCCCGACAGCGCCATCCACGACGCGGGTCTGCAGCGGCGAACAGACCGCGAAATGCATGAAACCCCAGGCCGTGATGCCGATCGCGGCCCCGACCGGCGAGAAGACGACCAGGCTCAGCACCACCAGCGTGAGCGCCAGCGTCGCGGTAAGGCCGATGATCGAGGGGAGCTGACGCCAGTCGGCGAGCCGCCCGCCCAAAAGGTTGCCCAGCGTGATGCCGACCCCGAACATCAGCAGAACCACCGTGACGCCGCCGGCCGAAATGCCGGAATCGGTCTCGAGCAGAGGCGCCACATAGGTGAAGGTCGCGAACAGGCTGGCCGAGACCAGCGTGCTGACCAGCATGGGCAGGATCACGGCGGCCTTGCCCAGCGCCCGGATCTCGCGGGCGAGCGAGCCACCCCCCTGGTTCGGGGTGTTGGGCAACCATCGCCAGATGGCGATCGCGGCCGCGATCCCGATCGGCACGATGGCCAGGAAGGTGGCTCGCCATCCAGCATATTGGCCGAGCGCGGTGCCGAGCGGCACGCCCAGCACATTGGCGAGCGTCAAGCCCGAGAAGAGGATCGAGACCGCCCGCGAGCGATGTTCTGGGGCCACCAAGGTCGTGGCCACCACGGCCCCGATGCCGAAAAACGTGCCGTGACAGAGCGCGGTCAGCAGCCGGGCCGCCATCAGCAGGCCGTAAGTCGGGGCGATGGCGCACAGGAAATTGCCGAGGACAAACACGCCCACCAGCAGCAGCAACGCCTTCTTGCGCGTCAGGCCCGACATCAGCATGGCCATGATGGGCGACCCGAAGGTCACGCCCAGCGCGTAACCGCCGATCAGCAAGCCGGCGGCCGGAATCGTGACGTGAAGGTCGCCCGCCACCTCGGGCAGCAGGCCCATGATCACGAATTCGGTCGTCCCGATCCCGAAGGAGGCGATCGCGAGCGCGATCAGCGACATCGGCAGTTTCATCAGGCACGATCCGAATCGGGAGCAGGTGCTCCTTTATAGGATCCGGGGTGGCAGGTGATCCCTGCTGATTTTGCAACGCAGCATCGCGGGCAAGCGGGTCAGCGATGCTGACCACTGTGACTAGCCCGCCATGGCGGGCTCGCGGGTGAGGGCTTTTTGGACCTCGGCCAGGATCTCGTATGACCTGATCCGTGCGGCCGGATCATAAATGGCGGACGCCACCATGAATTCGTCGGCCCCCGTATTGGCCATCATGGCTTCGAGGCCCCGCCGCACCGTGTCGGGCGAGCCCACGATCGAGCAGGCCAGCATGCCGCTCGCCTGCATCTTCTCAGCCGGATTCCAATAGGTCTCGATGTCGTCGATCGGCGGCTGCAGCTTGCCGCGCGTGCCCCGAAACATGTTGGTGAAGGCCTGTTGCACCGAAGTGAAGAGGCGGCGCGCCTCGGCATCCGTTTCGGCCGCGATGACGTTGACGCCCACCATGGCGTGCGCCTTGGCGAGTTGCTCGGACGGCTCGAATTTGTCCCGGTAGATCCGCAGCGCTTGCATCAGCGCTTCGGGGGCAAAATGCGACGCGAAAGCATAGGGCAGCCCCAGCATGGCGGCCAACTGAGCCCCGAATAGGCTGGAGCCGAGGATCCAGAGCGGCACGTTAGTGCCGCCGCCCGGCACCGCCTGCACGCTCTGGCCGGGGCCGACGGGGCCGAGCAGGGCCTGCAATTCCAGCACGTCCTGCGGGAAACTGTCGGCCGTGTTGGGGTCGCGGCGCAAGGCCCGCAACGTGCGTTGGTCGGTGCCGGGGGCGCGGCCGAGGCCAAGGTCGATGCGGCCGGGATAGAGCGCCTCCAGCGTGCCGAACTGCTCGGCGATCACCAGCGGCGCATGGTTGGGCAGCATGACGCCGCCCGAGCCGACCCGGATGGTCTTGGTGCCGCCCGCGATATAGCCCACCACGACCGAGGTGGCGGCGCTCGCGATGCCGATCATGTTGTGGTGTTCGGCCACCCAATAGCGATTGTAGCCGAGCGCTTCGGCGTGGCGGGCAAGGTCGAGCGTGTTGTGCAGGGCGTCGGTCACGGTCGAGCCCTCGGGCACGGGGGCAAGGTCGAGCACGGAGAGGAGGGGCATGGGAGTGTTCCAGGAGAGGGATGGTTGGCCCGAACATCGGGATTGCATCACGCCCTCGCAAGTCGGAGCGATCGACCGGTTCGTCACGGGTCCAGCTTTCCCCTGTCGTCCCGGGCGGGCGAAGCCCGAACCGGGACCTCTGCGTGGCAGGCACGAGGCGAACCATGGGTCCCGGCTCAAGGCCGGGGCGACAATGCTGGTAAGCGAGATCTGTTTCGACCGTATCCCTTTGGTGAGGCCCACTCCTGTCGTCCCGGGCGGGGCAAAGCCCCGAACCGGGACCCATGGTTCGGGTCGGAGCCCGCCCCAACCGTGGGTCCCGGTTCACGGGCGGGACGACAAGGCTGGTAAGCGAGATGCTGTTTCGACCGTATCCCTTTGGTGAGCTCCACTCTTGTCGTCCCTGGCGGGGCGAAGCCCCGAACCGGGACCCATCTGCGTGGCAGGCACGAGCCGAGCCGTGTGTCCCGGTTCACGGGTGGGAGACAGCCGATTTACAGCACGTCAGCGAGCAAATCGCGCCATTCGGGATTGGACCGCTCGATCAGCTCGATCTTCCAGGCGCGTCGCCAACGCTTGATGCGCTTTTCCGCCCCGATCGCCTCGATCACGTTCTCGTAGGCTTCGGACCAGACCAGCATGAACACGCCATAGCGGAACACGAAGTCCGAACCGAGCCCCTGACGGTGCTGCCACACGCGTCGTCCCAGGCTGCGGGTGATGCCGACGTACAGGGTCCCATTACGCCGACTGGCCAGAATGTAGATGAAATAGCTCACGAGGCGCACCCTCAACAGGATCGAGTGAACCGCATCGTGGGTGCCGGCTCAAGGCCGTGACGACAGCAAGCAGCCCTTTTGTCCCCGGCATTCCCTGTCGTCCCGGGCGGGGCGAAGCCCCGAACCGGGACCCATCTCGGTCAGGAGCCGAACCGTGGGTCCCGGCTCAAGGCCGGGACGACAGCCGACCGCTTTTTTGGCCTCTGGCATCCCCCGCGCACACCAGCTTGGGCCAATTTGTTGTCGTCCCGGGCGGGGCGAAGCCCCGAACCGGGACCCATCCCGATCAGGAGCCGAACCGTGGGTCCCGACTCAGGGCCGGGACGACAGCGTGAGCGGTTCCAACGATTCTCCCTCTCTGACGCCGCCTAGCCCGCGGCCTTGATGGAACTCTCGTTGGCTGCGCCAATTGGCATGATTGCTTCATCAGGCCGGGCCGGATAGCTCGCCTGCAGACCTTCACTGATCCCCGGATGGTGCATGACGGCGCGACGCGTTTTCTCTCTGGCGGGCGCCGTGATCGTGGTGCTGATCGTGGTTGCGCTGGGGCTGATCTGGCATCCGGCTATCGCGCCCGCCGAGGTGCCGGGGCGGGCGAGTTTTGCGCCGGCCGCGCTCGCCCGCGGCGAACAACTGGCCTCGCTCGGGTTTTGCGCGTCCTGCCATACGGCGCCGGGCGCAAAACCCTATGCGGGCGGGCGCGCCCTGGAGACGCCGTTCGGCACCATTTTTGGCACCAACATAACACCCGATCCGGAGACCGGGATCGGGCGCTGGTCGCTGGCCGCCTTCACGCGCGCCATGCGGGCCGGCATCGACCGGGATGGACGCCAGCTCTATCCCGCCTTTCCGTATTCGCATTTCACCAAGCTCAGCGATGAGGACCTTGCGGCCCTTTACGGGTTCCTGATGACGCGCGCGCCCGTTCACGCGGCCACGCCGGAAAGCAAGCTCCGCTTCCCCTACAACATCCGGCCGCTGATCGCGGGCTGGAACCTGCTTTTCCTGCGCCAGGGCGCCGATCAGCCGGATGGCTCCAAGAGCGAGGCCTGGAACCACGGCGCCTTTTTGGCCGAAGCCCTGTCGCATTGCGGCGCCTGTCATAGCCCACGCAATGCGCTGGGCGCCGAACAGGCCGGCCATGCCTACGACGGCGGCGAGGCCGAGGGCTGGTGGGCGCCCTCGCTGAACGCCACCTCGCCCGCGACCCTCGCCTGGACCGAAGAGGGTCTCTTCAACTACCTGCGCTCGTGGGATTTCGACCACGCCGGCGGCGCCGGCCCCATGGCGGAGGTGGTGACCAGCCTCGCGCATGTGCCCGAAGCCGACGTCCGCGCGCTCGCCACCTACATTGCTGCCATGATGCCGCCGCTAAAACCCGATCAGGCGGCGCGGGTACAGGCGTTGATCGATCGCGCCCGGCAAGACCCGGCGCGAGACATGCCGGGCGCCGCCATCTATGCGGGCGCCTGTGCGGTGTGCCACGAGAGTGGTGGGCAGGTGCCCTACACCCTGCGCTCGCTGGCGCTGCACACCTCGGTGCAGGCCCCCAACCCGAACGACATCGTCCGGGCCGTTGTGGGCGGCATCAAACAGCCGGATGAACGGGCGGGCGGATTCATGCCACCTTTCGAGGGCACGCTCGACCCCAAGCAGATCGCCGAGGTCGTGGCCTATGTGCGGGCGCGGTTCAGCGACAAGCCGGCCTGGACCGGCATCGACGAGCAGATCCGGCAAGCGGAGCCCAAGCCATGACGGTGCTCAAAGTCAACGGGCAAGCCCACAAGGTCGAGGCCGACCCCGGCACGCCGTTGCTCTACGTGTTGCGCGACGACCTCGGGATGAACGGCGCCAAATACGGCTGCGGATTCGGCCAATGCGGCGCCTGCACGGTGGTGGTGAACGGAAAAGCCGTGTTCTCCTGCCTGACACCGATCGGCGTCCTCGAGGGGCGCGACATCACCACGGTCGAGGGGCTCGGAACCATCGAGGCGCCCGGCCCCTTGCAGCGTGCCTTCATGGCCGAACAGGCGGCCCAGTGTGGCTATTGCATTCCGGGCATGATGATGCGGGCCCATGCGCTGCTGCTCGCCAACAAGAGCCCGTCCGACGAAGAGATCCGGGCCGGCATGAACACGAACCTCTGCCGCTGCGGGACACACATGCGGATTCTGGCCGCGGTGCGCCGCGCGGCAGCCGAGCAGACGGCCTCCAATGGGGAGGCCACGCCATGACGGCGTTCGACGCGACGCTGTCTCGTCGCTCCCTCCTGCTCGGCGGCGGGCTGACGCTCGCGTTCTCGTTGAGCGGCGCCGGGTTGGGGTTTGCCCAGGGCGCGGGAGAAAATCCCAACGCGGGTGAGGCGCTCGGCAAGGGCCCAAAGCTGCCCGGCGATCTCGGCAAGGCGCCGTTCCTGGATGCCTGGATCAAGGTCGACGTCCAGGGGCTCGTGACCGTGTTCACCGGCAAGGCGGAACTCGGCCAGGGCCTCAAGACCGCGCTGATCCAGATCGCGGCTGAGCAGCTTTCGGTCGAGCCCAGCCATGTCTCGATCGTCACCGCCGATACCGACCGCACCGCCAACGAGGGTTATACGGCCGGCAGCCATTCCATGCAGGACAGCGGCACGGCCATCATGCACGCGGCCGCCCAGGTGCGCGAACTGTTGATCGAGCTTGCCGGCAAGCGGCCCGGCATGCCCATGGAGGGGCTGCGGGCCGAGAACGGCAATGTGGTGGCGGCCGACGGCCGCTCGGTCAGCTTCGGGGAATTGGTGGCGGGCGACACCCTGCACGTCGCGGCGCAGCCCACGTCGAAACTCAAGGATCCCAAAGCCTATTTGGTGATGAATACCCCGATGCCGCGCGTCGATATCCCGGCCAAGGTGACGGGTGGCATCGCCTATGTGCAGGATATGCGGCTGCCCGGCATGCTGCATGCCCGGGTAGCGCGGCCTCCCAGCTATGGCGCAACGCTAAAAAGCCTCAATACGGCCGCGATCGAACGCTTGCCCGGTGTCGTTAAGGTGGTGCGCGACGGCAATTATCTCGCGGTGGTGGCCGACAAGGAATATGCGGCGGTCCAAGCGCTTCGCGCTTTGGAGCGGGCCGCGCAATGGGAGGAGACCGCTAGCCTGCCCGACCAGGCCGGTATCTACGACACGCTCGGGGAGCTGCCCGCCAACGACACCGTGATAAAACACGCGAGCGCTCCGGCCGGCAACCCGGTCAGAACCGTCAAGGCCGCGTACCGGCGCCCCTATCAATCGCATGGCTCGATCGGCCCGTCCTGCGCGGTGGCGCAATTGGCGGATGGCAGAATGACGGTCTGGAGCCATGCCCAGGGCATGTTCCCGCTACGGCAATCCATCGCCGAAATGCTGGGCATGCCGAACGAGGCGGTGCGCTGTATCCATACCGAGGGATCTGGTTGCTACGGCCACAACGGGGCCGACGATGTCGCGGCCGACGCGGCCCTGCTCGCTCGCGCGCTGCCGGGCCGTCCCGTGCGGGTGCAGTGGATGCGCGAGCAGGAACACACGTGGGAGCCCTACGGCCCGGTGATGACCACGAAAGCCGAGGCTTCGCTCGACCGCGACGGCACCATCGTGGACTGGCATTATGCCGTGCGCAGCAACACCCATTCGACACGTCCGCCCGGCGCCGGGCAGCTCATGCCGGCCTGGCATCTGGCGACACCGTTCAAGCCCGCGCCGCCCGAACCGCTGCCGCAACCCGAGGGTGGCGGTGACCGCAACATCGTGCCGCTCTACACGCTACAGAATATCCATTTGGTGCACGAGTTCGTGCCCGCCATGCCGTTGCGCGTGTCGGCCCAGCGCAGCCTCGGCGCCTACATGAACGTCTTCTCCATCGAATCCTTCATGGACGAGCTCGCGGGGGCCGCCGGGCAGGACCCGGTGGCGTTCCGACTCCGCCACCTGCAGGACGCCCGGGCCCGCGACGTCATCACCACGGCGGCCGACCGGTTCGGCTGGATCGCGGATGCCAAGCTGCCGGCAGGACAGGGGCGTGGCTTCGCCTTCGCGCGCTACAAGAATCTGGGCGCCTATGCGGCGATCGCGATGGAGGTTGCTGTCGAGCGCGACACCGGCCGCATCAAGGTAGGACGCGTAGTGGTGGCAGTCGACAGCGGCCAGGCCATCAACCAGGACGGCATCCGCAACCAGATCGGGGGCGGGGTGGTGCAATCCTTGAGCTGGAGCCTGTTCGAGGCCGTGACCTACGACCGGCGGCGCGTCACCAGCCGCGACTGGAGTACCTATCCGATCCTGCGCTTTGCGGCCGCGCCCGAGCGGGTCGACGTATATGTGATGGATCGCCCCGGCCTGCCCTTCTTGGGCACGGGCGAAGCCACCCAGGGCCCGACCGCGGCCGCGCTCGCCAATGCGGTCGCGCAGGCGACCGGGGCGCGGCTGCGCGAGCTACCATTGACGCCCGACCGAGTCCGGGCCGCGATCGGGGTTTGAGCGGCCTTTCGACAAGGCTCGCTTGCCGCTAATCCCGCCGCTTTCGTGCGGCATGGCTGCCTATTAGAAATCCCAACGGAGCCCGTATGGCGGACCCCCAGCCCTCTCCGTCCTGTCCGCACCGCCCCATCGACGAGCGCAAAACCGCGACATTGGCCGGGCCGCAGAACGTCGGCGACATCGAACGCCGGCCCGACGGCAGCGTTAGGATCGGCAGTTTCGCGCTGGCGCGGCAAGTTCTGCGCGGCGGCGGCACCCGGCAGGCCGGGTTCAACGCCGAGCTGATCGAGCGGTTTCGCACGCCAAATGTGTCGGTGCTGTTCCAAGAGGGCGAGGCTCACCAGAAGCAGCGCACCGCGGCGGCGCGCTTTTTCGCGCCCAAAGTCGTGACAACCCGGTATCGCGCACTGATGACCGACCTCAGCGACAAGCTCGTCGACCGCTTCCGCCGCGACGGACGGGCCGATCTCGACGCCATGAGCCTCGATCTCGCGGTCGCGGTTGCGGCCGAGATCGTCGGCCTGACCTCCAGCCTGCGGCCCGGGATGGCGGAGCGGCTGAACCGCTTCTTCGAAATCCCCGCCGGTGGGAACGGCGCGCGCCTGCGAGGCTGGCTTGGGTTTCTGCGCAGCCAGCGCCGCGTGCTGAATTTTTATTGGCTCGATGTGCGGCCCGCCATCTGGGCCAGACGCCGCGTGAAGCGGGAGGACGTCATCTCCCACCTCCTCGAGCAGGGCTGGTCGGATCGCGAGATCCTGACCGAATGTCTCACTTATGGGGCGGCCGGCATGGCCACGACCCGCGAGTTCATCGTGGTGGCGGCTTGGCACCTTCTGGAGCGCGAGGACGTCCGGGCGAGGTTCCTCGCTGTCGACGAAGCCGGTCGCACCGCGATCCTGGAAGAAATCCTTCGCCTCGAGCCGGTGATCGGCGCCTTGTACCGGCGGACCGAGCGCGCCCTCAGCCTCGACGAGGGTCGACGGGTCGAGGAGATTGCGGCCGGAACACTGGTTGCGATCGACGTCCGCAGCGCCAACGCGGATCCTGCCGCCGCCGGGACGTGTCCCTTGCGGATCGATCCGGACCGCGTTCGTCCGGATCCGCGCGGGCCGGCTTCGCTTCTGAGCTTCGGGGACGGCCATCATCGCTGCCCCGGTGCCGCCGTGGCGTTGCAGGAGACCGCGATCTTCCTCGACCGGCTTTTGCGCGTGCCAAACATCGAGCTGGATCGCGCGCCCGTCATGGCCTGGAATCCGTTGATCACGGGCTATGAACTTCGCGGCGCGACCGTGGTGGTGCGGGCCTGACGTCGCGGCCCCCCGCGACGCGGCAGGGGGTTTTGGAAGCGCACATGGCGGCACCGTGCTCGCCAATGTACGGATTTGTTGACTTCGGCGCTGGCGTCGCCTATCTTTCGTCCATCGACCTAAGACGAACGATTTGGTCCTGCGTGGTGCTACGGCATTCGCTTACTGATGACGTCCCTTTAGATCATCGATCGCAAGTGCGCTGTATGATTGCAGCGTTGCGGTGAAGCTATACCTGAAAGGGGTATGTCATGAGCACTGGAACCGTGAAGTGGTTCAATGGGACCAAGGGTTTTGGATTTATTGCGCCGGAAGACGGTGGCACTGACGTGTTCGTACACATCAGCGCCGTCGAGCGCGCTGGTCTGAGCGATCTTCGCGAAGGCCAGAAGGTCAGCTTCGAACTCGTTGCCGACCGCAAGACCGGCAAGAAGTCAGCCGATCGCCTTCAAGTGGTTTGATGAATGCAATCTTTGCCGGCGACCACGGATGTACTGGCGCTGACGAAGATTGGATCGGACGATGAAGGGGCTGGGTCGAAACCCGGCCCCTTTTGCTATTCTCAGGGCAAGTTCGGCGCTGCCGATCGGCTCGAAAACGACAAGGCGGGCACGTCTGCTCGTTTAGGGATCAAAAGCGATCCAGCCTAAGCGGGTCGGCTCTCAAGCGGTGTGAGGTCAAGTGCAGGTTCTGGTTCGGGACAACAATGTCGATCAGGCTCTCAAGGTCCTGAAGAAGAAGATGCAGCGCGAAGGCATCTTCCGCGAGATGAAGCAGCGCCGTGCTTACGAGAAGCCGTCTGAGCGACGCGCCCGCGAGCAGGCCGAGGCGATCAGGCGCCAGCGCAAGGCGGCCCGCAAGCAGATGCAGCGCGAGGGTTTGTTGCCGGCCCCGAAGCCGAAACTCAGGGACGGTGCTCCCGGAGCGCGTCCGCCGCGACCCGTATCCAGTGGGGCCTGACCGTGGTGGCTCCGGGCCTGATGCTATGACAGACGTGGAAGGAGCCGGATCGATGACAGCTTCAACGCAACGCTCGACCGAGGCCCGAACCAAGGCGGAAGCGAGGTTTCAGGTGGCTGAACGACGCAAGACCGATGCCGAAAAGGCGATGAGCGACCTCAAAGTGGCGCGCGACGCCGAGGCCGCCAAAACGGCCCGCTTGCGGGTGCTTCGGCTTGCCAAGGAAGCCAAGGACACCAGCGAAAAAGAGGCTGCGGCCGAACTGTTGAAGAGCCAGCCTCCGGTGAAGCGGAAGAAGAAGGCCGCGGCCGCCAAGACGGTGGTGACCGAAGAGGCCTGAAGGCCCCGGCTCTTGCCGACGGCGTGGTCATGGACATCAACATGCCGCCTGTCGCACCGTTCATTCCGGACCGTTTCGCCTCGGCGGTGCCGTTCTACCGTGAGCATCGGCTGCGCTATCCGGCGCGACTGATCGGGGAGGTTGCGCGCCGAATGCTGCCCGGCGGCGTCGGACGGGTTCTCGATCTTGGCTGCGGGCCGGGGTTTCTCGCCATCGACTTTGCCGCGCTGGGTTGCAGCGTCCTGGGTCTCGATCCCGACCTCTCCATGCTCGAGGCCGCGCGCCAAGAGGCGCACCTGGCCTCGGTCAATGTCGAGTTTCGCCAGGGCAGTTCCTACGATCTTTCCTCCGACCTCGGCCTGTTCGACCTCGTGGTGATGGGCCGCTCCTTCCATTGGATGGACCGGGCCGCGGCGTTGGGAACGCTCGACGCCCTGCTCGAGACGAACGGGGCCGTGGTCCTGTTCGGGGACGAGCACGAACGCACCGTCGAAAATCATTGGTACGAGGTGGTCAGGGCCACCATGGACGAGTTTGCAGGGCCGGGGTCCTTTTCGCACCGCCGTCGAGGCGCCGATTGGGTGGGCCATGTCGCCACCCTGCTCGACTCCGTGTTTTCCGATGTCGAGCGCTACAGCGTCTGGGAGCGTCGAGGCTTGACCCTGCCCGACATCCTGGGGCGCGCCCTATCCATGTCGGGTACCGCCCCGGAGGCTCTGGGCGAACGCCGGGCCGCGTTCGAGGCTGTGCTCAGCGAAAAGCTCGCGCCATTCTCGACCGAGGGCCGCTACACGGAAGTCGTAGAATTCTATGCCATAATGGCGCGGCGACCGCACTGAACTCCACGCCGACCGCCAAGCCGTTCGGCCGTGCGGCTCATGCTCGGGGGTGGTGGCGGAAACACGATTTGGGGCGCTGCCATGTTTCTGGTCCAACTGCTGCTGCCCTCCTACGACAACGACCGGCGCCTGTTCACCAAGTCCGAATACGACCGGATCTCGGCCGAACTCACCGAAAGGTTCGGGGGCCTGACGGCTTACACCCGCTCGCCCGCCGAGGGGCACTGGAAGCCGGGCGTCGAGCCCGCCAGCCGGGACGAGATCGTGGTCCTCGAGGTCATGTGCGAGGTCTTGGACCGGCTCTGGTGGAAGCGCTACCGCGAGGATCTCGAAACGGTTTTTCGGCAGAAAGAGGTCGTGGTGCGGGCGCAGTCGATCACGCTCCTGTAGCCGCAAACGACAATGCGCCCCGGCCCGCGGCTGCCCCGGTCGCGAAAGCGCCCTGGAGCAGATAGCCGCCGGTCGGCGCTTCCCAATCCAGCATCTCGCCCGCGACAAAGGTACCGGGTCGCCGCCGCAGCATGAAGGCGGGGTCGAGTTCGTCGAAGGACACCCCGCCGGCGCTGGAGATCGCTCGTGCTATCGCGGCCGTGCCGGTGAGGCGCAGAGGAACCGCGTTGACGAAGGCGGCCAGCTGGTCGGGGCTCATGTGGGCCAGCGGTTCGCCCTTGGTGATCGCGGCTTCGTGCAGCAGGCCGATGGCAACCGGGGCGAGGTGAAGCGTCTTGCGCAGATGCGTCGACAGGGTCTGCTTGCCGGGGCGGCAGGACAGCTTCTGTGTGAGCAGGTCGGCCGGAACGTCGGGCCGCAACGCGACACCGAGCACGGCCTCGCCCGAGACCCCGATCGCGTCGCGTAACGCGGCCGAGAGCGCGTAGATGGCGCCGCCTTCAAGACCGGATCGGGTCACCACCGCGTCGCCCCGCACGGTGCGGCCCGCGAAGGATAGCGCGACATTCTGCAACGGCTGTCCCTCGAAACGATCGCGGAACAGCGCCGACCAAGCGATCGTGACGCCGCAATTGCTGGGCTTCAACGCCGCCACCGCGATGCCCGCCTCGGTGAGGGGGACGGTCCAGCCGCCGTCCGATCCGAGTTGCGGCCAGCTCGCTCCGCCGAGCGCCAGCACGGTGGCGTCCGCCGTGTGGCGCACCGTACCATCCGAACCCTCGAACAAAAGGGCGCCGTCATGGTCCCATCCGGTCCAGCGATGGCGGGGTCGGAACGCTACGCCCTGCGCGTCGAGCCGCCGCAGCCAAGCCCGAAGCAGCGGCGAGGCCTTGAAGCTTTCGGGGAAGACGCGCCCGCTGGATCCCACGAAGGTCGGCTCGCCCAGGGTCGCGCTCCAGGCCCGTAGTGCCGTGGGCGGGAAGGCTTCGATAGCGGTGCGGAGCCGGGCTTCGGCCGTCCCATAGCGCGACAGGAATCGTCCCATGTCTTCGCTGTGGGTCAGATTGAGGCCGCCCCGGCCGGCGAGCAGGAATTTGCGGCCCGGGCTCGGCATGCGATCGAAGACCGTCACCGTCGCGCCCCCGGCGGCCGCGACCTCGGCCGCCATGAGCCCGGCCGGCCCGGCGCCGATCACCGCGACTGTGGGATGTAGGTCAAGCTGCACTTGGTCTTGGGTCCGATCATGAAATGTGGCGAACGGCGACGGATTGTCGGGGAGCGCCCATTCGGCCGCCATGGTATGCTGGGCCGACAGGAGGCCAGATGGCTATTCGATTCGAAGACAAGTCGATACCCAAGCGATCCGGCAAGACGGGGGTGGCCCCGGCCGAAACCGCGAAGCAGCCAGGTGTCGAGGGCAAAGAACCGCTGGCCGCCTCCGCGCCGGCGGGCGAATTGTCGCTCGGCCAACCTGAACCTGCCGTCAAGCCCAAGGGCAAGCGCAGAGGCTTTTGATCGCCGGAGGCGAGCGAAGCGCCTTCGGGCCCCGGTGGGACGATCCTAGCCCGGTCCGCTCATGTCGGCACCGTGTGCCCAGGGTGTTCTGGTGAGCCCAAGCTGGATCACCTCCGATCTCCGGAGGTGGCACCGGATGGCATCCCCACAACTCCGAACATGGCGCAGGGCTCCGGGACAGCCCGTCGGGTGTAAGCCTTCCGCAAGCCTTCCCATTGCATGTTCGAGGTCGCTCATCCTCCCTGGCGACGGCTGTCATGACATCGCGATTTGCAAGCGAAGGGGAGTTGGCTCCGTTCTGTGCGGCACCGCTCGCCCTAGGGAGGCGGCCATTTCCCGTAACCGCGTGGTCGAAGCGGCATGGCGCGCTTCTTCTCATCGGTCTTGCCGCGCTTTTCGGATTTGCCCTTCGCCTCGCTGCCGCACGTGGCGATCTCTGGCTCGATGAACTCTGGTCGCTCGCTCTCGTCTCCGAGCTCACCTCCCCTGGCCAGGTGTTCTGGGCGATTTCCCACGACAACAATCATTTCCTGAATTCGCTGTGGATGTACTGGGTGGGGCAGCATCAAGCCTCGATCGTGTACCGGCTTCCCTCGGTGGTGTTCGGGACGCTCACGATCCTGGCGGGGGCGCGGCTGGGTTGGCGAACGAGCCAGGCGACCGCCGTTGCGGCGGCCCTGATCACGGCTTGTTCCTACGCCTTGGTGGATTACGGTTCCGAAGCCCGCGGCTACGCCGGATTGATCCTAGCGATCGTCCTGGCCATCGACCTGTCTCAAGGGGCAGTCGATCGTTTGACGGCCTCTGGCACCAATGCCGAGGTTGGCACGGTGGGAGGATTGACGGGAGACCGTTGGCGAATAGCCCTCGTGATCGCGCTCGGTGCCTGCGCGCATCTGACCATGTTCGCGGAAGCCGCCATTCTCGGATTGGCCGCGGTGGTCCGCCTGAAAGCGGGCGGACGTTCCTACCGCGAGACCTTCGGCGCCGTCTTCGGCCTGTTCTGGCCTTCGCTGCTGTTGCTGCTGCCGATCATCGCCTGTGTGGCAATCGGCATCACGGTGCGAGGCCAGTTCGTCATCGGAGGCTCGATGCCGTTCACGCCGGGGGGCTTCTTCGACGGATATGGTGGCCTGCTGCGTGAGCTTCTAGGCGTCCCTGACCTCGTTCCGCCCTGGGTGGCAGTCGTCCTGGTCGCGGTTGGCCTGATCCTCGCGTGCAGGGCCAAGCTGGTCCGCGAAAGGTGGCGCGGCCTGGCGGTCGTGGCGCTCGTGGTCTGGCCGACGTTGGTCTTCCTGTGCGAAATCAAAAACACCAACTATCCCCGCTACCATCTCGTGGCCGGGCTCGTCGTGATGATTCTTCTGGCCGAGGTGGTCGGCCAGCTCTGGGCCAGGGGCCGCTTTGCCCGCTGGTGCGGCGGCGCTCTCGTGGCCGGCGTCTGCCTGGGGCAGGTGTCGGACATCTCGACATTGCTCGTGGATCACCGGGGCTCCTATGCGTCGGCGGTGGCGGTCATGGGATACGATGGTCCAGCGCGTTACGAGGTCAAAAAGCCATTCAGCACCGAGTTCGTAAGCGACTTCTATGCAGCCAAGGCTGGGCTGTCGGTCACGCTGGTCGACCAGAGCAAATTTTGCCAGACCCCAGCCGAGTGGTTCGTCTATGACAGCGATGTCGGGCAGGCGGTCCCCGATGCCTTGGAGAGCGGCCCATCGGCCTGTCAAATGCACTACGAAAAGCGTCGGACTTTCCCTTCCGCCCGATGGTCAGGGCGGGTCTGGACCCTGTTCCACCGCGTTCCGTGATCGCGGGTGTCCCAGTGTGCCGAGGCGCGAGGAAGGCCTCTCGCACGGGCCGCCGCCCTCGTTCGATCGGGGCAAGAGGTTCCCCTCGCGCCTCGGACTTCGAGCTGATAGGCACCCAGGCTCGAGCCTTCCTGTTTTCGCCCCGGCGTACCCCTCGCGCCGCACTCAATCCGAACCTCCGGACCCGACCTTTGAGCGAGACCCGCCTCGAAGCCGAAACCCCACGGCTGCTTCGCCAGCCCGCGTTTCTGCGCTTCTGGACCGCGCGCGCACTGTCGACGACCGCGTTCCAAATCACGGCCGTCGTGGTGGGTTGGCAGGTCTACGCCTTGACGAGCAGCACCCTTCAGCTCGGCCTTGTGGGGCTGATCCAGTTTCTTCCGATGCTGATCCTGACCATTCCCGCGGGCCATATGGCGGACCGCTACGACCGGCGCACGATCGTCAGAATCTGCCAAATCGCAGAAGCCTTCGCGGCCGCTTGCCTAGCCCTCGGAAGCTATCAGGGCTGGCTCACCACCCATCTGATCTTTGCGGCCGTGGCCGTGATCGGAGCCGCCCGGACCTTCGAAAGCCCGACGCTTCAGACCATCCTGCCCGGCGTCGTTTCGGCAAGCCTGCTTCCTTCGGCGCTCGCCCTGTCGGCCTCGGCGATCCAGACCGCCACCATCGTCGGCCCCGCGCTCGGCGGCTTCCTCTACGTGCTGGGGGCCAGCCGCGCCTATGCGGTCGTGGCAATCGTCTACCTCGCGGCCAGCGTTCTCATCGGCGGAATCGTGATCGAGCGGATCCCTCCGCGTCGCGAGCCCATCACGGTTGCGTCGCTGCTGTCCGGCTTCGTCTATATCCGCGATCACTCGATCGTGCTCGGTGCCATCTCGCTCGACCTGTTCGCGGTTCTGTTCGGGGGTGCGACCGCGCTCCTGCCGGTTTACGCGCGGGACATCCTGCACACGGATTCGGTCGGGCTCGGCGCGCTCCGGGCCGCGCCGGCTGTGGGGGCGCTGCTCATCTCGATCGTCCTGGCGCGACGACCGCTGAGGCGGCGCGTGGGCGTCACCATGTTCGCGGCCGTGGTGCTGTTCGGGATCGCCACCGTGGTGTTCGGCTTCTCGACCTCCTTTCCGGTCTCGCTCGCGGCTCTCGTCGTACTGGGCGCTTCGGATGTGGTGGGCGTGGTGATCCGGAATTCGCTGATTCAGCTGCAGACGCCCGACGCGATGCGCGGGCGGGTCAGCGCCGTGGGGTCCATGTTCGTCGGCACCTCCAATCAATTGGGCGAATTCGAATCGGGGCTGACAGCCTGGCTGTTCGGAGCGGTTCCGGCCGTGGTACTGGGCGGTCTCGGCACGATCGCGGTGGCGCTCCTCTGGTCGCGGCTGTTCCCGGTGCTCCGCACCATCGACAGCCTCTCGGGCGCTTCCCCCGAGGCCGCGCGGGCCACGGATCGCCCACCCTCGCCTTGACCGAGCCGCATGTGCTACCCCTCAGTCAATCAACCGAGGAGTTCGAAATGCCCCAAACGAGCGGCCGCTTCATCGATGAATTCGCCCGGCTGATGACCGATGCGGCCGGCGTCGCGCATGGTGCCCGGCGGGAGGCCGAGACCATCGTCAAAACCCAGGCCGAACGGCTGCTTTCCACCATGAACGTGGTGACGCGCGAGGAATTCGAGGTCGTGCGGGAGATGGCCGCGATGGCGCGAGACGAGAACGACTCGCTGCGGGCTCGCCTTGCCCTGCTCGAAGCGCGTCTCGACGGCAGCGCGCCGCCGCCGGTTGCCGGCGAGCATTTCGCGTAAAAACCTCCCGGTTGGACCGATCGCGTCCGGAGCGATCGTCTAGGCGATCAGCTGCGGGATCTTGCGGTCGTCCTTTATGGCTTCCTTCAGCCTGTCCCATAGATCGTTCGACGCCGCATCCCAACCGACGGGGTCGCATTTGAAGTTTTTGATCACGCGGTGGAAGTCCTTGTGGGCCAGTCCCAACGCGGAGTGATGCAACCCCTTGCGATCGAGGTAGTGGCCGACGCCGCAACGATGCGGATCGCAGATTTCAGGAAGAACTTCGATCGGCATGGTCTGATTGCGGAGGGCCGCGAAAACGTTCACGGCATTCATGTGCATGGCATAGACACCGAGGAGACTTTCCGGGTCAGCCGGCCTGATCCTTGGGCGGTAGGCGGCGATCCAGTCCTCCAGCGCCGCTCCCGACAGCGGCCGCGCGATGACATAGCCTTGCGCCGCGTCGACGCCCAAAATGCCGAGCGCCTCTCGAACCTCGTCGGTTTCGACACCCTCGGCGATGAACGACTTGCGAAGGCCATTCGACAAGGCCTGCATGGCGGCCACGAAATGCAGACTTTCGGGCCGGTGCGGGATCGTCTGCACGAATGACCGGTCGAGTTTGATCTTGTCGATCGGAAGGTCGCGCAATCGCGAGAGGGACGAATAGCCGCTGCCCAGATCGTCGATCGCAATTTTGAATCCCGCCTTGCGCAGCCGCATCAGAAGACGGCGAGTCTCGCTGGAATTGAGGAATTGTTCGCCTTCCAGCACCTCCAACGTGAGCCGCGACGGATCGACGCCGCTGCCGGCTACAGTCGCGCTGACCACATCCACGAAATCGGGGCTCGAAATTGTCTGGGGGTGGACGTTGAGCGAAATCCACATGCCGGCCGGAAGTGTGGTGCTGGCCGCAAGCAGATCGAGCGCCTGGCCAAGCGACGTGTGAAACAGCAGGGCCAGGGCTCTCTGGTCGAAATGTGTGAGAAAGCGCGCCGGCACGATGAGATCGTCGCCGTCCTGCAGCCGGCCCAGCGTTTCGACGCCGATCAGGCGACCCGTCCGCAATTCGATGATCGGCTGATAGAGATTGATCATCTGTCCGGATCTGAGCAGATCCAGACAGCGTCGACGTTCCTTGGCAAGGACACGCTCGCTCTTGGCGCGTTCCGCGTCGACGCGGGGTGTGTCGCTGATTTCGATCCTATGGCGACCGTTTGCCTTGGCCCTGTAGAGGGCCTCATCGGCGCGACGGATAACGTCGACGAGCAGATCCGAAGGGTGGGACGCCGCAAGCCCGGCGCTCACGGTGATCTGCAGGGGATTCTGCTCGTCGTCGATCTCGAGCTGCGGGATATTGGCGAGGAGGTCGTTGACCTGCTTGGCCGCACGATCCAACGAGGTCTCCGGCATGACGAGCATGAATTCTTCGCCGCCGATGCGACTGATCTGATCCTGCGCCCGCACCTCGGCCCGCAGATATTTCGCGAACTGGACCAGAACTTTATCGCCTGCCGCATGACCCGCCACATCGTTGATCTGCTTGAAGTGATCGATGTCGAAGACCGCAATCGTCAGGGGCAGGCGATTGTCCTTGAAGACGCTCAAAGCGGCGTCGGCCTGCTCGTATCCGTAGCGCCGGTTGGTCAGTTCGGTGAGGAAGTCGGTCTGGGCTGCCTCCATGGCGGCGGCATGCGCGCGGCGCAGCCTGAACTCCTCCTCCTTGATGGTGGAGATCTCGCTGGCGATGCTGAGCATCCAGTCGCTTTCAAGCTTGTAATCGTTGATCCACCACCAGCTCCCGTCGGACAAATTGCAGGCGAAGCGGTAGGCGGAGCGCGTTGCCCGTCGACGATCCTTGACGCGAGGGATGAAGGCTTCGAGCGTCATCGTCTCCAGATTGACGCTGCCGCCCGCCCTGATCGCATGGGCTAAGGCTTCGACGAAATTGCTGGGCCGATCCGGGAGATCGGCGAAGAACGTCTTGCAAAAGGCAGCATTGACGTACCGGATATCATCCTTCTCGTCGCAGAGGCAGAGCGCGACATAGCCCGATTCGAGACTCTGCAGCAGCGGCCCCAAGATCGTGCCGCTTTTCCCAAGATCACCGATCTGGTGAAGTGATTTCGGCCCCTGCCGATCGGTCCAGGCCGAATCAGGATCTTGGCCGGTTGGCACGAACAATGCGGGTTTGCTCCGAGTCGTAAAATCCGAGCGCTGAACTTCTGTATCGTCGGACATGACGCTTCAGCCTGGGCGTTCAAGACGCTGCGGCCTGTGCGTTTAAGGAGCCTTAAGCCGCGACCGGAGAAGCGACCCATTCGCTCCAGAACCCTCGCAACGGTCGACCATCTTGTGTTTTCATGTCGGGACAGCCCCACGGGCCCGCCTCCGCGTCATCGCCCCGCAAAGCCGGGATGATGACCAAGCCGATCAGGCTTCCCCGGTTTCGCGCAACAGATCCTCGAGGTCGAGCGCGGCCGTGTACATGGCGAGTTCGCCATTCCGGTCGACGGGCCAGGCCTCCTGCGGACGGTCCCAATAAAGTTCGACGCCATTTTCGTCGGGGTCGCGGAGGTAGAGGGCCTCGCTGACACCGTGGTCGCTCGCCCCGTCCAGGCGAATTCCCGCGCCGAGAAGCCGCCGCAGACAGTCGGCGAGGTCCGCCCGCGTCGGGTACAGAATGGCCAGGTGAAACAGGCCCGTGGTGCCTGGCGCCGGCGGTGAGCCGCCCCGGCTCTCCCAGGTGTTGAGCCCGATATGGTGGTGGTAGCCGCCGGCCGAAATGAACGCCGCCTGGCGCCCGAAACGCTGCATCAACTCGAAGCCGAGCACCCCGCAATAGAAGGCGAGCGCCCGGTCGAGGTCCGCGACCTTGAGATGCACATGGCCGATGCGCACGCCGAGCGAGATGGGTTTGCTGGCGCCGCCCTGCAACACGCCTTCGACCTTGTCCATGAGGAACTCCTGTCCATCAATTAATCTAGCCGCCGCCTTGTCGCCGGTTTGGCGTCTCGCGGTTGCCGTAAACCACGGATTCGAGGGCGTTATTTCGAATCGCGCGATGCATCCTGGTCACAGGCCACAGAAGAGTGCCCCACCAGCTTACCGCGCGCCTTGCCATCGAGCACAACCTGAACCTTAACACAGCGTAAAGGTCGGCACTTCGCCGCCTCCAATCGCGGGTGAGCGGGCAGTTGTGCGCGGCGTACCGAAACCGGCTGGGCCGCAAGGCCAGGTGAGCGACCTTTTTCGCATCCTCAGGATCGGCGTTGGCCTGATCGCGACGCTCTGGCTGGCGGCCTGCACCTTCGAGGAAACCACCCCGGCGCTCGGCGTTCCGACCCCGAAGAAGTTCATCTATTCCGGGGCAAAGCCCGCGGCCCCGATCCCCACCGACTGGCCCCGCCTGTTCGGATCCGCCGAACTCAACCGGCTCGCGGCTGGAACCTTGGCGGGCAATCTCGACATCGCGGCGGCGGCGGCCCGCATCGTGCAGGCCCAAGCCAATGCGGAAATCGCCAGCGCGGCCCAGCTGCCCCAATTGTCGGGCTCCGCCAATGCCCAGCGCAGCTTCACGCCAGGCACGGTCTCCTCCTTCGGTCGCTCATCGGCCAGCAACCTGTTCCAGCTCGGGCTCACGGCCAGCTATGAGGTCGACTTGTGGGGCCGCAATGCCTTTACGAGCGCGGCGGCCGAGCACACGATCCTCACCGACCAGTTCTCGCGCGACACGGTGGCGCTGTCGTCGGTGGCCTCGGTGGTCAACGAATATTTTCTCATCTTGTCCGCCCAGGACCGCATCCGCATCGCCGAGAGCAACGCCAAGGCTGCCAACGACGTGCTCGACGCCATCAAGGGGCGCCTGGCAGTCGGTACGGTGACGCAGCTCGAAGTGGCCCAGCAGCAGAGCGTGGTCGACCAGCAGCGCGCCACGATCCCACCGTTCCAGCTTCAGGCCGACCAGGCCCGCACCCAGATCGCACTGTTGACCGGCCGGACGCCGGAAAGCGTGCATGTTGTGGGCGGCAGCCTCGACCGCTTGCGGGCGCCCGTCATTCCCCCGGGCCTGCCCTCCCAATTGCTGCGTCGCCGGCCCGATGTCGCCTCGGCGGAAGAAACCCTGGCCTCCGCGGATTCCAGCGTCCAAGCCGCGCGCGCGGCCTTCTTCCCCAGCCTGACCCTGACCGGCAACGGTGGGCTGGAAAGCACCATGCTGCGCAACCTGCTGTCGCCGGGCGCCCTGTTCGGGTCGATCGCGGCCGGGGTCGCTCAGCCGATCTTCGACGGCTACACGCTGCAGGGACAACTCGACCAGGCGCGCGGCCTGCGCCGCGAGGACCTCGAGGCCTATCGCAAGGCGATCCTGCAGGCTTTGGTGGATACCGAAAACGCCCTGGTGGCGATCCGACGCGATCTCGAACACGAGCGGCGCCTCGCCGATGTGGTTCGATCTTCGCAGCAGGCCTATGACATCGAAAAGGAGCGGCTCCGGGTCGGTACGATCGACATCACGACCGTGCTGCAGACCCAGTTGACGCTGTTCAGCTCCCAGGACGCCTTGGCGGTCGCGCGGCTGATCCGATATCAGGCGATCGCCAGCCTGGCGCAGGCGCTTGGCGGCGGATGGACCGATCCGCGCCGAGGGCCGGCCGAGCCCGCCATCGCGTTCCCGGCCCCGTTTACCTACGGTCTGCCCGGGAAGGCCATCGTTCCGCCCAACGAAGCTGTCACGGAAACCCACGAACTGGTCGGCCAGCCGCCGATCCCGAACGGTGGCACACCGGACGCGCCCGGACTGGGATCGACGAAAACCGGTCGGCAGTAGCGGTTTCTGCTTCCACGGGACGCCGCTGCGGTCCGTTCAGCTTGGATACACACGTTGCTGTTTAGCTAAGCGTCCTCCTTGGAAGCGGTGATCGGTTGAAGCGGTTTTTGTTCGTGCTCGTTCTTCTGGCGGTCGGAACCGTGTTCCTGGCCGAGCGGGTGGTATGGCTGCGCGACGCGATGCCCTGGCTGCCCCATTGGCCGTGGGGCCAAACCCAGACCGCAGCCACGACTCAAGGGCAGGGGCAGGGCGGTTCCGCCGCCTCGACCGCGGGGCAGGGAGGCGGGCGCCGCGGTGGCGGGGCCGGCGGACGCGGCGGCGCCAATGGTCCGACGCCCGTGCTGGTTGCCCAGGCCCACTTCGCCGATCTGCCCGTCACGGCGGACGTGCTCGGCACCGTCCAGGCCACCAATACGGTGACGGTCAAAAGTCAAGTGGACGGCAAGCTGATCGAGGTGGATTTCCAGGAGGGTCAGGACGTCAAGAAAGGCGATATCCTGGCCCGGGTCGATCCTTCGACCTTCCAGGCCACCTACGATCAAGCGGTCGCCAAGAAGGCGCAGGACGACAGCATTCTGGCCAATGCGCAGGTCGATCTCGCCCGCTATCAGAAGTTGGCGGAAACCCAATATGGCTCGCACCAGCAGGCCGACACCCAGAAGGCGCTGGTGACGCAGGATCAGGCCATCGTTCAGCAGGATCAGGCCCAGATCGACAGTGCCAAGACCACCCTCAATTACGCCACCGTCCGGTCGCCCATCGATGGCCGTGCCGGCATCAGAACGGTAGACCAGGGCAATATCGTTCATTCCGCCGACTCCACAGGAATCGTGACGGTGGCACAGGTCAAGCCGATCGCGGTGCTGTTCAGCCTGCCGCAGCAATACCTCCGCCAAGTCAACGTCGCGATGGCCAAGGGGCCGTTGCGTGCCGAAGCGCTCGAAGGCGATAATACGACCGTGCTCGATACCGGCGTCCTTCAGGTGGTCGACAATTCGGTCGACCAGACCACCGGCACCGTGAAGCTCAAGGGGTCCTTTCCCAACGCCAAGCTGCAGCTTTGGCCGGGACAATTCGTCAACATCCGCCTCTACATCGACATGTTGTCGCATGTCGTGGTCGTACCGACGTCTTCAGTCCAGCGCGGTCCCGACGGGACTTTCGTCTATCTCGTGGCGAACGGCAGCACGGTCGCCATGCGCAAGGTCACGGTGGGGCGGCAAACCGAACAGGACAGCGTGATCACGGCGGGGCTCGCGGTGCCGGATACCGTGGTGACCACGGGTTTCACGCGGCTGACGGACGGCGCCAAGGTCTCGGTCTCCTCGGCAACCGCTTCGGCGGAGGCGCCGGACACCGCCGCGAGCGGTGGGCCGGGCGGTGACATCGGCGGGTCCAACGCCACTCCGGCCGCCCAAGGAACGCTGCCGGTCGGCCAGCGCAATGGGCAGACCGTCAGCGACGGCCAGGTCGAGACGCGGATCCCCGCGAACCCTGTGGCCCAGCCCGGGACCGGGGATTCCGCTCCCGACGGGCAACCGCGGCAGCGGCGCAACAAACACGCCCGCGATGGCGGGCCACCTCCCGCGCAAAGCACCAACGGGCCCTAGGCCGACGCCGCGATGAACATTTCCGCCCCCTTCATCCTCCGCCCGGTTGCGCCCTCCCTCCTGGCCGTGGCGGTGCTGCTCGCGGGCATTTTGGGTTATCGCCAGCTCTCGGTCTCGGCACTGCCCCAGGTCGACTTTCCGACCATTCAGGTGACGACCCAACTGCCGGGCGGCAATCCCGACACGATCTCGTCCCTGGTCACGGCTTCGCTGGAGCGGCAATTCGGGCAGATTCCGGCTCTCGCCAACATGACCTCGCAGAGCTCGTTCGGGCTGAGCCAGATCACGCTGCAGTTCAACTTGGATCGGGACATCGACGCGGCCGCCCAGGACGTGCAATCGGCCATCAACGCGGCCGCTTCGACGCTGCCCAAGAACCTGCCTTACCCGCCCACCTATTCCAAGGTGAACCCCGCCGACACGCCGATCCTGACGCTGGCGCTTACCTCGAAATCCGTACCGCTCCGCGACCTCAGCGATGTCGCGGACACGCTTCTGGCGCCGCGGCTCAGCGAGGTGTCGGGCGTCGGCCACGTCTCGGTCGAGGGCAATCTCAAGCCCGCCATCCGCATCCAGGCGGACCTCACCCGCATGGCGGCCTACAGCCTCGGCATGGAGGACCTGCGCAACGCCATCGTGGCCGCCAACGTGGCGGGTTCGAAGGGCTCGCTCGACGGCACGACGCAATCCTACACCATTTCGGCCAACGATCAGATCCAGGCCGCGAGCGCCTATCGCGACGTCGTGGTGGCCTATCGGAACGGCTCGGCCGTGCTGGTGCGCGACATCGCGGACGTGGTGGACGGGCTGGAGAACACCAAGACGGCGGGCTGGTATCAGGGCGATCCGGCCGTCATCGTCGACGTGCAGCGCCAGCCCGGCGCCAATGTGGTGCAGACCGTCGATCGGGTCCTGGCCGCGCTGCCGCGCCTACGCGGGTCGCTTGCGGCGGGCGACCGGCTCGAAGTGGTGCATGATTCCACCGACACGATCCGCGCCTCCATCGCGGACGTCCAGTTCACGCTGATGTTGAGCTGCGTTCTGGTGGTGCTGGTGGTCCTGTTGTTCCTGCGCACCGTGCGCGCCACCATCATCGCGGGCGTGGCGCTGCCGCTTTCCATCGTGGCCACCTTCGCGGTGATGTCGGCCTTCGGCTTCAGCCTCGACAATCTGTCGCTGATGGCGCTCACGATCGGCACCGGCTTCGTGGTCGACGACGCCATCGTGATGATCGAGAACGTGGTTCGCAACATCGAGGACGGCGAGCCGCCTCTCCAGGCGGCGCTCAACGGCGCCCGGCAGATCGGCTTCACGGTCGTCTCGCTCACCGCCTCGCTGATCGCGGTATTCATTCCGCTGCTGTTCATGTCGGGGCTGGTGGGCCGCATGTTCCGCGAATTCGCGCTGACCCTCACCTTCGCGGTGGTGGTGTCGGCGGTGGTGTCGTTGACCCTGACCCCGATGATGTGCGGCCGCCTCCTCAAGATGGGCCCGGATCGCGAAAATTGGGTCATGCGCGCCGTCGAAAAGCCCATCACCTGGCTGGCTATGGGCTACGAGGCGACACTGGGATGGGCGCTGCGCCGTCAGGGCCTGATGCTGTTGCTGACTTTGGCCACGCTGGGTCTGACCGTCTATCTCTACACCGTGATCCCCAAGGGTTTTCTGCCCAAACAAGACACCGGGCTCATCGCCGTGGTGATCGAAGGCGCGCCCGCGTCCTCCTTCAAGGCCATGAGTCAGTTGCAGGCGCAAGCCAGCGCGGCGCTGAAACAGGATCCCGACGTGGTGGCGGTCACGGCCGTGCTCGGCGTGGGCACCCTCAATCCGACCTCCAACGTCGCGGCGCTGCAGATCGGGCTGCGCCCGGCCGACCAGCGGCGGCAGACTTCGAGTGAGATCGGTGACCGATTGCGTGGCGAACTCGAACGCATTCCCGGCATCACGCCTTACGTCAAACCCGTGCAGGACATCCAGATTGCGACGCAATCCAGCCGCTCGCAATATCAATACACGCTGGTGGGCACGGATTCGGCCCAGGTCCAGCTCTGGTCCGACAAGCTGCTGGCGCGCCTGCAGCGCGACGCCAATCTGGCCCATGTGGCGGCGGAAACCCAGAACGGCGGCCTGCGTGCCTCGATCGACATCGACCGGCAGAAAGCCGGACGGCTCGGGGTCAGCACCCAGCTCATCGACGACACGCTGAACGACGCCTTCGGCCAGCGTCAGATCTCCACCATCTACGCTCAGGCGAACCAATATCGCGTGGTGCTGGAGGCGGCCCCGCAATATCAGACCGACCCCGACGTGTTGCGCAAACTCTATGTTGGCATCGTGGGTGGCGCGGAAGTTCCGCTGATTTCCTTGGCGACGCTAAAACGCGGCACGGCGCCGCTCTCCATCGCCCATCAGGAGCAGTTCCCCGCCGCCACCATCAGCTTCGATCTCGCCGAGGGGGGCTCGCTCGGCGAGGCTGTGGCGGCGATCGGACAGGCCGAGAAGGACATCGGGCTTCCCGCCACCATCACGGGCAGTTTTGGCGCGGATGCGGCGGAATTCACCAATTCGCTGTCCGGCGAACCCTTGCTCGTGCTCGCGGCCGTGGTGGCCATCTACCTGGTGTTGGGTGTGCTATACGAGAGCTACATCCACCCTCTGACCATTCTGTCGACGCTGCCGTCCGCTGGTGTCGGGGCGCTGCTGGCCTTGATGCTGTGCGGCCAGGATCTGACCATCGTGGCGCTGATCGGGATCATTCTGCTGATGGGGATCGTCAAGAAGAACGCCATCATGATGATCGATTTTGCGCGCGATGCAGAGCGCAGCGAGGGGCTGTCGCCGTTCGACGCCATCGTGAGAGCGTGCCACCTGCGGTTCCGGCCCATCATGATGACCACGCTGGCGGCCCTGCTGGGCGCCATACCGCTGGCGCTGGCCCATGGCAGCGGGGCGGAGCTGCGGGTGCCGCTCGGCGTCTCCATCGTGGGCGGCCTGCTGCTCAGCCAGCTCCTGACCCTCTACACGACGCCGGTGATCTACCTGCAACTCGGCCGCGTCGGCAGGAGGCTCGGCCTGCGCGACACGCCGCTGCATCAGCCCGAAGCCGACGTCGTGCCGCACGAGAGCCAGGACATGCCGGACCGGCCGATCGCCTTGCCCCAGAAAGCGGCGGAGTGATGAGTTTCTCGGATCCCTTCATCCAGCGGCCGATCGGCACCACGCTTTTGTGTGTCGGTTTGTTCCTGGCCGGGGTCGTGGCCTATTTCCAGCTTCCCGTCGCGAGCCTGCCCTCGATCGCGGTGCCGGTGATCCGCGTGACGGCCTCGCGGCCGGGTGCCGATCCCGCCACCATGGCGGCCACCGTGGCGGCCCCCCTGGAGCGCCGGCTCGGCGCCATCTCCGGGGTGACCGAACTCACCTCCACCTCGACGCTCGGCAGCAGCAACATCTCGCTGCAGTTCGACCTCGGGCGCAATGCCGATAATGCCGCACGCGACGTCCAGGCGGCGCTGAACGCGGCCGCGACCGACCTGCCGAGCGATCTTCCCAGCCTGCCCGTCTACCGCAAGTTCAATTCGGCGGCCGCCCCGGTGCTGATCCTGGCGCTGACCTCCAACAACCTGCCCTCGACCGCGCTCTACGACGCGGCCGATACCGTCCTGGCCCAGCGGATCTCCCAGGTGGCGGGCGTGGCCGACGTGTCGGTCAATGGCGCCGACCAGCCCGCGATCCGCATCCGGCTCGAGCCCTCGCGACTGGCCGCCATGGGGGTGGCGCTCGACGACGTGCGCAACGCCGTCGCCAACGCCAATGTGGGCGAGGCGGTCGGCGGCTTCGACGGCCCGGACCTTGCCGAATCCCTCGCCACCAACGACCGGCTCACGACCCCGGAGGATTACAAAGGCATCGTGGTCAAGAGTACGGGCGGCGTCATCGTTCGCCTCGGCGACGTGGCCGATGTGCGGCTCGGGGTGAAGACGCGCCGCGCCGCGGGCTGGTACAACAAGAAACCGTCCATCCTTCTCATCGTCACCAAGCAACCCGACGCCAACGTGATCGACACGGTGGATCGCGTCAAAGCCATCCTGCCTGAATTGAAGCAATGGGTCCCGGCCGGGGTGGATGTCGCGATCTTCAGCGATCGGACCGCCACCATTCGGGCGAGCGTGCGCGACATCCAGGGCACCTTGCTGCTGACCGTGGGCCTCGTGATGTGCGTGGTGCTGGTGTTCCTGCGCCGCCGCACGCCCACGCTCGCGGCGGGCGCCGCCGTGCCCCTGTCGCTCGCCGGTACGGTTCTCTTGATGTGGTTTTCGCACTTCTCGCTCGACAACCTGTCGCTCATGGCCATCACCATTTCGGTTGGCTTCGTGGTCGACGACGCCATCGTCATGATCGAGAACGTGACCCGCAACATGGAAGCCGGCATGGACGGCATGTCGGCGGCCGTGCTGGGGGCGCGGCAGATCGGCTTCACGGTGCTCTCGATCAGCGCCTCGCTGATCGCGGTCTTCGTTCCGCTGCTGTTCATGCCGGGCCTCGTCGGGGTGTTCTTCCGGGAGTTCTCGCTCACGCTGACCTATGCGGTGGTGATTTCGACCGTGGTCTCGTTGACCCTGACCCCGATGCTGTGCGCCTACTTCATGAAGCGCGACGACAGCCGCCGCGAAAGCTGGTTCGATCGCCTGGTGGAGGGAACGCTCGGGCGGCTGATCGGTCTTTACGCCGCCACGCTGAAGCCGACCCTGCGCCACCCGTGGATGATGCTTCTGGTCATGTTGGTGACGGTGGGTCTCACGGTGGCGCTGTTCGTCACCACCCCCAAAGGGTTGTTCCCGCAGGACGATGCCGGCCTCATCATGGGCATGACCGAGGCATCCGCCGACACGTCGTTTCCGGCCATGTCGAAGCTGCAGCAGGAAATGTCCGACCGGATCGAGAAGGATCCTGCCGTGGCGGGGGTGGGATCGTTCATCGGCGGCGGCGGCGGCTCGGTCAACCAGGGCCGGCTGTTCATCAGCCTCAAGCCCGAAAACCAGCGGCCGCCGATCACCGAGGTGGTCAATCGGCTGCGAGGCAAGACCTCGCATATCCCGGGCCTGTCGATCTTCATGGTTCCGGTGCAGGATCTGCGCGCCGGCGCCCGGCAGACCAATTCGCAATACCAATTCACCTTGTGGGACAACAGTCTCGACGAACTCGTGGCCTGGCAGCCGAAGGTTCTGCAGCGATTCCGCCAGTTGCCCGGCCTGGTCGACGTAACGACCGATCGCGAGCAGGGCGGCCTGCAGGCCAACGTGATGATCGACCGGATCGAAGCCTCGCGGCTCGGTGTCGGCATCCAGGCCATCGACAATGCCTTGAACGACGCCTTCGGCGAGCGTCAGGTCTCGACCATCTATACCGAGCGGAATCAGTATCGCGTGGTGCTGGAGGTGGCGCCGGGCCAACAGCAGGACCCGGTCGACATCTCCAAGATCTATGTGCCCGGCACGGGCGGCGAGGTGCCGCTTTCGGCTTTCGCCCATATCGAACGCGGATCGGCCGCCTTGGTGGTCAACCATCAGGGCGCTTTTCCGTCGGTGACCATCAGCTTCAATCTCGCGCCAGGGGCCAAGCTCGCCGAGGCCACGCAGTCTGTCACCGATGCCGTGGCGGCCATGCACATTCCGGACGGCTTGCACGCGGAGTTTGCGGGCGATGCGCAGCTATTTCAGTCGAGCGGGGGCGGGCAGGGCATCTTGGTGCTCGCGGCCCTTGCCGCGATGTACATCATCCTGGGCGTTCTCTACGAGAGCCTCATCCACCCGCTCACGATCATTTCGACCCTGCCGTCGGCGGGCCTGGGCGCGTTGCTGGCGCTCAACGCGGTGGGGATGGAACTCAGTATCATCGCCTTCGTGGGCATCATCCTGCTGATCGGCATCGTCAAGAAGAACGGCATCATGCTGGTCGATTTCGCGATCGGGGCCGAGCGGGCGCGCAATCTGTCGCCCGAGGCCGCGATCTTCGACGCCTGCCTCGAGCGGTTCCGGCCCATTTTGATGACCACGCTGGCGGCTCTTTTGGGCGCGCTTCCGCTCGCGCTCGGCACGGGGGTCGGGGCGGAACTCAGGCGCCCGCTCGGGGTGACCATCGTGGGCGGACTGATCCTCAGCCAGGTTCTGACGCTCTACACCACGCCCGCCATCTATGTGGTGCTGAGCCGGCTCAAGGCGCGCGTGGCGGGGTGGAGCGGACGGAGCAGCGCCCTCCCGCTTCCTGCGCCCGGGGAATGAGGCGGCGTTCGTAGCGCACGAGAAGCTTCAAGGGGCACGTCGTCGGCAAGCAAGAGGTGTCGCCGATTTAGGCAGTGACGCCGCCCCCGTATGCAGTTGCGCCGAGGCTTCGGTCAGCGAAACCGCAAGCTGCCCGCACACGACCCAGGTTTGGTCCTGCAAGCTTGAGCTCGACGTGGCAGCTCCACCCGCCCCAGCGCAAGTCTGGCACGGCCTTTGCGAATCCTGTGCTTCATTGATGGACAATGGATTTCCCTTATCGATGGAGCGTCAGCGATGATGAATGGCATGAACCGCCGCCGGTTCCTGCAGACCACGACGGCCGGCGCCACGGCGCTGCTGTCTGGCGCCCTGCCGATCCAGCGCGCCTTCGCGGCCGAGGATCTGACCATCGGCGTCATCTATGTCGGGGCGCGCGACGATTTCGGCTGGAACCAGGGTCATGCGGTGGGCGTAAAGGCGCTCAAGGAATTGCCGGCCGTCAAAGTGGTCGAGGAGGAGAATGTCCCCGAGACCGACGCGGTCTCCAAGACCATGGAATCGATGATCAGTCTGGACGGTGCGAAACTGATCCTGCCGACCTCATTCGGCTACTACAGCCCCTTCGTGGTCGAGGAGGCCAAGGCCAATCCCGAGGTTCAGTTCCGCCATGCGGCGCCCTTGTGGAAGCCCAGCGATCCCAAGAACGCCGGCTCCTATTTCGCCTTCCTGGATCAGGCCCACTATGTCGACGGGGTTGCGGCGGGGCTGGCATCCAAATCCGGCAAACTCGGCTTCGTGGCCGCGAAACCGATCGGGATCGTGCTGCGCAACATCAACTCCTTCCTCACGGGAGCGCGAACCACCAATCCCAACGCGACCGTCCAGGTGATCTTCACGGGCGATTGGTCCTTGCCGGTGCGCGAGGCCGAAGCCACCAACGCGCTGGTGGACGCGGGCTGCGATCTCATCACCTGCCACGTCGACGGTCCCAAGGTGGTGATCCAGACGGCCGAAAGCCGTGGCGTGAAGACCTGCGGCCATAATGCGAGCCAGGCCGTGCTGGCCCCCAAGGGCTTCGTGACCGGGGCCGAATACAAGTGGGGCACCATCTACACGCAATTCGCCGAGATGATCAAAAAGGGCCAGACGCTCCCCAACATCACGTTCGGGGGATACGACAAGGACATGGTGCAGAACACGGCCTATGGCGCGGGCGCGCCCGATGCCGCCCGCAAGGCCGCCGATGCCGCCAAGGCCGATCTCAAGGCGGGCAAACCGATCTACAAGACGGCCGTGAAGGACAATAAGGGAGCCGTGGTGCTTCCCAACGCCCCATACGACAATTACGCCGAGCCCTTGAACAACATGACCTACCTGGTCGAGGGCGTGCTTGGCACGACGACCTAATCGAGATGTGCCCCTCTCGCAAGCAAGCTACCGGATTCACAGATCGCCAGTATCGACGCGACTCTGTTCCACGGTGCCCTTCTCCCCTTGCGGGACCGTTGCGAAATTCGATGATCGTGATTCACTGTGTT
>CAXTOT010000040.1:0-47519 GCA_964245915.1 uncultured Lichenihabitans sp. | reverse complement strand
GTTCAATGGTAGAACGGCAGCTTCCCAAGCTGCATACGAGGGTTCGATTCCCTTCGCCCGCTCCAATCATCATATTTTTGTATCGCGCGTGAAAACCCGGACCCGGCGGGGTGACGTGAGTTCCTTGCGCGGAATCACGGCCGCCGAGCAGGCTGGCTTTCTGCGATGTCAGGATCGCCGAATAATTTACCGTCGGCGCGACGGAGACCGCACGCTTCTCCGTTCAATGACAGTTAGCCGTACAAGGCCGCACGGGAGTCCGGACGGGATGATCGAATTTGCCGCGCTCGACAGCTTGGACCCGGCAAGGGCGAGGGCCCGATATGGTTCGTGATCCTCATCGCCTGACCGGTACTGAAAATGGGGATGAAGGCGGGATCGAACGAGGACCCGGACGCGGAACTTCTGGCGCGCGTAAGTCGCGGCGAGGAAGCTGCATTCCGGGTCTTGATCGCCGAAAAACTGCCGCGAATCCACGGGCTTGCGTCACGCTTTCTCGGCAGCGCCGAGGAAGGGGACGACGTCGCACAGGACGCTTTCCTGCGTGTATGGCGTCAAGCTCGCGACTGGCGACCGGGCCAAGCCCGATTCGAAACCTGGCTATATCGGGTCGTGTTGAACCTTTGTTACGACCGTTTGCGCAAGCGGCGGCGCGAGGTGCTCGTTGCGGAGCCGCCCGAACAGGCGGACCCGTCGCCGTCGGTCGAGCTTCGGCTGGAGCGCGACGAGGCCGCCCAACGCGTGCAGGCCGCGCTTGCGAAACTGCCGCCCCGTCAGAGGGAGGCCATCATGCTGCAGACCTACCAGGAGCTTTCCAACATCGAAACGGCTCGGATCCTGGGCATCAGCGTCGAGGCTTTGGAAAGTTTGCTGTCGCGGGCTCGACGGACCCTGCGATCCCTACTCGAAGGACTTGAACCGTGACGCCCGAACGTTTTGGTGCTCTCGCCGACGCCTATGGGGGCGACATCGACCGCTGGCCCTTGGCCGAGCGCGACGCCGCACGATCCTATCTACATGCGCGGCCGGAGGCGTGCGCCGTCCTGGCTCTCGCCGCAGGGCTTGACGCAGCTCTTGCGACGTGGACGATCGAAGGACCCCGGGCCGCGCTCGCGGCCCGCATCGTCTCGGCCACGACCCGTCGGCACGACAAGACACGCCGTTTGCGCCTTTGGCTTTCCAGCCTGGGAGCCGCGACAGCGCTGGCCAGCGGACTGGCGGCCGGAGCACTTGTGGTGACGCTGTCGACGCCCGCGGCGGAGCCGGAAATGACGGCGCCCTTGTACGAGCTCAGCGTCCTCGGCGCGCCGCTCGAGGTGGAGGCCGAGCCGACCACGCCCGGACATTCTTGATGGCGCGTCCCCTCAATGTCCTCCTTGCAGCGTCGCTGCTGATCAACGTCTTCGCCGCAGGTGTCATCGGGGGTGGCCTTTTCACGCTTTCGCGCCCGGGCGCCTGGCGCCCGCTGGCAGCTGTGTCGCGGAGGCCAATCCGCGCCGCGGGCTACGAGCTCCCCCAGGCCGATCGTGACCACTTCCGCCTTACGATGCGGCACGTGATGGAGGGCAGTGGCGATTTGTTGCAGACCGCGCAGGAGGGCCGTCGGGCGGCCGCGGAGCTTTTCGTGCAGCCCCAATTCGATCAGACCGCGGTAACGGCCGCACTCGAGCGCGCGCGGAATGCTGACGTGCTGCTGCGGACTCGGCTCGAAGCCGCGGCCGTCTCCTTCGCGGCCACTCTGCCGACCGAGGAGCGTGCCCTGCTTGCCAAGGGCCTGGAGCGGGGCGGCCCGTTGCGTCACCCGCCGCAAGCCGGTGGAGCTGCGGGACAAGCGCCGTAGCGCCAGAAATTTACCTCTATCCAAAAAAGCGAGCGACGGATTTCCGATGGGCCCCCGTTTAACGGGGACAACAGGAGATCATCATGACATCGACCCGACTGCGTATGCTCGCCGGAATGCTCGCGATGCTGGTTCCGCTCGCGGCTTCCGCGCAGGAGGTGCGCAACCGCGAACTGAACCAGCAGAGGCGGATCGGACAGGGTCTGGCGAGCGGCCAGATTACCGCCCGGGGCGCCGCAAAGCTTGAAGCTCGCGAGAGCCGCATCAACGCCAGCCGTCGCGCCGACCTTGCAGCAAACGGCGGCCGTCTGACCGCGGGCGAGCGCCGCAACCTGAACCGCCGCGAGAATGCCGCCTCCGCACGGATCTACACCGACAAGCACAACGGCATAGCTCAGCCGGGCGTCGTTCCCCAATGAGCGCGCGATCTGTGTCAGCGCCTCTTGCCGGGGAAGGCTTTCCGGCAACGAACCGTCCAACCATCAAGCCTCATGTGAGAAGGCCTATGATCGTTCAGAGAATTTCTATCGCGTTTCTTGCCTGCATGACGGGCTTTGCGCCTCTGGTAGGAGCGGCGCTTGCGCAGAATGCGCCGCCGACGGCAGCGTCGAGCCCCCATCCTTTTCGGGACAAGTTCGAGGCCGCGAACACCACTCACGACGGCCATCTCACGCTCGCCCAGGCGCAAGCCGGTAACATGCCGATGGTGGCGCAGAAGTTCAGCGCAATCGACGCCGACCACAAAGGCTACGTAACGCTACAGGACGTCCATCAATTCATGAAGGCACGGCGTGCAGCGCGGCAAGCTCCGGCCCCCTCAGGTCCGCCGAGCTGACGGGCTCGCACGCGTCTGTCCGTCCGTCCAATGCAACGCCGCTTGCCGACTCGACCCCACCTCGCTCTTGCCAAGGCGCCGAACATCGCTGCGTTTCGACATCAGAATGTCTCGATGGAGCAATGCATCTCGAACTATCCCCTGTGCACGCCCAATCGCGGTATCCTGAAGACTGGCCGATGGTCTCAACATACCGGCCTCGCAGCGTGTGCAATATCGCTGTGACGAGGTAGACATGGCGACAAAGTCGCCCGCTATAACGTATTCATTCAGACAATGTTCAGCAACGATACAGTACAACGACGATGTCCCAACATAGGAGACAGGACATGAAAAAGCTTCTTCTTGCCGGAATTGCCGTCGCGGCCTTGTCGCTGACGGCGTTGACCCCAGCCGAGGCATCGGGCGGCTGTGGTCCGTACAGGCACCGCGGCTGGGATGGTTTCTGCCGCCCCGGCGGCCAGTTGGGATTTGCCCCGCATCCCGTCTATTTCGGCGGCTACGGCTGGCATCGGCCCTGGGGACCGGGCTACGGCTGGCACCGGCCGGGCTGGGGATGGCGTCACCGCTGGTGATCTGAGGCGCATTCCGCGCCACCACCTCGACGGACCAAGGGGTCAGGCGACGCGGCCCCGCGGCCCGCAAAGGCGTTTTGTCAGCCGGGAATTAGCTTACCGGCTGACAGCGCGTCCAGACCTCGACCGGGGCCGCCGCATCGGGGCCGACCCGCAAATGCACCGTAAGCTCGTTCAGAAGCCGCATGAACACGGTGGTCCCGGCCAGGGGTTCGGGCGCTGGGGCCGTATAGGAAAAGGCGTGGCGGCTATAGTCGCCCTTGGTCGCGGTACCCTCGGGCGTCACGATGTTGGGGCCTTGGATCGTGAAATGGCGCCCCTTGTCGTTGCACCACTCGCCATCGATGGCGTCGGCCCAGGCGGTGCCGGTCCCAAACACGATCAAGAGGATTCCGAGAGCGAAGGATCGTATGTCGAGGCGAACGGGCATGGGCGGTCTCCCCCCGATGGTCACGAGGCAATGAAGACGGAGATTTGATCCTAGCCTGCTCGCATCCGGGATGACAGGGCTTCCCGATCGGGTCAGCCGAAGACGAAAAGGCCCGCGATCGCGAGCAGCAGCGCGGGCGGCATGACCAGGAGCCCGAGCTTTAGGAACGCGCCCGCCCCGACGCTGAGCCCCTCGCGGCGCAGCGCGGTGAGCCACAAAATGGTGGCGAGCGAGCCGGTGACCGACAGGTTCGGCCCGAGGTCGACCCCGATCAGCACCGCGCTCGTGACCTGCTCGGGCACATGGGCGCTTTGCACGGCATGACCCGCGATCAACCCCGCGGGCAGGTTGTTCATGAGGTTGCAGGCGAGCGCCACCACGATGCCGGCACCCCAGGCCGCCCCGGCCGCCGAGGCTTGGGCCGCGTCGCCAAGCTGCTGGCTGATCGCCTTGATGAGCCCAGTTCGGTCGAGGGCCTCGACCAGGACGAAAAGACCGGCCACGAGCGGCAGCACGCTCCAGGAAATGCCCCTGACAGTTTCCCACGGTCCCTTCCGTTCCCGGATCAGCACGACCGCGGCCGTGAGACCCCCCGCGATGGCGGTTGGCAGTCCGAGCTGCAGGTCGAGTCCCGAGGCGACCAGCAGCACGACGGCCGTGACCGCGATGCCGAGCGCCGCGGTCTTGCCGGCGCCCGACAGTTTTGGCACGGGCACGTCCGCCTGGATCTTCTGATTCAGGGCGTCGCGTTGGCTCCAGCGCAGCACCAGATAGGTGGCCAGGATCGAGAGGACCGATGGCAGGGCATAGCGCGGCAGCCAGTGCAGCAACGGCGGCATGTGGCTGCCGTAGATCACGAGATTGGCGGGATTCGAGATCGGCAGCACGAACGAGGCCGCGTTGGCGATGAAGGCGCAGATGAGCAGATACGGCAGCGGCCGCTCGGCCTTGGCGGTCTTGACGGCTGCCGCCACGGCTGGCGTCAGCACGACCGCGGTGGCATCGTTCGACAGAAACACCGTCACGACGGTTCCGACGATGTAAACCAGCAGGAACAGGCGGGTCGCCGAACCTTTGGCGCGTTTGGTCGCGACCGCGGCGAGCCAGTCGAACAATCCTTCCGTCCGCGCGATCTCGGACAACAGCATCATGCCGGCCAGGAAGAGGTAGACGTCGGTCCCGCTGAGGACTCCGGTGAGCGCGTCCCCGGGCGAGAGGAGCCGTAGCGCAACCAGGAGAACGGCGCCCGAGACGGCCCAGATGGCTTCGGGCCAATCGAACGGGCGCAGGATGACCCCGGCCGTGGCCAGGGCGGCGATGACCCAGGTCATCACATTTGCGGACATGGTCGGCTTTCAGGATGGATGATGAGGCGCGGAACCGGGATTGGCAGAGGGGTTGAAGCGCTACATCAACCATGCGACCAGGGCCATGACACAGGCTTCTGAAGTTCAGCTGGTCCGCCAATCCCCCAGCACCGCCTGAACCAGCGCCAACGCCGCTACGGCAGCCGTGTCGGCTCGCAGGACGCGCGGCCCGAGGGAGATCCGCAGAACACGCGGCAAATCCAGCAGCGCCGCACGTTCCTCGGCCGAGAAGCCGCCCTCGGGACCGATCAGAACCCCGATGGAGGCACCCGCGCGCTCGCGAATCGTGGCAAGCGCCTCGACCGGACCCGCAGCCATGGCGTCTTCGTCGCAGAACACGACGAGTTGCTCACGCGGCCAGTCTGCGATCCAGCGATCGAAGCGGAGCTCGCTGCGCAGTTCCGGCAGCGACAGAACCCCGCATTGCTCGGCCGCCTCGACCGCATTGGCGCGCATGCGTTCGTCCTTCAGCCGCGTAACCTGGCCATGCTGGGTCAGCACCGGCTGGAGAACGCCAGCCCCCATCTCAACGGCCTTCTGGACCATGTAATCGAGCCGCGCATGTTTCAGCGGCGCGAAGCAATAATGCAGCCTGCTCGGAGAAGGCTGCGGCCGGGTTTGCACGATGATCCGCAGCACACCCGCCTTGCGGCCTACCTGGGCCAGTTCCGCCCGCCATTCCCCGTCGCGCCCGTTGAAGACGAGCAAGGCATTGCCTTCCTCGAACCGCAGCACGTTGATCAGGTAATTGGCCTGCGCCCGGTCGAGCGGGATCTCGGCTCCGGCCGAAAGTCCGGCCTCGAGGAACAGGCGTTGCGAGGTGAAGTCGATGCGGGCCAAGAGCCATCCTCAAAAACGACAGAGCTGTCCTGCCATGGCAACGCTTGCTTAACGACAGCAAAAGCGTAGTTCACGCGCCATGACCGTCATACCCCAATCGAATCGTCCCATGGTGCTCGCCTCCGTGATGGCGGCCATGTTCATGGTCGCCATCGAGGCCACCATCGTGTCGACCGCAATGCCGCAGATCGTGGGGCAGCTCGGCGGCCTTCAGCTTTATGCCTGGGTGTTCTCCTCGTTTCTGCTCACCCAAACCACCACGACCGTGGTGTTCGGCAAATTGTCGGACCTGTTCGGTCGAAAGCCCGTTCTGCTGTTCGGCATTGCGGTGTTTCTGCTCGGGTCCGTGCTGGCTGGGTTTGCCTGGTCTATGCCGTCCATGATCGCGTTCCGCTTGATCCAAGGGGTCGGGGCCGGCGCCATCCAGCCGGTCGGCCTGACCGTGGTGGGGGACCTTTATTCGGCGCGCGAGCGGGGCAAGATCCAGGGCTTTCTCGCCAGCATCTGGGCCGTTTCGGCCGTGATCGGCCCGATGGCGGGTGGTCTCATCATCCAAAAGCTCTCCTGGGCCTGGATTTTTTGGATCAACGTTCCGATCGGCCTCTTGGCCGCCGTGGGATTTTTGCTCTTCTTGCACGAGGATGTGAAAGGCGAACGGCGCTCGATCGACTGGGCCGGTGCGGCCCTGTTCACGGTCGCGATCGCGTCGCTGATGATCGGGCTGACGGCGCTCGGCACGTCTGGTTGGGGCGAGACCGCGATCGCGGGCGCGATCTTCCTGGTCAGCACCGTGCTGTTCCTTCTGCAGGAACGTCGCGCCACCGAGCCGATGATCGCCCTCGCGCTGTGGAGCCGGCGGCCGATCGCGGCCGCCAACGCGGCCTCCCTGCTGGCCGGCATGGCGTTGATCGGGCTCACCAGCTTCTTGCCCATGTATGTCCAGGGTGTCTTGAACCAATCTGCTCTGGTGGCGGGCTTCGCCCTGACCATGATGGTGCTCGGCTGGCCGATCGGCGCCACACTGGCGGCGCGGGGCTTCACCCGCTTCGGTCTCCGCCCGACGTTGATCGGCGGCAGCCTGATGATGCCGGTCGGTGCGGTGGCGTTCGTGCTGCTGACACCCGGCGCCTCGCCGGTCGTGGCGGGATTGGGCTCCATGGTGATGGGGTTCGGCATGGGGCTGCTGAGCACGGCCTCTTTGGTCCTCATCCAGGAGATTGTGGATTGGTCGCAGCGCGGCAGCGCCACCGCGTCCAACATATTCTCGCGAAACCTCGGCAGTACGCTCGGCGCGACGGTGCTCGGGGCGGTGCTCAATATGGGCCTGACCCACGCGGGAACACCGGTGACCTCCGACCAGATCCGCCACCTGCTCGAAGCGGCGCCGGCCCCGTCGGCCACCGATGCCATGGTGCGCATGGTCCTGCAGCAATCGCTCCATCTGACCTTCTGGGCCATTTTCGTGATCTCGGTCGCGACCGTGCTGTTGGCCACCTTGGTGCCCTCGGTTGCGATGGGGCGGGCCCGGGAGGCCGCCGCCGAGTAACGGATCGCGGGATGATTGTCTTGCGCGTAGCATCGCGCGGCCCCGAGGAACAACGCGCGAGGCGATCTGGCCATCAAGCGGCCTTTATTACCGGCTTTGGATCGGCTATAGCTTTTTGACGTGGAACTCGGCCTAAGCCCGCGTTCGTGGAGACGAAAGATCGTCACAATGCAGATGGTTGCACCGCAGAGCCCCGTTTCGTCGCGTCTTGGCAGCCCTTTGCTGGCGGCGGGCGTCGTGGTGGTCGGGATGCTGGCCTGGAGCGGGGTCGCGCGGGCGGATTGCAACGAGGATTTCGGCAAGCTGATGTCCAAGCGCATGGCGCAGATCAGCGGCCTCAATCAGATCTCCAAGAACAATAGCGGCAAGCTCGATCCGGTCGCGGCCTGCCCTCGTCTCAAAAGCCTTGCCGCCGCCGAGGGCGAGGTCCTTGCCTACATGCAGAAGAACAAGGATTGGTGCAATCTTCCCGACGACCTCGTCGAGAAGATGTCGGCGAGCCGCGCCAAGACGGCCAGCATCGCGGTCAAGGCCTGCGGTTTTGCGGCGAAGATGAAGGAGGCCCAGCAGCAGCAGGCTCAGCAACAGCCCGCGCAGGCCACCGTGAAGCTGCCCGCAGGCCCGCTGTGAGACAGCGCTGAGCGTTGCGCGGGCAACGCGTCCCTTGATGGCGCCCGCCCCGGCCGCGGCGCTTCCCGATACCACCGAGCACTGGCTGCTGCGGTCCTCGCCGGACCCATGGCGTCCCTATATCCAGTTGGCGCGGCTGGATCGCCCGATCGGCTGGCAATTGCTCCTGCTGCCCTGCTGGTGGAGCACGGCGCTCGCCGCCATGGCGGCCCATCAGGCGCCGAACCTTTTGCACCTGCTGCTGTTCGCCATCGGCGCCATCGCGATGCGCGGCGCGGGCTCGACCTTCAACGACATCGTGGATCGCGACCTCGACCGGCAGGTCGAGCGCACCCGCGGCCGCCCGATCGCCAGCGGGCGGGTCAGCCGCAAGCAGGCGGCCCTGTTTCTGCTTGCTCAATCCCTGGTGGGGCTCGGCGTGGTGCTGTGTCTCAATCCGTTCTCGATCGCGCTCGCCTGCGGATCGCTGGTCATCGTGGCGCTCTACCCTTTCGCCAAACGCGTTACCTCCTGGCCCCAGGCGGTCCTCGGGTTGGCCTTTGCCTGGGGCGCGCTGGTCGGATGGGCCGCGACCTTCGGGTCCCTGGGCTGGCCTGCCGTTCTGCTCTACGGCGCCGCGATCGTCTGGACCATCGGCTACGACACCATCTACGCCCTGCAGGACAAGACCGACGACGCCATCGCGGGGATCGGTTCCACGGCCCTGTTCTTCGGCGACTATGTGCGGATCGGTGTCGCGGCGCTCTACGCGCTGGCGCTGGCGCTGGCGGGCGGGGCCGTGCTGCGGGCCGGAGGGGGCACCTGGGCCTGGACTGGGCTCGCGATCTTCGCCTGCCATCTCGCCTGGCAGGCCTTTACCATCGCCCCAAACAGCACGAGCCGCTCCCTGATGCTGTTTCGATCCAACCGGATCGCGGGCCTGCTCTTCTTCCTCGGGCTGGCCGTGGACGCCTGGCTGATCTGACGCGGGGAGGTGACCCTGCGACCAGGAACTTCATGACGCCCGGCAAGGTTGAACGCGATGGCGTCGGGACGCTTTCCCGATTTCCCGCCGGCGCCGAGCCGGGATCGCTTCGACGCAGGCGACAATCACGAGGTCTTTGCCGATGAGCGGTGGTTCGGTCGCCGAATCTGCCGGGCGCCCGGAGGGAAAGAGGCCGGCCCAATCGGCACCCTCTGGGTCCGGCAAAGGGGGTGCGGAACTCACCGGCGTGAACCCCTGGGTCATCGCCATCATCGTGTCGATCGCGACCTTCATGGAAGTGCTCGATACCACCATCGCCAGCGTGGCCCTGCGCTACATCGCGGGCGGCCTCGGGGTCAGCAGTGACGAAGCCTCCTACACGATAACGACCTATCTGGTGGCAAACTCCATCGTGCTCTGCGCCAGCGGTTGGCTGGCAAGGGCGCTCGGTCGCAAAACGTTCTTCCTGATCTGCCTCGCGGTGTTCACGGTGAGTTCGGCGCTTTGCGGCTTCTCCTGGAACCTGCCCTCGCTGCTTGTTTTCCGGGTGATGCAGGGCCTTGCGGGCGGCGGAATGACGCCTGTGGCGCAGTCGATCCTCGCCGCGGCCTTTCCGCCGGCGAAGCGCGCCCAGGGGTTCGCCATCTATGGCGTCGCGGTCGTGGTGGCACCCGTGGTCGGGCCGACCCTGGGCGGCTATCTCAGCGACACTTACTCGTGGCACTGGTGCTTTCTCATCAATGTGCCGGTCGGCATCCTGTCGCTCGCGCTGGTTTGGTTCTACATTCCGGAGTCCGCCAAGGTGAAGGCGGAGCGGGCCAAGCTGTGGGCCAAGGGTCTGCCGTTCGATTATGTCGGTTTCGTCTTGATCGCGATGTGTCTGGGCGCGCTGGAAGTGGTGCTGGACCGCGGACAGATCGATGACTGGTTCGGATCCAGTTTCATCACCAGCTTCGCGGTGATCTCGGCCGTGTCGCTGGTCCTATTCATCCCGTGGGAGCTGACCCGCAAGGCGCCTCTCATCGACATCAAAATGTTGGCTGGGCGTCAGTTCGGCCTTTGCTTCCTCATCATGCTCGGCGTCGGCGCGATCCTGATCTCGACCACCCAGTTCCTGCCGCAGCTGCTGCAGGATTATTACGGCTACACGGCCACCATTGCGGGGCTCGCCCTATCACCCGGCGGCCTGATGACAATGGTCATGATGTTCGTGGTCGGGCGCGTGTCCGGCTTCGTGCAGCCCAAATATCTCATCGCGATCGGGGCCGCGATCGTGGCGGCGGCGATGTATTATCTGACCAACATCTATGCCGACCTCAACTTCGGGTTCTTCGCCTGGTCCCGTGTCTACGTCGGAGTGGGTCTGCCGTTCATGTTCATCCCCATTACGGCGGCCTCCTATGCGGGCATCCCGGCCAACAAGACCGACCAAGCCTCGGCGCTGATCAATGTCGCCCGTAACTTCGGGGGTTCGATCGGGACATCGATCGCGCAAACGACGTTGATGCGGCGCGAGCAATTTCATCAGAGCCGCCTCGCGGAATCCGTCGGTTCCTGGAACCCGTTCACCAGCCAGGCTCTGAACCAAGCCCAGCACTATTATCAGAACCAGGCCGGTGGCGTGGGCACGGCGCGGCAGCAAGCCTTCGCCTGGGTTGGTCAGCAGGTCGAGGTTCAGGCGGCCCTCCTATCCTACATCGACGTTTTTTTCACCCTCGGGGTCATTGCGCTCATGCTGGTGCCGCTCGCGTTGCTGTTGCGTTCGGTCAAGCCCGGCGCCACACCCGCCGGCGCGTAATGAGTCGGCTGCCCCAGTGGGCTTTTGGCCCCGACCTGTATCGTTCGGCCCCAGAAGGCTTGCAGCTTGTTTATGGTTTTCGACGATGCTCCGGATCGATCAACCGGGCAGGCGGCGATGGCGGCATTCAATCGAGTTTTTGGCGGCTATGTCGGCTGCCTCCTCGTCGCCTCCGCTGTCGCGGCCTGCTTGACAAATCTGCTGGTTTATCTGCTGTCCGATCAGGCGCATGGCTCGCCCATGGTTCTCGCCTTTTTGTTGATCCCCGCCTTCCTGGGGGCCTTCATTGTCGGCTTCCAGTTCTCGCTAATCCCGATGGTCGTCGGGATCTTGGCTGCCGAATATTTTCGTATCAGAAACGTACGTTTCTACGTGGCATTGTCCTTCGTGCCGTCCTTGATGTTCCTTTGTGAATCACACTCCCAAAGCAAAGTCAGCGACGCCTGCGTCGTCCTTTCCGCATCTTTAGCGGGTTGCGTGTTTTATTGGTGGATATCCGGACAGCGCGCCGGTGAGCCGTAAAGCAGAAACTTCCCGGTCGCGCCGCCATCCCATCACTTACGACAGGGCATCGGTGGCCGACCCGTAGCGCAAAAAACGCACCGCCGTGTCACCCTGCGCACGCTGATCGAGCTGGGTGAAGCCGCTCGGCAGGATCAGATCGACGCCCTCCGCCTCCTCGACCACGCAGAGCGCGCCGGACGCCAGCCAGCCGCCCGCAGCGAGCGAGTGCAGGGCCTTGCCAGCCAGAGCCTGTCGGTAGGGCGGATCGAGAAACGCCAGGCCAAAGGGCTCCCCGGGCGCGGTCCCGAGCTTGGTGGCGTCACGCCTGAAGATGCGGCTGACGCCCGCCACCCCGAGCGCTTCGAGATTGGCCCGAAGCAGGGCGCGCGCCGCCACCCCGTCATCGACGAACAGCGCCTGGATGGCGCCACGCGACAGGGCTTCGAGGCCAAGCGCGCCGGTGCCGGCGAACAGATCAATCACCCGTGCGCCCTCGACTGGCCGGTCGAAGGCGTGGTCGAGGATATTGAAGATGGTCTCACGCAAGCGGTCCGAGGTCGGCCGGATGGTTCGGTCGGCCGGGGCCGCCAACGCGCGTCCCTTGAGGCGGCCCGCGATGATGCGCATCGCTCAGCGTTTTGTGTGCGAGCCCGGCCGGCCTGCTCCGCCCGAACGCCCGCCGCCACCGGGCCGTGAGCCCCCTTTTGGCCTATCCGAGCCACCCGACTTGGCGCCGCTGGATGGCCGTGTCGAGCTCCCCGCGGGGCGGGGCCGGCCCTTGAACCCGCCGGGTTTGCCGTCTTCGTGGCGCGCGCGTTGAGCCGGCTTGCCGCCATCGCGGCCTTCGCGCGTCCGGCCTGGTGCCGCACCTTCGAAGCGTGAGGCGCGGGCGAACCGAACGCCGGGCTCGCGTCGACCTTCCCCGGATGGCGCTCGCGAGGTCCTCTCCGGATCGCGCTCGCGACCCGCACCCCGGTCGGGACGGTCGCGTCCCGCGCCGGAGGGCGCACGCGAGGCCCTGTCAGGATCACGCTCGCGTCGGGCCGCCCGATCGGAGCGATCTCGCGTCTCGCTGGCGGCTGCGCGTGGCGCGCGCTCCGCATCGTGGCCATGCCGGACCGGACGAAAGGGGCCCTCGCGGCGCGGTTTGAACTCGCCCTCGGCCCGCCGCGGCCCGGCAAAGCTGCGCTCCCCCGTCGCATCCGTCTTGGGACGGAAGCGGGGCCGTTCGCCAGCGCTGTGGCCGCGCTCGCGACCCTCGGGGCGCGCCTCGCGCTTGCCCGCGAACAGAGGGTTATCGCTTTCCCGCAGCGTGCGGCCTCCGGCCGGCCGTCCAGCCCGCTGCGGGCGCTCTGCGGGTCCCTCCTCACGTCTGTCCCGCTCGAAGCGACGTTCGTTGCGGCCCGGCTCGGCGGAAGCGCGCTTCCGCACGCTCGTGGTGATCCGCTCGACCGCGACGGCTCGACCCTTGCGGTCCTCGGTCGCACTGCGGGCCGTCTTTCGGCGCGGCCCCTCGGCCAGCGCCTCGACCCGGTCGGCGCGCAGGGCCGAGACATGCCTGCGCCCCTTCTCGGGCGTCCGCTCCGGACCTTTGGACCGCCCGGGAGCCGCCTCCTTGGCCCGCCGTTCGTCGCCCTTGGCCTGACGGACGTCGCGGGTCACCACCGTGGCCGTGACCGGACCATCGAAATCGACGCCCGCATTGCGGGCCAGCACGGTGCCGAGCTGCTCGCGCAGCACCCGGGTCTTGACCTCTTCGACCTCGCCTTCGGCAAGATCACCGAGCTGGAACGGCCCGAACGAGACGCGGATCAGCCGGTTCACGAACAAACCGAGGTGTTCGAGCACCTTCTTGATCTCGCGGTTCTTGCCTTCGCGCAGCCCCATGGTGAGCCAGACGTTGGCGCCCTGCTGGCGATCCATGGTGGCCTCGATGCCGGCATAATCCACGCCTTCGATCGTGATGCCGCCCGCGAGGTCGTCCAGCATGGCTTGGTCGACCGAGCCGTTGGCCCGCACGCGATAGCGCCGCAGCCAGCCGGTCGCGGGGAGTTCTAGGGCCCGCGACAGGCCGCCGTCGTTGGTGAGCAGAAGCAGGCCCTCGGTGTTGATGTCGAGCCGGCCGACCGTCATGAGGCGCGGGAGGTCCTCGGGGAGCGCGTCGAAGATCGTGGGGCGGCCTTCGGGATCTTTCGAGGTGGTGACGAGGCCGCGCGTCTTGTGGAACAGGAAGAGGCGGGTCTTCTCGGCCTTGTCGATCGCCTGGCCGTCCACCGAGATGGTGTCGTCCGGGCCGATGTTCAGGGCGGGGCTCTCGATGATGGCGCCATTGACCGCCACCCGGCCGGCCCTGATCCAGGCCTCCGCGTCACGACGGGAGCAGAGGCCGGCGCGCGACATCACCTTGGCGACGCGGGCTTCGTCGGGCGCATCGCTCGTGAGCTTGGCAACCGGGGCCTTGAGGGGGAAAGACGGCGCCTCCTGCTCGAGGTCCGGGACAGGCGTGGTTCGCGTGGCTCGGCGCGCCGGGAGGTGCAGTTGGCTGAAGCGCCGCTCGGGGCGGCCACGGCGGAGATTGTCGGTGGGGTCGGTCATGCGCCGTGATAACAGAGGCGGCGTGATTTGGGGATGTCTATGTGTGACGAGGCGGCCGATCCGATGTCCCGCGCCTTTGCCGAGGCGCGGGCCGCGGGGGCGCGAAGCGAAGTGCCGGTCGGGGCCGTGCTGGTGCGCGACGGCCTGATGCTCGCGGCCGCGGGCAACCGCACGCTTGCCGACCACGATCCCACCGCGCATGCCGAGATGCTGGCCATCCGGACGGCCTGCGCGACGGAAGGTTCGCAGCGCCTCACCGGCTGCGACCTCTACGTCACCCTGGAGCCCTGCGCCATGTGCGCGGCCGCGATCTCCTTCGCGCGCATCCGCCGCCTCTATTTTGGGGCGCCTGATCCGAAGGGGGGCGCCGTCGAGCACGGCCCGCGCCTCTACAACCAGCCCACCTGCCATCACGCGCCGGAGGTTTACGGGGGTCTGCGAGCCACCGAGGCCGCCGAATTGTTGCGTGGGTTTTTTGGGGAACGGCGCTGACGACTGCCAATCATGTCATTTTGATGGTGGACAACTTTTGCGTGCCATGACTAATTGAGACTGATCCTGTGGGCACCCCTTGAGAAGAAAGCCTGAGGCTGCATGCTGTCCGCCCCTTGGGAGCGCTGCTTTCGTCGGGTTCTGTCGTCGCTTTGCGTCGCGGCCGTCTGTGGTTGTGCGAGCTCTCCGAACAACGACCCCTGGACCAACCGCTATGGTCCCGATCCCGCCCTGCCCGGAACTCTGGTCAATGCCTCGGCGGACAATCAAGTCATCGTGATGCAGGCTCTTTACAAAGTTGCTCGCGACCCGCAGGGCGGCGTCAGTCCTTACAATTTGACCTTGGCGGGTTTCAACTTTGTGGATGAACAATGCGATCTTTACTTACACGAGTTGTTCGTCATCGATCAGGATCGAGATAAGATCAAAAGCGCCATCGATTCGGCTGGCCTGCTGACAAACGCCGCGCTGGCGGTCTCGCCGGCCTCGAAACTGACCATGGCTGTCGTGACCCAGGCGTTCGGTCTGTCCAGTCAGTACACCGACACCATCGCCAACAGCTACCTCTACGGGGTGCATCCCTCGACGATCTTCAACATCATCAGCAAATTACAGGGCGCCTATCGCGATCAGGCCGAGGCGGACATGTTGAAGATAACCTCCGAGCCTGCGGCCTATGCGCGAATCAGGGGCTATCTGCAGCTTTGCTTGCCGGCCTCGATCGAAAGCAAGATCAACGAGACCTTGAGTACGAGCATCGCGGTTTCCGGAAAAGCCGCCACCGGTTCGACCGTGTCTGGCCCAGGCAGCGGCCAAGCGACAAGGCTCGTTACACCCTGACTTCAAAAGGCCGATTGTGAGACGCGTCGTCCTTTCCTGGCTCGCGGCGATAGGCTGTTTGGCCCGGCGGGCTACAAGGGCGATCGTTGGTCCACGAGGGGCCTCGTCGGCCCGATCGGTGACGTCGATCCAACGCCCTGGCAAGATCGCGGTAAAACCGTTACATCAGCGCCTTGCTCACACGCCGAAACATCCCGCGATGACCGCTTCCCTCAACTCTCTTGGCCTCCCGAAAGCGCCCGCCGACACGCGGGTCGTTGTGGCGATGTCGGGCGGCGTGGATTCTTCGGTGGTGGCGGCCCTGCTGCATGCCGAAGGCTACGAGGTCATCGGGGTCACCCTACAACTCTACGATCATGGCGACGCGGTCGGGCGCAAGGGTTCGTGTTGCGCCGGACGGGACATCCACGACGCGCGCAGCGTCGCGGCCCGGCTCGGCATTCCCCATTACGTGCTCGATTACGAAAGCCGGTTTCGCGAAAAGGTGATCGACAGATTCGCCGACAGCTATCTGGCGGGCGAGACCCCGATCCCCTGCGTGAGCTGCAACCAGCACATCAAATTCGCCGACCTTTTCGAGACAGCGCGCGACCTCGGGGCCGACGTGCTGGCGACCGGCCATTATGTGGCTTCCCGTGCCGTGGACGGCGAGCGGGCGCTGTTCCGCGCCATGGATGCGGATCGCGACCAAAGCTATTTCCTGTTCGCTACGACCCGCGAGCAGCTTTGCCTGTTGCGGTTTCCGCTCGGCGACATGACCAAGCCCGAGGTGCGCGCGCATGCCCGGGCGTTCGGGCTCGAAGTCGCGGAGAAATCGGACAGCCAGGACATCTGCTTCGTGCCGACCGGGCGCTACTCTGATCTCATCGAACGATTGCGCCCGGGGGCCGCGACGGCCGGCGACATCATCCACTTGGACGGCCGCGTGCTCGGGCGCCATGCCGGGATCCTGCATTACACCATCGGACAGCGTCGTGGCCTGGGGCTCGCGATGGCGTCCGGGCCGCTCGCCGAACCGCTGTTCGTGGTTGCGCTCGACGCCGCCAACGCGCGCGTCGTCGTGGGACCGCGGGACGCGCTGGCGACCCGCGCCGTAAAACTCCGGGACGTGAACTGGATCGGTCCGGGCGCGTTCACCACGGCGGCCTTCGACGAGGTCGAGATCGCGGTGCGGCTGCGATCCACGCGCGCACCAGTGCCGGCGCTGCTGTCGATCGTCGATGGGGCACCGCAAGTCAAATTGCTGCGCCACGAGGACGGGGTGTCGCCCGGCCAGGCCTGCGTGTTCTATGCCTCCACCGAGCCCGGCGCGCGCGTGCTGGGCGGTGGCACCATCGCGTCCACGATCTCGGTCGCAACGGCCATGAGTAGGATCGACGAGCGGGCCCATGAGGCCGCGCTCGGATGAACGGACCCGCAGCGGTGCCCGGGGCCGACCGAAGCACCATCCGCGATGCCGCCCAGGTGGTCTCCGCCTACGACCGCTGGGCGCCGGTCTACGACCTTGCCTTCACGGCCGTCATGAGGGCCGGACGGAAAGCCGCCGTGGCGGCCGTAACCGGCCCTCGCATCCTCGACGTCGGGGTCGGGACCGGGCTCGAACTGCCGATGTTTCCGGCCCATGCGCGCGTGGTCGGCATCGACCTTGCCGAAACCATGCTGCGGCGTGCCAGCGAGCGGGTGCGGCGCGGACGCCTCGCCCAGGTGGCGGGCCTTTCGGTGATGGACGCCACCCGGATGGCTTTTGCGAATTGCACGTTCGATGCCGCGATCATGCCCTACGTGCTTACCGTGGTGCCCGATCCGCACGCCATGATGGACGAGGTGGCGCGCGTGGTGCGGCCCGGTGGCGCCATCGTGCTGGTCAACCATTTCGGGGCCGAGAACGGTCCGCTGGTGCCGATCGAGGCCTGGCTCGGCCGTCACAGCGCCGCTCTGGGCTGGCATCCGCAATTCCCCTTCAGCGTGCTTGGGGATTGGATCGCCGGCCGCCCCGACATCACGCTCGTGGGGCGTGAGCGCGTGGCGCCGCTCGGCTTGTTCACGGTGGTGCGGCTCCGCAAGTCGGGATAGTCTTCCGCCATGGACCCGACCCAAGCGCTGAGTGCCCGCCCAGATCAGGCCGTCATTGACCGTGTGGTGGCGGCGCTGTCGGATAAATTCGGCAACCGCCTCTCCGCCGGTCAGGCGATCCGCGACCAGCATGCCAGCACCCTGACGTTGCTGGCCGCCGAGCCCCCGGACGCTGTGGTTTTCCCCGACAACACCGAGGAGGTGGCGGAGATCGTCAGACTCTGCGCGGAGGCCGGCGTGCCCGTCATCGCCTTCGGCACCGGCACCTCCTTCGAGGGCCAGGTGAACGCGCCTTACGGCGGCATTTGCGTCGACCTGTCGCGCATGAACCGTGTGCTGGCGGTCCATTCCGAAGATCTCGACTGTGTGGTCGAGCCCGGCGTCACCCGCAAGGCGCTCAACGAGCACCTGCGCGATCAAGGCCTGTTCTTCCCCATCGATCCGGGCGCCGATGCCTCGATCGGCGGTATGGCGTCGACCAGGGCTTCCGGTACCAATGCGGTGCGCTACGGCACCATGAAGGACAACGTCTTGGCCCTGCAGGTGGTGACGCCCGCGGGCGAGATCATCAACACGGCGCGCCGGGCCAAAAAATCGTCGGCCGGCTATGACCTGACCCGGCTGATGGTCGGGGCCGAGGGCACGCTCGGCATCATCACGGCGATCACGCTGCGGCTCAACGGCATTCCGGAGGCCATGTCGGCGGGGGTTTGCACCTTCCCAAGCGTCGAGGCGGCGTGCAACGCTACCATCGCCACCATCCAATCCGGGTTGCCGGTGGCCCGCATCGAGCTCGTCGATGCGGTCCAGGTCCGGGCCTGCAACCTCTATTCCCGCCTCGGCCTGCCGGAGGTGCCGCATCTGTTCGTCGAGTTCCATGGCACGCCCAAGGGTGTGGAGGAACAAGCCGAACTGTTCGGCGCCATCGCGGAAGGCGAGGGCGGCAGCCCGTTCTCCTGGGCGACGAAATCCGAGGAGCGGTCAAAACTCTGGCAGGCACGGCATGACGTGTTCTGGGCCAGTTTCATGCTGCGGCCCGGCGCGAAATCAGTGCCGACCGACGTCTGCGTACCGATTTCGCGGCTCGCCGAATGCGTGTCTGCGACCCGCGACGACATGACGACCAGCGGGCTTGTCGGCCCCATCGTGGGCCATGTCGGCGACGGCAATTTCCATGTCCAGCTGCTGATCGACGACAGCAACCCGGCCGAAGTCAAGAACGCCGAGGCATTCATGGAGCGGCTGGTTCACCGCGCGCTCGACATGGACGGCACCTGCACGGGCGAGCATGGCGTCGGGCAGCGCAAGGCCAAATACCTCAAGACGGAGCATTCGCCGGGCGCCCTCGCCATGATGCGCTCCATCAAGCGCGCCATCGACCCGCAAAACATCATGAACCCGGGCAAGATCGTCGCCCTTTGAGCATCGCGGTCCGCAATGCCTCAAAATGGCCGTGCGCAAAAAATTCTTGCTATAAGGCCGCGACCTTTCCCGGAGACCCGACCGAGCCTTGCGCGAAAGCCTGACCATCGCCGCCATTCTGCTGATCGTGGTCCTGACGACCGCGCTGGTGGGTCCGTATTTCGTCGACTGGAACGCGCACCGGGGCGAGATCGAGGCGCGCCTGTCGGAACTGCTCGGCGGCCGCGTTACGATCGCGGGCCCGATCGACGTGAAACTCCTGCCGCGTCCGATCTTCAAACTGCAACAGGTCCGAATTGCCGGGACGGCGCCGGGCGCCGGCACCGTCTCGGCCGAACGGGTCGACGTCGAGCTTGCCGTGACCGCCTTGCTGCGGGGCGAAATCCGCTTCGTCGACGCCGATCTCACCCGGCCGCACATCACCTTGAGGGCCGCCGACGACCATTCGATCATGCTGCCACGTCTCGGCGGCACCAACCCCGATCGGGTCAGCGTCGGACATATCGCGATCCATGACGGCACGCTCACGCTCGCGCGTACCGGGAAGGACGACGTGGCCTTGACGGGACTCGAGGGGGACGGCGAGGCCGAATCCCTGACCGGGCCGTTCAAATTCGCGGGGCACCTCGATATGCCGCGTGGCCCCCTGACGCTTCACGTTGCGACCGGGGCCTTTCAGGGCGGCACGCTCCGCGTGAAATCGACCCTCGATCCCGTGGCGGGCTCGCCGAAGACCGACCTCGAGGGCATGGTCACGATGGCCTCGGGATCGGGCGGCGGATCGGCGCTCTCCTTCGATGGATCGGTGTCGGCAACCGGCGAGATCCCGCTCCCCGGCCGGCCCGCCGTGATCCCATGGCGGCTCGCCACGACCGTGCACGCCGAAGCCGGTCGGGTCGTGGCCAGCGCGCTCGAATTGCGGGCCGGCGCCGAGGAGCGGGCCCTGGTGGCAACGGGGGAGGGGCAGTTCGGTCCGGACATGCGCGCCCCAGCCCGTGTCGTTCTACGGGCGCGCCAGATCGATGTCGGCAAGATCGCGGTGCCGGCTGGCGAGGGGGGCTCGCAGCCGCGTCCTGACGATGCCCAGGCCGACGGCGGTTTGACGGTTGCCGATGACGTCTCGGCCCTCAAAGCCTTCGCCCAGAATGCCGATGCATTTGCGGCGATGCCGGTCCCCGTGACCCTGGATTTTGGGGCCGATACGGTCACGTTCGGCGCCCAAACGCTGACCGGTTTCAGCGGCGTTGTCACGCTTGCGGCCGCAACACCGGCCAAGGGCATGGTGTCGCTCGAAGCCGCCGACGGTACCCGTGTAAAGCTCGACGGCAGCTTCGAGCCGGGCCCTGCCGCGGTGTTCAATGGCCGCATCGAGGCCTCGAGTCGCGATCTGGGCCGTTTCGCCGATTCGATCGAGGCCGATCTGCCCGAGTCGGCCGACTGGCTGCGGCGCACGATCCCCAGCAAGGTCTTCGCCTTCGCGGGTTCGGTGGATCTGTCCGGCGTCGGCTTTGCGACCCATGAGGCCACTCTGGCGCTCGACCGCTCCCGGTTTGCCGGCACCCTCACGCTGACGCGGTCCGTCGGGGCCGACCGCGCACGCTTGTTCGCCGACCTTACCTCGGACGCGCTCGACATCGACGCGCTACCGGACTGGCGCGGCGCCGCCGACGCCGCGTCCAATCTCGACCTCGCGCTCACGGTCTCGGCCCGCGCGGTCCGCCTCGCCCGCACCGATCTCGGCACCGTGGAGGCCGGGCGGATCGCCTTGCAATTGAACAAGGCCGGGTCCGCCGTGACGCTCGAGCGTCTCTCAGTGGCGGATCTCGGCGGCGCCACGGCGGCTTTTACGGGTCGGAGCGATGGCTCGACGGCTCACATCACGGGGCGGTTCGATGCCCGCAAGCTCCACGATCTCGCAAGCCTCCTTCAGCGCATCGTGCCCAATGCCACCACGCGTTTCCTGTCGGCGCGGGCCGACGTGCTGTCGCCCGCGCTGTTTAAGGTCGCGGCAGACGCCGCCGTGAACGACGACGGGTCGCTGACCCCGACCGCCCTGTCGGTCGACGGCACCGCGGCCGGCACCGCGGTCGCGCTACACCTGCGGCCCGATCCGGTCCCGCGCGGCCAGGCCGACGATCCGCTCGCCCCCTTCCGCTCCGCGCGTGCTCCGATCACCGCCACCCTATCGCTGGACGCGCCCGAGGCGGGCGCCCTACTGCGCCAGATCGGGCTCGCAACCCTGCCCGCCACCGCGATCGGCCACGGGCGCATCGAGGCCAATGCGCGGGTGGGCGGATCGAACACGCTGGACGGCGCGCTCACGGCCATGTTGGGCGACAACGCGCTCACCTTCAAAGGGCATGGCAGCCTCGGCGGTGACGCCACGGGTCATCTGTCGCTGCATGGCCCGAATGTCGCGCCCGTGCTGCGCGCCATCACGCTCGCGGTTCCCGAAGCCGGCGCCACATGGCCCCTTGAGGCCGAAGGCGACATCACCTTGCGTGATCGGCGCATCAGCACGCGCGGACTGACGGGCCGGATCGTGGGCACGCGCTTCGGCGGCGATCTCAGCTTCGTGCTCCCCCCGTTGGCGTCGGATGAGGCCGCGTCGCCCCCGAGCCTCGCCGCGACCGAGCCGCCGGCGCTCACCGGCGCCCTCTCGATGGACCAATTGCCCCTTGCGATCCTAACCGGGCTGGCGCTTGGACCCCTGCCGCAGCCGAAATCCGGGGCGGTCTGGCCCGACTCTCCCTTCGCACCCGGCTTTCTCAACCTGCCGCGCGCCGAACTCTCCCTGACGGCGGCAGACTTCCCCCTCAGCGAGTCCACGGCGGCCCGGAATGCGCGCATGACCCTGCGGCTGGCGCCGGGCGTGGTTACACTGGCCGATCTGTCAGCCGGGGTCGGCGCCGACGGACGGCTCGGCGCCAACGTCACGCTTCGACGGGACGGCGGGGCCGCGTCGCTGTCCGGCCATGTCGAATGGACCGGAGTCCCGCTCGCCACCCCGAGTCTCGCGGGGCGCAGCCGCGGGTCGCTGGACCTTGCCGGCACGGGCGCCAGCGCGGCCGGCATGATGGCGGGCCTGGCGGGCAACGGGACTTTTGGGATCGACGATGCCCGGCTGCCGCGATTCGATCCGGCCGCGATCGCCCGCGTGGCGGCCAGCACCGATGCCGCGACCGATTCCATCGATCCCGGCGAGATCGCCCAGGCGGTCGACCGCGAGCTCGACCGGGCCGCGCTGACCCTTGGCGATCTCACGGTGCCGGTCACCATCGCGGCGGGCGTGCTGAGGAGCGACATCGTCAAGATCGAGAGCCCGACCGTGGCGTCGCAGACCACCGGCTCGCTCGACCTCAAGACCCTGCAGATCTCGCTGCGGACCACCGCGACCCTGTTGCTGCGCCCGAAGGACTGGATCGGTCGGGCCCCTCAGGTCTCGATCGAGTGGAAGGGACCCCTCAAGGCTCCGACCCGCCAGATCGACGCGGCGGAACTCGTCAACGGCATCGCGGCCCGGGCGATCGCCCGTGATCAGGCCCGGATCGATGCCTTTCAGGACGATGTCCGAGAGCGGGCCTTCTTTGCCCGGCGCCTGAAAGCCATCGAGGCCGAACAGGCCGCCAAGGCCGCGCAGGCCAAGGCGGAGGCGGACCGGCAAAAGGCCGAGGCCGATTTGCAAAAGGCGCTGCAGCCCCTGCAGCCGTCCGCCGACCTCGCCACCAAATCGCTCCCGAGGCCGGTGGGATCGCCCACGGACGGTCGCCCCTCACCCCTCATCAAGCCGCCGGACGCCCCGAGATTGACGGGCGTCAAGCCCGGAGCGCCGGGAGCGCTTCCGGGAACGCCCCTTCCGGTGCCGGTTCAGCGATCCGGGACGCGCCCGAACCCGGCGCAAAAGCCGATCGATCTGCAGCGGGCGATGCAACCCATCGCGCCTCCGGCGCTGCCGCCGTCGATCCCCTCGATCTTGGCCGACCCCGGCTCGGCGGGCCGCTACTGACCTCGACCTCGCGGGTCAAGACCTCCGCGCAAGTCCTGACTGTCTGTGCTTGGGCGCCGTGCCGTCCAATCGCTCCAGCACGGCCAGCAGGGTCTCATCCCGCTTGGCAAAGCAGAACCGCACCGTGCTGGTCACCCGGCTTTCCGCATAGAAGGCCGAGACCGGAATGGCGGCCACGCCGTGATCCCGCACCAGCGCCTCACACCAGGCGACGTCGTCCGTTCCGGCCCCGAGATCGACGGTGAGGAAATAGGTGGCCTCGCACGGCAGAACCGTGAAGCCGCGGTCGGCGAGACCCGTCGCGAACAGATCGCGGCTGCGCCCAAAAGCCGCCCGCATGCCGGTGAAATAGGCGTCGTCCTTACCGAGGCCGTACGCCACCGCGACCTGCAGGTTGGGAGGGGTCGTGAAGGTGATGAATTGATGCGCCTTGGAAAGCCCGCGCAGCAGGGCGGGCGCCGCCATGACGAAGCCTACCTTCCAGCCGGTCAGCGAGAAGATTTTTCCCGCTGAGCCGATCTTGATGGTGCGCTCGCGCATGCCGGGAAAAGCCATGAGGGGCTGGTGCGCGGCCCCGTCGAAGGTAACGTGTTCCCACACCTCGTCACAGATCGCGATTGCATCATGGGCCACGCAGAAACTGGCCAGCAGGCCAAGTTGGTCGGCCCCGAACATCGTGCCGGTCGGGTTAAGGGGATTGTTGAACAGCACCACCTTGGTGCGGGGCGTGAACGCGGCCGCAAGATCAGCCTCGGTAAAACGCCAATGCGGCGGCTTCAGCGTGACGAAGCGCGGGACGCCGCCGGCGCGCCGCACGAGCGGCAGATAGGCGTCGTACATCGGCTGGAACAGCACCACCTCGTCGCCGGGCTCGATCAAGGCCAGAAGCGCGCCCGCCAGCGCCTCGGTGGCGCCCGACGTCACCATGATCTCCCGCTCGGGATCGAGGTCGAGCGCCTGAAACCGCCTATAGTGGGCCGCGATGGCGTCGCGCAACTCCGGCAGACCCAGCATCGGCGGATACTGGTTCCAACCCTCCACCACGGCAGTGGCCGCGGCCTGCCGGACATCGGCCGGTCCCGGATCGTCCGGAAAGCCCTGGCCGAGATTGACGGCCCCGGTCTCGCGCGCGAGCCGCGACATGGTTTCGAACACGGAGGTTTGCAGATCGGCGAAGATGGGGTTCATGACGACACGCAGACTCTTGGGACCGGGCCAGCAGGGGCGAGATGAGCGAAACCACACCCTCTACCACGGCGCGCCACGTCTTCGTGCTCGGCGGCGCGCGTTCGGGCAAGAGCCGTTACGCCCAACAACTCGCGGAAGCCACGGGCCGCACGCTCCTCTATTGCGCGACCGCGACCCCGCATGACGACGCGGAGATGGACGCACGCATCGCCCGCCATCAGGCGGATCGCGACGCGCGGTGGCGCACCCTCGAGGCGCCGCTCAGGCTCGGCGAAACGCTGCGGGGCGAGACGGCGCCGGACCGGGTCGTGCTGGTCGATTGCCTCACGCTCTGGCTCACCAATGTGATGCTGGGCGGCGACGACATGGCAACCGAGACGGCAAGGCTGGCTGCCTTGGTGCCGACCCTCACGGGCCCAGTGATCTTCGTGTCCAACGAAGTGGGGCAGGGGATCGTGCCCGACAACGCGATGGCGCGGGCTTTCCGCGACGCCCAGGGGCGGCTCAACCAGGCCATGGCGGCGGCATGCGACACGGCCGTGCTGGTGGTGGCGGGCCTGCCGCTCCTGCTGAAGCCGCGCCCCGAACCTCGCGTCGCGATCGGTTAGGTCTCCACGAGCCCGCTGGTGTCGCCGGAGCCGCGCGATGCCGCCCGGCCGTGCGGCAGACCGAGATAGTCGTCCGAGCGCATTTCCATGAGGCGCGACACGGTGCGATGGAATTCGAAGGCTTCCCGCCCCTCCTGGGCGCGATAAAGCTCCGGCGGCTCGGCTTCGGCCGAGGCGATCAGCTTGACGTTCCGATCGTAGAAGGTGTCGATCAGCGTGATGAACCGCTTGGCCATGTTGGGTTCGGCCGCCGGAATGACCCGGATGCCGTCGACGAGCACGGTATGGAAAGCCCGCGCGATGGCGAGAAAATCGGAGGCGCCGAGCGGCTGCTCGCAAAGATCGGCAAAGCCGAACCGCGCCACCCCACCCGCCGCCTCCGGCACCTCGACGGTGCGGCCGAGCAGCGGCAGGGCGACCGGCCTGCCGTGAGCCACGCCCGTCAGCCCCAGAAAAGCGGCGTCGAGGGAGGCCCGCGCCACGGCATCCGCTGGCACCAGATAGGTGCTGGAGCGCGACAGCTTTAGCAGGCGAAAATCGGTTCGGGCCTCCAGCCTGACCACCGTCATGCGCTCCTGCAGAAGCGCGATGAAGGGAAGGAAGAGGGTGCGGTTCAGGCCGCCCTGGTAGAGATCCTGGGGGGCCACGTTGGAGGTCGCCACCACGGTGACGCCCACAGTGAACAGGCGGGTGAACAGCCGGCCCAAAATCATGGCGTCCGCGATATCGGTCACGGCGAATTCGTCGAAGCAGAGCAGGCGGGCCTCGGCCGCGATGGCGTCCGCCACGGGCGCGATCGGGTCGTCCCCCGAAACCTCGTGGCGCTTCTTCCGCTCACGCCAGGCATGGATGCGGGCGTGGACATCGGCCATGAAGGCATGAAAATGCACGCGTCGCTTGTGCTCCAAGGGCGCGACGTCGAAGAACAGGTCCATCAGCATGGTCTTGCCACGCCCGACGTCGCCAAAAATGTAGAGTCCCCGCGGCGCCTCGGACGGTCTGGACCCGAACCAGCGCGACAGGAGCGAGCCGTTGCCGCCCTGCGTGTCGAGTTCCACCGCCAGGGTATCGAGGGCCTCGGCCACCTCGGCCTGGGCGGCATCGGGTTCGAGGTGACCCGCCGCGATCCTGTCTGCCATCGCGTTCGCGACCAAACCCCTCACGCCATGCTCCGCACGTTCCATCAGTTCCATTCGGGCCTAGTGGCGCGTTCGGCCTTGGGCGTCAATGCGGCAACGGGGGCACCGCGTCTCGGCCACGCCGCTCTTCGCGCCCCTTGGAGGCGTACGGCTTTTCCTGTATTCCCTTGCCCCACGCGCCTGTAGCTCAGCTGGATAGAGCATCAGACTTCGAATCTGAGGGTCGGGGGTTCGAATCCCTCCGGGCGCACCATTCCATGCATGTCCCGGCCGGACACGTCAAAAACCGCCGTTTTGCGCTTAAAGCGGCTATGCCCTTGCGCGTCGGTTCGCTTTTCGAACCGACCATGCGAAGATCCTTGAAGTTGTGGCCACGTGCGATCGAAAGGCGCTCAGCCCGAGGTATCGCGATGCATCACGCACAAAAGCATCTTGTGCGTTGCTTCGGCCTGTCGAACTCCACCATATCCGCCTGCCAAGGGTCCAACATCCGCCAAGAGCCTTATGGTCCATTGACGGGAACCCACGCGACCGCTATATTCAAACAATATTGGTGTGACTACGTCATTGATCCTGACCAATCCGGCAGGTCCTAGTGCGAGTACGGTTTTTCCGTAGCAAAGTCATGACAAATGAAGACAGTTTTCAGCAGTTCTTCCAGACGTTTAGCGCGATCGTTACTGACGTCGCAGACATAATTCCCAACACATCGGACGATCCTGCTCTGCATGTCAGATTAAGGGTCCACTGCGAAAGATTATCGCGTCTTGTTTCGGTCGCCGCCCACACCAAACAGGAGGGGAACGGCTTCTCGGACCAGATGGAGCTGTTGTCGGCCGCATTGCGGCGCCTTGGTGAGATACGCGATCAGATCGAAACCGACCTCCTCCTGGATAGGCCCTTGTTTGCGCCCTTCGATGACCTGCGCTTTTTTGAAAGGGTTCGCTCGCTGCCGGCCAAAGAACTCGCCGATCTTCTCCGAAAAATCACGCATCGGTCCGACCAAACTGGTAAATTAGATAGGCTCGTGCAGGGCACTCTCTTGGCGGATCTTGCAGTTCCTGCGAATGCGTTCGCGGCTGGGCCAGTGGTGATCGGATTCAAGATCATTTGCATTCTGATCATGCTCCTGGTTGCCATTGGATATCCACCTTTGGTGCCTTTGCTTCTGGCGATCGTCGCCGTGTTGGCCGAAATCGACAAAGCTGGTGGCGGGAATGGCAAGGGCGGTGGAGCGTCAGTCCCCTCCGCTCCGATCACTCCGACGATAAGCAAGCCCGAAGCTTGTTGTCTCGTCGAAGTGATCATTTTGGGCGCGACGACGAATGTGCCCGGGCCATGGGTGCTCAATGTCACCGTCGACGGCGCCGCGTCGTTTGACGTCCGATACAGAGATGGCCGCTTCAACATCCCCGACAAAAATAGACGTACGGTTTTTACGAGCGCGGGATGTGGGTCAGGTTCGTTCGATATAAACGTGCTGGCGACGATGCCGGGCTCGGCCGGCGACAGTGGGGCCACGCTCGAAGCTATCTCATACACATGCGGAATTCCGATTGCTGAGATCGTCGTTAAAGTTCCAGTTCATGCACGTGGTGCGATCACAGCCACACAACTCGCAATGATCGAATGCCGATTTCAGGTGAAGTCAGCGTGCGATACGCCAGCAAACTAGCTGGACGGACGTCGGATTCCGACGGTCACCATCCCCGGTTCGATGCAACGCGTGATCGATAGACCAACGCCGGACGGTGGCCATCCAACCGGCCGGCGTTGGCGAAGCCCCCTATTCCGCCGCCTTGATATAGCTTTCCGTCGGGGGGCAGCTGCACATGAGGTTGCGGTCGCCGTAGACGTTGTCGACCCGGTTGATGGGCGGCCAGTATTTGTCCTTGCGCAAGGTGCCGGTCGGGAAACAGGCGGCTTCGCGGGAATAGGGCCGTTCCCAGGCGCCGATCAGGTCCTGCACGGTGTGGGGCGCGTTTTTTAGCGGGTTGTTGTCGCGGTCCATGCGGCCTTCCTCGATGGCGCGGATTTCCTCGCGGATCGCCAGCATGGCGTCGCAAAAGCGGTCGATCTCGCCCTTGGTCTCGGACTCGGTCGGCTCGATCATCAGCGTGCCCGCTACGGGCCAGCTCATGGTGGGCGGATGGAAGCCGCAATCGATCAGGCGCTTGGCGATATCCTCGACCGTGATGCCCGCGGTCTTCACGCAAAAGCGGGTGTCGACGATGCACTCATGCGCGACCCGACCGCTGCCCCCGGAATAGAGCACCGGAAAGGCGCCCTCCAGGCGTTTGGCGATATAGTTGGCATTCAGGATGGCGATCCGGGTCGCCTGGGTCAGGCCGCGGCCGCCCATCAGCAGGCAATAGCTCCAGGAGATCGGCAGGATGGAGGCCGATCCGTAGGGCGCGGCCGACACCGCACCCTCACCGCCCGTCTCCGGATGGCCGGGCAGGAAGGGGATCAGATGGGCTTTCACGCCAATCGGCCCCATGCCGGGGCCGCCACCGCCATGCGGGATGCAAAAGGTCTTGTGCAGGTTGAGGTGACTGACGTCGGCGCCGATGTCGCCGGGCCGTGCGAGGCCGACGAGGGCATTGAGGTTAGCGCCGTCGAGATAGACCTGCCCGCCATGCGCATGGACAATGTCGCAGAGTTCGCGGATGCGCGCCTCGAACACGCCGTGGGTGGAGGGATAGGTCACCATGCAGGCCGAAAGCCGGTCCCCATGCAGCTCGGCCTTGGCGCGGAAATCGTCGAGATCGATGTTGCCGTTGCGGTCGGCGCCCACCACGACGACGCTCATGCCGCACATCTGGGCCGAGGCCGGGTTGGTGCCGTGGGCCGAGGAGGGGATCAGGCAGATGTCGCGATGGGCCTCGCCGCGCGAGAGGTGATAGGCCCGGATGGCGAGAAGCCCGGCATATTCGCCTTGCGCGCCGGAATTGGGCTGCATCGAGATGGCGTCATAGCCCGTGATGTCGCAGAGCTTTTTGGAAAGATCGGCGATCAGCTCGTGATAGCCCCTGGCCTGATCGGCCGGCACGAAAGGGTGGATCTCGGAAAACTCCGGCCACGAGATCGGCAGCATTTCGGCGGTCGCGTTCAGCTTCATGGTGCAGGAGCCGAGCGGGATCATGGCGCGGTCGAGCGCCAGGTCGCGATCGGCGAGCCGGCGCATGTAGCGCGTCATCTCGCTTTCGGCCCGGTTCATCTGGAACACCGGATGGGTCAGGTAGGCGGAGGTGCGCAGCAGCGTTTCCGGCAGCCGCGAGCGGGAGCCAACCTCCTCCTGCCCAAGATGATCGCCCCCGAAGGCGCGCCACACCGCCTCGATGATGTCGGGCCTGGTGCGTTCGTCGACCGTGATGCCGATCCGGTCGGCCCCGACCTTGCGCAGGTTGACGCCGTTGTCGACGGCATTCTTCAGGATCAGCCCCTGAAAAGCCCCGACATCCACCGTGATGGTGTCGAAGAACGCCTCGGGATGGACCGCGAAGCCGAGCCTCGAGAGCCCATCGGCGAGAAGCGCCGCACTGCGATGCACCCGCACCGCGATGGCCTTCAACCCCCTCGGGCCATGGAAGACCGCGTACATCGACGCGATGACGGCGAGCAGCACCTGGGAAGTGCAGATGTTCGAGGTCGCTTTCTCGCGCCGGATATGCTGCTCGCGCGTTTGCAGGGCGAGGCGGTTCGCCGGGTTGCCCCTGGCGTCCACCGACACGCCGACGAGGCGCCCGGGCAGGGCCCGCTTATGGGCGTCGCGCGTCGAAAGGTAGGCGGCATGCGGGCCGCCATAGCCCATCGGCACACCGAAGCGCTGCATCGAGCCGATCGCGATGTCGGCCCCCATTTCTCCAGGTGGCTTCAGCAGTGTGAGGGCCAGCGGGTCGGCCGCCACGATCGCGATCGCGCCGGCCTCGTGCAGGGCCGCGATCGGGCCCGAAAAATCGTGGCAGACCCCACACACGCCGGGATATTGGAAGATCGCACCGAACACGCTCTTTGGATCGAGGTCGGCAAAGGGATCGCCGACCACGATGGTCCAGCCGAGCGGGGCCGCCCGGGTCTTCAAAACCGCGATCGTCTGAGGCAGACAGTCCTGGTCGACGAAGAAGCTGTCTAGGCCCGCCGTTGCGACGCGGCGCGCCATGCCCATGGCCTCGGCGGCCGCGGTCGCCTCGTCGAGCAGCGAGGCATTGGCGATCTCCAGCCCGGTGAGATCGCAGACCAGGGTCTGGAAGTTGAGAAGCGCTTCGAGGCGCCCCTGGCTGATCTCCGGCTGGTAGGGCGAATAGGCGGTGTACCAGGCCGGGTTCTCGAAAATGTTGCGCTGGATCGCCGGCGGCATGGTGGTGCCGTGGTAGCCCTGGCCGATCAGCGAGACGAGCAACCGGTTCTTGTTGGCGGTCTCTCGCATGTGTTCGAGCACGCGGCGCTCGGTGAGCGCGGGTCCGAAATCGATTCCCTCGGCTTGGCGGATGTCTGGGGGCAAGGTCTCGTCGATCAGCGCCTCGAGGCTGGATGCGCCGACTACGCGGAGCATTTCGGCGATCTCACCCTCGGTCGGACCGATGTGCCGACGATTGGCGAAGTCATAGGGATCGTAGTTGTCACCGCTCATGGGGCTGGGCTCGGGGTCATTGCGATTAAGGGCGAGAAGCGGATGGGTGTCCGTCAGCCCAGGAATGCCATGTAGGCGGCCTCGTCCATGAGGCCGTCCATGGCGGAGCGATCGTCGATCCGGATCTTGTAGAGCCAGCCCGCGCCCTGCGGGTCCGTGCCGACCCCGGCGGGATCCTCCACGGCCTTTGCGTTGAGTTCGGTCACCTCGCCGCTGAGCGGCGCATAGACGTCGGAGGCGGCTTTCACCGATTCGACCACCGCCGCGGCCTCACCCTTCTTCAGCCGCGTGCCAACCTTCGGCAGCTCGACGAAGACGAGATCGCCGAGCTGTTCGGCCGCGTGGGCCGTGATGCCGATCGTGGCGACGTCGCCCTCGAGGTTGATCCATTCGTGCTCGTCGGTGAATCGCAGCATCTTGGGCTCCTGAAGGTTCGAGATTTAGGAGAAGAGCTCAGCTTCGCTTGAAGCCGGGCGGCACGAAGGGCGGTGGTGACACCACCAGGGGCAGCCGCTGGCCGCGCACCTCGGCAAAGATCCGGGTGCCGGGTTCGGCCAACGCGGTCGGCACATAGCCCATCGCCACCGGGGCGTGCAGGCTCGGGCCGAAGCCGCCCGAGGTGACGCGCCCAACGGGCTGGAGGTCGGCCTCTTGTGAGAAGAGGGGAGCGCCTGCGCGAACCGGGGCGCGCCCCTCGGGTCGCAGGCCGACCCGGCGGCGCGGGCTGCCCCGGGCCATCTGATCGAGAATGCGCGCCGCGCCCAGAAAGCCGCCTTGGCGCGAGCCACCCGGCCGACGGACGGGCTGAATGGCCCAGGTGAGGCCGGCCTCGACGGGGGTGGTTTCCGCATCGATGTCGGCCCCGTAGAGGCACAGGCCCGCCTCCAACCGCAGCGAATCGCGGGCGCCGAGGCCGACGAGCATGACGGATGGATCGAGGAGGAGTTCTTCCGCGATGTCCTCGGCCCTGTCGGCCGGCATGGAGATCTCGAAACCGTCCTCGCCCGTATAGCCCGAGCGGCTGACCAGGCAAGGCGCGCCCAGGATCTCCATCTTGCGCACGTCCATAAAGCGCATCGCCGCGACCTCCGGCGCCAGCCGCGACAGCACGGCTTCCGCTTTCGGGCCCTGCAACGCGATCAAGGCGCGGGGCAGAACCACGATCTTGCAAGTCTCTGAAAGGTGGGTCCGCAGATGCGCTTCATCGCCCCCCTTGCGGGCCGCATTGACCACGACCATCAGGTGATCGCCGAGGTTGGCCACCATGAGATCGTCCAGGATCCCCCCGGCCTCGTTGGTGAGCAGGCCGTAGCGCTGGCGATTGGGCTTCAGCCCGAGAACATCGATGGCAAGGAGGCCTTCCAGGGCGCGGGCCACGTCCGTGACATCGCCCGAGCGTGGGCTCAGCGCGATCTGGCCCATATGGGAAACATCGAACAGACCGGCCGAGGCGCGCGTCTCAAGATGCTCCTTAAGCAGGCCCGCCGGATAGTGCAGCGGCATGTCGTAACCCGCGAACGGCACCATCCTGGCGCCGTGGCGCAGATGCAGCGCATGCAACGGTGTGCGTGAAAGGCCAGGCGACCTAACTTCGGGCGGGCTCTCCGAGGCGGCAGGGCCAGCGTCACTGGGCATCAGGCTTCTCCACGACAGAACGCTTCCTGAATGCTCGCCAGCATCCGGCCGCCCCCATCTGTCACGTTTACCTGAGAGCTTCTCTCACCCGCGCAAGCGACGTGAGGTTTCTCCTTCGGTGGGCGCCTTGCGACGCCTCTCTCCAGATTGTCCAACCAAACGGTAATTGTGCCTGAGAGTTTCCGGGGGTGGTTGCTCCTTCGGCGCCACGCCAGCTCACGCCAGCCTGAACTCTCCCGCTTGGCCTTGTGGACGCAGGCAAGCTGTCATGTTGCGCCAGGCCACGCAAGCCGTTCATGTAGGCTCTGGTGACGGCGCACCAGCTTGCCTGCTAGCATCAACTCGGGCAAGATCGTGACAAAGCTGGGTGTGATCATTGGACCGTGTGGATCGGGTGAAGTCCGCAAGGACCGGCTCGGTCGCACGTGGTTAACGACACCACCGCCGTCTGCCGAGGCAGCGGCGCAAAGCAAGGAAGCCGTATCGTGACCACGCCAACATAATGGCGGGCCGATCCGGTCGAACGGGAGGAACGACAATGAACAGGCGTGAAACGATCAAACTATTGGGTGCTACCGCGGTCGTGGCCGCGGTTCCGGGATCCGGGGTCTTCGCCGCCACCGAGAAGACCATGACGGTGGTGGTCAAGATCGCGGGCATTCCCTGGTTCAACGCGCTTGAACAAGGGATCAAGAAGGCCTCCAAGGATCTGGCCATCAACGCCAACATGGTAGGGCCCGCCAACGTCGATCCCGCCCAGCAAGTCAAACTGCTCGAAGATCTCATCGCCAAGAAGGTCGATTGCATCGGCCTGGTGCCGCTCGACAACAATGTCACGGCGCCCGTGCTGAAGCGCGCCCAGGCCGCCGGCATCAAGGTCATCACCCACGAGGGGCCCGACCAGGACGGGCGCGACTGGAACATCGACCTGATCGATTCCAAGCGCTTCGGCGAAGTTCAGATGCAGCGCATCGCCAAGGACATGGGCGAGGAAGGCGATTACGTGGTCTATGTGGGTACCCTGACGACGCCGCTGCACAACCAGTGGGCGGACGCGGCCATCGCCTATCAAAAAGAACACTATCCGAAGATGCATCTCGCGGCCGACCGCTTTCCCGGCGCGGACGAGATCGACACCAGCTATCGCACCACCCTCGACGTCATCAAGGCCTACCCGAACCTCAAAGGCATCATCGGCTTCGGCTCGAACGGGCCGATCGGGGCCGGCAACGCGGTGCGCGAAAAGCGCCTTCAAAAGAAGATCGCGATCGTGGGCACGGTGTTGCCGGGCCAGGCCAAGGCATTGATCGAAGAGGGGGTCATCCGCGAGGGCTTCCTGTGGAACCCGACCGACGCGGGCTATGCCATGGTGGCACTCGGCAAGCTCGTCCTCGACGGGACGGAGATCAAGGACGGGGTCGATATCCCCGGGGTCGGCAAGGCCACGGTGGACACAGCGAACAAGCGCATCAAGGTCGACAAGATCATGCAGATCAACAAGGAAACCCTCCCGGGCCTGTTGGCCCAGGGCCTCTGATCCCGCAACGACGCAGCACCCGGAGTTCCGCTCCAGGATCGGAGGCAGGCTCTGGTCCTGGCAGTTCGCGCGCTTCACCCCAGCCGCCCGGCCCGGCGGACTAGCAAAACGGATCGTGCGTGCCGGCCTTTCTGACCCTGACCAATGTCTCGAAGAGGTTCGGCGGCGTCACGGCCCTGCGTGAGGTCGACCTGTCGCTCGAAGCCGGCGAGGTGCACTGCCTCGTGGGCGAAAACGGCTCCGGCAAGTCGACGCTCATCAAGATCATGTCGGGCGTGGAGGCGCCCGAGCCCGGCGGGCGCATCGTCATCGAGGGGCGCGACTTCGTCCACCTCAACCCGGTGCAGAGCACGGCCTGCGGCATCCAGGTCATCTATCAGGATCTGTCGCTGTTCCCGAACCTCACGGTGTTCGAGAACATCGCGATCGGGCGCCACCTCGGTGGTCCGCGACCGGTCGACTGGGCCGCGATGCGCAAGAGCGCGCTCGCCGCCATGGCGCGGATCGGCATCAGCCTGGACCTTCATGCCACCGTGGCCGATCTGTCGATCGCGGAGCGTCAGCTGGTCGCAATCTGCCGCGCCATGGCGGCCGACGCCAAGCTTCTGATCATGGACGAGCCGACCGCCTCGCTCACCCGCCGCGAGGTGGACGCGCTGCTGGCCGTGGTGCGCGACCTCAAGGCCAAGGGCATCACGATCCTGTTCGTCAGCCATCGGCTCGACGAAGTCATGAAGGTGGCCGAGCAAGTCACCGTGCTGCGCGACGGCATGAAGGTCGGCACGTTCGCGGCCAGTGAGATGAGCGATCATAAGCTCGCTCATCTCATGACCGGGAAGGAGTTTCACTACGATCTTTCGGAGGCCGATCTTTCGGGGCGCGAGGTCGTGCTCTCGGTCAAACATCTGACGCGTCGCGGCGATTACGAGGACGTGAGCTTCGAGGTCCACGCGGGCGAGATCCTCGGCGTCATCGGGCTCCTCGGCTCCGGACGAACCGAGCTGGCCTTGTCGCTGTTCGGCATGAACCCGCCCGATTCCGGAGAGATTCAGTTGCATGGCAAGACCCTGCGGTTGCGGACGAACGCTCAGGCGATCGCCAACGGCATCGCCTATGTGTCGGAGGACCGCCTGACGCTGGGCCTCGTGCTCGACCAGCCGATCTCATCGAATCTGGTGATCACCCTGCTCGACCGGCTCGCGGGCCGCTTCGGGCTGGTTGGCCCGGCCGAACGCGACCACCATGTCGCGCGCTGGATCAAAAACCTGACCATCAAGGTGTCGGACCCGGAAAACCCGGTGAGGACCCTCTCGGGCGGCAATCAGCAGCGCGTGGTGCTGGCCAAGTGGATGGCGACCGGTCCCCGCCTCTTGATCCTCGACAGTCCGACCGTCGGGGTCGACATCAGGGCCAAGGACGGCATCTACGAGGTCGTGAAGGCCCTGGCGGCCGCCGGGATCGCGGTCATTCTGATCTCGGACGAGCCGCCCGAGGTGCTCTATCACACCCATCGGACCCTGGTGATGCGCAAGGGGCGGCTCACCCTGGAGGTCCTTCCGCACCGCTGTTCGGAAAGCCAACTCGAGGCCGCCATCAATGCCTGAGGGGCTGCGCCGGTTTGCGAGACGCCACGAATTTTGGCTGCTGGTGGTCATCCTTCTGCTCGGGGGCGCGCTGACCGCCGCCGAGCGGAGCTTCTTCACGCTGCAGAACTTGTTCGATCTCCTGACCTCCTACGCCTTTTCGGGCATTCTGGCCTCGGGGCTCCTGGTGGTGCTGATCGCGGGAGGGATCGACATCTCCTTCGCGGCAACAGCCTCGGTGGCGCAATATGTGGCGCTCTCGATCGCCATCGCCTACGGCGCCAACTGGCTGACGGTCTTTTCGCTCGCGGCAGCCGTCGGCGTCGCCTGCGGCTTTTTCAATGCCATCCTGGTTCAGATGCTCCGGATTCCATCCATCATCGCCTCGATCGCCACGCTGAACATCTTCTATGGCTTGCTGATCTTTTTAACCGGCGGCAAATATCTCTATCAGCTGCCGGACTGGTTCGCGCATGGCATCTATTGGTTCGAGTTCGAGGACGCGGCGCAAAATTCGTACGGCCTCAACCTGCAAATTCTTTGTCTCGCGGTTGCGCTTCTGCTGACCTGGCTGCTGCTCAATCGGACCAATGTCGGTCGTCAGATCTATGCCCTGGGGGGTAACCGGGACGCAGCCCAGCGGCTCGGCTTCCACGTCTTCGGGCTCAATGTCCTGGTCTATTGCTACATGGGATTCATGGCAGGCATAGCGTCCCTGGTTCAGGCGCAGCTCGCCCAATCCGTGGCGCCCACCGTGCTGGTCGGCAAGGAACTCGATGTCTTGGCCGCGGTCGTGCTCGGCGGCGCGAGTCTGGCGGGCGGCGCCGGTTCTGTGCTCGGCACCATTCTCGGGCTGGCTTTGCTGGCCATCATCCAGAATGGCCTCGTCTTGCTGGGTGTCTCGTCCTATTGGTCGCCCTTGTTCGTGGGGCTCGTTATCATCGTGGCGGTCTCGACCACGGCCTGGTCGCAAAATCGCAAACGCGCGCGCGTGGCGATCGCATGACCGACCAGGCCCGGCAAACGCCGATCGGTCGGCGGCTCATCGCTCTCCTGGGCGGCACCAACATGACGCTCGCGGCTCTGCTGGTGGCGCTCGTCATCGTGTTCGGCCTTCTCATCGGGGAGCGTTTCTTCGCCACCGCGACGCTCCAGTCGATGGCTTTTCAGATGCCCGAGTTCGGCATTCTGTCGCTCGCCATGATGGTGGCGCTGCTCTCGGGCGGGCTGAACCTTTCGATCATCGCGACCGCCAATCTGTGCGGGCTGACCATGGCCTACGTGCTGACCAGGTTCGTGCCGGGAAGCGAAGGTGCCGCCTGGCTTCTCTGGCAGGTCGCGGCCCTCGCGGCTGGATTTGCCGTTGCGTTTGCGATCGGCATCGTCAACGGATTCGTCATCGCCTACCTGCGCGTCTCGCCGATTCTGGCCACCCTCGGAACGATGACGGCCTGCAAGGGCATCGCGATCGGCATGACGCATGGCAACGTCATCTCGGGATTTCCCGACATGATCGTCTTCATCGGCAACGGGACGGTTTTCGGGATTCCCGTGGTTCTATTCGTCTTTGCGATCTGTGCGGTGCCGGTCGCCGTGATCCTCAACCGGTCGCCGTTCGGCGCCAAGATCTACATGATCGGTTCGAACGAGCGGGCCACGCGGTTCTCGGGTGTGGACACCCAATGGGTGGTCCTCAAGGTCTATGTGCTCTCGAGTCTTCTCTCGGGCGTCGCGGCGGTCGTGATGATCGCGCGGTTCAATTCCGCCAACGCCTCCTATGGGGAGAGCTATCTCCTGGTCAGCATCCTTGCCGCCGTGCTCGGCGGCATCGATCCATTCGGCGGCTCGGGCAAGATCGGGGGTCTGGTGCTGGCCCTCGTCGTGCTCCAAGTCATCTCGTCCGCCTTCAATCTGCTCGATCTCAGCCAGTTTCTGACGCTGGCGATCTGGGGCGGTATTCTCATCGCGGTGACGGCCGTCTCGGTTTTCAAGGATTTTTTGCGCCGGAGCTGACACGCTCCGACGCAACGGAAACCTCGGCCAAACACACTGGCGCGGATTGTCGCCGCCGGCCTGGGACGGCATCGTTTGCGGTCCCTATGCCGCGGCGCCCTTTACTGCTTGACCGGCTGGCCTGATTCCCCGGTACCGTTGTTGTTCGGGCCGGCTGCCTTCGACATGGAACCCGTCCCGCTGGTACCACCGTCCACCGGCTTCATGCCGGAAGTCGTGGAACCCATGGCACCGGTGCTTTGCATGGCGGCCCCCGAAGCACCGCCGGGATCCGCGTGGTTCGTGCTGCTCGTGCCGTTTTCCTGATTGGCGGCCGTCGCCGCGAACGCCCCCGATGCCGCGAGGCCGCCCGGCAGCACAGCAACAGATGCTAAAATGACCAATATATGTCTTTTCATAATCATAGACCTCGTATTGTTGCGACAACCCCAACAACACCTCGCCGAGCAATAAGGTTCGTCAGCTGAGCGCTCCCTTATGCCGCACCTCTACTCTCCGGGGTGGCTCGCAACTCGGCATCGACGCGGGACAGTGCTAGATCGCGACCTGTCGGCCGAGTTCCATGGTTTGCTCCTGGGGAAGGCGCAGGAAATCGGCGACATGGGTCGAGTTGCGTTCGAGTGCCGCATAAATGGCTTCCTGCCAGTGCGGCAGGCCTTTGCCGTCATCGCGATGCACCACGGTGGCGTGGCCCACGTAATAGGTCACATCCTCCATGCCGGCCCCGCATCCATGCCACTTCAGCCTTTCGAGCACGGCCGGGATGTCGGGATGTTCCATGAACCCGAAGGTCGTTGTGACGCGCCAGAACCGTGGCGCCAATTCGTTGAGCTCGACGCGCTTGTCGGCCCCGATCCAAGGCACCAGGGCAGTTTTCACGGTGAGCACGATGAGGTCCACGTGCAGCGCGCGATTGAGCATGAGGTGCCACAGGAGGACCGATGGCGTGTCTTTGTCGGTCCTGGTCAGGAACACGGCCGTGCCCGGCACACGCGGGGTCTGACGCGCGACCGCCTGGGCATTGAAATCCTCGACCGGGACCAACTCCTCGGCGAGCCGGGCCTGGACGGCTTCGGCGCCGCGATGCCAGATCCACATGAGCCCATAGACCACGGCCGCGAGCAGCAGCGGCACATAGCCCCCGTCCACCACCTTGACGAGATTGGCGCAGAAGAAGGCGGCGTCCACCACCAGGAAAACGGCAGCCACCGCGCCCGCCGCAGCGACGCTCCATTGCCAGATTTCCCGCATGGCGATGAAGAGGAGCACGGTTGTCATGAGCATCGTCAGCGACACCGCGATCCCGTAGGCGCTGGCGAGGTTTTCGGACTTCCTGAAGCCGAGCGCCAGCGCCACGGTGACGATCATCAGAAGCCAGTTCACGCCCCCGATATAGATCTGCCCGTAACCTTCCGACGAGGTTTGCTTGACGGCGAGCCGCGGCAGCCAGCCGAGCTGGATGGCTTGCCGGGTCATCGAAAATGCCCCCGTGATGATGGCCTGGCTGGCGATGATGGTGGCCAGCGTCGCGAGGATCACCATCGGGACCAAAAGATAGCCGGGGAAGAGGCGATAGAAGATGTTGCCGTCCGTCGGCGCCCCTTCGAGCACGATGGCGGCCTGGCCGGCGTAATTCAGGATGAGGCTCGGGAACACGATGGCGAGCCATGAGAGCCGGATCGGCATCGGGCCGAAATGCCCCATGTCGGCATAGAGGGCTTCCGCGCCGGTCACGCAAAGGAACACGCCGCCCAGCGTGAGGAAGGCCGTGAATCCGCCCGAGACGAGGAATTTCAGGCCGTAGATCGGGTTCACGGCCGCGAGCACCGCAGGGTGATGGATGACCCCGATCAGACCGAAGATCGCGATGGTGAGGAACCAAAGGCCCATGACCGGGCCGAACACCTTACCGATCCGCGCGGTGCCGAGCGGCTGGAAAGCGAACAAGGCCAACAGGATGACGACCGCGGCGGGCAACACGTAGGGCTGGAAGGCGGGCGCCACCATGTTCAGGCCTTCGAGCGCCGACAGCACCGAGATGGCGGGCGTCACGGCGCCGTCGCCATAGATGAGGGCCGCCCCGAACAGGCCGATCGCGACGATGACGGGGCGGTTCTTCTTGGCCCCCACCAGGGACATGAGCGCCAGGATGCCGCCCTCGCCGTCGTTGCCCATGCTCATGGCGACGGTCACATATTTCACCGTCGTGATGATCATCAACGTCCAGAGCACGAGGCTGAGAAGGCCGAGGATGACGGCAGGGTCGGGCTTGCCGCCCGCCAGATCGAGCACCGTCTTCAGCGTATAGAGCGGGCTCGTGCCGATATCGCCGAACACCACGCCCAGCGCCGCCAGCCCCAAGCCCGCGAGACCCGTTTTGGACGGACCGTCCCGATCCCGTGCCACATCGGACGGTGACGGTTCGGCTGTGTTCGCGGCGTTGGGCACGGATCGGCTCTCCTGCGCACGGGCCTCTGATGTAGCGAAGGTCTCAACGGGTTTCCGCAACATAGGTTCTTATGCCTTGCCCGAGCCCCTTTACCAAAACCTGTTGTGGAAGCGCTGCGCCGGCGGGATAAGAGCAAAGCGCAACCAGGCCTGAACGCGGGAGCGGGGTTTTGCTCAACGATGAACTCAGGCCCATGGAAACCATGGAATCCCCCGAAGCCGCGGTGGAGCGGCTGCGCGGGCTTCACGCCGGCGCCACCCAGGCTCTGCGGGCCGCGGTCATGCTTTATGTCAAAGACGGCACGGCGCCCGATCAGACCGCACGGCTGCAGTTCCGCTACCCGGAGCTTCGCCTCACCTATGCGCCGAACGGCCCGATGCCGCGGCTCAAGCGCGCCACCGCGAAATTCCAGGCCGCCGGGCTCTACGCCACGACGGTGACACAGCCCGACTATTTTGGCCCGTACCTGCTCGACCAGTTGCGTCCGCTGGTCCGCGATTACGGCGCCACGATCGAAGTCGGGCTGAGCGCCCAGGAAATACCCTATCCTTATGTGATCGAACCCGGGGCCGACCTCGCGCGCAGCGGCAAGACCTCGGCCGACCTCGCGCGCTATTTCCCCGCACCGCTCCTGTCGGCGGTGGGCGACGAGATTGCGGACGGGCTGTGGACCGCAACCGACCCGCAGGCCGCTCGACCGCTCGCCCTGTTCGACGCCGTGCGGGTGGATTTCTCGCTGCGCCGCCTGGTGCATTACACGGGCTCGGACTGGCGCGCCATCCAGCCCTGGATCCTGCTCACCAACTACCACCGCTACGTCGACCAGTTCGTCCGGGTCGGGTTGCAGACCTTGGCAAATGGCACCGACGGCTTCGAGCGGCTCATCCTGCCCGGCGGCATCGTGGTGAACCGCAACGAGGCCGCCTCCGCCGATCCCGCCTCGGTGATCGCGGCTTCGCCCTGGCACCGATACCAGATGCCGGCCTATCACCTGGTCGGCCGCGACGGGAACGGCGATCCGCATGGCACCACGCTGGTCAACATCGGGGTCGGTCCCTCCAACGCCAAGACAATCACGGATCACCTCGCGGTGATGCGACCGCATTGCTGGCTGATGGTGGGCCATTGCGGCGGGCTGCGACAGTCGCAGACCATCGGCGATTATGTGCTGGCCCACGCCTATCTGCGCCGGGATCGCATCCTGGACGAGCAGGTGCCGACCGACGTCCCGATCCCGGCCCTGGCCGAGGTGCAGCTCGCCCTGCAATCGGCCGCCGCGCAGGTCACCGGAGAGAAGGCCGAGGCGCTCAAGCAGCGCCTGCGCACGGGAACCGTGGTCAGCTACGACGACCGCAACTGGGAGCTGCGCTTTTCCCAGGAGCGCCGCCGCATCAACCTGTCGCGCTCGATCGCGGTCGACATGGAAAGCGGCACGGTGGCGACGCAAGGCTACCGGTTGCGGGTGCCCTATGGCACGCTGCTTTGCGTGTCCGACAAGCCGCTTCACGGCGAGATCAAGCTGCCAGGCACCGCCAGCGCCTTCTACGAACGGGCCGTCGCCGAGCACTTGCTGATCGGTCTTGCGGCGCTCGACGCGCTTCGCCAGGACCGTTCGGGCCTGCATTCGCGCAAGCTCAGGAGTTTCGACGAGCCGCCGTTCCGGTGAACGCGCCGGCGAGAAGGTTTACAATCCGTTGTCAGGACGCGGACAGAGAGAGCGGACGTCAAGGGTGGGTGGGTTACACTCCGTGTTAGCGTGATCATCCATCCATGGGCTCGTCATGCTTTCCGTCGTTCAGAATTTTTCCCGCAACTACAACATCTGGCTCTTGCTGCTGGCCGCCCTGGTGTGCGGGGTCGCCGCGCTGGCGACCTTCAACCTCTATTCGCGCGCCGTCGCCAACAGGGGCAGGTCGAGCGCCGTCGTGTGGCTGATCCTGACGACCCTGACGGCTGGCTCGGGAATTTGGGCGACGCATTTTACCGCCATGATGGCGTTTCATCCGGGCTTCGAGATCGGGTTCGACCTCACGATCACGATTCTGTCCTTTGTGGTCGGGATCGTGGGCGCGGGCTTGGCGTTCATGCTCGCCTTCCAACTCCCGGGTCGCGTCGGCCAGGGCGCGGGCGGGATCGTGCTCGGCCTCGCCGTGGTGCTGATGCACTACACCGGAGTCAGCGGGATGGAGGCTGCCGCCGCGATGGTGTGGAACCGGACGATCGTCGCATTGTCGGTGGTTCTTGCGATCGGGCCGTCGGTGGCGGCCTTGATGGTGTGCGGCCGCTGCGGTACCTTGGTTCAGCGTCTGAGCGGGGGACTTCTGTTCGGCCTCTCCATCATCCTGCTTCATTTCAGCGGAATGGCGGCGATCGCCTACCTCCCCGATCCCACCAAGCGGTTGCCTGACCATCTGCTGTCCGGCAACCTGCTCGGCTACTCGGTGGCGGGCGTCACGTTGATCATCGTGGGATCCGCACTGGCGGCTTGGTCGGTGGAACGGCGGGTTCGATGGGACAGCGAGATCCGCTTCCGCTACCTGGCGCGGCATGATCCGCTCACCGGCCTTCCCAATCGGCTGCTGTTCGAAGAGGTCGTCCGGAGGGAGCTGACGAGCGCGGCTCTGGGCCAGCGTTCTGTCGCGATGTTGTGCCTGGATCTCGACGGCTTCAAGGAGATCAACGACATCTTCGGCCATGCTGCGGGAGACCGGCTACTGACCGAAGTCGCTCGCCGGCTTCAGTGCTTGCCAGGGGAGCAATGCACGGCGGCGCGCCTCGGCGGAGACGAGTTTGCAGTGCTTGCATCGGGACTCGGGGCCACGAGGACGGCCAGCGGTGTTGCGCAAAGCGTGCTCGACGCCCTCGGGGCTCCTTACGTGCTCGATGGCAACAAGATCGACGTCGGGTGCAGCATCGGGATTGCACTTTTCCCGTCCGATGCACAGAGCTACGCGATGATGCTGGCGCAGGCCGATACCGCGCTGTCACGAGCGAAATCTGATGGCCGCGGCATCTTCCGCTACTTCGAACCCGCGATGGATCAGGCCATGCGCGAGCGCCGGCAACTCGGGCGAGACCTTCGCGCGGCCTTGAACACATCGCAGCTCCGCCTCGAATACCAGCCTCAACTCAGCCTCGGACCGGACCAGGTGTCGGGGTTCGAAGCACTTCTGAGGTGGGACCACCCGGCGCTTGGTTCGGTGTCCCCGTCGACCTTCATTCCGATCGCCGAGGAAACGGGGCTCATCCTGCCGCTCGGGGAATGGGTCCTGCGTGAGGCTTGCCGGCAAGCCGCCAACTGGGCTGTGCCGCTGCGGATCGCCGTGAACCTCTCGGTCGCACAGTTTCGTCAGACGGGCCTGACGGAAACGATCAAACAGGTGCTGGACGACATGGAACTGAGCCCGGATCGGCTAGAGCTCGAGATCACGGAAAGCCTTTTCTTCGAAAGCATCCCGCGCGCCCTCCAGGTCCTGGAGCGGATCAAGGCCCTCGGGGTGCGTATCGCGATCGACGATTTTGGGACGGGCTATAGTTCACTTTCAACGCTGCAGGCGTTCCCGTTCAACACGATCAAGATAGACCGCTCCTTCACGGCCCAGATCGGATCGGCCCCAAAGGGCACCGCGATCGTCAAGGCGATCCTGGGCCTCGGCGATAGCCTCGGCATGGAGGTCGTGGCCGAAGGCGTCGAGACCCAAGAGCAGCTGGCTTTCCTGCGCCGCCACGGCTGCAGCCAAGTCCAGGGTTATCTATGTGGGAAGCCTCTCCCGATCGAGCGTTATGCCGACGTGGTCAGCAGGCCGCAGTCGGCGAAAACGAGTGACAAGGTCGTTCCTCTCCGCGTCGCATGACGGCGCGCGGGCCGCGATCGTGGCCTAGCCCGCGGCGTCGAGCATCGCGGCCGCCTGATCCGGCGTGACCGCCACGAACCCGGGCAACTGGTGGCGCGCGAAGGTGACCTGCCGCTTGGCATATTGCCGGGTCTGCAGCTTGCCGGCCGCCGCGGCAGCCTCGAGCGAGAGCTGCCCGCCAAGATGGGCCAGTAGCGGCGGGACCCCGAGCGCCCGCATCACCGGCAGGGCTGGATCGAGCCGTCGGGCCACCAGCCTTTCCACTTCGGCCACCGCACCCTCGGCCAGCATGCGATCGAACCGGGCATCGATGCGCGCGTTCAGGGCGGAACGTTCGGGCTGTAATGCCACGCCGAGAAACCCGTCCGGAGCCAGCAGCGGGACTTCACGCGCGCCCTGGAAGCCCGCGAGGGGTCGTCCGGTCGCCTCGAACACTTCGAGGGCCCGCACGATGCGCTGCGGGTCGGTGACGCGCAGCCGCGCCGCCGTGGCGGGGTCGAGCGCCGCGAGCCGCGCGTGAAGCTCGGCGGCCGGCACGCCTTCGGCGGCCGCTCGCACGCGCGATCGGATGTCCGGGGGCACGGACGGGATGGCCGACAGGCCCTGCGTCAGGGCCTTGAAGTAGAGCCCCGTGCCGCCGACCAGAATGGGTACGCGCGTCTCGGCCCGAACGGCCGCGATGGCGAGCCTCGTCTCGGAGAGCCAGCGACCCACCGAATAGCTCTCCGATCCATCGACATGACCGAAGAGCAGATGCGGGGCTTGCGCGAGCGCGTGAGCGTCCGGACGCGACGACAGGATGGTAAGGTCGGCATAGACCTGCACCGAATCGGCATTGATGATCGTGCCCCCAAGATTTTGCGCGAGGCGGAGCGCAAGCGCCGACTTGCCGCTCGCGGTCGGTCCTGCGATGAGGATGGCCTTGAAGCTTTGCCGCACCCGAGTCCCTCTGATCCATGCCGTCGCCCCTAGCTTGTGTCGCCACCATCGTCGCGCGTAAAGGCACGGATCTGCTGACCGAGGATCGGCTCGCCGAAGCGCAAGCCATTCTGGGCGGCGGCACGCCACCGCGCTGGCTCGCCGAGCGCGAAGCCGCCGACTTGCCGTTTCACTCCGGCGCCGGCACCGGACGCCGCAAGGAAGCTCTCGAAGTGTGGTGCGCCGAGCAGGCTTTCGATGTTTTCGTGCAGCCCGAACGGGGCCGGCGCAAACGCCTGTTGCTGGCCGATATGGATTCCACCCTCATCGGCCAGGAATGTATCGACGAACTGGCGGATTTCGCCGGGCTTAAGGCGCACGTCGCCGCCATCACGGACCGCGCGATGCGGGGCGAAATCGCCTTCGAGCCAGCCTTGCGCGAGCGGGTGGCGCTTCTTGCGGGACTGCCCGAGACGGTGGTGGCCAAGGTTCTGGAGGAACGCATCACCCTCACCCCGGGCGCCCTGACCCTGGTGCGCACCATGCGGGCCCATGGCGCCTATTGCGCGCTGGTGTCGGGCGGCTTCACGCTGTTCACGGGACCGATCGCGGAAAAACTCGGGTTCGACGAGCACCGCGGCAACAGGCTTTTGGTCGAAGACGGCAGGTTCACGGGCAGTGTCGCCGACCCCATCCTGGGGCGCGAGGCCAAGCTCCAGGCGCTGATCGACCTTCGGACGCGCTTGGCACTCGCGTCGGAGGACACGCTGGCGGTCGGCGACGGCGCCAATGATCTCGGCATGCTGGGCGAAGCCGGATTTGGGGTGGCGTTCCACGCCAAGCCCGCGGTCGCGGCCGCGGCGCACGGGCGCATCGACCACGGCGACCTCTCGGCGCTGCTCTTCGCCCAGGGTTTCGAGGCCGCGGCGTTCGTGCCTTGACGCCTGCACGCGGCGGACTGCCGGTCGTCCCGGTCGCCATTCTCCTCGTGGCCATCAGTGCGTTCCAACTTGGCGGCGCTCTGGCCAAGGAGCTGTTTCCCATGGTGGGTCCGTTCGGGGCCTCGGCCCTCCGAATGGTGCTCTCGACCGCCATGCTCTGGCCCATCGCCCGGCCTTGGCGCGGACCATTGCCGCGCCGCGCCGCCTGGGCAGTCCTGGGCTATGGCGCGTCGCTTGGGGCCGTAAACCTGTTCTTCTACCTGGCCCTCCAGCGCATTCCCCTCGGGGTCGCGGTTGCCCTCGATTTTCTCGGCCCTCTGACGCTCGCGGTCGTCTATTCGCGACAACGGCTCGATCTCGTCTGGATGGCTCTGGCCGGCTTCGGGGTGGCGCTGCTGTTCCCGATCGGGGGCGATGTGGCCCGGCTCGATCCCGTTGGGGTCTTCTTCTGTCTCTGCTCGGCGACCGCCTGGGCGCTCTACATCCTCTGCGGCAAGCGCGCCGGCACGATCCTGCCGAGCGGGCGCGTGGCCGCACTGGGCCTTCTGGTGGCGGCGCTCTGCGTGCTGCCGTTCGGCTGGGCCCAGGCGGGCTCGAACCTGTTCGCCCCCGCCGCACTCCCGCTCGCGCTTGTGGTCGCGTTCCTTTCGGGGGCCGTGGCCAGCAGTCTCGAAATGGCCGCCATGACGCGGCTCCCCACCCGGGTGTTCGGCGTGCTCATGAGCCTCGAACCCGCCTTCGGGACGCTGTTTGGCTGGATCGTACTGGGCGAGCGGCTCACGCCCCGGCAGGACGTCGCCATCCTGTGCGTGGTGCTGGCCTCCGCGGGGATCACCTTTACGGCCTCACGCGCCATCGCGCCGATCGACGGGTAGCGGGCTCCAGTCCCGATCGAGGCGCCGCTACAGCGGGATGTTGTCGTGTTTCTTGGCCGGGATTTCGGCCTGCTTGCTGCGCAGCATGGCGAGGGCGCGGGCAATGCGCGGACGGGTGGCGCGCGGGCTGATCACCTCGTCGATATAGCCGCGTTCGGCTGCCACGAAGGGGGACAGGAAGCGCTCCTCATATTCGGCCGTGCGCGCCGCGATCTTGTCGGCATCGCCGATATCCTGCCGGAAGATGATCTCGACCGCGCCCTTGGCCCCCATCACGGCGATCTGCGCGGTCGGCCAGGCGTAGTTGACGTCGCCGCCGATGTGTTTTGACGCCATCACGTCATAGGCCCCGCCAAAGGCCTTGCGGGTGATCACCGTCACCAGCGGCACGGTGGCTTGCGAATAGGCGAAGAGCAGCTTGGCGCCGTGTTTGATCAGGCCGCCATATTCCTGCGCGGTGCCGGGCAAAAATCCGGGCACGTCGACGAAGGTGACGATCGGGACCTCGAAACAATCGCAGAAGCGCACGAAGCGCGCGGCCTTGCGCGAGGCATCGCTGTCGAGCACGCCCGCGAGCACCAACGGCTGGTTGGCCACGATCCCGACGGTGCGGCCCTCGATCCGGGCGAAACCCGTCACCACATTGGCGGCGAACTTCTGCTGAATCTCGAAGAAATCACCCTCGTCCACGACCTTTAGGATCAGCTCCTTCACGTCATAGGGTTTGTTCGGATTTTCCGGCACCAAGGTGTCGAGTGAGGCGTCCTGCCGCTCGGGATCGTCGAAGCTGGACAATTCCGGCACGCCGTCGCGGTTGTTGGACGGCAGGAAGTCGAGCAGCCGACGTACCTGCAGCAGCGCCTCCACGTCATTGTCCCACGCGCCGTCGGCAACCGACGAGCGCGCCGTGTGGATGGAGGCGCCACCAAGTTCCTCGGCCGTGACGCTCTCGTTGGTGACGGTTTTCACCACATCCGGGCCGGTCACGAACATGTAGCTCGTGTCGCGCACCATGAAGATGAAATCCGTCATGGCGGGCGAATAGACGTCGCCGCCCGCGCAGGGCCCCATGATGACCGAGATCTGCGGGATGACGCCGGACGCCACCACGTTGCGGCGGAACACCTCGCCGTAGCCGCCGAGCGCCGCGACGCCCTCCTGGATTCGCGCGCCGCCCGCGTCGAACAAGCCGATGATGGGCGCCCGCATGCGCAGCGCCATCTCCTGCACCTTGTTGATTTTTTGGGCGTGGGTTTCCGACAGGGAACCGCCGAACACCGTAAAATCCTTGGAGAAGACGAAGACCGCGCGGCCGTTCACCGTGCCCCAGCCCGTCACCACGCCATCGCCGGGTATTTTCGTCTCCGCCATGCCGAAGTCGGTCGAGCG
>CAXTOT010000039.1:0-48123 GCA_964245915.1 uncultured Lichenihabitans sp. | reverse complement strand
TCCCCGACGCCGATCGAATAGATGCCATGGAAGGTCTGGTCGATCCCGGAATAGTCCGAAAAGGTTGGGGCCGCGAGATCGGGGAAGAACTTGACCCGTCCGTACTGGCACGGGATCGGCTGTTGCGACCGCGCCTGGTTGGACGTGATGTCGACGCTATATTCGAGCGCGTTCGGCTTCGGCCGGCTGGCGCCAAGGAAATGGCTGATCAGGATCGAGCCGCCGCCGATGATCAGCGCGGAGGCGATCATGGTGGCGGTCGCACCACCGCCGATCAAGCCGCCGAGCGCCGCGGCGCCCCCAAGCGGCCCGGCGATCGCCAGCAACGCCACCAGACCGACGATCGAGCCGATCTGCTGCGAGCCGGTCTGGCCACCACCGCCGCCACCGCCGCCCATGGGTCGGGACAGCAGCACCAGGTGGTCGCGCGTCCTGATGCGGCGGTCCCAATCCCGGCGCGGAATCGGCCGCAGTTCGGTGCCGATCCGCTCGGCCACCACGGTGGGCAGCCCATCCGCCAGGCGCTCGCGCGTCACGAAGACGCCGATCGTGTCGCCCTTGCGCGGCCGTGCGACCGCGAGCTGCTTGCCGCTCAAGGCATGCAGGCGCGTGATTTTGCGGAGCGGACGGGTCATCGGCGCGCGAAAAACCTCGGCCGGCCGAAACCGGAGAATTGCAGGGAGGGCAGATCGTCCAGCACGACGCCACTGCGCTCGATGGCATGGATCACGAGGCATTCCGGCGCGAGCCAGAGCCCGACATGCTTGTCGCCGCCGCGCATGATGGCGATCGCACCGTCGACCGGCGTCGCGACCTCGGCGAAGATGCGGCGCGCCCGTAGGATGCCGGCACCGTCGCGCGGCACGTCAACGCCGAACAGCGCGGCCGACAGATGGCACACGAGGCCGAAACAGTCGAAGGCATCAGGGCCAGCGGCGCCGGCCCTGTAGGGCCGTCCCAGGCACGCCATGATGGTGTCGCGGCGGGTCACGAGGACGCCGGCACCTCATAGGTCGCCGCGAACGCATCGGCCGTCATGGTTCGCACCGCCCCGGACGGATCGACGATCGCCCACCATCCCGACTGGACCGTCACGACGGCGCCGGTCGCGGGATCCTGGATGTTCACGAGCGGCGGATGAATGGCCTTGACGGTCTGAATGAAGGTCACGGCAGGACCATCGCCCGCGAAGGCCTGCACGGCCTGCGCGCTGTCGAACGTGCCGGTGAACTGGATGGCGCGGATCGAAACTGCCTTGGGCGAAAAGGTGTCGGTCATCTTGGCTTCCTACTGGTTGAGCGCCGGGTAATGCTGGACGTCATAGATGACGCGGAGGAATTGCAGGTTGACGAGATCGGCTGGCGACGCCGTGCCCTGGACGTAGCTTTCGTTGACGGTCACCTGCCGCAAGTCGATCAGGATCGGGTCCATAGCGGCCGTGATGACCCCGGTGGCGGCGGCCCAGAGATGGCACCGGAAAATGATCTGGATGGCGGCGTCGACCAGGATCGCGGCGTCGAGATAGGGCATCACCTCGCGGCCGATGTTGTCGATCCTCACCTGGATGCTGGACACCTGACCGTCCCGCTGTTCGAACCACGGCGTGTCGAACGGAATCGCCTTGAAGGTGACGGTAGAGTCCGGGTTGAACGGCGCCGTCTCCTCGAGCGGCAGATCATGGTCCTGGTTATCGTTGACGGCTCGGATCGAAGTCTGGACGCCATTCTCCAGGAACGACGGGTGGATCAACTCGATCGACCACAGCTCGACCACATCGGGCGATGGCGCCGCCTGGGCCTCGGCCCAGGCTTCGGTCCACGGATCACTCACAGGTTTTCGATCCGCAGCGTCATGACGATCTTGTTTTGCCCGAATGCGAACTGACTGAAGGCTACGATCCCGTCCTTGATGGCGACGTTGCGGGTCACGTAGGCGCTGCCGTTCCACACCGGCATGGTGAACCGCGCGGCGCCGCTGCCGATCGACTGGTGGAAGGCCTGAAACTCAAGCGTCTGCGCGGCCGTGAGCACGATGCCAAGCTTCTGCATCGAGATCCGCAGCGTGTACTTCCGCCGCTGCCGCGTGTTGCCGGCATTCATGTCCGTGCTGAGCACGGGATTATCGAGCTGGTCATCGCTGAAATCGCTGACCTGGCTCTGGTAGGGCAGATCAGACGGCCATGCGGGGATCGTCATCCGACGCGACTCGTCCCAGCCCGCTTGGCAAAGGCTTGGAAGCCGCGATCGTTGGTAGCGGCACTTTGAACCAGGGCGTCGGTGACCATGACCTGGACGATGTTGCGGTTGACGCCCGTGCCCTGCTTGGCGGTCGCGGTAGCGGTTGGGTGGGCGTTGATGATCTGGACGTGCATGGTGCCGCCGCCTGAGGCGGCCGGCAAAAGCATGCCTTGGGTGGTCGAATTGTTGATGACCTGTGCGTGCTTCGGAAGGTTGACGATCTCCGGCCCCTGCTCACCCACCAAGGTCGGGCCGCCGGGCGCATCATCGGTGCCGGTGGCAAAGCCAAGCCAGCCCTGGAAGCCGCTGCCAGAGGCTCCGCTGCTGAACAGGCTGCCGAGGATGCCGGACAAGCCGCCGCCGAGCGCGCCGCTGTTGGTGCTGCCCTGCGAACCTAAAAGGCTGTTGATCACGGAGTTCTCGGCCAGCGAGAGGATCTTGCTTTCGAGGCCGGTCAGCACGTCGCCGAACGCTTGGCCGAACGTTTTTCCCTTTTGAAGGTCACCCAGGAGGGTGCTCAGCCCGCCGCTGGCCGCGCCGCGGAAGCTATCCATTGCACCGACGAGCTGCTTCTGCTGGTTCTGAAGATCGGCCGTTCGCTTGGTCACGTCCGCGTACTCGGCGCCGAGTTGCTTGATCGCGCCCGCCATCGCCGGCGTGACGTCGATGTTTTCCTTCTGGTACTGGTTGAGGAGATTCTGCTCGAACGACACGCGGGCAATTTCGGTGGCAGACTGTCCCAAGGTTTCTTGCTGGACTTTCAGCGCAGCGTTTTGTGCGTTGATGGTCAGCGCTGCGTCTTGGATCGGCCCCAAGCGAGCGGCCTGATCGTAGGTGTTCAGCTTGGTCGCCAGAACCGACTGGTCAGTCCCGAGCGCGGTCGACTGGATGGGTGCGACATTGGAGTTTGCGGCCGGGGTAATCGTCAGGGGGCCGGTGGCTCGACGAAGAATGTCGTTCGCATAGCCAGGCGTTCCGCCGTAGGCATTCAGCGCCTTGGTCATATCGCCGCCGTTGCGGCCTGCCAGGATCTTCAGGTATTCGGCCGAGCCAAACACCGCGGTGTTCGGGTCGTATTTGTTGAAGCCCGGAACCGCACTGGCCACATCGGAAGCCGCAGCATTCGTCAGCTGGCCGAAACCCCATGCCGAGCTCGGGCGACCGTCAGACCCGAGCATAGAGGTCCCACCTGTCAGGCGACCTCCATTTTCCTTTTGACCGACCGCCGCGATGATGCGCGGGTCCATCCCCGTGCGAGCCGCGGCATCGGCGATCATTGACGGGGTTGCTACCCCAGCGCCGAACGTGCCCAGAGATCCAAATGGGTTTGTGGTCCCAGGCCCCCGAATGTCGGCAGCGGCCTGCCGAATCGCATCGGCAATGACTTGGCCGGCCGACCTAAGGTCGGCCGCGACAGGGGCCATGGATTCCGCAAGGTCAGACTTTGACGCGGCGTCTTTTGTGAACTGGCCGCCATAGCCGGAAAAGGAATCGATGAGCTGCTGGCGACCACGCTGATACGAGGACAAGCCGACGTAGCTGGCTTCTTGGCGGGCCTCGCCTAGCCGATCTTTCGCGTCGCTGTTCGCTTTAGCGATGGCTTCGTTGACGGCCATTTGCGCAGCCGCCTGCGCGCGCGTCAGGTCGCCAGTGTCGCGCAGCACGGCCAATTCGGCCCGCCGCGCCTCGACGGCGGCTTTCTCGGCCACGCTGAAGGCGTCTGCCGAGGCCAGCGCAGCCTCATAGTCCTGTTTCGATCGAAGCGGCGGGCTGGCGTTGGCGCTCTGGACGGACAGGTTCGAATAGGCGCGCTGGGTCTGCCCTGGCAAGACGCCCATTTTATCGAGCACGGCCGGATCGGACAGGGTGGTGCGCAGCAAGGCGAGTTGGTTGGTGGCGGTCTGCGCGCGCACCAGATCCGGCAGGATCGACCGAACCGCGCTATCGGCGTTGCCGCTGGTCTCGGCGGCATCGGAGTTTCGCTTGTCGAGGGCGGCCTGCTCCGGGCTTTTGCTCTTGGGGGGGCCGAAGAACGCCCGGTCGATCAGCTGACCGCCGTAGTTCATCGAATCCAGGAAGGAATTCTTCACGGCTTCGAAGGTCCGGCTCATCCCCCAGGTGGTGTCGGCGACGCCGTGCATGGCGTCCGTGAATGCCTTGATGGCGACCGTCCTGGCTTCCTCGAGGTTGCCCTGCGCCTCGAGGTCGGAGACGGTCGAGCGCAAGCGCCCGCTCACGAAACCGAGTTGCTTATCGAGCTCGGCCAGCCCCTTTGCCGGGTCGGCGAACGCGGACGCCAGTGCGCCGCCAGCCGTGCTGGTGTCGGTGCCCGAAAGGCGGCCGAAAGCCTTGGTGTTGGAGATAAGCACTTGCGTCTGATCCGGCGCGAGGCCGGCTCGGTTGTACTGGGCCGCGAGCCCGACCCCTTCGCTCGTGTAGAGGTCACCGGACCTGGCGCCCGCCGACGCCGCAGCATTCAGTTGCGAGAGCGTCGCGCCCGAGCGCTGGCCCATGCCGTTCATCGACGCGGCCAGCTTGGCTTGGCCGGATTCGAAATTCGCGAAGGCGTAGATGGCCGCAGCGCCCAGGCCAAGAAGGCCGCCTGTCAGCAGCACGGTCGGTGTCAAGACGCTCGCGAGCGACGATCCGATGGCCTTCAGCGTACCGCCGACGCCGCCCGATCCCATGGAGAAGATTTCACCGATACGGCCGCCTTCGACGGTCAGGGCCCGAAACGGCGACGCCCCAGCCGCGATCTCGTCAAACAGCGACTTGCTGACGTGCATCAGCTCCATCTGCTGCATGCGGTTCAGATTTGTCGCGGCCGTGTGGGCGCCGATCGATTTTGCCAATTCCTCGACCCGAGCCTTGGCGTTCTGAAGGCCGCGCTGGTGCGCATCGGTGACCGGGATGCCCTGCGCGGTCGCCGACGTCATGAGCCGCTGCTGCCGCTCGTAAGCGGCAAGCGCCTTGGTGGCGGGATCGAGGGAACGCGTCGACGAGTCGAGTGCTCGCTGAACGCTTAGAAACGAACGCGATTGCGTGTCGTTGACTGTCGCGACGGAAAGCGAGGATCTGGCCAGACTCTGCTCGGCCTGATCCACTCGCGCATAGTCGGACGCAGCTTTCTCGGCTCCGGTGCTGACATAGTCGATCTGGACTTTGGAGATCGCGTCAACCACTCGGAGCCTCCTTCATCCTGTCGGCCACGTACTTCTGGTGGACCGCGTCCATGGCCGTGATCAGACCGTGGAACCGCTCGAACTCGGCCCCGCGGAAGCCAAACCGGGCCGCGTAGCGATCGATGGCCGTGAACGGGATAGGTCCGATCGCCATGCCCATCTGGCGGTCGCCTGAGAGGGCATGGAACGCTTGCCAGATTGGCAGCAGATGCCGCTTCAGTCCTGGCCTGTCCTGCAATGCTGGTGGCATCTCACCCTCGGCCGCGAGGCCGAGCAGGAATTCTTCTTCAGCGCCCCACTCGAGTTGCCAAGCGAGGCGTGCGGCTAGTTTTTTCCAGCAGCCTTGCGCTCCAGGACCGTTTCGTTGCCGAAGACCAGCGCCGTCGAAAGGATTGAGTTGCGGATTTTTCGGAACCGCGGCTCCTTGATCAGCTCTTCCGCCCGCGCCTTGGTGAACGGCTCCGGCTTGCCATCCGGGCCCTCGACGCCGCGCCAATCCTGCAAACAGGCCTCAAGCAGACATTCATTGCGGATCACCTCGTTGCTCGGCGGAACCGCGCGTGAAGCGAGCTTGGTCTCGATAGCGGTCCAATCCGTGTTCGGCACGCCGCGCACCTTGAACTCGACGCCCGGGAACCCTTCGGCCGGCCGCCATTCGCCAGCCTCGATCGCCTCGATGTTGATCGCGTGATCGTCGAACCGCATCTTCACTGCTCCATTGCTGACCGAGCCGGGAAGTCGCTCATGTCGCTTCGTTAACGAAATCTTAATTGCCCGATTGACGACACAATCTCGCCGCGCGTAGCCTTCGCGTAACAAAGGCCTGGGGGGATCACGTGAAATTCATAGCCGTAGGGGCCTTTGCGCTCAGCGTGGCTGGGTGCGCGACAGTCGTTCGTGGAAGCGACGAGCAGATCGCATTTCAATCCGATCCGATGCCGGCCCGCGTTGCTCTGTCCAATGGGCTATCCTGCGTCAGCACGCCGTGTGACCTGAAGGTCGACCGCAAGGACGACTTCACGGCCACGTTCACCGCGCCTGGGTTTCAAGCGCAAAGCATCCGGGTCAGCAGTCACGTAAGCGGCAACGGGGTGGCGGCCGGAGCCGGCAACATCCTGTTGGGCGGGATAGTCGGCATCGGCGTGGACGCCTATAGTGGGGCAAATCTCGACCACTCGCCGAACCCGGTGACGGCTCACATGGTGCCGGATGCGCCGGCCCCCGTCGCTCATCCATCCAAGAAGGTACGCCCGATCTCCTGAGATCTACCTGAAGGCACCGGAAGACCCATGACACCTAAGCCGTCTCGTCCCGAGGCGATCCGCGCGCTGCTTCGCGACGGCCTGACCGGGCTTGGCCTGCTGATGCACCGAGACGATCCGGAGATGGCGAACTAGATGGCATTTGTTTGTGTGCTGCAGTCAGACCAAGGTTTTGCCGCGGTCGAAGAGGACACAAAAGGGCTCAGTCTTCAGACCGTGATCGGGCATGACGACGTCCACCCGATCACATATTCGCTGCTGATCCAGCTGACCGACCTCGTGGGCTTCGCCTGGGAAATTTCGTTCTCCATCATCGAGTTTGATGGCGACGTTGGCGTTCCGCGAAAGATCTATAGTGGCGTCGCGTCTAAGAGCTTCCTGAGCTCTCGCGAAGACCGCTCAATGGTCGCTGGGCACGTTGCGGGCGCCGCAGCGGCGCTCGTGGAACGTGCCAAACCAGCCGAGGTCTTCATGTGCACGATCGATAGGAACCTGCCTCTCAAAGCGCTCCAAAAGTACGAATTGATAGCACGGTTTGTAAGGGACCTCGGCTACACCGTTCATAGGTCAGAGGCACCGAACGGTCAGCGAATTTGGTCTTTCAGTCGTTCAGTCCCATGATATGAAAGTCGACAACGGCGTGCGGAGCAAAATCATGGAACGGAAGACACTGCTCGCTTACGCGAAAACCTCCAAGGAGCGACTTGAAAAACGCACGGACGAATGGCTCGCCCACCCTGAGGTGAAAGCTACATTGCGTAGAAACCACGAGACCATGCAGGCGATGAAGACGCCGCAAATCTCCAAGAAGGCGTAGCTTGCAAAACCCCGCGTCGGCGGGGTTTTTCGTTCCGCAGCGCCGAATTTCTCCGAATACCAGTTCCTTGAGTTTCGCGCAGGGTTGGGAGTTTCAGCGGCTGCCGGTCTAGCGCCTCGCACTGCGACCATCAGGAGACGGTGAACTAAGTGGTCGCCGGTTTCGCCGGAGCTTGAGCGGCCGCCTGCGCCGCAGCCGTCACAACCTGCTCGGCGTGACTCTTCTTGATGATGAGGGCCGCGAACTCGTCCGGCAGATCGTGCACGCTACCAGCCGCGAATGTCGTCTTGCTGGCGTCGTTGCCGCCCGGGTAGCCGTCGAACGTATGCTTGATCTTGACCTTCATGCGACCGCCCTCGTGATGTTGATCGACGCGCCGGAGACGCCGTCATAAATCGCCCGGAACGGGATCGAGACCATGACGTCGTCGTTCTTGCCCGCCAGCGTCCGTGCGCCATCCAGGAACTGCAGGACCGGCAGCGCGATCGTGTATTTCTGCAGCGTGGTCTGCCCTACCGTGCACGACAGCGCGCCGCCGCCGTGGGCGAGTACCTGCTGGTAGAGCGCGTTGCTCTCGAAGTAGCAGTCCAACGTCCCGGTCACGTCGCACTGGCCCTGTCCAAAGCTGTCGCTGTAGAGCGTTCCGACCTTGTCGCGAACGCGCAGGTTGTTGGCGATGTTGAGGGTCAGGTTCTTGACCTTCGGCGCCGGGGTAATGCCCGCGATCGTCAAAGACGCCACCTGGTTCGACGTCATGATAGCGTTGGCGTTCGGCGCCGTGTAGGTGGCCCCAGCGATGATGGCTGTGTCCAGCACCTCTTGCTGGCCCATCATGTTCATAGTGCCCTTGACCGACGACCGAGACGCAAGGGTCAGCGCCATCGAGGACACCTCGGTCCCAGTGAACCGCGAATAGGCGAAGGTCCCGGCTCCGGTGTCGACCGTCTCCTCGAAAGTGAAGCTCTGCTCCGCCGTGCCGTTCTTGAGCACGTTCGATGTCCACGATCCGAACAGCGCGCCCGCCAGCATGTCGTCGAAGCTGCCGTAGCTCAGTTCGAACCCATAGGAGCCCTCAGGGTCTTGCGCGACCATGTATTCGCCGCGCACGTTTCGGTCGGCCTGGATCTCGTCCGACACCAGCGTCGTCTTCTTGGTCCGCATGTTGCCGGTCGTGCGGCGCAGCGTGATGAACGTCGGTGTGGCTGGCGTGGTGCCGATGACCGTTTCGGCCACATAGGCGACGCGGACCTTAGAGGCCGAGGCAATGGTCATTTAGGTGGCTCCATCGTGGGACGGGCGCGCAATCACTGCGGGCCAAGCGCCTTGCCAGAGGCGTGTTCAGGCGTAGAGGTCGAAGCGGTATGGGACGGCCACGGAAAGCTTGAAGAAGCTCCCTTGGTCGTTGCGATCGTCGACGATGGCCGGCGAGGCGCCCCATGTCGTGACGCCGTCGAACACCTGGTTGCGGAACAGCACCCGCAGCTCCTCGAGCCATGCGTCGTAGGGTGATAGGCCGCCGCCGATCGGCATTGAGATGATCAGGCGAAAGGCGCCTTCCTCGCGAAAGACGTTGCTGCCCGGCGCCCCGATGGTGATCTGGTTTTCGGTGGCGACCGGGAATTCGACGTCGAGAAACCCGTCGGGCGGTGGGGCCGCGCTGCCGTTCGCATCGGCCACCGGCAGACGGGTCCAGTTCGCGGCGATGCGGCCCATGACGGCCGCCGTGACGGCGCTACTGGCCATGGATCACCTGAGCGTCACCACGATAGCCGGCTGCCGAACGTCGACGCTGTACTGCCGCCGCTGGCGCCAGCCGGCCTTGGCGCTGTGCTTGCGTGCCCATGTCTCAAGCTCGTTCGCGCCGCCGGTCGGCTCGCGAAAGCTGAACTTGATTGAGGCCTGGTTGCCGTAGCGGGCGGCCGCCAGCGCCGCCACGCCCTGAAACACGCCTTCAGGCGCTTGTGGCGACTGACCACGCTCGATCTTGCGGCCGTATGGCACCAAGGGCAGGAACACGACCTCGGATGCATTCGCAGCGGCCGCCACGCTGTCAACCGGCTCGCCGTCGGCATAGATGGTGATCGACCGCTTGAACTGACCCGTCAGATATGGCGCGGCCAGGATCAGCATATCGAGGATCCACTGCAGCGCATCGGTCCCGAGGTCGAACACCGCGACGATGCTCTGGCCCGGCTTGACCGCCTCGTAATCCTGCGAAGGAAGGCCGTTCACGAAGTCTGTGTGCGTCACGTCGTGGCCGAGCGCCTCGGCATCGATCGTTTCAGCCTGGGCAACCTGATCACGCGCGAATGCCGCGACCTGCCGGGCCGCGGTGGCCGGGTCCAGCGCGCCCCCGGGTTGGAACATAACGGTCCGATCAAGCGGCTTGATGCGGAGCGAGGCCGGCATCAGTTGCCCGACACCCTCAGCTCGTAGGCCAGCAGCTGCCCGCCGGTCCGGTGGCTGGTCTCGTCGACATATTGGACGACGAAGGTGCTCGTGCCGAACAGCAGGCGATCCTGCTTGGCCAGAATGGGCAGCGGGATCCCCGACGCGACCACGTCGTTGGCCAGCATCAACACCTTGCGGTCGCCTTCCTGCATGTTGCCGGTCAGCTCCTGCTCCGTGTACGTCATGATCAGCGCGCGGATCGGCCCATAGAGGGTCGCGGGCGTCCCAGCGCGGCGGATCGCGACCGTGTCGCCGTTGACGTCCATCTCGCGCGAATACGCGGCTTCGTCCTGGGCGCCGACGATATCCATCACGGTCACGCCAGCGCGCCTATCTGGCGCTTGCACCGCGCGCACCTGGAAATTCTGGCCCTCGATCGCGACCCGATTAACGGCCGTGATCGAGCCGACGTCCTCGGTGCGGGCCGTGAGTTCGCCACTCGGCACATAGACCCGGAAGCTTCCGAAATAGAGCCGGACCGCATTGCCAGGCTTGAAGTACGCCCAGACAGGATCACCAAGGTTGGCGAGGGGTGCGCGCAAGTCGCTCGCACCGCTGGGCAGCCCCGGCCGGCCGAGAAACTGGACTTGGCGATCGAGACGCCCGGCGCCGATCATCAGCTATGGTCCGGCTCGAGGCGGTAACGTCCGGCCAGCTTCTTGAGGCCGTACATGACCTCCATGGCGGCGGCCTCGGCCGTCGTCTCGCGCTGGTTGTACATCGCGGCGGCCAGCATCTTGATCGCCATCTTGATCGGGCTCGGCACGAAGCTGCCGTCCACACCGAACCCGGCCGTGAACGTCACGCTGTAGGCCTTCGGCGCATAGTTGCCGAAATACGGCCAAGGGAAGCCGGACACCGATCGCTCGATGACCGCAAAACCGTTCTCGTTCAGCACAAGATTGAAGTAGCCCGGCGCCATGGCAAGGTAGGTTCCGTCGCTCTGCAGCACCCCGAAGCTTGTCAGGTTGGCGTCGCCCAGGAAGGGACGCATCGGCATCTCGAACCCCTGCCCGTTCCAGTGCCGGCGTGGATAGCCGGCCTGGGCCGAACCGACCGGGCCAAACCCTGGGCCAGGATAATCGAAGCCGGGGCCGATGCGGGGGCCAGCTGGGATGTAATACTGAAACGTCTCGGTCAGGATGCAGCACCGGCCGAGCCATCCATCCTCACCCGCCAGGAAGTCGTAGGCCGCCTCGATGTGGTCATTGATGAGCGCGTCCTCGGCCGTGGTGCTCACGCGCATCTGCGCTTTGGCGTCGGCGAGGCTGACCACCGTCAGCTTTTGCGCCTGGGTCAGAAGCGGCGAGGTGCGGCGCAGATCCATCCGTCAACCCTTGGTCGGGTAGTCGCGACGCGTTCGGTCGTCGATGAGCGCCTTATCCGCATAAGCAGGCCGCCGCTTGCCCTTCGCCACAGCCTCCTGAGCCGGTTGCTGCGCCTCGGCAGGCGGGGTTTGCACCTCGCCGGCCGGCTTCAGGGTCTCGCCCATCGTTACGCTTTGCCCTGGTCGGTCTTGGCCGGCGCCGGGCCCGGCACCTTGGCCGGCGGCGCGGCGGCTTGCGCGGACGCAGCCCCGAGCGCGCTCGACGCCACGGCGTTGTTGGACGGCGGGATATTGGGGCCGCCATCGCGCTGGTTGGCGAGATTGCCCGACGCGTTGGCGCCGAGGCCGAACCGGCTCACGCCCTGTCCACGCCGGACCAATTCGTCCTGAATCGCGGCATCAGCGAGTTCGACGGAATCGACCTTCGCGCCGTTGATCCCCGCGGCGATCTTCAGTCTGACCAGGTGATGAAGTTCGGGCCAGTTGTCCGGGATCTCGACATTGGCCTGCCGCTCGCGGTTGATCTCCGCCTTGGTCTTGCCGACAGACTGGCGAAGATCGGCCAAGACTTCGTCTTCGGCGACATCGACAGTCTCCGTGTCCTTGTCGATGGACGCCATCTTGCCGAACTTGCCCGCGATGATCGGGGCGACGTCGGCCGGGCGCACGCCGCCCGTGTCTCCCGCCTGATAGCGGCCCCACGCCACATCGAATTCGATCGGGACCAATCCCGTCGCTTTTACCGCCTTCATGGTAGTCGTCTCCGCTTCGGGCGCTCGTAGCGCCGCAGAAATCAAGCCGGCGACGGCACCACGCCGTCGCCGCGCAGGCTCACGTCAGGTTGCTAGAACCACTTCACGCCGGTGATGACGTAGGCGGCCGCGAGGTAGCGCATGTCGATGTCGTGGCGGATGATCCCGCGCACGTAGGTGATGTCGTTCTGGAACGCCGAGATGGGCGTGCCCCCCACAACAACGGTGGCGGTGTCGGAGGTCGTCACGACCAGTTCCGGATTGATGGGCGTGCCCACGAGGACATGACCGAAGTCGATCATGTAGACCTCGGATTCGTTCGTTCCCGTCCCGAGATTGTCCGGGATATGCTGGGTGAACTTGACTGGGCGACCCATGAGGGTCGGGGTATCGCCTTGCAGGGTGGGGAAGACGAACACGGCTTGCGGGGTGAGCAGCGAGCGCAGGTAACCCAGCGTTCGGGGCGACATGATCCACACCGGATTGATGGCCGGGATCAGGGCGTTCATCATGAACGTCATGGCCGCATTCAAATCGGCGATGATGGTCGTGATGGTCGGGGTCGCGGTCATAGCAACCTTGTTCCCGCTCGGGATCAGGTTGAGGATGCCGGTCGGCGCCACGGCGGAACCGACCCCGCGCAGCATCTGGAGATCGCCGACCTCGTTGATGGCGACGGTCAAGTCGTCCGTGACGGTCGTGTCGATGTCGAAGGGCGAGTCGGTGATGAGCTCGTTCGACACCGGCACGATGCCGGCCAGCTTCTTGAGGTTCAGCGTGACCGTGCGGAACGTCGGCTGAGCGACGCCGATCGGCTGGGTCTCGCCGACATACTGCGCCGTGGCGCCCGCCGCCCCGCCGGGAATGGTCAGGTTGCCGAACGGCATACGGATCATGCGCGGGTTCGATGACATGATCACCGAGCGCGCATAAAGGAACGGGATGAACTCGCTGGCGAGTGCGGTCGGGATCAGCGAACCGCCGTCGGCCAGGACGCCTTCGGTCAAGGCCTTCTGCGTGGCCCGCCCGATATCCTTGGCGAGATCGCCGTGGCCGGCATCGTCGAGCACTTTCATGGCCGACATGGGATGGCCGCTCTTGGTGAAGCGGGCCGCCTGGGCCGTCGCCTTCACGATGAGCGCGACCTTCTGTTTGGCCGTGAGCGTCACCTTCGGGCGAGCGTCGGCTCCATCGCCAGCCGCGGTGCCAGTTCCGGCAACGGCGCCGGCCGGTACCGAAGCGGCAGCCTTGACGGACTGCTCGCGCTCGGCCGCCTTGATCTGGCGCTCCAACGCCTCGCATTCGTCCAAGGCGTCCTCGAACGCCTTGACATCGGCCTCTGGCGCTCCCGCTGCGAACGCCTTCTCCTTCAGTGACGTGACGACGCCATACTTCTCGCGAAGGGCGGCGCGCAGCTGCTCCAAATTCATCGAATTTCATCCTTCTAAGGGACCGGACTTGTCATCGCGACGTTCGATCGGTGAGGGCAAATGCCCTCTGGAATCCGGCTACGCGCCGAATGCTTTAGGCGGCTTTGGCCGCGTTCATTCTGGCCTCGATGGCGGCGGCCCGGTCATTGGCCTTGGCGCGCCGCATGGCGAGATCGTAGGAGACCTCCAAGGCCTCCATGTGCTGTTTACGCGCGGCCTCGGCCGCCGCGGCCTGTTCCGCCTGTTCATCAGCGTTCGACGGCCCGCCGAACAGCTTGTTGAAGGCGCGGGCGATCAACCCAGCGCTTTTGCCTGATTGCTGGCCCGCGACAGCCTCACCCGCGCCCGATGCCTGGTCGCCCGTGTCGTTGCCGGTCCGTGTGACGGCGCCCGTCGTTCCGCTCTGGTTGACCGTGAGATTGACCGTAATCGGGAACTCGATCTCGATGCCGCTGATGGCCTCGATCTCGCCCTCGTCACCCTCGGCCGGGTCCGACGTGTCGATAGGCTGGCCGTCGGGTCCAACGATGCGGAGACCGCCGGCACCATCCTTGGTGAGCAGGTCGGCTTCCGCCACGGTCTTCATCAGCTTCACGAGGGCCGTCGCGGCCGGGTCCGGCTGCATGGCGTCGACCGCCATGTAGGCCATCGCCTTGCCACCGAAGTGCTTGCGGTAGACCGCGGCGAGCCGCTTCTTGGGCACCAGCATCTGGGTGCGAGGGTCGCGGGCCCATTCGTCGAGCGCCTGCTCGATGAACTCCTTGGCGATGCTCATCTCGCCGGAATTGATCATGCCCTTGGCGACCGCGTCCGGTTGGGCTGGCACCGGCACGAGAGAGCACTCGTAGAGTTCGGAGGCCAGGATATCGAAGCCATAATCGAAGGGCGATGTCCCGTCCTTGTGCTCGATCAACTCGAGATCGAGCGGCATGAAACCGATCGACACGGTTCGCAGCGCGCCGTGCTGGACCATCCAATGCGCCTGATCGACATCGGGAACCGGGCCGCCTGCCGGGAGAAAATTCAGTGTGCCTTCCGTGCGCGGGCTGTTGCCCGCGATGGTCTTCACGTCGCTCCATTGGCCAACCGGCCACGAATTCGACTTGTGGAACAGCAGCGCCTGCGGGTTCTCCTTGAACCGATCGATCGCAAGCCCCTTCTGCCGCACGATGTCGCCGTCGCGGTCGATGGCCTCGCTGGACATCACGAAGTCGGCCGAGCGCTTGTCGGCGTCGTAGGAGGCCGGCGCCGCGAAGCCCTTGAACACGGTCTCCTGGCCCAAAGAGCCCTTGCCGATCGATCCCTTCCGCTTCGACAGGTATTCGTCGCGGGACGCTTTCTTGCCGGCCATCGGTCGCCTCTCAGGTATTGTCGGCCACGAGCGCGAGACCGCGTTGCCCGCCAGCCTGGGCGGGCGGCTTCTCGGTCGTGCCGTCGTTGTTGGGCTGGCCGCTGGCCGCTTGCTGGATCACTTTGCCGTCGCGGCCCACCATGGCCATGTTGACCGGCACGTAACGCACGTTGCCGCCCGCGACCGGGTTCAGGCTGAGCGGCAAGCGCTCGCGGTATTCGTTGATTTCCAGCGCGCCATCGAGTGCGGCGGTATGGAGCATGTTGGTCAGCGTGGCCGGATCCCCGGCCAGCATCGGCATCCGTTCGAACTCGAGGTCCCAGTCTTCCCAGTCGTCCATGGGAAGCAGCGAGTTCTTGACCTTCTCTTCGATGTTGTGCGCCAGCGGGATCAGGCAGTCGTTGGCGTACTGGTTGTCCATCGCCGACTGGTTGTCGTACTTCACGCTGTTCAGCGCATAGATCTTATGCGGCGGGCACTGCATCAAGCTGCAGACCCGCACGACCTGCTGGTCGAAGCTCTCGGCCGTCATGGCCTCGCGCGAGTTGACCGCGATCGCCTTGGCCTTCAGGCCAGCCTCGAGCAGGATCGGATCGCCGTTGGTGTTCATCTTCCGCGTGCGCTCGGAAAGCTGCTGCTTCAGCCGCCGGAACGCCGCATCGGCATGTTCGCCCTGGAAAGTCTGATCCGTCTCGAACACCAGCGGCGTCGTGCCGTCGTTGCCGAACAGCCTGGTCTGGTAGTGGCTGATGGCGCCGAGCAGGTTGAAGATCGGATTGCCCAAGAGGACGTTCGACAGGCCAGTCAGGCCGTCGAGCAGGCGGCCGCGCAGGTGGATGACCCGTTCGGCCGGCAGAATGACCCGATAGCCGCCGAGCTGCGCGCGCTCGTATTCTGTCGCGGCACCGATCTCATAGAACAGCTCGCCGTCACCGCTGACCCGCTGCCGGATCCTCGCCGGCATCCACGGCAGCAGCCCGGTCACCGTGCCGTCGCGCTGCAGATCCTTCAGGATGTAGGCGTTCTGCGCGAGATCGAGATGCAGGACCGTCATGCGCCAGAATTCGGTCCAGGAATGCAGTTCGCTCGGCCGCGTCGCCAGCAGTTTCGCCAGCCAATGATCCTTGCTTTTCTGGATCTTCCACTGGTCGCCGACCTGGCGCCACAGCCGCATCTTCGTCTTCGAGATGTCCCGCGCCTTCACGTCGGCACACTGGATCGCCAGCGAGAGCCCGACGTTGTCGCGGCGAGCCCCAAGAAACGGCGATGTGTCAAGCCCTATGGCGAAGGACAGGTCGTTCCATTGCTCCATCGCGTCCCAGCCGTCGGGAGACATGGAGGTCAGGTTGGCCGCGCCCTGCGATTTGGTGGCGATGCCTTCGTCGGGCAAAGCCGCATCAAGGTCGAGCGACAGCAGGTTCATTGGCTCGCTCCGGCCAGGCCGCGCTCGAGATATGGGTTCGGCTTGGAGCGCCCACGATCGGTCGAGCCCAGGACCCCGGCTTCATTGTCGATGCGGATCGCGTTGGCGATGATCAGGGCGTCCATGCCGTCGATGTTGGCCTTGGACCCCTTGCTTTCCTTCTTGGGCAGCACGTTGTCGTTGGCGTCCCAGTACCCGACCACGTTGCCGGCGCACCATGCGGTGACCGGGTTGCCGTCATGCTGCAGCAGCCCTCGGTCTGCGACCCGGGCGATCAAATCCTCGGTCGCTTGGGTCAAGGCCCTGGCGGTCTTGGGCACGATGAAGGAGCGATAGCCGGCGTCCTCGACATCCCTGGCCATGATGTTGGCTTGGTAATCGTCGAGCCCGACGCCCACGACGTTGTGACCATCCAGCACTTCGAGCACCTGGCGGAGGATCACCCGATAGTCGATGTAGGATCCTGGCGTCAGTTGCAGCCACCCATCGCGGTGCCAACCCAGGAACGCGTCGGCAAATCGGTCATCCCTGAGGCGCTCCGACTGCTCGCCCAGCCAATACCGGCCGATCGCGTAGACCGCGTTGCCGGCCTTCACCATGAAGGCTGCGGCGTTCAGATCCGAGCGGCTGGCCAGATCGATGCCAACGTAGAGCGGGAAGCCCTTCAGCACATCGAGCTTCAGCTTCAGGTCGGCGCATCGGTCCCACGCCTCGATCGAGATCAGGTTACCGGCCGCGCGCGACCAAAAGTTGATCCTGGTGCGCAGGTATTCCTGCCGTTTTGCCTCCGACTTACGGGCCTCGAACACCTCCTCCTCGATCGAGGTCGGGTTCAGAGACACGCCCCACATCGGGTTCAGCTTTTCGATGACCGCTTCGTCGAAGCACCGGTCCTTGTCGTCCTCTGAGCCGGCGTACATCGCCACGAACAGCCGCGGCGCCTTAAGGCGGCCGCTTAGCACCTGCCGGCAGGTTTTCCAGTCGTCCATGGCGGGCGAATTGACATCGCGCCCCGCGGTCGAGATCCCAAGATCGAGCGGCGCTTGGCGCGAGCCTTGCGCCGTCTTCAAAACACCGATGACGGCCTGGTCCTGGGCGTGAAGCTCCTCCTGCAGCAGCACGTGCGGGTTGAGGCCGTCGAGGTTCTTGGCCCTGGCGTGGGCAAGATTGATCGTGCCGCCCGTCTTCGTGAATTCGCAGGCGTCCTTCGTGTCCTCAGCGCCGGTCACGCTCCGCAGCTCGGCGTCCTTTTCGAGCATCGCCCGGACGACCTTGTACGGAATGCGCGCCTGATCTTCGGATGCCGCCGAGATGACGACCTCGGCGCCAGGCTCGCCCTCGAAATTGCTGCAGTAGAGCACGGCACCCGCCGAAACCGTGGTCTTTCCGTTCTTTCGTGGAATCCAAATCCTCACCGTGCGGGTCCAACGAAGCCCCGTGTCTTTCTCCCGGAACGCGAAGATGCCGGCGAGCCACCAGCATTGGACCGGCTCGAGCACGATGGTGCCCGTGAACGCCTTGACGTGATGCAGCTTCTCGATGAAGTCGCAGACGTCGACCAGATGCGCGTCGGACCAGACGAACTCCTTGCGGCCGGTGAGCGCCGCGGCCCGCATGTCGAGCAACCGCTGGCAGCCCTGGACCTCTTCGAGGCACCCTGGCACCCGCTCGGCTACAACCTCTTCGCAGTACCAGACCGCCATTCCCGGGTAGTCGGGGAACTCGCGGCCATCGATCTCGATCGTGCCAAACCGCTTGTCAGCGGCGGTTCGAGAAACCTGTTCGCGCGAACTTGTTGGCCGGCGCGTTCGCGGGCGCTGCGATCGGCTTGTCGAGGTCATCGAGCGCCAGTTCTTTTCGAGCCTTGTCGAGCTGCGCGAACCACAGGCCTCGGATCGGGCGCCCCTCACGCGAGGTCTTGGTGATCACGTCGAACTGCATCGCGTATGACGACAGCGACCGATGGGCGCCAAGCGTCAGCCGTCCGCCGTCGAACATCACGCGGGCGATCGTGTCGTATTCAGCCTGGCCTTCCTGGGTGGAAAGCGGGAAGAGGCACTTCGGCACCTCGCGGAAAGACGGATGCGCCACCACCCGGGCATCGCCATCGCTGATGACCTGGCCGCCCGCTGCCTTACAAACCGCCTGGCCCATGGCTTACCTCGCCCCTACGCTTCGGCCTGCGGCTTGGATCGGCCGACCAGACGACCAGGACGTTGAGGTCCCCTGTTCGCCGCGCCTGATCTTCGAGCCAAGCCTTGAGGCCGCTATGATGGCCATGGCAAAGCGACTGCAGATTGGCCCACTCATATCGAAGATCGGGCCTGTCGATCACCGGCACGATGTGATCCACCACGTCGCAGAAGACGACGCGGAGGCCATCCTGTTCGCAGAACCGGCAGAACGGGTTCTGCCGCCTGAAAGCCGCCGAAAGCCGGTCCCATCTCGCATCATAGCCGCGTTGCCTCGATGAAAGCCGCTTCGGCTCGATCTTGGTCTGGCGACGCTGAGCAGCCTTGCCGCGGAAGGTTTCCGGCATGCTCGGAAAAAACCCAAGTTTTCAGCCGAGATTTGACCCCCAGCACGGTTCGGGATTCCCCGGGTCGGAAGTCTTAACCAGACCCCCTACCCGGTTGGACACCTCGCATCGATCAGAAATGCATGCCTCGTCACGTACAGCAGGCTGGCAGCGGTTATATCGGCCATCGACGACCGGATTTGACGTGACGCCCGACTAGCCGTCCACAGGCCGCCGTGTGGTCTTGTCGGCTTAGCTCGCTGCGGGAGGCGTCACGGTCAGCGTCTCGCTCCCATTGCCGCTGTGATCCGCGGTTGTGGGTGTGTCGAGCGTGATGCTGGTCGCGCTGGCGCTGGCGACCGTGGTGCCGGACGCGATGCCGGGCCCACTGACCAACGAGCCGACGACGGGCGGGGTGTCGGTGCTGACGGGCAGGACGGTCGTGGGCGCATTGGTGGGCGCTACGACCGTGACCGTGCTCGATCCCACGCCGCTACCGGCGGGCGCAAGCGCCGCCGTCACCTTGGCGCCGTTGGTGTCGATTAGCGAACTGATCTGATCGAGGTCGGCCTGCTCCTTGGCGTCGCGGGCCGCAATGAGGGAGTCGATCTGCGCGCCTTGCGCGGTGAGCTTGTCCAGGATCTGCTGTGTGGTGGCGGTCATGGTGTCTTGGCCTTTCTTGAGTTCGTCGTGACGGATGAGGAGTTGCCGCAGGAAGTCGACGAGGCGCTCCATGATCATCGGCGGCAGTCCGGACATGAAAAAACCCGGTCACGAGATGTGCCGGGTTGATGATCGAGACCTGAAAACGAAGAACGCGCCCCGGGGTAAACCGAAGCGCGCTTCTTGCAACTACTGAATCAGAACAGGTTTACCGTGCGGTGTCAAGCTTCGTTCAGGTCTCTCTTTTTCGATCGCCCTCTTTAGCAACGGCCGTTGCGCCGTCCTCCACCTCACCCATCGCAATGTCGAGGATTAACTTGGCGAGCTTGACGGGGTCGCTGCGGCGCTTCGGTCCTGGTTCTGCTCACGTTGACATCGATATCCCGTATGGTAGCCTTTTGATGGGGGGCTATTTCCGAGGTATTCTTTTCCATAGATCGCGTGTGCCTCGTCAGCGATGACTAGGAATTAGATCTCGTGGACTGAACGCGCCACGCGTGACTTCGGAGACGAGGGGAGTCACGATGAGCTGGTATTCGACAGAGATGCCCCGAAGCACAGCAAGCGCGGGGCGGCCAAAGAAGAACAAACTTGATTCGGCACGAGAGAGAATCATAGAAGCAGCTCGTACTCTATTGCGAAACGGGGCTGGTGTCGCGCTGCAACGCCGAGAATGTGCCGCCACAGCCAACGTGACGCCGGCTCTCATCTCGTATTACTTCCGAGAGCAACATGATTTGATTGAAGCCGCCGCACGGCCTTTAGCTGATGACTATAATCTTCGTCTCAAAAGTATTTTGTCCTCTGACAAAGATGTGACTCTGAAGCTCCGATCTATGATAAAGCTGTTCTTATTTTGCAGCTTCCGTGACGGAAAGCTCTTTGAGCAATATAACTCATATATTTTTACTTCACGAAGAGGGTCGCAGGTAGTTATGATTGGCGCCTCAGTTGAAGTCGGTGACTTTCTGGATCTATGTGTGCAGCGTGGCTACTTCAGAAACATCTCTCCACTTTTCATTCGGTCATTTATTTGGGGTGCGTGCAAAGCAGTGGCTCAGGATCGCGAACTGAGGGCAGTTTCGTTTGAACAGTGCCATAGTGACGAGGAGGTTGCCGATCGTCAGGCCGACCTGATCCTAGAAATTGTTTGTTCTGGTTGTTTGCGCCGGCCGGCCGCTAACGCTGAAGAAATGACTTGTTAGCCATGGCGTTGCGCGGCTCGCCGAGACAGCCACTCTGGATCGCGCCGACTACGAAGAGCTAATTGCCAGAACTTAGAAATGTGACCGCCGGGCGGCGGCACCGGATCGACAAAGTAGTGGGCGAGGCACCCGCGTGAAGGCGGACGGCTGCTGCTTGCTCACACTTCGACGTCTTGTGGGTACACCAACCTCACTTCACCAGGAAGAAAGGCCAGAGCCCGGGTGCCCTGATCCGAAATGGGCACCCCGTTGACCTCACTTCTGCCGGTCAGACCGAACTCAGCCGTCGCCGCGGCCAGTGCCTCTCCAGGGGATTCAGTCATGGCGACGTAAAGCGTGAAGCCGGAACCAACCCAGTTGTCGGGTTGATTGATGATGACGTAGGCCTTCACCACCCGACGGCCGGCAAGGTCTTGAACTGCATAGATCGCATTTTTAATGTCTCCCTGAGGCGTGGAGAACTGCCTTGCGTCCAGGCGGTGGACGGCTCGCTCCACCCAACTACCGAAAGAATCTTGGTCCCCCATCCATTGCCACAACATTGCCTCCCAAAGCCGGTTGCGGCGATTCTCCGGAAATAGCTGCTTTCGGCCGGTAGAAATCGCAGGTGGCAATATCATCAACTTTGATCAACATCACTGCCGTCAGACATAACCGAGCCCGTTCAAGAGTTTCGACCTTGGGAATGCTTTCCTTCGTCCGCCTCATGAGAACCTGGGAAGCTGCAATCTGATTGAACAGGTCGCAAGTTTCAAGACAGCTCTGATCGAGCGTGTTCCTGGAAGACTCAAGCGTCGTGAGTTGGCGTGAAAAGGCGGCCATGGCAATTCTCCGAGCGCGTCGGGCGATGCCGTGAGCCAATATGCTCACATATAACAATAACATTGGCTAGTGAAAAGATCATGGCGCATAATGACTCTTCGTCAGGTCCGAGTTCGGCTTCCCTGCGACTGAGCGAGACGTGCGCTCTCTCAACGGAAAAGCGCTATGTCCAGTTCAAACGATCAAAGCCTAACTGGGCATGACGTGTTCAATGACATTCTAGTGCGGCTCCGAGAAGTCCGAGCTTCGGATAAAAGTTAGCCGATCTGCTGCGGGATGGCTTGAACGAACATCCGATTGGCAATTCCAGCGCAACACCGTCGCCCGGTTCACAGGATTTCTCTCTATATCGGGGCAAATTCAAGTTAGGTGAGCTTGCTACCTAATACCTGGATTGTCCTCTCATCCAGGCTGCTTACGCAATCTCTTCAGCTCGAGATCCGCATGCAAATGTCGGGCAGTGTCCACCATAGGAAAGACGTTCTCGATCCGAATGCCGTGGATGACGCATGCCGCCAGGAACGCTTTCACGAAATCGTCGAAATCAACCCAGACCTTTTGGGCCATGTGCACGGGCCAGCTCGCGTATAAATCGGCGGAACCGCGGGCAAGCTCGGCTTTAGGGATTCGAAGCACGTGCTCGCCGTCGGTCGCGGTGGTTTCCAGGCCCTCGTTGGTGACCCGCCACTGTTTGCCGTGCCAGAGAACGGATTGCTCCAAGCTCATCCTACAGATCGTCTTGAAGGTGTCGGGCTGACGCTACCTGAACCTTACGCCCATCTCACCTTTGCTGCGCCAAACGATTCGACTTGGAATGGCTTTGCCTAGCTCCGGCGCTCGTACGTAGAAGGGAGAACAGAGGAAAAAGCCCGGGGGCAAACGCAGCTTGGCTCCGCTTTTGGAAATGTCAAGGATCGTACATGGGACGACGATCTCCGCAGTCGCAATCGACGCAGGGATGAACGATCTCCTGCGAACGGTATAACGCTTTTCGGCCATTCAACGTACCCTCTTTCATCGAAGAGGATAATCCTCAGCGCCCGAGAAGGACGCCAGCGATTTGGCTTAACGGCGATCAAGGTTGATCAAGTTTTAGCAGTTGCGTAAATTCGTCCAGTGGGGGGCCGTTTCGTGAAAACGTCAATCAAGACTCCGTGCGCTGCATACACACTGAGCCAAAGGTAAAACTTTAGCGAGCAAAATCAATCATAATCGCAAGCTGAAAATAACTACACAGTGATGTCGAATCTATCATCTTATCTGGAGAACAATCTGGATAAGCATTATGGAAGCGTCCCCTTATTCCATTGACGGCTATCTGACGCACAACGACCTCCGGCTGATCGCCGAAGCGATACAGCGGCTTCGAGTTTTGAGAGGCGGCGATCACTTGGACATTGGCGTTACAACAACGATTTTGGCCGCCGAGGTGCGGCGCGGGCATCGCGATATATTTAGCCTTGTCAGGGCGGGGCGGGGCGGCGCGCGCTCGACTCAAACAGCAGAAAATCTCGACGAGCAGCCGGGCGTAACGCTAAGGCGAGCCCCGTCACGAGCTGGTGAGGACAGCGGTTCGGGAGCCTGCGAGAAATCGGGTCCGTGATGTCGATTCGATAGACGGACAAAGGGATGATGGGCGAGCAACCGTCCGTGTGTCCGGAGCGCAAACATCGGCGCCGCACGGCAGCCCAAATCGCGACATCCTCTCGGCGGGTTTCAGCGTAAGCGTGTCATGTCGGCGCGGTTGACCCTCCCCCAGGGCGCGCTGAAAGGGTCGGGGAAGTTGGCCAAGAGGCTTCCCCGACCCGCTTTGGCGACATGAACGCTAGTCGTAAGCAACACCGATCTCGTCGATCCGGCGCCAGATCACGCGGCACTCGTGGCGAACATCATCGGTTATGATTGAGAGCACGAACCGGTCGGGAACGCCGATCGATGTCACGATCTTTAGTCGGGCGCCCGCTGCCGACGAGTCCCGTACCGTGCAGTCGATTGCTGATCGTCCATTGTTGAAGACGATCTGAGCGCGCTTCAACGCCCTGAGGCGCGGCTTTTCACGTTGCTCATCCATGGCTCGCACCCCAGTTGGAGGCGGCATAGTAGACTTGTCAGATTAACGCTCCACTAACTTGCTCAAGTGTTCTTCGGCTTCTTGTTCGAATTGTGAGTTGTGGAGCCAAGCAACTTTGGCCTGCGCAGCCGTCAGCTTTCCTCATCGTGTTTTCCAGGCTTCTTTCGCCCGGCCAACCAGCACAGTCCTCGACGACCGTTCGCGTCCTACTCGACAGCCCGGAGTTGCTCCGCGCTTGTCTTCCCCTTCTTCGGATCGTTGGTCACTTCGAAGCTCAGCTTTTGACCTTCGTAAAGTTCGCTCATTCCGGCCCGCTCGACCGCGCTGATGTGCACAAATATATCGGGCCCGCCGCCATCAGCCTCAATGAAGCCATACCCCTTCGTCGGGTTGAACCACTTCACGGTGCCGGTTGCCATTTTCGCTTCATCCCTCCTCGATCGTCCATATTACCCGTGCAACACCGCCTTGTCCGCAGCAATTCGGCCGCACGATGACAGCCCGGCAGGATCACGCAACCTCGGCGCTATCTTGTCTCTGATCACGGTGCACGCCGGACGCGCCGTTCATCAAAGGCCGCTGCGGCACTGGCGCAGTCATCCGAACGCCAAGCATGGTATTAACAATTGCGAGCGACTCTTCACGCCGCTGCTTCCGATGGAATGTAGGGATCCTGGGCATCAATCCGCTTATCCGCAAAATGGAACGATTTGCGCAGCTGTCAGAGGCTGACAAGACCGTGCTGGATCAGGCGATCCGAAACTCGCGCAACGAAAAGACGCGCCGCGACCTTATCCACGAGGGCGACATTACCCAATCGGTCTTCCTCATTCTGGAGGGCATCGGTTGCCGCTACAAGATACTGCCCGACGGAAAGCGCCAGATCTTTGCGTTTCTCCTGCCCGGCGACCTAGGCGACCAGGACCTCTCTGTTCTCTACGAGATGGATCATTCCATCGGGACGCTATCGGCCTGCAAGGTGGTCCAGATTCCTCGCGAGACCATGAACGAGCTGAACAATCATCCGGCGATTGCCCGCGCGCTCCGCTGGTCGGCCCTGGTCGATGCGGCAACCTCGCGCCAATGGCTGGTTAACACCGGGCGGCGGCCTGCTGACCGGAGGGTAGCACATCTGCTGTGCGAACTCCTCGTCCGACTCCAGGCGGTCGGCTTGGCCACTAAAGACGGTTACGATCTTCACCTCACGCAGGCTGGACTAGCCGACGCCACGGGGCTGTCCGTTGTGCATGCGAACCGAGTGCTTCAGCAGCTGAGGCGCGAGAAGTTGATCAGGTCGCACAACACGCGATTGGACATCCTCGACTTCGGGAGGCTGAAGGTCTTTGCGGGCTTCAACCCGAATTACCTCCAGCTAGCAAACCGCAGAGACCGCAATGACCCAGGTCAAATTAAAGTCAGAGCATAACGGCCGAATCCTCGATGCGCCGGCTGCAATCTGACTTGCGCGAGGTCGGCGCAATTGGGAGAAAACTTGCGAGCATGTGCCGGTCAGCTAAGGCATGAGATGAGGAGAGATGGCGATGGCCAACACCGCAAATGTGTTTGGTTATGAGTTGGTTGGCGGCGCGGGCGCAGCAATTACTGCAAATCGCACTCGTCTCAGTCCGGTATGCAAATCTGATCAAGAGATAGACGCCTACGTCGCGCAGCTGAAGGATTGCCTTGATGCGGTGGCGGAGCGAATGAAGGCTGCCGTCCAAAAAGATGCGCGCGCACCTTTATTCGAGCGTGAGAAAGCCTGAGGCATCCTCGACCTGGCGGATCGCCTTCTAGCATCGAGCGTCTGAACTCTTGGACCAGTACGACGCAAGCGCCTCGCAGCTTTGTCGGAACGTCTCGGCGTGGAACGCTACCTGCGTTCGCTCGGACTTGCCCGACATCTGACGCGCGATATCGGCGATCGTCAGCCGTTCTACGAGCGCCATCCGCATGACTTTGGCGCCCAGCATGCCGATGACGGGCAGGGCACTGCGCACCATGTTGAGGGCTTTGTCGGCGCTGTCGATCCCACGCAGGATGGCAAGCTCCTGTGCGACTACCACATCGACCCGATCGCCTTGTAGCCATTGTCCTCCGCCGCTGGGTCGGCCGGCTGCCTTGTCGAGGACACGCTGGTAGACCAGCGCGGCGCGATAGCCAGCCTCCGAGATCCGGCCATAGGCGTATTCATTCTCGAGTGCGTCGGTCTTGATGTTGATGGCGACTTTCTGCCGCTTGCCGCGAAGGGCGGGGTTCGGGTCGCCGACAGCGCCGTGCTTGACGAGCTGCTTGCCAGTCCTGGCGCTGCCTTCCCGCGGCAGGTCGCCTGGGTGGAGCGCCGAGGCGACGCCGCGATATCGGCCCGTGGTTTCTCGCGTCAAGCTACGCTCCGTGTTCAATGGATTTGAGCTTCGGTGACCCAAAGCCGCTCGGGCACCAAACACCCGGGCTTCCCGGGCTTCGGGCCCCATTCGTCTGCCCAGAGGCCTCGCCGCTGGCAGGTGATCAGCGAGTTTTCGGTGGCCGAGAACCCGCCTGGGAACTGCAGCCTCGGACTGTCGTCCGGCGGATGGGCGGGTTTGTCTGACGAGGCCGGCGCCGATCCGTCGGCGTGCCGCTCCTGGACAATCTTGGCCCAAATGCCCCACGTCCGGATCGGCTTTTGCCGAGGCCGGCGTGCCTCGGAGCGCAGAATCAGCGTCATGCGGTCCAGACGGATTCCATCCTGGATGAGCAGCGCCATCGGGCCGATCACCGGGTCCGCCGGCGCGGCCTCCCCCAGAGCGTCCCGGCATGCGGCCTCGACCTCGTCGAGTTCGGCCCTGGCAAGTGGCTTTGCGGAACGAACCTCAACCTGGCTAGGACAGCCAAGCTGGACCGGGCTCAGTGTCGATCCGTGCGCGGCTTTGTCTTGCTCTTGTTCTTGTTCTTGTTCTTGGCTTCGAAGGGGCTTCGCGGAGTTTGTAGACCCCTCCGAAGGGGCTTCGAAGGGGCTTGTAAGGGGCTTCGAAGGGGTTGGAGGAGGCTTGTTTGTGGACTTGGGCGCAGGCGCCTCGTCGAGGCGAAAGGCTATCCCATAGCGGGAAAAGAACCCTTCTCGAAGCGCGCCAGGCGGCATTTTGCGGTATTCAGCTACCACGCTTTTGATGCGATTATCGTTCGCCTTGAGTTCGTCCGCGATCTGAAACCGCGCCATTTCCTTGACCCAGACGTATTCGGTGTCGGGGTCGTACAGGCAATAGTCGAGCCCCTGCAGCCGCTCCATGGCCCGCTCGACCGTTTGCAGGGACAGGCCCGTTTCGTGCGCGATGTAGATTAGCGGCAGGTGGTAGATGCCGGTCATTGTCGAGTGCAGCGACGTGAACAGATAGTGGGCCGTCACCTGAAGCTCAGGATCGCCACGCATGGCGCGACCGGTCTGCCCGGTCCAGAATGTCGAACGTGATTGGGCATAGTCGCGCATGGCGCCTCACAGTCCCTCGTTGTTCGCAAAAACACCAAGTGCAGCGAGGAGCGATCGAACGTTCGAGCGGCTGATCACGACGAACGGATCGTCCTCGAAGTCCTCCCCGCGTTGTCGGATCACCAGGTCGCCATTCGGGTTCTTGTAGATCGCCGTCTCTTTCTGCTCCTGGATCACGACATTGTCGGCATTCCAGATTTCGGCTGCATCCTGCTCTCGTTCGCTCATCTCATGACTCCCACGCCATGCTCGCCATCGACGAGCAGGCTACGTTGCACCAAAGGGGGATCGTTGCCGTGTCGCCGGCCCGGTTTTTGCCGAGGATGAGCTCGGCCTTGTCCTTGTGTTCGGCGTACGCAGTTTGCGCTTCGGCATCGCCGCGCACGTAGGCGGCGGACTTCTTGATGAACATCGACTCGCGGTGGATGAAGGCGACCACATCGGCATCGGCCTCCAGGTCACCCGATTCGCGCAAGTCTGCCAGGCCGGGTCGCTTGTCCTCACGGTTCTCCAGCCCGCGGTTGAGCTGGGCGAGCAGCACCACGCAGACCTGCTCGTCCTTGGCGATCTGCTTCAGGCCGGCGCTGATCTCGCCGACCTCGTAATGTCGCTGGCCCTTGTATCGATCGCTGGCTTGGACCTGCTTCAGATAGTCGATGAAGGCCACACGGAGGGTGATTCCGCGGGCCGCCATGCGCTCGCGCTCGGAGCGAATTCGAATGCGAAGGTCGGGGACGGTCAGCCGCGCCGCCACGTCGATAACGAGCGGCATTCCGGTAAGCTCTTCATGGGCTGCGCCGAGCCTTCGAAAGGCGTCGTCGTCCAGGTGCCCAAGCAGGATATCCTTGAATGGCACCGGCGCCCGCGAGTCGTAGACCATTTCGGACAGCAGGCGGGCGTGCATCTGGTCTTCGGCAACCTCGAGCGAGAACCCCTTCACGCCCCAACCACGGCGTGCAACCTTCACGGCCGAACTGGCGAAGAACACGGTCTTGCCGACGCCGGGCCGCGCCGCAGTGATCCACAAAGCCCCTGGCCGGTAGCCGCCAGTTGCCCGGTCGAGATCCGGAAAGCCGGTCGGGGCGCCTTCGTCCCGGATCTCCCTGTTGCGCAGCTTGCGTGCGCGCTCGATCACCTCACCGGCGCCAGCATGGGCCTCCCGGCGCGTGCTGAGCGCACCTTCGACCGAGGCAATCTGGAATAGCGTTGTGATCGCATCGCCAGCCATCGTCGACGGCTTGGTTCCTACCGGCATGTCTTGGGCCTGACCGGCAAGTTCGGTCGCGACCGCGATAATGTGGCGCCGGACCGCAAGGTCATGGATGCTGATCGCGTGATCGCGGGCTTGAAGCGGTGCAGACGCATGCGCCGCAAGCCTGGAGAGGTACTGCAGAACGGTGAGCCCGTTGATGTCGTGATCGCCCAGGAAGGTCTTGATGCTGACGGGCGTTGCCGACTTGCCCGCGGTGATCAGGCCAACCGCCACCTCAAAGACCCGACGATGGATTTCCTCGAAGAAGTCGGCCTGCTGCACGATAGGTGCGACGATCTGAAAGACGTCGTTGTTGAGCAACAGCGAGCCGAGCAAGCTCTGCTCCATCTCAATGTTGTGCGGTGGGGGCAGGGGCGGGGGGACGCCAGCCGCTATTTGCGCGTAGGCGTTCAAGCGTCGCCTCTCCGTTCGTCGGATGACGCGACCTGTTGATCGAGCGCCATGCGGCGATCGATCTGCCTGAGACTCGCCAGCAGCACCGAGCGTAGGACACCGTTGCCGATCTCACATTGGGCGAACGCCAGCGCCCCCGCGTACGCGCCCAGAGCTGAGGAATTGGCTCGAGCCGGCCCTTGTTCCACACGGACGATCCTCAACCGCTCAAGTTCGGCGAACATCCCGTCCAGGATCTCGGCCTGGACCAGTCCCTCTGGGATCTGCCCGATGAGCGGTAGGATCGGGTTCGGCATGGGATTGGCGTGCTGGCCCTCATGATTGTCGTTCACGCGTCGCCCTCCGTTTGCTGGGTCTCGTTCAGGGGAGCCTCCTCGATCCAAGGAGCGATCCAGGTCGCCAGCCAGCCGGCGCCCTTCATGATCTTCAGCGCAAGCCAGGTTCTAAGGCCGAACGCGAAGGGCGATTTCGATGGCTTCGATCCGGGCGTAGAGGGACCTGAGTTCGTCACGCGCAAGCTCCAGAGTGGCGGGTGGGCCGGGCGGTCGGGTCATTGCTTCGATGGTCTTCCGATGTTCTGCCTGGCGGCGCTTGCGCTCGACGAGGTCCAGGTAGCGGCTCTGGAAATCCTTGACGGCCGCGGCGCTCCAGGCGCCACCCTCGCCGTACCACCCGCTGCGCAGGCGCCAGAACGGCGGCCGGGAGAGGTTCTCCCAGGCCCGGCGCATCTGTGCCTTGACGTTCTCGCCAGCCTGTAGGGGCTCGGCGGCGCGCCGGCAGATGGTGCGGATTTCGAAGCCGATGGCCTCAGACATCGCCTTGCTGCCTTGGCTCCAGACGAGACGAATTTTTTGGAACGACGACACGTCGTGCATTCGCGACACTCCCGATGACATGTTGAGGGTCATGAGCGTGCAGACGAAAGGAGCGGAACCAGACGGGTCGGGTGAAATGGCGACCGCGCAAACCTTGGCGGGATGGGCGCGGCGCCGGTTGGAGACAGGAGTTGTGGATGGCAAAGCGACCGAGACGGCGCAGGCCGGAGTTCACGTTGACCAATGGCGACATCGAGCTGATCAGCTTCGCGGACGCCTCGGTCACGGTGGTGATCAACGGCCTCGCCCACTTCCTCGAAGAGGAGGGGCTGATCGAGCATGCCGCGTTCATCGAATACCTCGACAGGGTCGTGGACGAGATCGAGGAGACGGTGGACCCGCTCTTCGCCTTTATGATCCGGGCGCAGATCCGATCCATGCGAATGGAGCCTGAGGAGGAAGAGCCCGCGAACGAGAACGAGCCGGAGGAAAAGCCGCCGTGACGTAGCGGCAGGGCGCCATCGAGCCCTTGCGCGACTCGGTCGCGCCGCTCACCATCGAGGATGTGACGCACGATGGAGCTTGTGATCCGATGGCCAGGAACGACGGAAAGCGTCTTAAGCTCCCGAACAGTTTCGCTGAGATTGAAAACACTGAAGCGGTCGACGCTACTTTGTCCGCCCCACTGGAGGAACAGGACGCTCAACCTTCCGTCCTCCCGCCCGTTCCCGGGTACGTGCGGGCCGCCGTGCACGTTTCCACCCCGCTGACGTTGAAGGTGATCCAAGATAATGTTGTGTTGCTGAGTGCAGACACCGCTGACGGGACCTTGGGCTTTGCCCTCTTCGATGACGCTGCCCGGGACCTGCACCAGAAGTTGAGTTTGCTGTTGGAGGATCTGCCGAACGGGCAGCCAAACTGACTTCGGAGGGGCTTCACCGAGATGGTGCTGACCTATCTGTTCACCCTGCCGGGCATACTGAAGGCGAGGAAGCCGGACATAGAGCGGGAGGGGTGAGGTGAGCGCGGTCGCGCGCTGGGGCGAGGCGGTCATGATGTCGCTCCTTGTTCACAAGGAGTCTCGGCTTCGAAAAACCAGGAGTCATTCCACTCAAAGCCCCGACGGAAAGCCTCGGCTCGGATTTTGGAAAGCTCGCGAATAGACGGGTTGAGATCTCCCTTCTCCCAGCGAGACACCGTGCCCTGACTCACGCCGACGACCCGGGCCATGCCGGACTGAGTTAGGGCAAATACCTTTTTGCGGATGCGGATCATAGGAGACATCAAACCGATATATTCGATTTCGAATTTAGGTGCAAGGAGCCATTCGAAACCGAATTGCCGCTTTCCGCCAAGTGCTGTATTCCCTGCGAAATGATCGACGTCCGGCGCCGCAAATGACCGACCTATCCCAACGCATCAGAGAGGCGCGCAAGCGCCTAGGCTTAAGTCAGGCCGAATTCGCCCACATGCTGAAGGCGTCGCAGGGCAGCGTGTCAAAATGGGAAAACGGAAAAGAAATGCCCAGCGTTTCAACGATATTCGATATCGCGGCCATTACAGGCGAAAGTGCCGAGGCCCTATATCTTGGAACTGACGAGAGGTTTGGGTCATCAACTACCCTGGTCAATATAAGTATAGTAGGTCAAATCGAAGCTGAAAAATTCACGGAGGGCTACATTTGGGATAGGGTTTCTGAAACTTATCAGATTCCTGTTCCAAATTACATAAGCAATTTGCACATGATAGGCTATCTGGTCTTGGGGAATGGCGGAGGAAATTTGTTCCCGGACGGCTCAGTGGCGCTTATTATTACAACTAACAGGTATCAGCTTGAGTTACGATCAGGAGATGTCGTTCTAGTTCTCCAAAAAGGCAACATGGATTTAGTGGAGGTGTCGCTTAGGGAGTATTCGGTGGCTAACGACGGCGCATGGCTCTGGCCAATTTCAAAAGACCCATCCCACCGCCAATATGCTTTGCAAGCCGACGCGGAAGGTTCTGCGGTGCAAATTATCGGGCAGGTTGTTGGAGGGATCAGCTCGCTCGTTTCTGCAGATCGCGAATTCACTGAACGACCCCAGCCCCCGCGCCCATCAAGGGAAAATAATTCGAATTCGAATTAGATGTTGCATGAAATTCGATTTCGAATATGTTGGCTTCATCGCCGCTTGCGATGGAGTAGCCCGTGCACCCCGATACCGCACATCGAGTCCCAGATCTGCCGCGCCGCCATCGACCTGTAAGGATGATCACTCCCCTGCGGGATGATGCGGCTGCGGGTGTTTTCTGTCGAACGACCTGGCCTGGAGCCAGCTCGACAGCAAGCCGAGCACGGCCAGGACCACAGCCCCGGCCGGTACGCCATAAGCGAACCAGTTGTTCATTGCTCTGTCTTCCCTGGACGTCATCAGAGCGGTCCGATCAATTGGGTTTCTCAACTTTCATTTTCTGGCTTAGGTCAGAAGACGCCTTCATTAGGGCTTCTTTGAACGTGCGTATCTCATCCTCGGTCACAGTTTCTTTGATATTGTCGGATGCAGATACCAACATGTTTAGAAAGCCTTGTAAGGACGCTGCTGCACCTAACGTATCAACTATCGCTTCAGCCGCATTCTTGAACTGTAAGCTGCCATCGTTCCTCAAGACCCCAACTGTAAGTAATATAGCTTGCTTTGCTTGCTCCGTGACTTTCGCGGACCGATTTATGATATTCTTTGCTTCTGAATCTAGACCGATGCCCATTTGGCATAGACGACGCATCGCCTCCGCTCTTCCTCGGATCCTATTTTCGAAGCTCCAGTCGTCGATCGCCTTCAGCTCCGAAGGCGTCATTAGTAGCTGGACCCGCTCAGTCTTGTTCTCGTCAGCCACCATTCCTCCTACGCCTGAGGCTCAATATGAGCATGTTGCGCATATCGCTTGACAAGCACAAAAACCCATCTCAAGATAAGCAATGTGAGCAGGTTGCTCACCAACAGCTACAGGAGCATACGACGGATAGTCACCCGGCACAACAAGCCGGTCGAACTGAGCGCGTGCCCTTGATGCTTCGGCCTGACGAGGTTGAGGCAATCGACGAGTTTCGTTTCGCCTATCGATGCGGGAGCCGATCGGTTGCCATCCGAAAGCTTATCGACATCGGGCTGGCCCGATCGGAGCGACCACGAAAGTGATGACGGGGCAGGCGGCCTAGGAAACTGCGCCCCGTCATCAATCCCCGCCGGCTGACGCCAGCTAGTTTTCACCCAGGCTGTTAGGAGCCGCTGATGAACGACCGGGCAGATAACCCATTCCCAGCAATTCTTGAAGGCCAGTCCGCGCCGACGATGTCGAGCCGGGAGATCGCCGATCTTTGCGAGGCCCGGCACAACGATGTCGTGGCCACGATCGAGCGGCTGTTCGAAAATGGGGTTTTACGAGAAAGTCGTAAAACCCTCCGGGGCTTCTCGCCCGAGGGTGGCGGGCGTCCGACGCAGGTTGACGACCTCACAAAACGTGACTGCCTCGTCGTAGTGTCCGGCTACAACGATGCCGTTCGTGCCAAGATCATCGATCGCTGGATGGAGCTTGAAGCGGATCGAGCCGATCCCATGAAGGCGCTGGCCGATCCGGCTTGGCTCCGCAGCACCCTTCTGGTCTACACCGAGCAGAACATCGCTTTGAAGGCCGAGAACGCAGCCCTGCTACCGAAAGCCGAGGTTCACGACCGGATCGTGGATGCCGAGGGATCGCTGTGCGTCACCGACGCCGCGAAGACGCTCCAGATTACGCGAAATGTGCTGTTTCGCTGGCTTCGATCGAATGGCTGGATCTACCGCCGGGCCGGAACCAACCACGACGTCGCTTATCAGTCACGTCTCGCGAGCGGCGTCCTGATCCACAAGCTGGAGGCCTACGAACGGTCTGACGGAAGCGACGGAACCCGCACCCAGGTCCGTGTGACGCCGAAGGGCCTGACCGTTCTGGCACAGGCCTTCCCACGCGCGGCGAAAGCGGCCTGAATGCCTCGCAACCCTTCTTCTACTCCCCGGCGGGATGATGCGGCCGCGGGTGTTTTCTGTCGAACGACCTGGCCTGAAGCCAGCTCGACAGCAAGCCGAGCACAGCCAGGATCGCGGCCCCGGCCGGTACGCCATAAGCGAGCCAGTTGTCCATTGCTCAGTCCTCGCTCTTCAGGAAGTCACGACGCAAGATCATAGACAGCCTTCCCGTTCGGTTTGATCCGGGCGGCCCTTCTCACCCCGATTCCACATGAACCGTCAAACGGAGACCGTTTCGATGAACGCCACCGCTTTGCCCGAATTCCGGCCCGGCTTCACCACGCCAGCCCAGCCTCCAGATCCCATCAAGCTCGCCGAGATCCTCGCTGTCGCGCTGATCCTCGCCGTGTGGGTCGTGACCTACGTCGGCCTGAACCCCGCCGAGCCCACCTGTCCCGCGCCCCGGCACTTCGCGGCGCACTGACACCAGCCCCCCAACCTCACCAGGAGACCCGCCATGTCCGACACCAACACCCTCGACCGCACGATCGAAACCCTTCGCGGCTTCTCGCCCAGCACGGGCGAAGCTCCCAAGTTCGAGCCGATCGCAAGTCAGCACGATGACTATCGCATACTCGACCGTCCGATGATGCGGTCGACCAGCGAGCGGTTGGCCGAACTGGTCGGCGAGTATCAGCGCACCATCTTGTTCTACAATGCTGCAAGTTCGGCCGAAGACAATGCCGAAGATGGAACGTCGAAGGAGCGGCCCAGTGGCGCGGTCGCCCACGCAGCGCGGGTTTTGAAGGAGCTTGAGAGTGCAATCGAGGCGCTGCCGGCGGCTTCGATTTATGATCTCGGCCTAAAGGCTCGGGTCGTCAGCTGGTCCACCGCAGACCTCTGGGACACGCCTGACTGTGACGAGCACGGGGCGCGCAATCTTGTCGACAACGTGCTGATCCTGGCCGGCATGGATCGAATTCTCCGAAAAGATTTCGAATTCAGCGAGCTTTTGCCGGGTTACGCCGGGCCACCACGATACGATGATGGACTGGCCGACATCGCGGGCGGACCGGACCAAAGCATTTCTCAACCGGCCACGGAGCTCGAAAAACTGAGCGCCGATTTTCTCCTCGCAGTCCGCAGGCACAGCCAGCTCGATCTAGCGATCGTCGGTCAAGAAGGAAAAGGACGACCCAGCCTAGCCGCGAGGATGGATAATCAGTCCGACCGCATCTCGATGATCGAGGAAAGGGCATCCTTCCTCAAAGCAAACAGCGCGCGAGAGGCCCTGTTTCAGATCGCGTTGGCTCACAACGAAATGGACAATGTTTACTCTTGGGTAGGCGTGGAACCGGAGCAGCTCGATAAGCTGGCTGCAGACCGAGCGTTCCGCAGCGTGGGCAGACTGCTCTACTCTATTCGCGGAGTGTTGGAAAAAGTGGCTGGTGTTTCCGCCGACAGCCTCACCGACGCCCAGCACATGGCGGCCAAGTTCGACCCGTTTATGGTCGAGGCGGATGACGAGGCGTTCCAGAGGCTGATTGCCGAAGCGGATGCGGATCGCGAGGCGGCCTGATGCGCGACCGGCGCCGCTCCGACAAACCCAGGACCGTTCTGTTGGGCAAACCTGGACCCGCGCCGGACGGCTATGTCGAGCTTGCGGTGGTGCTGCGGACCCCACCGAACGAGCACTTGATGATCACCCAGATCCTGCGCGATCCCAAGGGCCTCTACTACGTTCACCTGACGGACGGTGTGACCCGCGCCGTGGTGGGTGGCTTCTACACGCGGGATGAGCTCTGCTCCCTACGCGACGTTCTCAACAGGGAGCTGGCCTCATGAGCGTGATCGCCTTTCCGGCCCACCGCTGCGTGCCCCCGGCCATGGGCGCCGCCAAAGGTCCCGATGCCGAGAGGCTGACCGCGACCTATGCCGAAGAGGGCAGGGACCTCGCCGACCTGGCACAGCCGATCGTCGAGCCGTTTCGCCAGTGCGAGCCCACCCTTGAGCAGCATCTGAAGGGCGCCTTCCTTCGCTGGCAAATGGACCGGATCAAGGACGCTCACAAGGATCAGCCAACCGGCCAATGGGCGATCGGTTTGGCGCTCGCCGTCACCGTTGAAGCCTTCACAAACCGCATGCTTGAATTGCAGGGCGGTTTGGACCCGGACGACGGCTGCGCGGCATGAGCGAGACCAGACCGGAGAGGACATCGCCATGATGCACATCGACGACATCGAAGAGGCCCTAGGCGAGAACGACATCCGTGGCATCGAGGGCGCGTTCCGGGCCTTGGTGGACTTTCCCCATGGCGAGGAGATCGAAGGCGCGGAAACCGTCGACGTCCTGGAAGGACTGTTTCACCGGGTGGCCATCGCGCTGGAAGGCGATCAAAGCGTCATGCCCGCAGCGACCCGGCAGGTGGTCCAGGAGGTCATGTCCGGACAGCTGGACGAAGAGGCAGACTACGCGGCCGGGGCGACCATTGTGCGCGAGCACATTGGCCACTGGCGCGCGCTGTTTCTCGCTCGCATGGCCCGAGAAGGGTAGGGGCTGACCATGGGTGCGCCAGCGTTCGAACCCGATGCGCCGATCACGTTCAGTGAAGCCGCCGAGACGCTGTTGCGCGGACTGGTGACCGCCAGCACACTTCGAGCCGCGGCCGATCGCGGCGACCTTGTCGTCGAGCGCATCGGCAAGCGATTGGTGACCACGCCGGCAGCGGTCCGGGACTGGAGACGGAAATGCCGCGTGTCAGCAGGGGTCCGCATCTCTATCTCAAGCGACGATCCGAAGGGGAAAGCTTCTGGTACGTTCGAGACGGAAAACGGCGTGTCGCAACAGGATGCGGCGCTCGCGATGTTGAAGGGGCTCGCCAAGCCCTCGAGCGATACATCGGGAAAACGGCTCGACCTCAGTTCGGCGACGGTGATCCCACTCGCGTCAAGGTCGCAGCCGTAGTCATCCTCTACGCGACCGACACCGTACCAGGATTGGCTCGACCGGAAGAAGCCGCAACCCGGCTCCAGCGCATAACCGAGTTCTTCGGCCGGAACACGGTCGCCGACATCACACCTTCGAGCTGCGCCGCCTACACGCGATGGCGCACCCACCAAGGCGAACCGGCGCCGGGCGAGCCTCCCCGGCGCGCCCGCGCTGTCGCAGGACCGTCGGCGCGCCGCGAACTGGCCGACCTGCAATCGGCGCTGAACCACGCCTGGAAGTCGCGCAAGCTGATGGTCAAGATCCCGGTCGCTTTGCCGGACGCATCGCCGCCGCGGGAACGCTGGCTCACGCCGTCAGAGGCTGCCCGCCTTCTCTGGGGATGCCTGGGCTGGACCATGGCACCCGCGACCGTCATCAAGACGAGGGCTGAGATTTGGGTGCCGTTCAGCAGGATGCCGGAGCGCATCAACCGCCACGCAGCCCGTTTCGTGCTGCTCGGCCTCAAGACCGGAACACGGCACGATTCGATCCTCGGCCTGGGCTGGCACGAGCACGTCGGAGGCGGCTGGGCAGACCTGCAGCATGGCCTGCTCTACCGGCGAGCTCCCAACGAGGTGCAGACCAAGAAGCGGAAGCCGCCGATCCCGATTCCGGACGGCTTGTTGCGACACATGCGACGGTGGAAGCGCGTGGATGGCTCCCGGCTCTACATCGTGTCGTGGGATGGTCAGCGTATCGCCAAGCTGCGCCGATCGTTTGCCTCGGCCGTGCGCCTGGCCGGCCTGGACGACGCGGTCACGCCGCACATCCTGAGACACACCTGCGCGACCTGGCTGGTGCAGCGGGGCGTCTCGCTGTGGGAGGTTGCAGGGTTCCTGGGCATGACCGTCGAGATGATCCAGCGGGTCTATGGACACCACGCGCCTGATCATTTGAGCCGCGCCGCGAGGGCCGTTCGGTAGCTTTGTTGATATGCGTCCGGCGGGGACGCACCCTTCGCACCAGTCGGGCAGAGAGCTTCTTCTCCCGTCTTCGCCGCATGGTGTCCGGCCAGCACCACCGCGTCTCGGCTCGCTACCTTCACCAGTACGCTTGCGAGGCCGCTTGGAAGGAAGACAACCGCCGCCTGCCGAGTGGCGTGGCGTTCTCCCAAACGGTCGGCTTGCAATGGGGCTCGCCGACTAGCCGGCAGTGGAAAGGCTACCGGGAAGCGTTCCTGACTGAAGAAAGTAGTCCCATTGCGCTAAGAGCACTAGCCTCCTTTGAGATCTTTTCCGCTGAATGATGGGGTTTGATGGAGTGAACAGTGCTGATGATATCCTTTATATCAACGCACTCGCGGCAGCCTTTAGATCTATCCACGAAAACAATTGTACTTTCGACTTCCAGGTCGCTTGCCGACTTGTTTGCAAAATTAGAGATTACCCAGTCAATATCGGCGCTATAATCAACAACGGCCGTACCAGCCGCACTAGCGATCCGCTCGCTCTTTTGGCCTTTTGTGATGTGCACACCGGTTCCGTCAGAAAACCGAAAAGCTTTAGTCTCAACTGCTCCAACAGACTCTGCAATGCGTAAATCCTCCAGAACCTGCCCATCATAGGGGCCATATGTGTATATTCTAAACACATACCCAAGAGGTACATTTCTGATTGTTTGGAGGAAGAAGGCCAACTTCATTACTCCGGTCCGTCCAAGAGGAATCGGAGACCTTCGAACAGTTTCCGCGATAAACGCAAGGCGGAAAGCTAATGATGTGTTTTGCATTTTCGTTTCGCTTTCAAGCAGCTTGCAAAATCTTGATGGCTTCTTGCTTACGGTCTTTACTTATGTAAAGTCTAGAACGACGAGTAATGTCTAAACGCGACACAATCGTTGAACACTCTGACAAGGGCTCAACATGGTTGTCGCTCTGTAGTACAGGCAAATCTGTTGGTCCAAGTTTGTACCAAGATTTAATAGCATCTAATTTCACTACTCCAAGCGGAATCATTAGCTCGCGAAGCTGCTCCAATCGCGATGCTTCTTCTTCATCGGGGAACTCTGACGTCTCCCACACTTGGCGATAAAAATCTCTTGCGACTAAACGCGATCCATGCTCCCCACCCTTGCCGTCAGCAAGATGTCCGAGCACTCGCCAGTCATCCCATTTTAAATACTCGTCCAAACCATCCCCAATTGGGGATGTAAAATGGCCACCGGGAAGGAGATCTTTCATTGCGTTTTGTAAGTGATAGTCAAGAATTACTCTGGTTTTATGGAAATAAACCTGATTGAACATCATGTAACGAGCTATGATCAACCCTTCAACGGCGTGTCGACCGCCTTCAGAGATTCCCATCCTCGGAGTTGACGTTTCAGGGTCTCTAACCAGCCGAACGTTGGAGGCAATACGCCTCCAATCATACTTTCCATACTCTACACCAGAGTGGTATGAGTCTCTCAGCAGATAATCCATACGGTCTGCATCGAGTTGTCCTGATATAATGTCCTGCCAAATGGCACTATTTTTTGTTGGAGACCCACTAATAAGGCCAGCAACATCCTCTGCGGTAAAGCTATAGTTACTATTTATTGGATGATTTTCGATAACATCTTTAAAGTCGCGAATTATAATGGAAGATGAGTATTCCTCGTGCCGAAATCTGATCCCCTTAGCTTCATCCTTAAAGGGAGCCAGCTCTTCCGCCGCGTGGGAGAATGGGCCGTGACCCACATCGTGCAGCAAGGCTGCAAGCCGTACTAGTTTCTTGAACCGCTCTCGGCCGGCTACTTGATAGCCAAGCTCTGAAAGCAAGTCTTCACTTCTTTCGCAGATGCCTTCGTATAGCATTGTCGCCATGTGCATGACGCCAAGTGAATGCTCAAATCGCGTGTGCATAGCACCCGGGTACACCTGATCCGTCCAGGCAAGCTGCCTGACCCGGCGCAGGCGCTGAAAGGCTGGCACCGAGATTATTTCCCGCTCCCAAGCGCAATCGGTATAAATCCGTAGATCGGACACCGTATTTCGAACGATCCAGGCACAATCGATTCCCGCGTGGTTTGGGCGTAAACATTGATCCTCGCAGCGCCCTTTGGACAGCTCCCGGACTCACCAACCTGTTGATATCCGACGATCTGGAGATGTAGTTGCAATCCCGCCGATGGAAACCGTTCTCGTTTCGTTCTACCCTCCGGCCCCTTGCTGCGCAAGGCGGTTCTTCTAGGCTCCCCGATCGTGTCCCGCCGTCCCTGCAACAGCAGCGCCCGCACCAGCCGATGGCGGATTGCCCAACATAAGACTTTGTCGCCGCCGTCGAGACCTTTGGTGGCAGCGATGCGCTGGGACAACTCTGCGTAGGAGCACCGGATCGAGCACCAAAGCCTAGGCAAAATGTGGCTAAGTCATTGGTGCCGCAAGAGAGATTCGAACTCCCGACCCCCTCATTACGAATGAGGTGCTCTACCAGCTGAGCTATTGCGGCATCCCGGGCGCCGACGCGAAACTGAAGCAATGGCGCGCGAGCTTCATAAACGCAGTGCGCCGTCGTTGGCAAGGCCGGCTCGGACCCATCGGGTCGAGCGCGCCTTCCGTCAGGCTTGTTTTTCGGCGTCGGGCGGCCTAAGAGAGGCTCGCGCTCGTTATCCGACACCCCTGGAGGCGTGAGCGCGTCTTCTCGAGGCCGCCGCATGGCGGCCATTTTGCGTTTCAAGGCCGTCCCTGGACGGCCATTTCATAATGAGGACCATCATGGCAGCGACCAAACAGATCGCGGCCGCGGTGCGTAGCGGGACAGGCAAGGGGGCCGCCCGCAGCGTTCGCCGCGAGGGCCGCGTACCGGGTGTGATCTATGGCGGGGGTGAACCCGCCGAACCGATCTCGCTCGGCTACCGGGAATTGCACAAGCTCATCTATGCCGGGCACTTCCTGACGACGATTTTCGAACTCGACCTCGACGGTCGCAGAGAGCGGGTCATCCCGCGCGACTACCAGCTCGATGTCGTGAAGGACATTCCGCTTCATGTCGACTTCCTGCGCCTCAAGGCCGGCTCACGCCTGAAAATTTCGGTGCCGGTGCATTTCGTGAATGCCGAAAACGCGCCGGGCATCAAGGCGGGCGGCGCGCTCAACATCGTGCTGCATGCCATCGACCTGATTGTGCCGGGAGATCGCATCCCCGACGCCATCGAGGTGGACCTGGGCGGGCTTGAGATCAACGATTCGCTGCATATCGACGCCGTCAAGCTTCCGGAAGGCTGCCAGCCGGTGATCCGGGGCCGCAACTTCACCATCGCTACGGTCGCGCCGCCCACGACCCTGACGGATGCCGAAGTGAGCGCGGAAGCCGCCCAGGCGGCTGAAGCCTCGGCCAAGTCCGGAGCCGCCGCGGTTGCCAAGAGCGGGTCCGTTCCGCTCAAGGGCCCGGCGCCCGCCAAGGGTGCGGCTCCCGCGAAAGGCGCTACCGCTCCCGCCGCGAAGGGCGCGGCTCCCGCCAAGCCGGCGGCCAAGAAGTAATTTTGGCCGGCGCGCGCCTGTGATCCAGGTGGCGCGCCGTCCTCTCCATTTTGCGCGGCTCTCGCCATGCTGATCCTCGTGGGCCTTGGCAATCCGGGCCCCCAATATGCCCGCAACCGACACAACATCGGATTTTTGGCGGTCGATCAGATCGCGTCCGCGCATCGTGTCGGGCCATTTCGGAGCCGTTTTCAGGGCCAGGCCGCCGAGGGCACGATCGCGGGCGAACGCGTCCTGCTGCTAAAACCCACGACCTTCATGAACGACAGCGGCCGCTCGGTCGGCGAGGCTTTGCGCTTCTACAAACTCGGCCTGAATGACGTCGCGGTGCTCCACGACGAACTCGATCTCGCGCCCGGCAAGCTCCGGGTCAAGACCGGCGGCGGCAATGCGGGACATAACGGGCTGCGCTCCATCACGGCCCTGTGCGGCAACGATTATCGCCGCGTCCGTATCGGCATCGGGCATCCGGGCGACAAGGCGCTCGTACACAACTACGTGCTGAGCGATTTCGACAAGAGCGAGCGCCCCTGGGTCGAGGCCCTTTGCGATGCCGTGGCGCGGGATGCCGAGTTCCTGGTCAAAGGCGAGGACGCGAGTTTCCAGAACAAGGTGCATCTGGCGCTTGCGGCCGCCGGGTTCGCGGACCGTAACGAGCCGCCCTCCCCCAAGCCCTGACGCTCCGCCTTGCGGTTGCACTTCACGAGCCGGTGCGGCAAGACGACGTCTTCGAGGCGGTTTGGCAACTCGATGGTCCGCATCCTGAGCCTGGCGTTCGGACCCGTGTCGAAGAACGGCAAGATTGGCCCTGCTTCGACGGGACCGTTCTTGCAGTCCGCTCAGCATGAGGACCGGAGATTTCACGCTGACCGGAGCAGACAAGGCGGGTTTGCCGGGCCGCCGCAACCGATCGAGTAGCACTATGGGTTTCAAATGCGGCATCGTGGGATTGCCGAACGTCGGCAAGTCGACGCTCTTCAACGCGCTCACGCAGACGGCCGCCGCCCAGGCCGCCAACTATCCGTTCTGCACCATCGAGCCCAATGTCGGTGATGTCGCGGTGCCCGATCCGCGGCTCGACACGCTGGCGCCGATTGCGGGTTCCAAGGAGATCATCCCGACCCGGCTGACGTTCGTCGACATCGCGGGCCTGGTGCGGGGCGCCTCCAAGGGGGAGGGGCTCGGCAACCAGTTTCTCGCCAACATCCGCGAATGCGACGCCATCGCCCACGTGGTGCGCTGTTTCGAGGACAGCGACATCACCCACGTCGAGGGGAGGATCGATCCGCTCGCCGACATCGAGACCATCGAGACCGAGCTCATGCTGTCCGATCTCGACAGCCTGGAAAAGCGCGTCACCGCGTTGGAAAAGCGCGCCAAGGGAGGCGACAAGGACGCCAAGGACCTGTTCGACCTGATGACGCGCTGCCTCGTCTTGCTGCGCGAGGGCAAGCCAGCACGGCTGGTCGAGATCAAGCCCGAGGAGCGCAAGGCTTTTGCCGGCCTGGGCCTGCTGTCGTCCAAGCCGGTGCTTTATGTTTGCAACGTCGAGGAGGCCTCGGCCGACGGGGGCAACGCGTTTTCGGCGCTGGTAGCGGAGCGCGCCCGGCAGGAGAATGCCGTCAGCGTCGTGGTGTCGGCCCAGATCGAGAGCGAGATCGCGGTCATGCCGGCCGCCGACCAGAAGGACTACCTGGATGCCGTGGGCCTTTCGGAACCCGGTTTGAACCGGGTCATTCGGGCGGGCTATGACCTGCTCCACCTCGTCACCTTCTTCACGGTGGGGCCCAAGGAGGCGCGCGCCTGGACCATCCCGCGCGGCACTCGGGCCCCGCAAGCCGCGGGCGTGATCCATAGTGATTTCGAGAAGGGGTTCATCCGGGCGGAGACCGTCGGCTACGAGGATTACGTCGCGGGGCGGGGCGAGGCAGGGGCGCGCGAGAACGGCAAGTTCCGGCTCGAAGGCAAGGAATATGTGGTGACGGACGGCGACGTGCTGCATTTTCGCTTCGCCAACTGAGCCGTTCGGGGCGCCAAGGCGTTGTCAGTCCAGGTCTGATCTTCGCGCACGGACGACGGGGGCAGGATCCGCGCCGTGCGCCGCACGGCGATCGACGCACGGCCGACCGGCGCAGCGGATGCGCGGGAGGCAGGGATGGAGGGTCCGCACATGCGACGCCCGATGGTGTTGGCCCTCGGCCTGGGTCTCGTTGCGTTCGCGCTGCTGGTCGTCTCCACCGTGGTCTATTTCAGGCGGCCCGCCACGCTGACCGTCGCGGTGTCGCCCAGCGATGCCGAGGATTTCGATCTCATGGGCGCTGCCGCCAAGCTCCTGAAACGCCGCCACGCTGGTTTGCGGTTCAATCTGGTTCGCACGGACGGGGTTGCGGCCGCGGCCGCGGCGCTCGACGCCGGGAGGGCGGATCTCGCCGTGGTCAGGGCGGACGTCGCCATGCCGGGCAAGGGGGAAACCGTCGTGCTCACCCATAAGGACGCGGCGGTCCTGCTGGTGCCGGCGGGCAGCGAGATTGCGAGGATCGAGGACCTGGCGGGCAAACGGGTCGGCATGCTTTCGTCGAGGCCGGGCGATACCCGCATCCTGCTGGCCGAACTGGCGCAATACGACGTCGCGCCGGAGGCCGTCAAAACGGTGCCGCTGAATAGCCCAGACGTCGCCGATGCCGTCACCAACAAGAGCGTCGACGCCTTCTTCGCGGTGGGCCCGGTGTCGGATGGCCTGTTGCCCGAAACCGTGAAGGCCGTGACCAAGGCGGGCGGCGGTGCCCCGGCCTTTCTGCCGGTGGCGGAAGCTGCTGCAATCGCTCAACGCAGTGCCGACTACGAGTCGCTCGAGGTGGTGCGCGGCGCTTTCGGGGGCATGCCGCCGAGACCGGCCGACGAGTTCGATACGATTGCGGTGACCTACCGATTGGTGGCCAGCACCGACCTCAGCGAGAATACGGTGGCGGCGTTGACCCGTTTTCTGCTTTCGGAACGCGTCGCGCTGTCGCAGATCGCGCCCTCGGCGAGCCGGATGGAAGCCCCCTCGACCGACAAGGGCGCGCCGCTTCCGGCCCACCCCGGCACCGCGGCCTATATCGACGACGACGAGTCGAGCTTTCTCGATAAGTATAGTGATTTCATCTATATCGGAGCCATGATGCTGGGCGTGACGGCGTCAGGCCTGAGCGCCCTCGTTGGACGGCTTGCCAACACCAGGTCGGTTCGCGTCGATGACCTCGTGGCGCGTCTCATGGTGATCTTCAAGGACGTGAGGGCCGCGGAGAGCTGGGCCATGCTCGACGGAGCGGAGGGCGAGGTCGACGCCATCGTGTCGGAGGCGCTCGACGAGACCGGCCTGCGGAACCTGGAAGAGCGTCGCGTCGCGGCCCTCAACATGGCGGTCGAGCAGGTGAGGTCGGCAATCCGCGACCGCCGCGACAGCCTCCGCCGCGCGACCCCAATCCCTGCCAACGACCGGGCACCGGCTTCCACCGAGGCCGTGAAACGCGGCCCCGCAGAGTCCCTGAGCAGTCCCGGTCAAGAGGGCTGAGAGCCTGCAGCTTCAAAACGGTCTCTGAGACCGGATTGGTCTCCGCTCGGGTTCGTCGCCGTGTCGAAAACCCGAGACGCGTGGAGGCGGGCGGCGTAAAATTCGCATACGGTGGTGGACCTTGGTCCAGGGGAAGCGGATCGATGAGTCTAACCGAACCCACGGGCCACGACCTGGCGCGTCGGCCGGCGCTTCTTGTGATCAACCCCAAGAGCCGGCGGGGCTCCACTTCGGCTAGCGAGGCCCGTGCGGCTTTGCTCGGCGCCGGCGTGCCGATTCTTGAGCGCGAGTGCGCCAAGGCGAAGCAACTGTCGGATCTGATCCGATCGACCGTGCCGCTGGTCGATTCCGTGGTGATCGCTGGCGGCGATGGAACCCTCAACGCGGCGCTGCCCGGGTTGCTCGACAGCCGGCAGCCGCTCGGGATCCTGCCACTCGGCACCGGCAACGATCTGGCGCGGACGCTCGGCATTCCGCCCGATCTTCAGGCGGCCGCGCGGATCATCGCGGCCCGTCATATCAAACGCATCGATGTCGGGATGGCCAACGACAAACCCTTCTTCAACGTCGCCAGCGTCGGCTTCGGGGCGGACCTGACCCGAGCGCTGACCCGCGACGCCAAGAAACGCTGGGGCACGCTGGGTTATGTCGTGGCGGCTCTCAGGGCGCTTGATCGTCTGCGGCCCTTCACGGTCGAGATCGAACAGAATGGCACGGTCGAGCGGAGCCGAACCATTCATCTGGCGATCGGCAATGGGTCCCATTACGGCGGCGGCATGGTTTTGGCCGAGGCGGCCATCGACGATGGCCGCCTCGAGGTTCGCAGCCTCGAGGTGGACAGCCGATGGCAGCTGCTGGTGGCACTCCCCTCGGTGCGCGAGGGTCGCCACGGCCGCTGGCGGATCATCGGCACGGGTCCCGGGCTCGACATCCTGGCGCGCACCCGTCGGCCGCGTTCGGTGAACACCGATGGCGAGATCACCACCAAAACGCCCGCCCGGTTTCGCGTGCTGCCTGGGGCCGTGGGGGTGTTCGTTCCTTGACCGAACCTGTCAGGCCGCTGCTGCGGCCTGACAGGCCGCGCAAAGGCCCTCGAGTTCCACCATCCTGCGTCCAACGGAAAAAATCGAGGCGCGGGCCGTTTCGGCCAAGATTTCGTCGAGCGCCGGACTGTCGATCTCCTCCGTGCGCCCGCATCGCGTGCAGATGAGCAGGATACCGTGATGATGATGGCCCGGATGGTCGCAGCGCGCGTAGGCGTTTCGACTCTCGAGCTTCACCACGAAGCCGTTCTCGGTCAAAAAATCGAGCGTCCGATAGACGGTCGGCGGACCCACCGCCTTGCCTTGGAGCCGCGCGAGTTTCTCGATGATCTCGTAGGCGGTCAGCGGCGCGGGAGCACCGGCCACGATCTCGGTGATCTGGCGTCGCAAAGCCGTAAGCTGAAGTCCCCGTTTGCCACAGAGTTCCTCAACGCGCTGCATCCAGCCATCGCGGCTGCTCACGTGTTGGTGGGACACATCGATCACTCCCGCTACGGCAAACCTGACGATACGGTCTGAGATAAGCAGCAAAGGCAAGACATCGAGAGGTGCGTCAATGTTATCTTGTATCGTTATAAGTTATAATATAACGGTACCGCATCGAGGCGCTCGAAGCCGCGGCGTGACAAGGAACCGACCCATGCGAATTTCTGCCCTGGCCCTCGTGGCCGCCCTGCTGTCGACCGCGGTACCCGCCTTCGCGGCGACCCCGTCGCTTACCATCGTTGCCGCCGAGAACTTCTACGGCGACCTCGCCAAACAGATTGCCGGCCCCCATGCCACCGTGACCAGCATTCTGTCCAACCCCGATCAGGACCCGCATCTGTTCGAGGCCGACGCCGCCACGGCTCGAGCCATCAGCCATGCCAGGATCGTGATCGCCAACGGCATCGACTACGATCCGTGGATGGAGAAGCTGCTCGGCGCCTCCAAGGCGCCCGACCGAACCGAGATCGTGGCGGCCGATCTCATGGGCAAGAAGGCGGGCGACAATCCGCACCTGTGGTACGATCCCGCAACCATGAAGGCGCTGGCCGGCCGGCTTGCTGCCGAATTGGCCAAGGCGGACCCGGACCACAAGGGGGATTTCGACCGCCGTGCCGAGGCGTTCACCATTAGCCTGAAGCCGCTCGAGACCAAGATGGCGGCCATCAGGGCCAGGTTCGGCGGGCAGCCGGTGACGGCGTCCGAACCGGTGTTCGGCTATATGGCCCAGGCGCTTGGGCTCGACATGCACAACCAAGCGTTTCAGACGGCCGTCATGAACAACACCGAGCCCAGCCCTGCCGATGTTGCAAGGTTCGAGGATGATCTCAAGGGTCACAAGGTCAAGGTCATGCTCTATAACAGCCAGGCCGACAACCAAGCCGTCAAGCGGTTGGTCGGCATCGCCAAAGGCGCGCATGTGCCGGTCGTCGGCGTGAGCGAGACCGAGCCGGCCGGAAAGACCTATGAGGTTTGGATGCTGGACCAACTCGACGCCCTCGAACACGCCCTGGCGGACGGCAAGTCTTGACGGCGGTCGCCTTCGATGGAGTCACCTTGCGGCTCGGCGCCCGCACCATTCTGGCGGACGTCAGCTTTGCGATCGAGAGCGGTGAATTCATCGGCCTGCTGGGCCCGAACGGGGCCGGCAAGACGACCCTGATCCGGGCCGTATTGGGACTCGTTCCACCCTCGGCCGGAACCATTACGGTGAGCGGCGCCCCAGCCTCGCGGGGCAACAGTTCCGTGGGCTACATGCCGCAATATCGGACGCTGGCAACGGGGCAAAACCTGACCGGGTGGGATTTCGTCGCCAGTGCGGTTGGCGGCTGGCGCTGGGGGCTGCCGCGGCTCGACCGCCTGGGTCGCGACGAGGTCGCCTGGGCGCTCGACACCGTCGGCGCATCGGGCTTGGCGCGGCGCTCGCTGGGCAGCCTGTCGGGTGGCGAGCGGCAACGGCTGTTGATCTCGCAGGCTTTGCTCGGGCGGCCGAAAGTGCTTCTGCTCGACGAGCCGCTGATGAGTCTGGATCCCACGCATCAGCAGGGCATCGTCGATCTCGTGAGCCGACTGCAGAAGCTTTTTGGCATGACGGTTTTGTTCAGCGCCCATGAGCTCAATCCGCTGCTGAAGGCGCTCGATCGCGTGCTCTACCTCGGGCAGGGGCGGGCCGTCTTGGGAGAGGTCGATGCGGTCGTCACGGGTCCGGTGCTGTCGCGGCTCTACGGATCGGATATCGAGGTCCTGCGGCTCGGCTCGCGGATTTTCGTGATGAACGGCGGCATCGAGGCCGAGGGCGAGGCGCACCGGCACGATCACCATCACGGCCCGGCGGGATCGGCGCACGCGCATGCTTGACTATGATTTCATGCGCACCGCCTTCGCGGCGGGCGGCATCGTTGCGGTTTTGTCGGGCCTGGTGGGCTTCTTCCTGGTGCTGCGCGGGCAGACTTTTGCGGGCCACGCCCTGTCGCATGTGGGGTTTACCGGGGCGACCGGCGCGATCCTGTTCGGGCTCTCGCCGTTCACGGGCCTCGTCGGCTTCACGCTCCTGGCCGGCATCGCCATGGGTTTTCTCGGCGAGCGGATCGCGACGCGCGATGTGGCGATCGGCATGATGCTGTCGCTCGCGCTCGGCCTGGGCCTGCTGTTCCTGC
>CAXTOT010000038.1:0-49165 GCA_964245915.1 uncultured Lichenihabitans sp. | reverse complement strand
GCGAGCGTGCCGTCCTCCAGGCCCTGCCGGACCGTCGGACCTGTGACTACGAAGACATGGCCGTGCGGGTCACATCCGCCGGCGGCTTTCGCCTGCGCAAGGTGTTCTACACGGTGCCCTCGCGCCTGATCGGCCACCGGCTGCGGGTCCGCCTCTATGACGACCGGCTCGAGGTCTTCGTCGGCGGCACACCCTTGCTGACCCTCCCTCGAGGACGATCCCTGCCCAGCGGGCGACACGACCAGGTCGTGAACTACCATCACGTCATCCACGCCCTGCGTCGTAAGCCCATGGCATTGTTGGGTCTGGTCTACCGGGATCAACTGTTCCCGCGCGAAGCCTACAAGCTGGCTTTCGAAGCCCTGCGGGACGCCATGCCCGAGCGGCAGGCCTGTCGCATCGCCGTGGATCTTTTGGCCCTTGCGCATGATCGTGGCTGTGAGGCCGAGCTGGCCGAGCACCTCGCCACCGACCTGAGGAGCGGCACCCTGCCGGACATGGTGGCCCTGCGCGCCCGTTCGCGCCCGACCCGGCCGGCATTCCCCACGTCACCGTCCACCTGGCGTCCCTGGCCAGCTACGAGAGCCTGCTGGGAGACGCGGCATGACCGCTCCCGCAACAACCGCCGTCGACACCGCCCGGCTCGGGGTCATGCTCACCGATTTGCGCCTGCCCACCATCAAGACCGTCTGGCCGGAGTTCGCCACGCGCGCCGACAAGGAGGGCTGGCCGGCGGCTCGCTTCCTCGCCGCCATCGCCGAGCACGAACTCGCCGAACGGGATCGGCGGCGCATCGAGCGTCACCTTACCGAAGCACGCTTGCCGCCGGGCAAGAGCCTCGACACCTTCGACTTCGACGCCGTGCCCATGGTGTCCAAGGCTCAGGTCAATGGCGGTCGCGGCTGGTGACGCGTGGCTCGCCACCGGCGCCAACCTGCTGCTGTTCGGTCCACCCGGCGGGGGCAAGAGCCATCTGGCTGCCGCGCTCGGCCTCGCTTTGATCGAGAATGGCTGGAAGGTCCTCTTCACCCGCACCACCGATCTCGTCCAGAAGCTGCAGGTCGCCCGCCGCGAACTCGCGCTCGAAGCCGCCATAAACAGGCTCGACCGCTTCGATCTCCTGATCCTCGACGATCTCGCCTACGTCACCAAGGACCAGGCCGAAACCAGCGTGCTGTTCGAGCTGATCAGCGCCCGCTACGAGCGCCGATCCATGCTCATCACCGCCAATCAGCCCTTCGGCGAATGGGGCAAGGTCTTTCCCGACCCCGCTATGACGCTCGCCGCCGTCGACCGGCTCGTCCACCACGCAACCATCTTCGAGATGAACGTCGAGAGCTACCGACGCCGGGTCGCCCTCGACCGTAAACGCGGACCGGGCAGGCCACCCACCCGCGACAATCAAAACCGCAGCCGAGTGACGCGCCGCGACAGCAATCACCCTGAATAGCCCTTGCACGCGTCAAGCAGACCCGGCAATCATCAACTCGCCGCGACACCACAGTCTCATCCTGATCGTCGCCGCCCTCTCATCCAGATCGTCGCGCTACAGCGGTCGCCTCGCCCATGCCGCTGCTCGCGCCGGTGATCGCTACGACCTTGCTCGCCATTCCTGCACCCTATGCCAATCCTCACGTTCAGGCGGTAACCCGCAGCCGTCGGAAAGGGTTCGATCGGTACATAGGCCCATCGCTGATCGGACTCTCAACTGTCCATAATCTCGAATGGATCATAATACTGGTTATGCGGAATCCGCATAATCACGAATATGATCCGTTGGGGAGTTGATCCCGGCAGAATTACAGCGTCCGGGTAGCGCCCATCTTTGCCGTTCAGACATGCTTCACCTTGCGCCGACAGCAGACATCCGGCGGGTGGGGCCAGAGCAGTTGCGGCTATGGAGCTTCGAAGTCGCCTGCGAAGGCCCCCGGTTGTTAGTTGACAATTCTACTAGACTAAACCACGATCCGCTCAGATTGGAGACGCGGCGTGGCGCAAGCAAAGATCATCGGCATCTCGGGGAGCCTCACACGGCCCTCCCGAACAACGGCGCTGGTCGGCGCCATCCTCGATCATCTCGCTGGTGACGGCGACGTGCGGCTACTCGAGCTCGTCGACGAGGCGCCACATCTCTTCGCCGCAATGCCGCGCGGCCCGTTGTCCGGTCGGGCGGAGGCGACCATCGAGACGGTCGAGCAAGCGGACCTGCTGGTCGTCGGCTCCCCAGTCTACCGTGCGTCCTACACAGGGGCGCTCAAGCACCTGTTCGACATCGTTGACCACCGTGCCCTGCAAGGCACGCCGGTTCTCCTGGCCGCGACCGGCGGAACGCCGCTGCACGGCCTGATGACGGAACACCAGTTGCGTCCGTTGTTCGGCTTCTTCAACGCACTCACTTTGCCCACCGCGATCTACGCGCTCGAGAGCGACTTCGACGGCCACATGCTGACCAGCGATCCGGTGCGTGAGCGGATCAGCCGGGCAGTCGCCGAGGCCCGCGGGCAGCTGGTCCACCTCACCCCCATCTCCCGCCCGGCGCCGATGCGGCACGCGGCCAAAGTCTGACGACGTCATCTCCATCAAGGACAGGGTTTCATGCCGACGCATTCCGAACGACCGACCCGCGACCCCGTCAAGTTCGCCTATTGGGTGCCGAATGTCTCCGGCGGCCTTGTCATCAGCACCATCGAGCAGCGCACGAGCTGGGACATCGACTACAACCGCAAGCTCGCCCAGATCGCCGAGGCCAACGGCTTCGACTACGCGCTGAGCCAGATCCGCTTCACGGCCGGCTACGGCGCCGACAACCAGCACGAGCCCGTGACCTTCAGCCAGGCCCTGCTGGCCGCCACCGAGCGTCTCACGGTGATCGTCGCGCTGCTGCCCGGGCCGTGGAACCCGGCCGTGGCGGCCAAGCAGATCGCCACGATCAACAACATCTATGGCGGCCGGGTCGCGGTGAACGTGGTCAGCGGCTGGTTCCGCGGCGAGTTCACGGCCATCGGCGAGCCTTGGCTCGACCACGACGAGCGCTATCGCCGGTCCGAGGAATTCATCCGGGCGCTGCGCGGCATCTGGAGCGAGGACAGCTTCACGTTCCGCGGCGATTTCTACCGCTTCACCGACTACAGCCTGAAACCCAAGCCGATCGACCCGCAGCCCGAGGTCTTCCAGGGGGGGTCGTCCCGCGCCGCGCGCGACATGGCGGCCCGGGTATCTGACTGGTATTTTACCAACGGCAACACGCCCGAGGAGATCCGGAAGCAGGTCGACGACCTGCGCGGCAAGGCGGCGGCGAACGGCCATGCCGTCCGGGTCGGGGTCAACGCTTTCGCGATCGCGCGCGACACGGAGCAGGAGGCCAGGGCCGTCCTGGCCGAGATCATCGCGAAAGCCAATCCGGACGCCGTCAAGGGCTTCGCCCACGAGGTCAAGAACGCCGGCAAGGCCTCCCCGGAAGGCGAGGGCAACTGGGCGAAGTCCACGCTCGACGACCTCGTCCAGTACAACGACGGCTTCCGCTCCAATCTGATCGGCACGCCGCATCAGATCGCCGAACGCGTCCTCGCGCTGAAGGAGGCCGGCGCCGACCTCATCCTGCTGGGCTTCCTGCATTTCCAGGAAGAGGTCGAGTATTTCGGCAAGCACATCATCCCGCTAGTGCGCGAGCTCGAAGCCGAGCGCCAGTTCGCCGCCGCCGCCGAATAGGCGGGTCGCGGCTTCGATTGAAGTTCAACCCATCGCGCGATCGGAACGACCATGAGTGCTGCCCTGCGCGCAGCCCTGCAGACGGCGGATGACTTCGACATCCCGGAGACGGCTGCGCCCGGCCTGACGACGGATGCCGCCCCGTCGCGCCCTGCGGTACTCGGCGTCGCAGGAATCGGGCTGTCGTTCGGCGGCGTCGTGGCGCTCTCCGAGGTCGATCTTGCGGTTTCGGCCGGCGAGATCGTGGCGATCATCGGGCCGAACGGCGCGGGCAAGTCGTCCCTGATCAACGTGATCAGCGGCATCTATCGGCCCGATCGCGGCCGGATCGCCATCGGGGGCGAGACCTTCGCGGCCGTGCCGACGGCGCGGCTGGCTCGCCTCGGCGTCGCGCGCACCTTCCAGAACCTTGCGCTGTTCAAGGGGCTGAGCGCGCTCGACAACGTCGTGGCCGGGCGCGTGGCGGCGGGCCACGCGACCTGGGCGGAGCAGCTCATCGGTCTCGGCCGCGCCCGGCGCGAACGCGACGATGCGCGTGCCCTTGCGGACGAAATCCTGGACTTCCTCCATCTCACCGGCATCCGCGACCGCCTTGTCGGCACGCTGCCCTACGGGTTGCAGAAGCGGGTGGAACTCGCCCGTGCCCTCGTGGCCTGCCCGACGCTCTTGCTTCTCGACGAACCGATGGCCGGCATGACCGCAACCGAGAAGGGCGAGATGGCCCATTTCGTCCGTGCATCGCGCGACAGGTTCGGCACTACGATCGTGCTGATCGAGCACGACATCGGCGTGATCATGGGGCTTTCGGACCGCATCGCGGTGCTCGACTACGGTCGCAAGATCGCCGAGGGCACCCCAGACGAGATCCGCAACCACCAGACCGTGATCGACGCCTATCTGGGCGTGGCCCACGACGACGACGAGGAGGCCGGCTGATGGACGGCTTCGACTATCAATTCTTCCTCGAGGTGCTGGTCGGGGGGCTGCTCTCGGGTGTCATGTACTCGCTCGTCGCGATCGGCTTCGTGCTGATCTACAAGACCTCCGGCGTGCTCAACTTTGCGCAGGGCGCGATGCTGCTGTTCGCGGCGCTAACCTTCGTGAGCCTGCTCGAGCGCGGCCTGCCGATCGTGGCGGCGCTGGCCGCCACCTTTGCGGTCATGGTGGTGCTGGCGCTCGCCATCGAACGGACGGTGCTGCGGCCGCTCGTCAACAAGCCCCCCATGACGCTGTTTATGGCGACGCTCGGCCTTTCCTACGTGATCGAGGGGGCGGCGCAACTGCTCTGGGGCACGCAGGTCCATGGGCTCGACCTCGGCATCGACGACAAGCCGTTCGAGGTCTATGGCGTCCTCATCTCCAGTTTCGACTTGTTCGCGGCAGCCGTCGCGGGGCTGATGGTCGTGCTACTCAGCGCCTTCTTCCGTTACACCCGGATCGGCTTGGCCTTCCGGGCGGTGGCAGACGATCAGTTCGCCGCTTATGCGATCGGGCTTCGCCTGCCGCGCATCTGGGCCGTGGTCTGGAGCGCCTCGGGCGCCGTCGCTCTCGTGGCAGGCCTCCTCTGGGGGGCTAGACTCGGCGTGCAGTTCTCGCTGTCGCTCGTGGTGCTCAAGGCGCTGCCGGTGCTGGTGCTCGGCGGCTTCGATTCGATCCTCGGCGCCATCGTCGGTGGCCTGCTGATCGGCGCCTTGGAGAAGCTCGCGGAAGTCTACGTCGGCCCATTCGTGGGCGGCGGCATCGAAGGCTGGTTCGCTTATGTGATCGCGCTTGCCTTCCTGCTTGTGAAGCCCGCCGGACTGTTCGGCCAGCGCGTCGTGGAAAGGGCCTGAGCCATGTCGGCGACGATCCTCTCTTCGACGACGCCGGCCAAGCGCGGGCTACCGGGCTGGCTCTGGCCGCTCGCCGTGCTCGCCGTCGCCTACGGCATCCTTCCATTCGTCGGTTCCGACTACCTCTTCGAGGCGATCCTCACCCCGTTCCTGGCGCTGTCGCTGGCGGCGGTCGGGCTTAACCTGCTGACCGGCTATGCGGGTCAGCTGTCGCTCGGCTCGGCTGCCTTCATGGCGGTCGGCGCGTTCGCGGCCTATAACATCAACCTGCGGGTGGCCGGCATGCCCTTGCTCGGCAGCATCGGACTGGCTGGGCTGGTCGCAGCCGCCATCGGCATCTTTTTCGGCCTGCCGAGCCTGCGCCTCCGCGGCTTCTACCTCGCGGTCGCGACCCTCGCGGCGCAGTTCTTCGTGGCCTGGGCGCTGACCAAGTTCAGCTGGTTCTCCAACGATAGTGCCTCGGGCGTCATCGATGCGCCGCCGCTCACCCTGTTCGGGCTGACCTTCACAGGCCCGGTCGGCCGCTACTTGTTCGCGCTGACGATCGTCGTTGCCCTGACGGCGCTCGCGGCTAGCCTCGTGACAACACAGACCGGCCACAACTTCATCGCTGTCCGCGACAACGAGATGGCGGCCCGGGTGGTCGGCATCCCGATCCTGCGCACCAAGCTTCTGGCCTTCGGCATTTCGTCCTTCATCATCGGGGTCGCCGGGGTGCTCTGGGCCTTCGCTTATCTGCGCACCGTGGAGCCGGCCGGCTTCAACCTGGACCGCTCGTTCCAGATCCTCTTCATCGTCATCATCGGCGGGCTCGCCACCATCCGCGGCGCTTTTTTCGGCGCGGCCCTGATCGTGGTGTTCCCGCTAGTACTGTCGCGGCTCGGCAGCCTTGTCCTGGGAAGCCGGTTCGACTCGGGCGTGCTCGACATGAGCCAGCATATCGTCCTGGGCGCGCTCATCATCGCTTTCCTCATCGCCGAACCGGATGGTCTCGCGGCTCTGTGTCGACGCTTGATGAAACGGCTGTCCCCAGCCGCCTGACCTCACCGGCTTTTTCCGTTCTCGCTTCCCTCAACGCCCGGAGTATATCCTATGCAGCCCCACGCCTTCCTGCCGCGCCTCAAGCGCGCGGCGCTCTCGACCGCCCTCGCGCTGGCTTTCGTGGCCCCGCTTGGCCTCTCGGCCGCCCAGGCCGACGAACAATATTTCCCGCTGCAGAGCTATCGGGTCGGCCCCTACGCGGCGGGCGGTACGGGCTTTTTCGGCGGCTTCATCGACTACCTGAACCTCATAAACATTCGCGATGGCGGCGTGAACGGGGTGAAGCTCACCTGGGACGAGTGCGAGACCCAGTACGAGGTCGAGCGAGGTATCGAGTGCTACGAGCGCCAGAAGAGCCATCCCGGCATCGCGGCCTGGAACCCGCTCTCGGTGGGCATCGCTTACGCCATGATCGACCGCGTCACGGCCGACAAGGCGCCGTTGCTGACCGTCAACCACGGCCGCACGGATTCGACCGACGGCAGCGTCTTTAAATACGTCTTCCCGCTGCTGCTCAACCCCTACAGCGAGACATCGGGCATCGTGAACTACATCGCGGGCAAGCTCGGCGGCCTCGAGAGCCTCAAGGGCAAGAAGATCGCCGTGCTTTATCACGGCTCGCCCTATGGCAAGGAGACGATCCCGATCTACGAACTGCTGGCCAAGAAATACGGCTTCGACGTGCAGCAGATCGAGGTGCCGCATCCGGGCAACGAGCAGCAGTCGCAGTGGCTGACCATCCGCCGCTACAAGCCTGACTATGTCGTGCTGCGCGGCTGGGGCGTGATGAACCCGGTGGCGCTGAAGACCGCGCAGAAAGTCGGCTTTCCCGCCGATCACATCGTCGGCAATGTCTGGTCGAACTCCGAGGAGGACGTGATCCCGGCGGGCGACGCCGCCAAGGGCTACACCGCCATCACCACCCAAGCTTCGGGCGCGCAATATCCGGTGCTTCAGGAGATCGTGAAGACGGTCTACGGCGCCGGCAAGGGCAACCTCGACGATAGGAAGCGGATCGGCAGCGTCTACCACAATCTCGGGATCGTGAACGGCATCCTCAACGTCGAGGCGATCCGCATCGCGCAGGAGAAGTTCGGCCATCGCACGCTGACCGGCGACGAGGTCCGCTGGGGCCTCGAACACCTCAGCCTCGATCCCGCCCGAGTCGAAGCGCTCGGCGCCAAGGACCTGTTCCACTCGATCAACGTCACTTGGAAGAACCACGAGGGCGACGGCCGTGTGACCTTCCAGCAGTGGGACGGGGCCAAGTGGAACGTCGTGTCAAGCTGGATCGCGCCCGACTGGGCCCTGCTGCGCCCAATCATCGAGAAGTCCGCCGCCGGCTATGCGGCCGAGCACCACATCGTGCCCCGCACGGCCGCCGACGCCGAGCAGCTCGGCTCCAACTGAGCGACGCCCGGGACCGGCTTCGGCCGGCACCACTGACAGGAGGCGACATGCCGGACAGCGAGATCATCCTTTCGGTCGAAGACGTGGCCGTCTCCTACAGCCACACGATCGCGGCGCTGCACGGCGTCAGCTTCGACTTGCGCCGGGGCGAGATCCTGGCGCTGCTCGGCGCCAACGGGGCCGGCAAGTCGACCACCCTCAAGGCCGTGTCGAACCTCTTGCCGGCCGAGCGCGGCAAGGTCACGGCCGGCCTCATCCGCTTCGAGGGCGCCGACGTCTCGGGCCTGAGCCCGTCGGCCCTCGTGCGGCGCGGGCTCGTGCAAGTTTTGGAGGGGCGGCATTGCTTCCGCAGCCTGACGGTCGAGGACAATCTCGTGACCGGCGGCCTGGGGCGCGGCTCCGGCCGGCGCGAGATCGTGCAGGATCTCGAGCGCGTCTATGCGACCTTCCCGCGCCTGAAGGAGAAGCGGAAGACGAGCGCTGGCCTCACCTCCGGCGGCGAGCAGCAGATGACCGCCATTGGCCGCGCCCTGATGGGACGGCCGCGCCTCCTGGTGCTGGACGAACCCTCGATGGGCTTGGCTCCTCTGGTCGTGCAGAACATCTTCCACCGCCTGAAAGCTCTGAACGTGGCCGAGGGTCTGTCGATCCTACTGGCCGAGCAGAACTCGACCGTCGCGCTGCGCTATGCCGACAGGGCGGTCGTGCTCGAAGCCGGCCTTACCGTGCTGGCCGGGGACGCGGCCGATCTCCGCGCCCGCAACGACATCAAGGCGTTTTATCTTGGCCAGGCCGCGACCCCGGGCGCCACCACGCCCCGCGCCGCCTAGCCACCCCATCCTCGTTTTCGGAAAGGACGCTCCGTCATGACCATCGTCGTCAAACCCCAGGCAATCGATCCCGCCGGACACCCGGTGGCCGTGCCGGCCCTCCCGCGCCCAAGCGAACCGGCCCACATCATCAAGGACGACGCTGAAGCCATCGCGGTCGCCGAGGCGCTCGCGGCGCGCTTCGCCGAGGGTGCCTCCGAGCGCGACCGCCAGCGCATCTGGCCGGTGGCCGAACTCGACGCCTATTCGCAGAGTGGGCTCTGGTCGCTCAACGTGCCCAAGAGCTTCGGCGGTCCGGGCCTCTCCTACGTCACGATCGACCGCGTCATCCAGATCATCTCGGCGGCCGACCCGTCGATCGGTCAGATCACCCAAAACCATATCGGCGTCGTGGCCGCGATCCGCACCAATTCGGACGAGGCGCAGCAGCGGCTTCTGTTTGCCGACGTGCTCAAGGGCACGCGGTTCGGCAACGCCTTCTCGGAATTCGGGTCGAAACGTGCCGCGGACTTCGAGACGACTTTCACCGATGCCGGTGACCACGTGGTGGTCACCGGCAAAAAGTTCTATTCTTCCGGTGCGCTGCTCGCCCATCTGGTGCCGATCGTGGCGCTCGACGATGAGGGGCGCGCCTGGTACGCGATCGCGGAGCGGGATGCGCCGGGCCTGAGCGTGATCGACGATTGGTCCAGCTTCGGCCAGCGCACGACGTTGAGCGGCACCGTCGTGATCGACAAGGTCAAAGTGCCCAAGACGCATCTGGTGCCGGGCTACAAGGGATTCGACCGACCGACGACGGACGGGGCGATCTTCCAGATCATCCAGGCCGCTGTCGATACCGGCATCGCCGAGGCGGCGATCAAGGACACCATCAAGTTCGTGCGCGGCGGCTCGCGCGCCTGGATCGACAGCGGTCTCGACCATGCCTGGCAGGACCCCTACACGATCCAGGCCGTCGGCGACCTCACGCTGCGGCTCCATGCGGCCGAGGCGCTGCTGGAGAGGGCGGGTCTGGCGGTCGATCGCGCGGTCGAGCACGCCTCCACCGAGACGGTCGCGCGGGCGCAGATCGCGGTGGCCGAGGCCAAGGTCCTCTCGACCGAGATCGCGCTCCAGGCCACCAACAAGCTGTTCGAATTGGCTGGCACGCGCTCGACGCTCGGCGTGCACAACCTCGACCGCCACTGGCGCAACGCCCGCACTCACACGCTGCACGATCCGGTGCGCTGGAAATACGCCATCCTGGGAAACTACGCCCTTAATGGGGTCAACCCGCCGCTGCACGCCTGGAGCTGATAACGCGCAGCAAGCCGCTCGGCACGAGTCGCGGTTTCGACCGCAACTCGTGCCCCAGCCGGCATCGCTCTGATGCGCGCACGATGCCGTCGCAGCCTCGGTCTTGTCGAGTCGACCGTGTAGCGGCTCGTCCAGATCAAACATTCAGCCGGCGATCGATCCGGCAAGCTCGCCCGAAAGCCCCGGCCGGGTTTGCTGGCCGAGGGAAAGCAGTCGAGTTTTAGGCCTCCGGAACGGCCGATTGTTGGACCGCTTAGCCCGAGTTTTGTCGGTCTGCTTTCGGCCAGACAGCGTCGATGCGAAAAGCCGAGAGGGGGGTCCTCCGCGTTCATTTAATCGAGGGCCGGAGGATCAGACCCGCTTCCCCCCGGGTTTGCGTCCGGGCGCCCGAGGCTGAAAATCTGCTTCACGTTCCAAGGTGCGATACAGTGTGACGCGATTGACTCCGAGACGTTGAGCGATCTCAGACATCGTCAGATCAGGATCCTTCATCAGCCGTCTGGCCGTATCTACGGCGTCGTTCCCAATCTTTGGCTTTCGCCCCCCATGCGTCCGCGGGCCCGCGCTGCAGCCAGCCCGGCGCGTGTCCGTTCGCGGATGAGGTTGCGCTCCATCTCTGCAAAGACAGCACCGATCTGCAGCATGGCTTTTCCCATGGAGGTCGATGGATCGATCCCGTCCTGCAGCGATCGAAGTTTGACACCATCCTGCTCAAATTGTTCGAGCAGGCCCACGAGCTGGTGGGTCGTCCGCCCGAGTCGGTCAAGCTTCCAGATAACCAAGGTGTCGCCGGGTCGTAGATGGGAAAGAGCCTCGCGGAGGCCGGGCCTCTCTGTTCGCGCTCCCGATGCCCGGTCCTCAAAGATCCGATCGCACCCTGCGCTCACCAGCGCATCTTTCTGCAGATCCAGCTTCTGATCCTCCGTGGACACGCGCGCGTAGCCGATCAGCAGAGAGGCTGAAGCAGCAGCATCCTTTTTCGAAGGCCGTTTCGTTGCGGAACCCATGTCAGACGGTCCCAGAGACACACTGATTATGCAACACGGTTCAGCATCAATCCACCGAGAGAGGCAGCTGAAGATTGTGGAAGGAATTCAATATCGTTGCGAACACGGCCGTTTTCGCAACGATTGCTCGCGCAGGTTAGCCAATAGTTGACATTGGCTAACTGCCCTCTTGTGGAGATACGCCCGCCTGACCGATCACAGTTCCCGCTTAGCATTCAGGCAGGCACCCAGGACGTCGCGCGAAGCGAACAATGCGGAACATAACGTCCTTTATGTTGCACGATCGTTCCGCAGGCGGACCTGCAGCATGTACGGCTATAATCCGTATAACGTTGTACGGATAGAAGCCGTATGCTATGATCCTCCTCGAAAGGAGGCCCACATGCCCCGCACCCATACCGACAACGGCCGTGTCGAGCTCCGGCTCCGACCGGAAGACAAAGCCATCCTGACCCGGGCCGCCTCGATCGAGCGGCTCGACCTGACCGGCTACATCCTCCGCAATATGCTGCCCCAGGCCGAGGCCGTCATCGAGCGCGAGGAACGACAGGACCTGTCGGGCCGCGACTCGCTTCGTGTGCTCAAGCTGCTCGAGAACCCGCCGGCGGCGCCCGCCCGTCTGATCCGCGCCGCCAAGGCTGGCTTCACGCTCGAATGACGATCGACTGGGCGGAAGGCCCGCTCGAACGATCGCATGACCGCGCCGCCTTTGATTGCGGTGATGTCGATCTCATCACCTACCTGCAGCGCTATGCGCGTCAGAACCACGAGAGCGGCGGCGCCAAATGCTTTGTCGCCGCGCCCGTCGCCGCGCCGTCCCAGATCCTGGGCTTCTACACGCTCAGTCCAGCGTCGCTGATCTATGCGCGGACGCCGACGATCGTCGCCAAGGGGCTCGGCCGCTATGACGTGCCGGTGTTCCGGCTGGGGCGGCTGGCGGTCGACAAGTCGGTGCAGGGCCGCGGGCTCGGCGGCGCCTTGCTCCTGCGCGCTGCCGATCGGTGCATGCGCGTGGCGCAGGAGGTCGGCGGGGTGGCCCTACTGATCGATGCCAAGAGTGAACAGGCTGCCAAGTGGTATGCCGGCTATGGCGCGGTGCCGCTGCTCGATGCGCCGCTCTCGTTGGTGCTGCCGTTCGCCGTTGTGGCAGATGCAGTGTCGCGTGCGACCTGAGCAGGCCAGCTTCAGAGCCGGGCGCCCGGCGACGAATGCTGCGCCACTCAACGCGTCGAGCCGAGGCCTCGATTTCGACCCTGCGCAATTTGCCCATAGCTTTACCGGAAAATCTATCCACCACAAGAAGAGCGCAGGTGGTAGCTTTGCCCTTAAGTTTCCGGGTTAGGATGAGACCGTCAGTGAAAACATGTATTTCCTGAAGATGACACCGTCACGGACCGCAGAACTTGCCACTTTGCGGCAGGATGGCTATGTCTGCTGGTCCCGAATGCAGGCGGAAGCGGGTCAGGGCCTCGACGCGATCATCACGCGCAAGGAGCACGAGCGTCGGGCCGGAAACGGCGTCTTCCTTTGGGGTGTAGGCAATGCCCCTGCGGCTGCCATCACCCCTCTCGCCCGGCTCCGATTGCCCGTGCCGGTCATCTTCTCGACCATGAAATCAAGGCCAAAGGCGGTCGATCTGGCGCCGAGTCGGACCGTCGTTTGGCGCCAGTATGTCGATGAGCACGGGATCAAGCGGCCACTGCCCCCGAGCGCCCTCGTCACGAGCCGTGGAGACAGTGCGAGTGGGGAAAAAGCCCGTCACTATGCCCTGATGTGTTACTCCGACGCGCCTTTGATGCTGAGGCAAGGCGTCCCCTTCGATCCGAAGGCGTTTCGCAACGTGGGAAGCGCGGGCGCACCAGTCGGAGCGTCGCAGGTCACCGCGCTGCTGCGTCAAGTCGCTAAGCCGGACGACGCTCCTGCCTACGAAGCTAACGTCGTCGCCTGGCTGACCGGCGGCTACTGGGTCCGCCTCTCCGATCCGCGCGAGTTGTCATCTAGGTCGACCGCTGACATCGCCGGGTTCGACGGCAACGTCGATCAGTGGCTGGCGCTCGTCAAGAAAGTGCGTGGGGCAGTTCGAGCGCCGACGGCTGGCAAGCGCGAAGGCGAATTGCTGCTCTGATGTGGCTTTCGCATCGCCAAGTCGCCATGCTAAGCAACTTTTGTCCAAAGGGAAACGCACCGCGCATTGGATCCCGACACCGCCAAACTGAGACGTGGTCTGCGACAGGCTGGCCTGAGCGATCAGGTCATCAAGGCTGCATGGCCTTCATGGTGGAGTAACGAACTCGCCGCCGATGCGTCCGGGAGAGCCGAACTTCGCTTTGCACTCGCCCGCAAGCTCGGCGTCTCGCCGCGTGGCCTTCTGGGAGAGCGCGTCGAATTCGTCTGGAACGACGAAGCGAAGTTCAAGCACTTCTCGGCCGAGGACGAAGCCCACAAGGCGGCGCTAACTTCCTTCGGCATCACTATCGGGAGAGTGCTGATCCGCGCCACACCGGAGGGTGGCGCTTTGAAGGGGTTGAACGCCGACGTTATCCGGGAAGCGATCCTTTCCTCCCAGCAGTTCGTCGACCTCGGAGGGCTGCTGGCGCTCTGCTGGGGGGTCGGTATCCCGGTGATCCATCTCCGTGTCTTCCCGCTCGAGACGAAATCCATGCACGCCATGGTCGTCGAGGTGAATGGCCGATACGCGATCCTGCTTGGGAAGGATGCTAGCTATCCTGCCCCGACTGCCTTCACGCTCGCCCATGAATTGGGACATGCTGTTCTTGGGCATCTCAGCGGCGCCCCCGCGCTGGTCGACCTCAAGGATCCTGCGATGGTCAGCGATCCGGACGATCAAGAGAAGGAGGCTGATCGATTCGCCCTTGAGCTGCTCACCGGCCGTGCCGACCCGGTCATTACCACGAGCCTTGGCAGCTTCAACGCACCAACCCTGGCCAGCGCGGTGATCAAGGCGGCGCCGGCTTACCGCATAGAGCCAGGCACTTTGGCCCTTTGTGTCGCTCACCGTACCGGATCCTGGCCCATGGCGATGTCCGCACTCAAGTTTATCTATGGCGGCGGGAACGCTCGACCCATCTGGAGGGATGTCAATACCTACGCCGAGACGCAGATCGATTGGAGCGAGATAGGTGCGGAAAGCGGAGAATATCTAGGTAAGGTGATGGGCCAAGGTGGCTGACGGCGTTTTGCTCGACAACGACGTCGTTCTGAAGGCGTGCGCCTATCGGTGTCACAGCGAAACGCTCGCGGCGACGACCCTCGATGGTGAACCGCCGGCAATGCTCGGCATCGCCCGCGTCACCCTTCGCACGCGGCTGGGCGGCAAGAACAGCCTCACCGGTCCCAAGGGCGCGGCCCAAGCCTTCGAGATTATGCTGGCGGAGTTGAGGCTGCTTGAGCCGACAGAGGACGAGATCGCGCTTGCAGCGGAGCTAGAAGAGCAGGCCTCCGCCAAGGCCCTCGAGTTCGACACTGGCGAGAGCCAACTGGTCGCGATCCTGCTATTGCGCAGCTTGCCGCTGCTGGTCACGGGGGACAAGAGAGCCATCGTCGCGCTTTCCGGAATCTCCCTTGGCGGCGCAGAAGGCCGGATAGCTTGCCAGGAGCAGCTGATCGCGCGTCTGTTGAGAGACATTCCCCATACAACGCTGCGCGACCGAGTATGCGCCGAGCCGAGGGCGGACAAGGCCTTAACCGCCTGCTTCGCCTGCTCGGCGCCTTCCGTGTCGGTCGACGACGTCATTGCCGGCCTTGACAGTTACACCGGCCACCTCCGCGAGGCGACGGGGCCAATGCTAATCGCCGACCTTGGGACGGTAGTTCCGTAGAAAGACCGCATAGGGCCGGACCAGTTCGGCGACTAGATGGATCGGCCGCTCAAACTTCGCTGTGTCGTCGTTCGAGAGTTCCGGCTGCGCTGTCACCGTCAGACAGGCCTTGTCGATCCGACCACTTACGTAGCGGCTGCCCACTCGACCGTTGCTGGGGCCGACGGGGACCACCGTTTGCTGCAACGGCAGCTTAAAATTAGCGGGCTGCAGGTCCCGTATGACCAATGCATAGCGAGAACCACGCACCTCGATTGCGTCCGGTATCGGCGACCAGTTCAGGCCATCGGAAGACGCCTCGGCGGCGCATAGCGGCTCGGCGAAATGATTGGACTCCATCTCCTCCATGACAAGATGGATCGGCTCCTGCCGCTCGGCAAAGGTCCGCGCGAAGGGCTGCACCATACTGCTGGGGTGGCAGGTGTTCCCACCATAGCCCCACATGGTGTGGCCGACCTTCTCAATCTCCTTGCGCTTTCGCGCGATGATGTCGGCGAGGCTCTCCTGAGCGTGCGTGCCTACCTTCATGAACAGCAGGCCAGCCCCCGGATGAATGATCTCGTTCATGCCCGCTTCTCCAGGAGCTGGAACTCATACTCCTCTTCGGGAGCCTTCCCATAGTCCGGCTTCTTGCGCTCCAGGACATAGTGGACCCGAGGCTCTTGGGATTGGCCGTAGAAGTTCCTCAGCTTCTCCGGATCCGTGACAGCTTGGCTCGGAATGATGTTGGCAGCATTCCCCGGCAACGCGCTAACGTAGAGGTTGCAAGATTTCAAATCAGGTGCGTCATCCAGATGATACTCGTGCAGCTTTCTCTGCATCTTCGAGACGTAAAATCCATTCTTCGATGCATTGGCCTGAACGTTGCTTAAAACATGTTTCGGCCAGGGCAGTTCATCATCGTCCGCGATTACGATCATTCCATCTCCGTCATAGTGGATTGCCTCGATGCCGCGCTGCACGAACAGGTTCACGCTTTCACCGCCGTTAGAGGCGCCCCATGGCGGGTTCGTATAGAAGCAGTCGAATTTGTTAAGGTTCGGGAACGCGTCGAGGCAGTTGTACAAGACCGCGTCCAGATGCTCGAGCCTCTCACGGTCGGCAAACCGCTTAACCGCCTGGACCGTGCGCTGATCGAAGTCAAAGACCGTGATCCTGCTTGGCCCAAAATCCAGCACTCCGCGCGCCCGGAGATAGGCGACGCAGACGCTGACGGCATCACCGTCGCCGATGAACGCCAGGCGCTTGCCGTTCGCCCAGTCCGCCACGATCTCGCTCTGAAAGACCATGTCACCAGTCTTCATGTGGATCTGGTCAAATTCCCGAAGAGGCCGGGGTCGGTTCTGCACCACGTCCGAGACGGCATTCACAGCCTGCTTCAGATCGACTTGCTTCATTCCAGACGTCCTTCGAGCCGCCGAGATCCTATGCTTCCAGGCGACGTGCCAGTCGAGCGACCAGCGCAGCCTGCGCGACATTATTAGCGAACATGTAGACCGGCATCCGGAAATAATCCCGAACGTGCAGGCGTGCCTCGTGCCCACAAAGGACGTTATGGGGCACTATAATCCATAGGAGGGGATGGGAGCCTGACCGGTCAGACGGTCGCTCGGAACCGCTCGAACCGCTCCGCCAGACGATCGCTGTCCCGCCGGTCGATCGATCGACGCGGCAACCGAATGCTGCGGCCGGTAAGGACTTGATCTGCTCGAGCATCGGACCGTGAGTGGGGGGCTGTTCGAAGAGGGCCATAAGGTGACGAAAGACAACGCCGCTGCCGCTGACCTTTGGGCGCAAATCTTCCAGCGCTCCGCCGCTGATCCATGGGCCGCCCTAGCAGGCTGTTGAAGAACTCTCCCAGCGGCGGGCGATGAAGGCGATGTCGTCGCCGTCATGGAAATGAATTTCACCTTGGAGCGATCCATCGGCCTGAAGTTCGGCCCATCCGGAGCCACGGGCCTCGTCCATCTCATCGTTGCCGTCCCAGTCGAACTCCACGGCGGCGTGAGCGCCTCCGCCCGCGAAGGAGCCGGTGACGCATCCGAAGGCAAACTCGCCGCGGCTGGCCTCGAAGGCGATATAGGCCGGCTCCACCATGTCGGCGTAGTCGTCTGCGTATCCCGGCAGCTCGACGATCCGCCATTTGCCCTTGAGGCTCATGCCGCCGCTCCGGTCAGCTTGGGCAGGCGGACCAGATTGTAGGCCGCCGCGGTGAAGACGAAGGCCCATCCGATCCGATCCTTGCCCCGGAACCGCGTCTTGCGCTGACCGCCTACGGTCTTGATCCAGCCGAAGCCCTCTTCGATGCGCTTGCGGATTTTTTGGCTCTGGGCGTAGCCGGCATGGCGGGTGGTGCGCCGATCGATGGCCGAGCGCCGGCCGTTGTCGTTCTGGGCCACATGCGGGCGCACGTTCATCGATCTCAGTTCATTGACGAAGTCCTCGGCGTCATAAGCCTTGTCGGCCCCCAGGGTGACGGCCCGGGGTCGATCGGCGCGCGGCTCGACCATGGCCAGAGCGGCAACGCGCTCGGCATGGCCGTCGGCGCCGGTGAGGCAGGCGTCCACAATCAGCCCCGAGCGGTTCTCCATCAGGGTGTGACCCATGAAGCAGAGCTTGGCCTCATGCCCGATCCCTTGCGATAGAGCCGCGCCTCGGGATCGGTCGTGCTCTCGTGGGTTTCGTTGGAGCGCTTCTGCCCCTTGAAGTCGACCTCGGCATTGCGCCCGCCCGAAGCCGGTGGCGGATCATCACCGTCCTTGGCCCTGGGCTTGAAGCTCTTCATCGACGCCCAGGCCTCGATCAGCGTGCCATCGACGCTGAAGTGGTCGCTCGACAGCAGCCGCTTCACCTTGGGCTGGGCCAGCACGGCGGCCAGAAACTTGGCCGCGATCTCGCCATCCAGCAGCCGATCCCGATTTTTGGAGAAGGTCGAATGGTCCCAGACCCGATCATCCACCCCCAGGCCCACGAACCAGCGGAACAGCAGGTCGAACTCCAGCCGCTCCATCAACTGACGCTCCGAGCGGATCGAATAGAAGGCCTGCAGGAGCATTGCCCGCAGCAGCATCTCGGGCGCGATCGAAGGCCGGCCGATCCCAGAATACAGCACCAGGAAATCACCACTCAGCGCCTCCAGCGCCACGTTGGCGAATTGGAGAATCGACCTCAGCGGATGATCGCGGCGTATCCGTCTCTCAAGGTCCACATAGGAAAATAAAGAACCCGACCGAGTGTCCGAACCCCGCATCCGCCTTCCCTCGACCGCTGCCAAGGCTGAGTGAATCACGCCGGAGGCCGGCCCGCTATAGGCTTTTTCAACAGCCTGCTAGTGGACCCCGATCACGACCCGAAAGCCGATGGCGAGCAATTCCGTGCCGCCATGGTGACGGCAGGATGGAGTGTCGACGAAATCGACGAGATGGAGCAGGCGCAACGAGAGCAGGTGGCGTCTGCGCCATTCACGAGCCCTGGGGTCAATCCGCGTGTCGAAGCTCACATGGCTCAGCTGGCGGACGATGTCGAGGCCGCTATGGATGAGTTAGGGATCGCTTCGCATGCAAGGGTGGCTCGAGGCATAGAACCGCGTGTCGGACCGATCGCTACCAAGACTGGCGTGATCATGACCGACCAGAGCATTGTGACTGTCGGTGCCTTCCTGTTTCGCTTTTGCGGTCTTGTCGCAAGAGCGTTTACGCGGACGCTTCAGATCAATCCATGGGTGTGGGAAGATGAGAAATACACTCAAGAGGACGGGCTGTCGCTTCTGCGGAGCCGGCCCGACCTCGTCGCCTACTGGCTTCGGATCTATCTAGCGTTTGCAACCACAGGCACTCACCTTGGAGTGCCCTTTCGACCGTCTGCAAGGCATGAAGTGCTTCTGATGGAGGAAATCGCTCGAGCGATGGAGATATTTGCGATCGCTCACGAATATGGCCACCATCATTTTGCTCATGGTCGCGACATTGAGGCCGACCCTCATGCTCAGGAGTTCGAGGCCGATCAGTTCGCACTCCGGATTTCGAGCCAGATAGACAAGAGACGATTCTCTGGCATGGAGAATCCCTACTTGGTTTCAGGCGCTGGCGGTGCGGTGCTCTTAATGGCCACGACCACCTTGAGGGAAATAGATGAGCTCCTGGGAGCACAGGCGGCTTCGGGTGATACGCACCCTACCGCCGCAGACCGCATTGCTCGCTTCAGCTCGGTGCGGGTCTTTCAGCCGGCGGAGTTCCATCGGCTTTTGACGTTCAGGATAGCCAGCAATCGCCTAATGACGACCGTTCGCGCATTCTCAATGGCAATTCTCAATGACCTGCCTCCTGATAGTCTCGTGGGCTTGCGGCAAATGCGCAGCGAGATGCGGGATCGGCCCTAGGGGGTCTACGCGGCCTAAATCCCGTGTTGACATTGGGATAAAATAGGAAGAAATAGGACCTACAAACTTTGGAGATTTGCCATGATCCCCCAACAAGGCACCACGCCACCTTACCGTTCCGCTTTGACCTCGTCCCATCTGCACACCGACGGCGACACCTGCCCGTTCTGCGAACAGGAAATCCCTCCCGAAAAGCTGGAGGAGATCAGCGGCAAGATCGCGATGCGCGAAAGCGAACGTGAGCGGGCGATCCGCTCCACGCTCGATCAGCAATATGCGATCGACAAGGCGCAGGCCGAGGTCAAAGCCAACGCCGCTCTCGAACTCGAGCGGCAGCAGAGCGTGGCGCGGGAAGAGCTGGCGCGGGAAGAAGCCCGCAAGGCCGCCGAAGCGATTTTCAATGAAAAGCTGGCGGCGGCTGAAAGCACCCGTCAGGCCCTCCAGACGGCACTGCAGGAACAGGCAGCCCTGGGCGAGACGGCGAAGGCTGCGGCCGTAAAGGCCCATGCAGACCTGCTGGCGCAATTCCAGACCAGCCAGCGGGAGAACGCCGTGGCGCTCGCCGCCGCCAAGACCGCCGCCGAGGCACGCGAGAAGCAGATCCGCCTCGATGCCGCGCAGGCCGCGGAAATGACGGTCGCGGAAAAGCTTGCCGCTCAGGAGACAGCGCGACAAGCAGCCGAAGCGGACTTGCTGGCGAAGGTCGCCGCCGCCAACGAAACGCGCATCGTCGCCGAACAGAACGGCGCGGCCCTGAAACTCCAGCTCGACGCGCTGGCGAAGGCCAAGGATTCTGAAGTCGCGCAGCTTAAAGAAGCCGCCGCCGTGGAAGCGGCCCGGATCAAGAAGGAAGCGACGGACGCCGCCCAGGCCGCCGCTACCCAGCAGCTGGCCGACAAGGACGGTGCGATCGCAGCCGAAAAGGCCAAGTTTACGGAGGCGGAAGGCAAGATCGCTCTTTTAACAGCGCAGCATGAAGCTACGTTGCATCAGAGCCTCGGATCGCAGCGCGAAGTTCTCGAAAAAGCGAAGGATGAAGCGGTTAGCGCAGAAAAGGCCAAAGCCTTCGACGAGACTGAAAAGCTGAAGAACAAGCTCGGTGAAATGCAACGCGCGCTCGACAAAAAGTCTAATGAGGAACTGGGAGAAGGCGCCGAGGTCAATCTGTTCGAGGCGCTGAAAAAGGAGTTCCCGGACGATGACATCGTGCGCGTTGCAAAGGGGACCGCGGGCGCCGATATCATCCATGTGGTGATGCACAACCGCAAGGCATGCGGCACCATCGTCTATGACTCCAAGAATCACCTCCAATTTCGCGCCGACCATGTGACAAAATTGCGTACGGATCAGCAGGCTCAGAAGGCCGAGCACGCGATCCTCTCTTTGCGCAAGTTCCCGGCCGGAAAAAGCCAGTTTTGCACCCAGGACGGGGTGCTGCTCGCTAATCCCGCCCGCGTCGTGTCGGTCGTTATCTTGCTCCGCCTGCATCTGGTACAGGTTCACGGTTTGCGGATCAGCGCGGCCGAGCGCGAAAGCAAGACGGTAGCCCTTTACGACTTCATCACGTCGGATCGTTTCTCGCAGCATCTCGCCCGCGTTGATGGGCCGGCCGATGAGCTCCTTGAGCAGCAGGTCAAGGAGAAGAAGCAGCACGACGCTATGTGGAAGCGGAACGGCGAGCTGGTCCGGTCGATTCAGAAAGCCAGCGCCGACCTGTCCCGCGAAGTCAGCACCATCATCGGCACGGCGGCCGAGCCGGAAAAGGCCAATGAACTGGAAGAAAGCCTGAAAGAAATATCATGACAACGCCCGCCCAGGTCGACCGTCGAACAAACATCGTAGGCTTGCAGGAGCGGCGCCTCGACCGCACCGTCCTGCGCACCTACCGCACCAAGGTCGATATCGACGATATCGTCCCCAACCCCAGCCAGCCGCGCATGGGGCCGAAGGAGGACGACGAACTGCAACGCCAGATCGAGGCGAACGAGGGGCTGTTCGAGCCACTCCTTGTCGAACCGCACCCGGAGTTTGCCAACAAGTTTCTCATCATCGACGGCGACCGGCGCTGGACGAATTTAAGCGTCCTGGTCAAACGCGGCCGCGAACAATACCGCCAGGTCCCGGTCGAGGTCACAGACCGGACCCTGACGGAAGACGAGCGTCTCCGCGTTTGGATTTACATCCATCGTCAGCGCAAGGAATGGGACGCCAAAGAGAAGGAGATGGTGGCGTACCGGCTGGTCGACTTGGTCGGCCGTGCTAGCGCCGCCAACATCCTCGGCATCACCGTCCGCGAGCTCGACAAGCTGGTCGAGATTTTCGAACTTTCGGAGAAATTCACCAAGCTCCGCGACCCCAGCGCCGCCATTACATGGGCGCGGGAACTGATGGGAGTGAGCAAAAAGCTTCTAGTGCCCAGTGTCGTCGATGCCGTGGTCAGGAAGGTGAACCAGAAGCGCATCACGAATTCGAAGGACCTGAGAAAGCTGCGCACAATCCTGCCGGACCCTGTCGCGCGGTCGCATTTCCTCAGCGACGAAGGCGATCTGGAATCGGCGCAACTGCGCTTGCGCCCTGCCGAGAAGAAGCCCAACGACGGTCTTTTAACCGATCTAGAAACCGCGGTCGAAGCCATGAAAAATCTGCCGTGGACGACCCTTCAGGAGCTGAAGGGCAACGACGGCGTGCTCAAGAAGATCGAGGACGCCGAGGAACTGTTGAAGTCGCTTAGAAAGGCGCTTTCAAGCTGACCCGTAACATCACCCCCCGTAACAAAAGCTTAGAATGTCCAAAGACCGATTGTTTGTAGAGAAGCGGCCACAAGGTGGTTTAGCCGTCAGGCGACCAAATTCCGAGCGGGCGAGCGAGGTGCTGCCGACGCAACGTGAAGCGATCGAGCGCGCGCGGGAATTGAACCCCGGGCAGCAGCCTCTGGTGGAGCGGGTGCGCCACAGAGGGCGGTAATCCGGACAAATGGCGAAAGCCATGATCCGGACGACAAAAGCGTGAGCGAAGGCGCAAGCACCGAGCGGGTGAAAGCTATCCTCGCGGACGTGAAGAAGCTTGCGGCTGAGTATTACCAGCTCACGCAGAAGCCTCTCGGCGTCACAGGGGAGGTCGCCGAATATGTCGCTGCGGAGACGCTGGGCCTTGAGCTGGCGCCTCCGCGCACCCCCGGCTATGACGCGATCCGCCACACACCGAATGGTCCGGCCTTTATCCAGATCAAAGGGCGGGCATATGGGGAAGACGCCAAGCCCGGGCAGCGCATCGGCAGAATCAAGGCCGGCGCTCAGTGCGACGTGGTCCTTTTGGTGCTGATGGCCAACTCGATCCTGGACCCGCGCGAGATGTGGGAAACTCCCTTTTTCGAGGTCATTTCCCGGCTTGCGGAGCCGGGATCGAAAGCCCGGAACGAGCGCGGTGCCATGAGCGTCCGCGACTTCAAGCGTCTCAAAGGGGCGCGAATCGTTTGGTCGGCCCCGGTCTGACTTTCAAATGTCATGACTAGGCGGCTTTCTCGACGATCGTCGGATCGTCATCCCCCCTCACCCGTCCGGTACATGCGCTTCGTCACCGGCCACTCGCGGAGCGCGCTCTCGGCCGCGGGTTTGAGCCCTTCTCTGCCCAACCTGCCCGTCAGCCAGGCGTTGATGTCGTCGCCCTGCAGGAGCACCGGCATGCGGCGGTCGATGTCGTGCGGCTCAATGGAGAGGGTCAGCGTGAGCTCGTCTCGATGCGTTGGGGCTTCGTGCCCTTCTTCTGGAAGAAGACGCTGAAGGAGGTGCCGGCGACCTTCAATTCGAGGGCCGAGACGGTCGACGAAAAGCCGATGTTCCGCGAGGCCTTCAAGCGCCGGCGCTGCATCGTGCCGGCCTCAGGCTTCTTCGAATGAACGGGCGAGAAAGGCGATAAGCAGCCGCACCTGTTCTCAGCTGCGGATGGCTCGCCGGTGCTGGCGTTGGCCGGCCTCTGGGACAAGTGGCGCGACCCGGCGTCCGGCGACGAGGTGCTCTCCTGCACGATCGTGGTGTCGGACGCGTCCCAATGGATGGCGCCCTACCACGACCGTGGTTGGCGCGATGTTGTAGCGCGGGCGGAGGTTGCGGGGCGCGCCGAACAGGTCGAGGAAGGTATGCACCTCCGTCCAGGTATAATGCTGCGTGAAGCGACCGCACATGGGCCTACTCCTCCCCAGCCGCGAGAGCCGCGTACCATTCGGCATAGGGCGTGTTCTTCGCCTTGTGCCAGTTGAAGTCCCCTGCCCCGTCCGTCCACCAGACCGGCCCGCGTTCGCCGAGCGCCTGCTTGGCCTGGTCGACGGCTGCATGCGCAACCGCCTCGGCTTCCGCATCGCCGGCGCGCTTCGCGGCCCGCACCGCGCGCCGCGCCGCCATGAGCTCGACGACCAGGGGCTTCCGCACCGTCTCCGGCAGGTCGGGGTTGGATCGCCGCCATAGCCGTCCGCGCACCACGAAATACCGCCCGTCCGGCGTCACCGGATAGCGGTCCGCGGAGACCTCGTCGGTCTGGTCGGCGGGTACCCCCTCAGGCATGCAGCAGCCCCGCCCAATCCGTCGTTTAGCGCGGCGAGATGAACTCCCGCCGCAGCGTCCAATGAAGCTCCTCACCGCAGCGCAATTCGCGCAGCTGGTCCGAAACGGCCGCCAACAGGCGGCCGTGAAGGGCACCAAGGACGAGATCGACTTCAAGCCGGTCGTGAAGCTGTTCAATCCGTGCGGCGCCGCGACCTGGCTTCTCACCGAGCGAGCCCGGCGAGCCTGATATCGCCTGGGGTCTTTGCGACCTCGGCATGGGCTTCCCCGAGTTCGGGACCGTGAGCCTGTCCGAGCTGGCGTCGGTCAGGAACAGGCTTGGCCTTGGCATCGAGCGCGACCGGCACTTCGAAGCCGACAAGCCGATCTCCGCCTATATGGAGGAAGCCAACCGTCTCGGGCGCATCAACGCCTGAGCCGGGGCCCGTCAGGCATCATGCCTGGCGGGCTTTTTCTCTCGGGATGAGGGACTTACAGCCAGCGAATTGTCGTGACTTTCACCCCTATATCATGTAACATGTTACGAAACGGAGCCGTAAATGCCACGACCCACCCGTGATCCTGTTCCGACCCCGAAGCGCATGGCCACCTATCGCCAGCGCATGCGGGCGGCCGGCCTTCGCCCCGTGCAGATTTGGGTGCCGGACACGCGCGCGCCTGCCTTTGCCGAAATCTGCCAGCGCCAGGCTCGCGCCGTGGCGGCCAGCGACCCCGCCGGTGACGAGATCATGCAGTTCGTCGGCCGCGTGGCCGACTGGCCGGAGCCCTGATGCAGCGGGGACAGTTTGTGACGATCGCGGTCCCTGGCGACTACGGCAAGCCGCGGCCCGCTCTCGTGGTGCAGAACGATCTGTTCGCGGAGCTGCCCTCCGTCGTGGTGTGCCCGCTCACCTCAATGGTGCGCAGCGATGCGGACCTGTTCCGCCTTGATGTCGAGCCCACCCCCGGCAACGGCCTCCGCCAGCTCTCGCAGATTGCTGTCGACAAGATCACGGTCGTGCCCGCCGCCAAGGTGGGCGATGTGATCGGCATGGCGGACGATGCGCTGCTCCTGCGGGTCAACCGGGCGCTGGCCCTGTTCCTGAGCATCGTATGACGCCGCCGCCCATGAACTTTCGGGAAGCGGTTGAGGCCTTGCGCAAAATCGGCATCGCGCTGCGCCAGCTCCCCGGCGAGTACAGCGTGAACTTCCGGAACGGACGGCCCGAGACCGAGTACCGTACGGTCGAGCTGGCGGACGCCATCGCGCATGCCATGGGGATGGGCGAGGCGCCCGTGCCCCTGCCGCCCTTGGGACCGATGGGCAAAGGGCTCACCAGGAGGGGCCTGATGTACCGGCACAATCGCAAGGTCGCGGCGCGGCGCAGGAAGCAGCAGACCGTCAGCCCGACCCGGCCAGCCCAATGACCCCTGATGCCTTCATCGCGAAATGGAAAGCCTCGACGCTCAAGGAGCGGTCGGCGTCGCAATCGCATTTCAACGACCTCTGCGATCTCCTCCAGGTCGACAAGCCGATCGACGTCGACCCGACCGGAGCCTGGTACTGCTTCGAGCGCGGCGCCTCGAAGACCGCCGGCGGCGAAGGTTGGTCGGATGTCTGGAAAAAGGGCCACTTCGGCTGGGAGTACAAGGGCAAGCGCAAGGACCTGAAGGCGGCCTTCGCCCAGCTGCAGCAATACGCCGTCGCGCTCGAGAACCCGCCCCTGCTCGTCGTCTCCGATATGGAGAGCATCGTCGTCCACACAAACTGGACGAACACCGTCTCCGAGCGGCACACGATCCAGCTCGATGAGCTGCGCGACGCCGGCAAGCGTGACCTGCTGCGGTGGGTGTTCACGGCGCCCGAGCGCCTGAAGCCCGAGAAGACCATCGACGCGCTGACCCGCGAGGCGGCCGACAAGTTCGCCGGCCTCGCGATCACGCTGCGCGAGCGCGGGCACGATCCCCAGCAGGTCGCCCACTTCGTCAACCGGCTCGTCTTCTGCATGTTCGCCGAGGACATCAACCTGCTGCCGCGCAAGCTCTTCCGCCAGATATGCGACAAGGCCTTCAACAAGCCCGACCTGGCGGAGAAGCTGCTCACGCAGCTGTTCGACGCCATGAAGCAGGGCGGCCTGTTCGGCGTCGATGAGATCGAGTGGTTCAACGGCGGCCTGTTCGACGACAGTGCCGCCCTGCCCCTCACCCGCGACGACATCAAGGCGGTCGGCGAGGCCGCCGCCCTCGACTGGGCCGACATCGACCCCTCGATCTTCGGCACGCTGTTCGAGCGTGGCCTCGATCCATCCAAGCGCAGCCAGCTCGGGGCGCACTACACCGATCCCGAGAAGATCATGATGATCGTGCGGCCTGTCATCACCGAGCCGCTCTGGCGGGAATGGGAAGGCGTCAAGGCGAGCATCGCCAAGCCGCGCACCTCCGAGAAGCGGCGCCGGGAGCTCCTTGGCGGCTTCCTCGAGCGGCTCCGCACCTTCCGGGTGCTCGATCCCGCCTGCGGCTCCGGCAACTTCCTCTATCTCGCCCTGCTGTCGCTCAAGGACCTCGAGCACCGGGTCAACCTGGAGGCCGAAGCGATGGGCTTCGGGCGCCAGTTCCCCACCGTCTCGCCGCAGGCGGTGCGCGGCATCGAGATCAACCCCTATGCCGCCGAGCTGGCGCGCATCACGGTCTGGATCGGCGAGATTCAATGGATGCGCAAGAACGGCTTCGACGTTGAGCGCAAGCCGATCCTGAAGCCGCTCAACCACATCGAGAACCGCGACGCCCTGCTGAACGCCGACGGGACCGAAGCCATTTGGCCGGATGCCCATGTCACGATCGGGAATCCGCCTTTCATCGGCGACAAGAAGATGATCAGCCTGCTTGGTGAGAGCTACGCGGAGAAAGTGCGCCGCACCTATGCCGGACGCGTGGCGGGCAGCGCGGACTTCGTCATGTACTGGTTCGAGAAGGCGCTCGGCCGGATCGCAGCAGGTACGCAGGAGCGCGCCGGCTTTGTAGCAACCCAGTCCATTCGGCGCGGCGCCAGCAGCGACATTCTCAAGCGCATCGTCGAGGCTGGCCGCATCTATGACGCCTGGGACGACGAGGAATGGAGCGTCGACGGCGCCGATGTGCGCGTGTCGCTGGTCTGCTTTGACGGCCAGAAGGGTGGAGGCGCGGCCCTGGACGGGATTGCGGTGCCGCAGATCAATGCAGACCTCTCTTCCGGTGCCGACGACATCACGACAGCCATGACGATCGCCGCCAACAAGGGCGTTTCGTTTCAGGGGCCGGTCAAAGTGGGCGCCTTCGATGTCGACGGCGACCTCGCGCGCCAGTGGCTGCAGATGCCCACCAATCCCAACGGGAAGCGCAACAGCGATGTGCTTCGGCCCTGGGCGAACGGGATGGATATCGCGCGGCGCCCGTCCGGAAAGTGGATCATCGATTTCGGCGACATGACCGAGCAGCAGGCGAGCTTCTACGAGGCGCCGTTTCAGCATGTCGTCACGAACGTCAAGCCCGAGCGCGACAAGAACCGGGACGACCAACGCCGGTTGAACTGGTGGCGCCTCGGGCGCAGTGGCGCCAATCTGAAAGAGGCGGTTCGGAACGCCAGCCGTCAGATCATCACCCCGCGCGTCGCGAAGCACAGGTTCTTTGTCTGGATGGACAAGACCCTCCTTCCAGATTCACGGCTGGTGACGATCGTGCGGGATGACGATGTGACCTTTGGCATCGTGCATTCGCGGTACCACGAACTCTGGTCGCTCCGCCTCGGCGGCTGGCACGGGGTCGGCAACGATCCGCAATATACGCCCTCTCTCGGCTTTGAGACGTACCCGTTCCCTGATGGCCTGACGCCGGACCGGACGGCTGCCGACTATGCCGCAGATCCGCGGGCGAAGGCCATCGCAGCCGCCGCGGTCGCGCTGAATGAGCAACGCGAGAACTGGCTCAACCCGCCCGAGCTCGTCCAGCGCGTGCCTGAGGTGGTGCCGGGCTTTCCGGACCGGCTGCTTCCGGTGAGCGAGGCGGCGGCGGCCGAGCTGAAAACCCGCACACTCACCAACCTCTACAACAAGCGCCCGGCTTGGCTTGACAACGCTCACAAGACGCTCGACGCCGCCGTGGCAGCAGCCTATGGCTGGCCAAATAATTTGATGGATGACGATGTGCTGTCACGCCTTCTCGCCCTCAACTTGCAGAGGACCAAGGTGCATTAAGGGAGACGCGGAGTTGATCGACAGGGTCGCGTCGCTCAGAACAAATCCGTTGCGCATAGGCATATCCACAAGGGCACTTTTTAATCTCGAAGAAGAGCATAGCGTTTTTGTCAACGAGGGTGTGAAGGCTTATTCCGAGCTGCAGCTTCGGCGCGAGAACGACATCATCGCGCGAGGCTGCGGTTTCGAGGTGGTGAAACGACTTCTCGCACTCAATGAGGCCGGCCAGCCGCCCTATGTCGAGGTCATCCTGCTCTCGCAGAATTCGCCCGATCTGTCTCTGCGGGCATTTCATTCAATCGAACAATACAGGCTGGAGATCAAGACCGGCAGCTTTACCAGCGGGCGCTCGCTCGGACCATTCATACCTGCCTGGGAGATCGATCTGTTTCTCTCGAACGAGGCCAATGACGTGCAGGCAGCCATCGGCGCTGGCGCCGCCGCGGCCAGGCTGGGTGTAGTGCCGGAGGAGCGGCAGGAGATCAGGGAGAACGAGGTTCGGATCGCCTTCGACGGCGACGCCGTAGTCTTCAGCGCTGAATCGGACGAGATCTACCAGCGCAGCGGGCTCGAGGCCTTCCTGAAGCACGAACAAGAGAACGCGGCCAAACCGATGGCCGGCGGCCCATTCGGCGAGTTTCTCAAAAAGCTGTCTGTTTTGCGTCATATCTATATGGACGAGCTGACCGGTGTATCCAAAGTCAGGATTGCGATCGTGACCGCTCGCAACGCGCCAGCGCATGCGCGGGTCATTCGGACCTTGAGAGCTTGGGGCACCTCGGCGGATGAGGCGCACTTCGTCGGCATGCGCACCAAGGGCCCGATTTTAAAAGCGTTCGGTGCCCACATTTTCTTTGACGATCAGGAAAAGCATGTGCTGGGTGCCTCAGGCGTTGTGCCAGCGGGGCATGTGCCAGGGCCTCACAGCCCGGATCGGCTGGTCATTCCCGCCAGGTGATCCTCTTAGGCGTGTCCCTCCGGGCCAAGCTCTAGGCTGACGCCCGGAGCCGCTTCGCGTCTCCGCCCATCCGGGTGACGATCCTTCACGCACTCTCACGTGGCGCTGCCGCGCCAGGTGCTTAGGGGCGCTGCCCCATGGCGCCGCAAGGACAATCAGCGGGGCCGTGGCTCCTCCGCTGCGCTCCGTGCGCCCGCAGCACCTCGAAGCGATTTCCTCATCTCTGCTCATGTAGACGGAGAGCCTTGATCCTTGATCGTATGGCGGGGCTGAACACCGAGGAAGCTCCGCGGTGGAGACGCAAGCGAGGTGGTCGGCGGCAAAAAGCCTGGGGAGCGTGAGCGAACATTCTGGACGCAAACTGAAGGGTCCGCCAGACCCGTCAGACCCTTGCTTCAGCGCCCGCAATCAAGCTGATTTGACCCGGATTCGCATAAGGGCTGGTATGGAACCGGCCGTGATCCTGCCTTCGGCGAACAACGAGCAGCGTCGACACCCTGCAGGTCGACGCCTCTGCGTGTGCCCTCCCCTCCCCATTAGCGTAGCAGCCCGGCAGTTCCAATTTGCGGCGCCGCCCTCGCGACGGAGCATCATGGGCGGACTGCCGCGGGCCAGGAGATCTGGTTTTTGGGCAGTCGGCCGGTCGGATCGAAGACGTCGACTTTATGCGGGAGATCTGGCCCCCAGCGCCAGAGAACAAGGTTGATGTTCGCCTCCGTGGCTCCCGGCACGAAGCTCGAGACCAGAATACCGGTGTGACCCGCCATCCTGAGACGATCGATGGCCAGCCAGGACGGTGCGGTCTTTCCCGCAATCTGGAAGGTGAGCCAGGAGCAGGCCAGTTCGTCGCGCGTGACACCGTGCGCGGCCCGCGCCGCATCGTCGCGAAGATCGGCGATACCCTCACAGTCGACGTCGTACTCGCACATGGTCAATGGCTGGAGGCGATTGGTGAAGCCCTGGGTGCATTCGCCGAACGACGTCATCACGTCCAGCGACAGATAGAGCGTGGGCTCCCCCTTGCGGTTGAACCGGCCGCCGGTCGCTGCTGCACCGGCACCGGAGAGCGGCGTAAATGACCACGCCGGATCATGGGCGCGATAGCAGCGGCCCACAAACCTCAAGCAAAGCCGCCGAGAGCGAAGTGGTCGAGGTATTCTCTGACCGCACCCGCACGCCCGGCTTTGACCAGGGCCTCCGGCGTGCGGCCGTCAAGCGCGGGAATAGGCTGGGAGCGGTACCAGGCCATCGCCTGTGCTTCGCCACCCGACCAGTCGCGCACCCGGCTGATGATCTCGAGCATTTCGGTGACACGGGTCTGCGCCTTGGGCGCCACGCGCCGGTTCGCCTTCGAGACCGAGGCGAGGCCAAGCCCTGCGGTCTCGGCGAGTTGACCCTTGGACATCCGGAACGCCTCTGCAACGCGATCCACATCGACGATCCCCTCGTCCATGAAGCTGGTGACGAAGTGGGTCGCCAGGTGCTCTTGCGGCGGGCTCAACCGGTCTATTCGACCGGCCGCGTCTTTGACGGTCCTTCGCTTAATCGCCGTCATGTCCTGCTCTCCGCCTCGATAAGGGTCAATATACGGGACACAAATGGCTGTGCAAGCCCATGCTGTCGTACTTGGCACGGCATTCCGGGCTCGATCTCCTTAGCGGCACGGTGAGTTCTATGGCGCGTCCGGTACCCGGACCCCGCTCTACTCCGCGGGCCAGCCTGCTCCGCGGAGCCCCTCCAGGTCTCCGCCTTCGGTCACGATCGGTCGCGCGACCCCTCGGATTCGGATGTCGCGGACGAGGAGGGCGCATCCTGCCTCCGGGAGAGATCCTATGGGGAGTAGCCGGTCCGGCTGCTACAGTTCAGGCTCGTCGACGGCATAGGAGGAAGGATGATGCTGACGAAGGGAAGCGAGATTTTGCGGACTGAGGCTTCGGGTCGCGACAATGACATCTTCGTTTCGGTGGAAATGAGCCGTTCGAAGTGGGTGATTGGGATCCACACATCCCTGGCGGACAAGATCGCCCTCCACAGCGTAGCCTGTGGCGACGTGGATGCCGTGCTGGCGTTGGTGGAGCGCCTGCGCGTGAGGATGACGGCGGCGGGGAACCAACCCCCCGGCGTGATCGTGTGCTACGAGGCCGGCTACGAGGGGTTCTGGCTGCACCGGCGACTTAGCGCGCTGGGCATCCGGGTTGTCGTGATCGACCCGGCCAGTCTTTTGGTCGATCGGCGCGCCAAGCGGGCCAAGACAGATCGGATCGACGCGCGGGGCATGGTGCGAGCGCTGATGGCCCATGCGCGTGGTGAACATCAAGTGCTGAGCGAGGTGCATGTCCCGACGGTCGAGCAGGACGATGCCCGCCGCGTGCTGCGCGAGCGCCAGCGTCTCGTCAAGGAGCGAACGGCGCATACCAATCGCATCAAGGGACTCCTGAAAACGCAGGGGATCATGGATTTCGACCCGCGCGCCGCGGATGCCGTCACGCGGCTGGACGCGATCGTGACGGGGGATGGTCGGCCCTTGGGCTCCTGCCTCAAGCGGGAGATCATGCGCGAGTTGGACCGGTTGGCGCTGACCATGAAGCAGATGGCGCAGGTTGAGGCCGAGCGCGACGCCGTCGTGGCGGAAGGGCGACAGCAGGTGGATGCGGCCGTGCCTGAGCGGGCCGCCGCTATGATCGCGGTGCTGAACCGCCTGAAGGGGATCGGGCCGAACGATGCCTCGGTACTGGTGCGCGAGGCGTTCTGGCGCGATTTCCGCAACCGGCGCGAGCTCGGCGGCTGGAGCGGGCTGGCGCCGTCGCCCTGGTCGAGCGGGTCGGTGTCGCGCGACCAGGGGATCACCAAGGCCGGGCCGCCAATGTTGCGGGCCCAGATGCTTCAGATGACCTGGCGCTGGCTGTTCTGGCAACCCGATAGCGCGCTGGCGCGGTGGTTTCGCGCGCGAACCGAAGGGTCGAGCGGCCGGATGCGGCGGGTGATGGCAGTGGCGCTCGCCCGCAAGCTGCTGGTCGCGCTCTGGCGCTATGCCACGACCGGTACGGTTCCCCAGGGAGCCATCGTGACCTGAGGAGCGACGAGGGCCTGATATTCGAGTTTCCCGCACGGTTCGCGACCGTGAGGGAAGACCGGGCGGACGTGTGACCGACCTCTCACTGGGCTGCAAGACGCCGTTCGTAGAGAAGGGTCCCGTTCTCCTGAAGCGCCGCACCCGCAGCAACCGGGATTTGGGTTGCGAGCCAGTCGGGAAACCGGCCCGCTCGGACCGGATAAAAGTCGAGCCGGTGATCGGCTCTTGCGCATGGCGTTCGCGCCCGGTCTCATTCTGACGATCAGCTTCGCGTTCCGATGGGACGCGTTCGCGCGCCCTGTGGTCAGGGTTGCGGCCGCATCGACGTGCGACCAAGCCCCAACTCCGGGATTGCGGAACCCCATAAAAGCGACGAGGGCCTGATATTCGAGTTTCCCGCACGGTTCGCGACCGTGAGGGAAGACCGGGCGGACGTGTGACCGACCTCTCACTGGGCTGCAAGACGCCGTTCGTAGAGAAGGGTCCCGTTCTCCTGAAGCGCCGCACCCGCAGCAACCGGGATTTGGGTTGCGAGCCAGTCGGGAAACCGGCCCGCTCGGACCGGATAAAAGTCGAGCCGGTGATCGGCTCTTGCGCATGGCGTTCGCGCCCGGTCTCATTCTGACGATCAGCTTCGCGTTCCGATGGGACGCGTTCGCGCGCCCTGTGGTCAGGGTTGCGGCCGCATCGACGTGCGACCAAGCCCCAACTCCGGGATTGCGGAACCCCATAAAAGTGAGAGGAGGGCCGCGAAGGGGTGGCCCGGCCGGGACGAGAGAGAGCGAACGGCGGGTCACCCTCCCCTGCTCTCCCGGATGTTCTGTCATGCATCGACCCCTCTCCGCATCGCGGGCGCTTGTTGCCGCCGAAACCTGCCCCACAGCCCCAGCTCGATCGAAGGCGACCCTGATCGTCTCCGTCGCGGACCTGATCCAGCCGCACCTCGCGCGCGGACAATCGGTCACGGCCGAGATCCTCCGCAGCATCATGACGACCGCATTCGGCGGCTCCGACGCGGCAGGCGCCTGGCTGTGGCGCGACGCCTACGAGGCCTGCGAGGTCGCCCAGGTCCTCTTCCTGCGCCGCTACGGCGCAGCGATGCGACGTCAGGCGACGAGCCCGGCGGCCACGCTCGCGATGCTTGATCGTGTCGCGTCCCTGCTGCCGACGCAGACGAAGCGTTCCGACGAAAGCCTGCGGTTTCAGCAATTCTCGACGCCGATCGGCCTGGGCTATGTCGCGGCCTTCGCGGCTGGCATCGTCGACGGGGATGTCGTCCTGGAGCCGTCGGCCGGCACCGGGCTGCTCGCGATCCACGTCGCCGGCTCCGCAACGCTGGCGCTGAATGAACTCGCGCCGACCTGCTGGATCGGCTGTTCCCTTTGCATACCGTGACGCGTCACGACGCCGCGCAGATCGACGATCGGCTCCCGGCCACCATTCGTCCCACCGTCGTGCTGATGAACCCACCCTTCTCGGTTGCCGCCGGGGTCGAGGGTCGGGTGCGCGACGCTGCTTACCAGCACATCCGCTCGGCGTTTGCCCGGCTCTCCGAAGGCGGCCGGCTGGTCGCTATCACCGGCGCCGGCCTCCACCCGCATGCCACCGCGTGGCGCGAGCCCTTCACCCGGCTTCAGGAGCACGGGCGTATCGTCTTCTCGGCTCCGATCGCCGGGCAGGTCTATGCGCGTCACGGTACAACCATCGAGACCCGGCTCACCGTCATCGACAAGGTGCCGGCCGACGCCGCGACGCTCTTCCCGCCCTGCCCCGGCCCGGCGCCGGATGCAAAGTCGCTCCTCACCTGGCTCATCGATCGGCTGTCGCCTCGTCGCCCGCTTGCTGCCGTGCTTGCTCTGCCGAGCGAGGTCGCGAGGCGGCCGGGCCTTCGATCGGTCCAGCGAACGAGTCCCCTCCCCTCCCCCGCTTCCATCGTGGAGCAGGCGGCGGTTGAGCTCGTCTACGAGACGGTCGACTGGACGGCCGGTGATCGCGGCAGCCTGTCCGAGGCGATCTACGAGGGCTACACGCTCCAATCCGTCCGCATCCCGATGGTGAAGCCGCATCCCACCCTGTTGGTGCAGTCCGCCGCCATGGCGTCCGTGGCCCCGCCCAAGCCGCGCTACCGTCCGCAACTCCCGGCGTCCGTCGTCGCCGACGGTCTCCTCTCCGACGCCCAGATCGAAAGCGTTATCTACGCCGGCGACGCCCATACCGGGCACCTCGACGGTTCATGGCTAGTCGATGCCACCTTTGATGTCGTCTCGGCCGCGCCCGACGATGCCGAAGGTGCCGTGCGGTTTCGGCGGGGCTGGTTTCTCGGAGACGGCACGGGCGCCGGCAAGGGCCGCCAGGTCGCCGGCATCCTCCTCGACAACTGGCTGGATGGCCGGCGCCGCGCCGTCTGGGTGTCCAAGTCGGACAAGCTGCTCGAGGATGCCCAGCGCGACTGGTCGGCGCTCGGCCAAGAGCGCCTGCTCATCACCCCGCAGTCGCGGTTCCGGCAGGGAACGCCGATCCGGCTCGACGCCGGCATCCTGTTCACGACCTACGCCACGATCCGCTCGCAGGAACGCGAGGGGAAAGTTTCCCGCGTCCAGCAGCTGGTCGACTGGCTCGGTAGGGATTTCGATGGCGTCATCGTCTTCGACGAGGCGCATGCCATGGCCAATGCCGGCGGTGGGAAGGGCCAGCGCGGTGACCAGGCCGCCTCGCAGCAGGGCAAGGCCGGACTTCGGCTGCAGCATGCCCTGCCTGACGCTCGCATCCTCTATGTGTCGGCGACCGGCGCGACCACGGTCGAGAACCTCGCCTATGCGCAGCGTCTTGGCCTTTGGGGTGGCGCCGACTTCCCCTTCGCGACGCGTGCCGAATTCGTCGCGGCCATCGAAGAAGGTGGCGTCGCCGCCATGGAGGTGCTGGCCCGAGACCTCAAGGCGCTCGGGCTCTATGCGGCGCGTTCGCTGTCCTACGAAGGCGTCGAGTACGAACTCGTCGAACACAAGCTCACAGAGGATCAGACACGCATCTACGATGCCTACGCCGGTGCGTTCCAGGTCATCCACAACAACCTGCGCGCCGCGATGGAGGCGTCCAACATCCGCTCGGCCAAGGGCACGCTGAATGGCCAGGCCATGTCCGCGGCTCTCTCGGCTTTCGAGAGCTCGAAGCAGCGCTTCTTCGGCCATCTCATCACGGCGATGAAGACGCCGACGCTGATCGCCGCCATCGACCGGGATCTCGCCGCCGGCCACGCGGCGGTCATTCAGATCGTCTCGACCGGCGAGGCCCTGCTCGAGCGGCGGCTCGCCGACATCCCGACCGAGGAGTGGACAGATATCCGGGTCGACGCGACGCCCAGGGAATATGTCCTGGACTACCTGCAGCACTCGTTCCCGGTCCAGCTGTTTGAGCCGTTCACCGATGACAGCGGCAACCTGTCCTCGCGACCCGTGTTCGACAAAGGGCAACCGGTGCTCTGCCGTGAGGCCATCGCGCGACGTGATCGCATGATCGAGCATCTGGCCGGGCTCGATCCCGTCCAGAGCGCGCTCGATCAGATCGTCCACCGCTTCGGCACCGACGTCGTGGCCGAGGTTACCGGACGATCCCGCCGCATCGTCTGCAGACCCGGCCGGGATGGTGTCGACCGACTAATCGTCGAGAACCGCCCTGGCTCGGCCAACCTCGCCGAGACCCAGGCGTTCATGGACGACGCCAAACGCATCCTGGTCTTCTCGGATGCAGGCGGCACGGGGCGCAGCTACCACGCTGACCTGTCCGCCCGAAACCAGCGGCTCCGGGTGCATTACCTGCTGGAAGCCGGCTGGAAGGCCGACACCGCCATCCAGGGCCTCGGGCGCACCAACCGCACCAACCAGGCCCAGCCGCCGCTGTTCCGGCCGGTCGCGACCGACGTCAAGGCCGAGAAGCGGTTCCTGTCGACCATCGCGCGTCGCCTCGACACGCTGGGCGCCATCACCAAGGGACAGCGACAGACAGGTGGCCAGGGGCTGTTCCGGGCCGACGACAATCTCGAATCCGTCTATGCCAAGGCGGCGCTCCGGCAGTTCTTCGTCCAGCTCTACGCCGGACGGATCGAAGGCTGTTCCCTGCACGACTTCCAGCAAACGACCGGACTGTCGCTGACCGATGGCGATGGCTCGATCCGCGAGGACCTGCCGGCGATCACCACCTTCCTCAATCGCCTGCTCGCCCTGACGATCGCGATGCAGAACCGGCTCTTCGCGGCGTTCGAGGCGATCCTGGTCAGCCGCATCGAGGGCGCGGTCGCCTCGGGCCACTACGATGCCGGCGTCGAGACGCTCCGGGCCGACAGCCTGACAATCCTGGACCGCCGCACCGTGCATGTGCACGCGCATCCGCTGTCGCTGGACGAGGCGCTGGAGTGCGCCACAGAGCACGGGGCGAAGCTGCTACTCAACCGCAAGTCGGGCCGCGCATCCGTGCAGGTGCCGGCCTCGAGCATTATGCTGGACGACGGCCAAATCGAGCGCCGCGTGCGATTGCTCCGCCCGATCGAACGCACCGCCATCGGGTTGGACGCGCTGGCGCAAACCCAGTGGAAGGAGACGGATCGCGAGGGGTTCGCGACCGCTTGGGTTTCGGAGGTTTCGGAGGTCCCCGCCTTCACGACCTCGACGTTCCACGTCGTGACCGGCCTACTCCTGCCGATCTGGAAGCGCATCCCGGACGAGACCTGCAAGGTTTATCGCCTGCAGACCGATGACGGCGAGCGGATCATCGGCCGGCTGATCTCCGACGCGGCCCTGTTGGCCCTACACCGGAACCTCGGTCTGTCGAGCGCGCCGGATCTCAAGCCTGCGGCGGCCTGGGCGATCGTGAGCGAAGGGCGAGCCACCGTGCAGTTGGCCGACGGACTCCAGGTCCGCCGCGTCCGCGTCATGGGCGAGCATCGCATCGAGCTGGTCGGGTTTCCCAAGGCATGCGGGAGAGACTTCGGGCGGACGGCCTCCTTTCGGAGATCATCGCCTGGACGCTGCGGTTCTTCATCCCCGTCGGCGATGCCGGCCCGGCGATCTTCACGCGGCTTGTCGAGCGGCATCCGCTCGTCGGCACGATCGATCGCAGCGCGGCGTGAGGGGAGGCGATGATGCCCGACTGTCTCTCCGCCTCGGACCTCGCTGCAAGGCTCGCGCAACAAGCCGAGGATGTCTGTCGCACCTATCTCCGCTGCGGGCGCAAGGAAGGCCGCTACTGGCTGATCGGCGATGCCCTCGGCTCGCCGGGGCGCTCCCTCTACGTTCGCCTCAGCGGTCCCGATCGTGGCAAGGGCGCCGCGGGTCATTGGACCGATGGCGCGAGCGGAGAACATGGGGATCTCCTCGATCTCATCGCCCTCAACCGCGGGTTGAGATCGACCCGCGAGGCCATGGACGAGGCACGGGCCTTCCTGAGCCTGCCAAAGCCGGAACTGCCCTCCCCTGCCCCAAAGGCGTTCAAGCCGACGTCGCGGGGGACGGCGGAAGCGGCTCGTCGGCTGTTCGCGCTCTCCCGCCCGATCGCAGGCACGGCTGCGGACGTCTACCTTCGCGATCGCGGGATCGATGTCTCCGATGTCGGCGCAACGTCCTTGCGCTTCCATCCATCCTGCTACTACCGGGACGAGCTTGCAGCAACGACGCGAACGTTCCCAGCGCTGATCGCGGCCGTCACCGACGGCGAAAGGCACATCACCGGCGTTCATCGGACCTGGCTCGACCCCGATGATCCGCGCGAGAAGGCCCCTATGCCGTCGCCGCGCCGGGCGATGGGTGAGTTGCTTGGCTCAGGCGTCCGGTTCGGCGGCAACCATCCCTCCCCTGCCCCGGTCATGGTCGCAGGTGAGGGCATCGAGACCATCCTGTCCCTGCACACCATCATGCCCGCCGTACCGGCGGTTGCCGCACTCTCGGCGAACCACCTCGCGGCCTTCCACCTGCCCCCGACGCTGGGCCGGCTCTACGTCGCGGTCGACGGCGATCGAGCCGGGCGGAGCGGGTTGGCGCGATTGGGCGAGCGGGCGAGACAGGCTGGCATCGAGGTTCTGGCGTTGGTGCCGCGTCTGGGAGACTTCAACGAGGACCTGCGGCGGCTCGGCCCGGCCGACCTCATCGACCACATCAGGAGTCAGCTCGTGCCGCAGGATGTGGCCAGATTCCTGCCGTGGAGAGCATGAGCGAACGGTCCCGCCAAAGGATCGTGCAATAGTCTGACGAATGGCCGCGCCTGTCCCATGGAGTGAAAGAGGCCGCATCCATGGCCTTCTAGGGGGCGAGTGGGCGTCAGCTGTTCCAGGCCGGCAAGAGCGGTCGGCAACTGTTTTCCGCCGGACGCCTCCGTCCCACGCGAAGGGGCGCGGGTCCCTCGGGGCATCCTTTGCATCGCGAAGCAAAACAGCCGCCACCCTCCCTCCAGTCGCCACTCCATCAAGCTGCGCTTGACGGAGCCTCTGGCTCCTTCCGCCCTCCTCCGCCATGCTTCGGCCGCTCCGCTGCGCGGGACGGTGCAGTCCTGTCCCCACCGCCGCCTGATCGCCGCGAAGGCCGCGATGAGCGCGGCCACCACCGCAGGGACAGACACAATGGCCATCAACCTCCCCTTCGACGACGATCCCGCTTCCTTCTCTCCGACCGGTCACATGCTCCAGGAGCTTCAGCTCTATGGCCACAGACACCATCAGGACGAGCCGGACCCAAGGCCCCTGCCCGACGAGGGACGTGTGCGCGGCGCTCTTGCGGATATCTTCGACGCTCTCGTCACCACACTCGGTGACACGCGCCTGGAGCCCGATCTTGAAGACCTCCTCTGGTCGACCGTGAACCTCTTCCACCGGGCCGCGGCCCGGGTCGAGCGGGATCTCGATCGCAACGAGGACGCGCAGCGCAAGAGCCAGGGCGAGCAGGATGGATCGGAGGTCCGATCGGTGGAACTCGAGCGCCTGATCGCCGAGGGCACGACCATGGTCGAGCGCCGCAACACGATGGAGTTCTTCCGCGACCACGCCGGCGAGCTCTTCGAGGGTCATACCGGATCGGTCTGGCTGCCCCGCACGGGATCCAAGGTCAATCACCGCAACCTGACCGCGGCGATGATCGACAGCCGGGATTTCCTCGCAGCCAAGCGCCGGGCCGATATCGAGCCTCTGATGCCGGCCGGTGCGAAGGTCGCCTTCGCCGGAGGGCTCGACTGCAACGACTACCAGGCGATCTGGGACGTCCTCGACAAGGTGCGCGCCAAGCACACCGCCATGGTGCTCCTGCACGGAGGATCACCGAAGGGTGCGGAGCTGATCGCCTCGAAGTGGGCCGATGCCCGAAAGGTGCCTCAGGTCTCCTTCAAGCCCGACTGGACCCGGCATGCGAAGGCGGCGCCCTTCAAGCGCAACGACGAGCTCCTCAAGCAGCTCCCCATCGGGGTCGTGATCTTTCCCGGATCGGGGATCACCGACAATCTGGCCGACAAGGCGAAGGTGCTTGGCATCCCGGTCTGGCGGTTCGGGGGCGGGGCTTAAGCCCCTTCTCCAACTGCTTGTTCTCTTCGACGTAGAACGCTAAGATGATGCGTGATGTTTGATGCGACCTTATGAGATGCGCTAAATGAGAACGACTCTCTCGATCGACGATGACGTTCTTGTGGCCGCCAAGGCGATAGCTGAGCAAGAGAATAGAAGCCTGGGAGCAATCATTTCCGATCTGGCGCGTAAGGCACTTCGGCGGCCTGCGCCGCATTCGGAGCGGAACGGCATCCAACTCTTGAGTACCCGACCCGACGCCGCACCCGTGACGCTCGAGATCGTCAACGCTCTTCGTGATGATCTCCCTTGACGTTCCTGCTCGACGTGAATGTTCTCATCGCGCTCATCGATCCTTCCCACGTCGCTCATGAAATGGCCCATCATTGGTTCGAGCGGACAGGCTCCATGGATTGGGCCACCTGCCCCCTGACCGAGAACGGGGTCATTCGGATCGTCGGGCATCCGAAGTATCCGAACACGCCTGGATCACCGGCTGCTGCCGCGGTGATTGTCGCCAAGCTGCGCCTGTTGCCCGGGCATAGCTTCTGGCCGGACGATCTCAGTCTCGTCGGGTCGGACCACGTCGAGGTGTCCCGCATTTTGACCTCGACCCAGGTTACCGACTCCTACCTGCTTGCGTTGGCGAGCGCACATGGGGGGCAGTTGGCGACCTTGGATCGTCGATTGTCGTTCGCAGCCGTGAAGCGCGGCAAGGCCACCCTGCACCAGATCGGGCCGTAGCCGGGCGTCGAGGGTGATCTCCAGGATGGGGGGATTACGCGACTGTCGCGCGACGGCGACGCGAGCGGATTAGCCTCCCGGAGGATAACGGCGGCCCGCGAGAGTTCCGACCTTGCATCTGCGAGCTCCGGCTGAAGCTTGAAACCACACGGCCGCGGCAATGCCTCATCCGAATAGCCGATCGACCTTCGGGTCGTAGAGGTACCAAGACGCGATCAAGCCGCTCCCCAAAAGGGTTGGGGCGTTCATGTCCTGCCTGCATCTGGCTTCCGGCGGCTTGGCCTTGTTGTCTCGTTGTCCTTGATAGGTGGTGTCGCGGCCCATCCCCTTCCTTGTGACGCCTTGTCCGGGTCTCGGCCGCCTTGTTCCGTCAACCCCGCAACCCACCCCATGGCGCGAGCGCCACGAGGCCCCGGGCAGGGGGTTCCCCGGCGCTGCGCTTGGTGACGTCGGCGCCCGGCCCCTTCCTTTGGTCGTCATCGGGGAATGGACCCCGACCAAACCTCAAGGACAACCCCAATGGCCACAATCGCGACCCTCACCCAGAAGCAGGACGGCAACCTCGAAGGCACGCTGACCACCCTCAACGTCACGGCGCCGATCGCGCTGGTGCCCAACAGCCGCAAGGCGAAGGAGAACGAGCCGGACTACCGGATCGTGTCCCGCAAGAACGGCTTCGAGGTTGGCGCGGGCTGGAACCGGATCTCGAAGAACACCGGCGAGGAGTACATCTCGGTATCGCTCTCGGCTCCCGAGTTCGGCACCATCTACGGCAATGTCGCCCCGGCGCCCGGCGACGACGCCACCAAGAAGGTCATCATCTGGAACCCCGCCAGCTGATGACCCGACAACTAGGCCCCGCTCGCCACAGAGCGGGGCTAGCCCCCACGGCCACAACTGCTGCTGCCGGCGGCCTGTGAAGGCTTGGGCGGGAATGGCGACGAGACAGAAGAAGAGAACGATTGTGGTCTTGAGCCTGCTCCGAGATTACGAGAGCAGACGCGTAATTATCTTGCGTTTTTGCCCGCTGCCCTATGCGAGCTCGAGCCGCAGCTTCCGCCTGCCGCTGCCGCTGCCCTGTGGAGTGTGTCGAGCTGCACGGTATCGCCCTCTGCATCAAGGATGCCGTCGATCTGAACGACGGTCGTTCCCATCCGCGCCGCCATGTCGTCGCGGGTCAGATTCCCCTCCTCCATCGCCTGTGCGAGCTGCCACACCAGCACGCGCTTGGACGCGATCGCGATGGTCTCACCGCGGGTCCCCTGCCCTTCCAAGAAGTCGTCGAAGCTCGAACCGATGTGGCTCATGTCATGTCTCTCATTCGTTTACGGGTTAGGTCGAGGTCCGCTTTAGGAGTGGTCCGCGTCTTCTTGATAATGAAGTAAGATTATTTGCCCGTCCGCGACAGAGAAGAAGACGCGACTGATCTTGTTGCCGACAAGGTTGGAACGGATCTCGTAAAGCCCCTGCCCCATCGGCCGGCAAACCGGCATTCCAACCGGCCAGCCGAACTCGGCGATTGCAATGTCGTAGCCGATCACTCGGCGATCCTCGGCTGGCATTGCGAGCAACCAATCCCGGACGGGCCAGGCACTCGATGCGGCTCGATAGAAAACCGCCCTAATATGCTTCGGCTCCAACTCGCTACTGCCTCTGGTCGGGCGGCACGCATTGGACGATAATTGGCAAGAGCGCGATAAGCGTAGCTTCTGTTGGTTCCGGCGGTTCTGGGTCATACCGCAGGATGCCCGTCTTGTACCTAGGAATGCACTGTTTCCAGTTGACAGCTGCCAACTCCGTTACCCTTCGGTTTACCTAATACCGCTTGCCAGAATCGCGGGAATCGGGCTCTATCACGGTGGAATGGCACAAAGGACGGGCGAAGCGTGACGAGCGCGGCAGGCGTGCATAAGAAAACTAAGCGTGCGCAGGAGTCTGTCTCTCAGGCTCTGGGCAGCCACGCCGACGTGCTGAGTTCACAGCTTCAAACCATCTCCGAGGCGCTGTTTCCGCCGATATCCGAGAAAACACTGCGCAAGTTCACGTCGGGCGAAGCCGGGCGCCTGCTCAGCGTTTCTGATTCCACTCTACGGAAGATGACGCTTGCCGGCGAGGGTCCTGCCCCGGAGATCGGCCACGGAGGCCGGCGTCTCTACTCTCTCGGCCAAATCAACGAACTCCGTCACCTGCTCGCTTCGGGATCTCGAGGCCGCGCAGCGCACGAGTTCCTGCCGCGTCGAGAGGCCAACGACCATTTGCAGGTCATAGCAGTTGCGAACTTTAAGGGCGGATCGGGAAAGACGACCACGTCCATCCACCTGACCCAGTACCTCGCCCTGCATGGCTATCGCGTTCTCGCGATCGATCTGGATCCGCAGGCCAGCCTGTCCGCGATGTTTGGCGTCATGCCAGAGCTGCACGTCAGAGCCAACGAGACCCTCTACGCGGCAATCCGATACGATGACGATCGGCGTCCTTTGGCAGATGTAATCCGCCCCACGTACTTCGACGGCGTCGACCTTGTCCCTGGCAATCTCGAGCTGATGGAATTCGAGCATGCGACGCCCATGGCCATGCGGTCGGGCAGGCAGGACGATAGCTTCTACACGCGCATTGCGCTGGCGCTCGACCAAGTCGAGGGGAACTACGACGTGGTAGTTATAGATTGCCCGCCCCACATGGGGTTTCTTACCCTGAGCGCATTGTGCGCCTCTACCTCCATGATCATCACCGTGCATCCGCAGATGCTGGATGTCTCATCAATGAGCCAATTCCTGCTGATGACGAACGACCTCCTGTCTGTCGTCGAGGAAGCGGGAGGAGGGCTGAAGTACGACTTCATTCGCTATCTCGTAACTCGATACGAGCCGCAGGACGGGCCGCAGACCAAGGTAGTCGCCCTGCTCCGCAATCTCTTCGACGATCATGTCCTCACGAACCCGATGGTAAAATCAGCCGCAGTTTCGGATGCGGGGCTGTCAAAGCAGACGCTTTATGAGGTCGGCCGCGAGAGCATGACACGGTCGACCTACGATCGTGCGCTGGAATCCCTCGATGCTGTAAACGGCGAAATCGCCAAGCTGATCGGAGAGGCCTGGGGCCGATGAGAGTTGGCAGCTGTCAACTCAGGAGAGCTGAGTGAGCCGGAAAACGACGATCAACACCCTGTTCGGCCCGCGGGGCGAGGCCCCTGCCTCAAAATCCGCCTCCGCCTCCGCCTCGCCGGATCGGGTGAGGACCGGAGCCATATCGGCTATGGGATCGTCCCTGAAGCAGCTCACAGAGACCGCTAAAGCCGCCTCTCGCCTTCAGGAGCAGATCGCCGCAGGAGCTGTCGTGGTCGAGTTAGATCCCGACAAGATCGACGTCTCACCGGTCGCGGACAGGATCGCTACTGAGATCGACCCCAGCTTCGACGAACTGGTCGAAAGCATGCGGGGCTCTGGTCAGCAGGTGCCCATTCTGGTTCGCCCGGTACAGGGCCGCTATCAGATCGCGTACGGGCATCGGCGCGTCCGTGCGGCGCTGAATCTCGGCATTAGGGTTAAGGCGCTCGTAAGAGAACTGACAGACGCCGAGCTGGTCGTCGCACAGGGTAAGGAAAACCTCGACCGCAAGGACCTGTCCTACATCGAACGTGCGCAATTCGCACGCCGATTGGAGGCACAGGGCTTCGAACGAGCCGTCATCATGGCTGCGCTCTCGACGGACAAGACCGAACTTAGTCGCTACCTGTCGGTGGCATCAGCGGTTCCGGAGCGCATCGTTCAGGCTATCGGCCCTGCCCCGAAAACTGGCCGTCCGCGCTGGGTGGCGCTGGCTGAGAAGCTTCAGAGCGACAAAGCTGCGGCAGAGACGGTGATCACGGGGGCTGACTTCAAATCCCTCGACAGCGATGCGCGCTTCGGATCCGTGTTTCAGGCGCTCACGCAGCCGGTACCGAAGGCGATCTCCTATGCCTGCGGTAAGGCTGCGCGGATCGACCGCAAAAGCAACAGAACCGTCCTGACGATCGACGAGCAGAGAGCGCCGGAGTTCGGAGCCTTTCTCGTCGGCAGGCTGGACGATCTGTATCGCGAGTTCAAAAAGAAGAAGGAGGACTAAGGGCAACTCCACGCAGAGCAACCCGGCAAAAGAAAAAGGCCCCCGAAACGTCTCCGTCCCGGAAGCCCCTCTCTCGTTTGGCGACTAGAGAATCACACTTCCGCACATCGTAGTCAAGAGACGACGCCGTTTCGGTGAGCGGTTTTCCTTTGCCTCAACCAGGCAAGGATCATGGAACCCTATCAATCGACGACGCCCTTTGGGCGGCGAATGCTGACGCTTGCCCATGTGGCGAACCAGGCCCTCGCGAAGACGCGGCCCCCGGAAAAGGCCGTCCACAAGTGGAGCGTGTTCAGGACGATCTGCACCGCGAAAGCGCGCATCGGCGTTTCCGAGCGTGCACTCGCGGTCCTCGACGCGCTGCTGACATTCCATCCCGAGACGGTTCTGACCGGCGAAGACCTCATCGTCTGGCCGTCGAACCAGCAGCTTGCCTTGCGGGCGCACGGCATGGCGCCCGCGACGCTTCGGCGTCACATCACAGCGCTGGTCGACGCGGGTCTGATCGTTCGACGCGATAGTCCCAACGGCAAGCGATATGCCCGGAAGGGCAGGGGAGGGGATGTCGAACTCGCCTTCGGCTTCGACCTCTCCCCCATCGTGGTGAGAGCCGAAACCTTTGGTACATGGGCGGAAGAGGTTCTCGCCGAGGAGCGTGCGCTCAAGATCGTCCGCGAACGTATCACCCTGTGCCGGCGCGACATCGCCAAGATGATCGCGACCGGTATCGAAGAAGGAGTGCCGACCCGAGGGTCTGGGGAGGGGCCGGCAACCTGGGCCGATATGCATGCCCTTTTCCGAGGCATCGTCGGGCGGCTTCCGAGGACAGCGAGCCAGGTAGAACTCGCCCCTCTCGCCGACGAGCTGTCCCTACTCGCTGATGAGGTGCTCAACATTCTGGAATCTCACACAGAAACCCAGAATATAAGCGCCAATGAGTCTCAAACTGAGCGGCACAAACAGAATTCAAATCCAGACACCCTTATTGAACTTGAACCTGTCTCTCGAAAAGACATGGGGGCGAGCGTCGAGCCACTTTCGGCAAAAGCGAGGCTGCCGCTTGGGGTGTATCCTCTCGGGATGGTCCTCGACGCATGCCCTGACCTCTCAGACTACGCGAAGGGGGCCATCTCAAACTGGCGGGACTTCCTGGCGACGGTCGGTGTCGTGCGGCCCATGCTGGGAATCAGTCCGAGCGCGTGGCATACAGCTCAAGCCGTGATGGGCGAAACCCAGGCCGCGATCGTGGTCGCAGCGATCCTGCAGCGCGGCGCCACGATCAGCAGCGCCGGGGGCTACATCCGTGATCTGACCCGGCGAGCGGAGGAGGGGGCGTTCTCGGTCGGGCCCATGCTCATGGCGCTCATTGGGTCTCGGCAGCGCGAAAGGAAGCGGGCCTGATGTGAGCCGGAGAGCGGTGCTCCTTTCGGAAGGGCAGGGCGGTTCGGTCCAGATGCCATCGTGAACGCTGGTCGCCAGAACGGAGCGCCGAGTGGATGTGCCGCCTCAGATGAGGGTTCACATCGTTTGGACTTCGCGGGCGATCGACCGTGATGCTGGTTCGGGTGTCCGACGATGCCGATCATCCTATACCCCGACAACCCGCGTGGACATTTCAGGTCCAGGCGTCCCATCGTTCGGCCTGAGTTTGGATCCAGTCGCGCCGCTTCACGGGGTAGGGGCGTTCATAACCTGCCCGCATCTGGCTTCCGGCGGCTTGGCCTTGTTGTCTCGGTGTCCTTGATGGGTGGTGTCGCGGCCCATCCCCTTCCTTGTGACGCCTTGTCCGGGTCTCGGCCGCCTTGTTCCGTCAACCCCGCAACCCACCCCATGGCGCGAGCGCCACGAGGCCCCGGGCAGGGGGTTCCCCGGCGCTGCGCTTGGTGACGTCGGCGCCCGGCCCCTTCCTTTGGTCGTCATCGGGGAATGGACCCCGACCAAACCTCAAGGACAACCCCAATGGCCACAATCGCGACCCTCACCCAGAAGCAGGACGGCAACCTCGAAGGCACGCTGACCACCCTCAACGTCACGGCGCCGATCGCGCTGGTGCCCAACAGCCGCAAGGCGAAGGAGAACGAGCCGGACTACCGGATCGTGTCCCGCAAGAACGGCTTCGAGGTTGGCGCGGGCTGGAACCGGATCTCGAAGAACACCGGCGAGGAGTACATCTCGGTATCGCTCTCGGCTCCCGAGTTCGGCACCATCTACGGCAATGTCGCCCCGGCGCCCGGCGACGACGCCACCAAGAAGGTCATCATCTGGAATCCCGCCAGCTGATGACCCGACAACTAGGCCCCGCTCGCCACAGAGCGGGGCGCAACCACCCCGCCATCCTGCTGCTGGCGCATCCTGGCCGAAACGAGAAAGGCAGCTTCGAAGCTTCGACCGAGACAAAGTACGTTACTTCTGTCACGTCGGAGCCACGAAGCGGTATGGGGTGATCCAAAGTTAGCCGGGCAGCTTCCTCGAACGCGTCTGACGCGCGACGCGCCGGTCGGCCTCATTCCGCTTCACGAGCGCCGAGGCTAGATCGTCGTAGCTGACACCGCTCTTCTTGAGGGCCCGCCGGGCATCGTCGATATCGAACCCCAGCAGCTCGAGGACACTTAGATTCAGGCTGGACGCGATGCGATCAAGCGTCTTGAGGGTCGGGTTCCCGATGCCGCGGAGCACCTGATAGTAAGTGCCTCGCGCCAGTCCGGTTTTCGGCAGGAACGCCTCCATCCCACCATTCTCGATCTCGAGCTGCTGCAGCCGAATGGCGAGCATTTCGTTCAGGATGGAATTGTCGATGACCTTGGGCTTGCGAACGGGCGGCATCTGGGGCGCGGGCCTCGGCGTGGCGCGCGATCGTACGTCAGCGCCAACGTCTTGTATATTGAATGTCTGACATCCCCGTTAAGCCTTCCGGCAGCTGTCCAGTGGCGCATTTCGCGGATCGTGGGCAGTGTGACGCCTGACCGACGGCGACTAGTGAGTCAGGCGCTGTGGCCCTCGTCAAGGGATCGTTTGCCGGTGATCTTACGCATGCTCTCTCCGGTCATGGTGAGGCGGTGGGCGTTGTGAACGAGACGATCCAGCACGGCGTCGGCGAGGGTGGGATCGCCGATGACCTCGTGCCAACTGTCCACGGGGATTTGACTGGTGACGAGGGTGGATCCGCGCCCGTTGCGGTCCTCGAGGATTTCGAGCAGGTCCAGGCGCTGGCTGTGGGTGAGCACCGACAGACCCCAGTCATCCAGGATGAGCAGGTCGAGACGGGCGAGACCCTTGAGCATGCGGGCATGGCGGCCGTCGCCGCGAGCCAGCGCCAGGGCTTCGAACAGTCGCGGCACGCGCTGGTAGAGGACGGCGCGGCCATCGCGGCAGGCCTTGTGCCCGAGCGCGCACCCGAGCCAGCTTTTCCCGATGCCGGTCGGCCCGCTGATCAGCAAATTCTGATGCCTGTCGATCCAGTCGCCGGCGACGAGCCTGGCCAGCAGCGTGCGATCGAGTCCGCGGGGGTGCGAAGGTCGATGTCCCCGACACAAGCGTCCTGGCGCAGGGACGCAAACTTGAGACGGGCGGTCACGCGCTTGGTGTCGCGCTCGGCGGCCTCCCGGTCGGCCATGATGCCGACGCGCTCCTCGAAGGACAGGGCGGCCAGATCGGGCAAGGCGCGCTGGTCCTGGAAGGCCCTGGCCATGCCGGGCAGTCCGAGCGCGAGGAGGCGGTTGTGGGTGGGGTGTGTCAGCATGGTGATCTCCTGAGGGTGAGGGGTCAGTGGAAGTAGCTGCGGCCCCGAATGTTGCCGTGGCGCAGGGGCTCGGGCTCGGGGGCCGGATCGAGGAAGGCGCGATCGAGGCCGGTCTTTAGGATCGAGCGGATCGACCCGACGGACCGGGCCTTGATCAGGTCGCCACGCTGACACGCCGCCTCCAGGCGTTCCTTCCCGTAGATCTTCTCCAGGGACAGGATCCCCAGGCAGGTGCGGAGGCCCTGCTCCGGGTGGGGCCGGTCGATCATGATCGCCTGGGTCAGCGCGGCGGTGGCCGGACCGATCTTCTCGGCGAAGGCCGTGATCCGCGCCGGCGTCCAGGACGCGTGGCGTCGATGGGCACTCGGCATGTGGTCGGCGATGGTGATGTGGCTACGCCGCCCGGGAGACTTGGGGTGGCTGGCGATCCTCTCGCCCTTGTGGAAGGCCTCGACGGTCCGCTCAGTGACGCGCACATCGACCAGCTCACGGATCAGCCGATAGGGAACCGAGTACCAGCAGCCCTCGACTTCGACGTGATAGTCGGGGGCGACCCGGCATCGCTTCCAGGTGGCGAAGGCGTAGGGCTCCGCCGGCAAGGGCTTCAGCGCCGGCGCATCCACGGCCGCGAACAGCTCGGCGCGGCTGGCCCCATAGCCGCGCATCATGCGGGCATTGAGATCGGCCGTGAGGGCGGCGACCGCCGCGTTGAGTTCGCCCAGGCTGAAGAACCGGGTATTGCGCAACCGCGCCAGCACCCAGCGCTCGACCAGCAGCACCGACTTTTCTACCTTGGCCTTGTCGCGGGGCTTGTAGGGCCGGGCTGGACACACCGTCGTCCCGTAATGGCGGGCCATCTCCTGGTAGGAGCGGTTGATCCCCGGATCGTAGCGGTCCGGATTGGTGAC
>CAXTOT010000037.1:0-49516 GCA_964245915.1 uncultured Lichenihabitans sp. | reverse complement strand
CTCGAGCAGGGCCGTCACGTCGATCAAGGCCGAGTCCTCGCCCGCGTCCCCGCGCGCGAACGCCAGATAGGCCTCCAGCATCAGGCCCATCTCGTCGATATCTTTATGCAGCGCTTCGCTGTCCGGACCTTCGTCCATGAGGGCGAGCGACAGTTTGAACCGGGTCAGGATGGTGCGCAGGTCGTGGCTGACCCCGTTCAGCATGGTGGTGCGCTGCTCGATGTTGCGCTCGATGCGGCGCCGCATCTCGATGAAGGCATAGCCGGCCCGCCGCACCTCGAGCGCACCGCTCGGGCGATAGTCGATCAGCCGGCCCTTGCCGAGATTCTCGGCCGCGAGCGCGAGCCGCACGATCGGCCTGATCTGATTGCGCAGGAACGCGATCGCCACCGCCAGCAGCACCGCCGAGGTGCCCATCATCCAGACGATGAAGATATGCGAGTTCGACGCATAGGCGGCACTGCGGCGGGCCAGCACGCGCAGCACCGAATCGCCGAGCTGGATGCGGATTTCGACCATGCTGGAGCGCCCCACCGTGTCGATCCAGAACGGCAAGCCGATCTGCTTGCGGATCTCGTTGGACAGCGAACGATCGAGCAGCGAGAAGAACGGGCGCGGCAAGGCCGGAGGAAGCGCCTGCTTGGGCAGGAAATCCACGTCGAGGCCGAGCCGCTCGAAGGCGACCCGTTCCAGATTGGCGTTGTCCTTGTCGTGAGGCACCGTGTGGTAGAGGTCGACCAGCGCCGCGATGTCCTGCGTCAGCGCCTGGGAGAGGCGGAAGGTCACCGACTGCCAGTGCCGTTCCATGAAGAAATAGGCGATCACACATTGCAGGATCACCATCGGCACGATGACGATCAGCAGCGAGCGCGAGTAGAGCCGCTTGGGCAGGCGGTCGGCGATCAGGCGCGCGCCCTTGCGCCACCAGCCGCGCGGTGCCGGCAAGGAGGCAGGGAATTTGATCAGCCCGCGCCGACGCGGCGGGCTATGGATTGAGGAGTAGCCGATAGCCTATCCCTCGCACGGTTTGCAGGTGGGCCGGATTGGCGGGGTCGATCTCGATCTTGCGGCGCAAGCGGTTGATCTGCACGTCGATGGTCCGCTCGTTGGCCCCCACCAGGGGCCCGGCAAGAGCATCGCGCGATACGGTGTCGCCGGCATGGCCCGCGAGCAGTTGCAGCATTTCCCGCTCGCGATCGGTGAGGCGAACCGCCTCCTCGCCCTGGCGCAACTCGCCGCGCTCGACACTGAACGAGAAGGGTCCGAAGCGTACCGAGCGTTCATCGGCCTGGCGTGGCGCGACCCGGCGCAGGATGGAGGCGATCCGCAGCAGCAATTCCCGATGGTCGAACGGCTTGGCGAGATAATCGTCGGCCCCGGCCTCCAGACCGCGGACGCGATCCTCGGCGTCTGCGCGTGCCGTCAGCATCAGGATGGGAACCTGAGAGTCGAGCCGCGTCGCGGCCGCGAACTCAAAACCGTTCTCGCCCGGCATCATGGCGTCGAGCACGATGAGGTCGAAGGCGAGGTTTTTCAGATAGACCCTCGCCTCCGCTGCGTCCTGGGCGAGGGTCACGCGATAACCTTCCTTGCGCAGGAAGCGCGACAGAAGATCACGAATCCGGCGGTCGTCGTCCACCACCAACAGATGTGCGGCGTCATCGGCCGGATTGACCGGACCCTGCTCGGACGCACCGACCGCGACGTCGCTCACTTGGTCACCCGCGCGGCATCGGGCAAAAGGCGTGGCCAGACCAGTCGGGTGACCTTGTCGCGCTCGCCTGGATCCACCATGCCGAGAAGGAATTCGGCGGCCTGGGCGCGGGAGTGGGGCGGAAGCTCGTCGAGGGTCGCACGGAAGCGCCTCGATTGCAGGCGCGCCAGATCGAGCGCGAGACGGCCGCCGCGAGCGGAGGCGAACAGAAGCCGCTGCCGTCGATCGCTCGATCCACAGCGAACCTCGATGAAGCCCGCGTCGAGCAGTTCCTTCATGACCCTGTTGAGGCTCTGCTTGGTGATCTTCAGGATATCGAGCAACTCGGCAACCGTCAGCCCAGCCTGGCGATGCACGAAATGCAACATGCGGTGATGGGCGCGGCCCAACCCATAGGTGGCCAGCAGGCGATCGGCATCGCCGACGAAATCGCGATAGGCGAAGAACAGGAGTTCGATGAGATCGAACATCGGCTCGGGCTCGCGTTCGCCCGCCTCAAGAACCGGAACCGGGGAGGTCGCTGGATGCATCGACGATCCGTCTCCAGAAATACGTCAGTAGTGTTGACTTAGTTACACGATCGGTAACGGTTGGAACAAGCTCGCCGCTCGGCGGCAGCCGGCGCTCCGGACGCCGACGTTACGCCGACCCGACGGCAAAGCAAAATCACGGCAGAGCTCATCGATGTCCGTCCTGTCTTTCGCCCAGCTTGACGGGGGTCATCTAGATGGAGGGGAAATTCGTGCCCTGGTCGGAGGCAAAGCTCCATGTGCTGAGTCATGGGCCGCATTACGGCGGCGCGGTGTTCGAAGGCGAGCGGGCCTCACACGATGTGATTTCCGAGAGCCGACAGCATTCGGAGCGGTTCAAGCGGTCGGCGGAATCGCTCGATTTCGAAATCCCCTCTTCGGTGGCCGAACTTGATGCCGCCAAGGCCGCGGTGATCGCCCGCAACGGCGTCAAGGACGCTCAAGGCGTCATTTCGCCCCTTGCGCCACAGCGTGAATAGAGCGACGCTGGAACAACAACTTAATGACGCGCTAACGCGTTCATTCAACGAGTAAATGACGCGGCGTCGAATATGCGCCGCGCATGGGAGGATCTTCTTATGGCGCATGTCGCCTCGCTGAGCCCGACACGATCACGCGCCGAGGGATTGCTGGATCGCGAGCGCACGGTCGCGGGGCCGGGCTTCAACCGCTGGTTGGTGCCGCCTGCCGCGCTCGCAATTCACCTCTGCATCGGCATGGCCTACGGGCTCAGCGTGTTCTGGCTGCCGCTATCGCGCGCGGTCGGCGTCTCCAAACCGGTCACCTGTGCGGGTCTGACCACGCTGCAAAGCATGGTCAGCACGACCTGCGACTGGGCGGTCAGCGATCTTCTGGTCACCTTCGAACTCGCCATCGTGGTGCTCGGCATCTCGGCCGCCCTGTTCGGCGGCTGGCTCGAACGGGCCGGACCACGCAAGGCCGGGGTCGTGGCGGCCTTGTGCTGGAGCGGCGGCTTCGTGGTGGCGGCCTTGGGCGTCGCGCTGCATCAGCTCTGGCTGGTCTGGCTCGGGATCGGGGTTTTGGGCGGCATCGGGCTGGGGCTCGGCTATATTTCGCCGGTTTCGACCCTGGTAAAATGGTTCCCGGATCGGCGCGGCATGGCGACCGGCATGGCCATCATGGGGTTTGGCGGCGGCGCCATGATCGGCTCGCCCCTGGCAGCCAAACTGATGGCCCATTTCGCCTCCGACCAGTCGGTTGGCGTGTGGCAGACCCTGCTCGTCATGGCGGCGATCTATTTCTGTTTCATGATGGCGGGCGCATTCGGGTACCGGGTGCCGCCTGCCGGTTGGATGCCTCCTGGCCGGCCAGTGCCGATCGGCGTCAATCGCATGATCACGCCTGGCTACGTCCCTCTGGCGAATGCGCATCGTACCCCGCAGTTCTGGCTGGTGTGGATGGTGCTCTGCATGAACGTTTCGGCGGGCATCGGCGTGTTGTCGATGGCCTCGCCGATGCTGCAGGAAATCTTCGCCGGGTCGCTGGTCGGACAGCCCGGAACGGGTCTGTCGGCGCTGGATGCCCCATCCAAAGCAGCGATCGCGGCGGTCGCGGCCGGGTTCGTCGGGCTGCTGTCGCTGTTCAACATCGGCGGCCGCTTCTTTTGGGCTTCGATTTCGGATCGCATCGGCCGCAAGCCCACCTACATGATCTTCTTCGCTTTCGGCATCGTGCTCTACGCCTTAACCCCAACCCTGGCCCACATGGGCTTGCGCTCGCTCTTCGTGCTGTCCTTCTGCTTGATTCTGTCGATGTACGGCGGCGGCTTCGCGACCGTTCCAGCTTATCTCGCCGATCTGTTCGGCGCTCAGTTCGTCGGCGCCATCCACGGCCGTCTGCTGACCGCCTGGTCGGTCGCGGGTGTGATCGGTCCTCAGATCGTCGGCTTCCTGCGCGACAGCCAGCTCAAGGCGGGCGTGGATCGCGCCCTGGTCTATGACGGGACCCTATATCTGCTGTGCGGACTGCTGGTGGTCGGCCTCATTTGCAACGCGCTCATCCGCCCCGTGGCGGCCCGCTGGTTCGCGGAGGGAGCGGGCGCGAGTCTCAATCCGGCCGTCGCCGCCAAAACGGCGGTGCCGGATTTCGGCATCGGCCCCGGCGGTTACAGCCCCGCGGCCGTGCTGGCCTGGGCGGCTGTCGGCGTCCCGATCCTCTGGGGGGTTTACCAGACCCTGGTGAGCGTCCGGGCCATTTTTGGGTTCTGACGCGGTCCGGACCGTCCCAGGAGGACAGCGGCACGGCCAGCCGGCCAGCGTGCCGTCGAGGCGCCACAACTTCGTGCCTTGACATGCCGGGCCCGGCTCCTTCTCATGCGCATAACGCGCTCGAAGCGCGATGGCTGGAAACGTATCCGACGAGGTAAGCTGTGGACCCTGCGCGTGCGGCAGCCCGAGACGACGCGCCGGCATCCCCGATCCTCGAAATGCGGAACATTTCGAAGACCTTTCCTGGCGTGAAGGCGCTGTCGAACGTCCAGCTGACACTCGAACGCGGTGAAATCCACGCCCTCATGGGTGAGAACGGGGCCGGTAAGTCGACGCTGATGAAGGTCCTCTCGGGCGCCTACCAGGCCGATCCGGGCGGCGAGATTCGCATCGACGGGGAACCTGTCACGATCGGCGGTCCGCTCCAGGCCCGCGACAAGGGCATATCGATCATCTACCAGGAGCTTGCACTCGCGCCCAACCTGACGGTTGCCGAGAACATGTATCTCGGGCGGGAACCAAGCCGCGGTGGCGCGATCGATCGAGCCATCATGAACCGGGATGCGGCCGGCGTGCTGAAGCGGCTCGGCGCCAATTTCGAACCCCAGACGCAGGTGTCCGCCCTGTCGCTCGCGGACCGCCAATTGGTCGAGATCGCCCGTGCGGTCCATGCGAAGTCGCGGATCCTCGTGATGGACGAGCCGACCACGACCTTGTCGTCGCGCGAAACCGACCGTTTGTTCGCCTTGGTGCGGCAGCTTCGCCAGGACGGTATGGCGATCATCTACATCTCCCACCGCATGGGCGAGGTCTATGAACTCTCCGACCGGGTCTCGGTCCTCCGCGACGGGACCTATGTCGGGACCATATCCCGCGACGAGATGACCCCCGAGCTCGTGGTGCGGATGATGGTCGGACGCGACATCTCGTCCTTCTACAAAAAGGATCATCGCTTCCGGGCCAATGCGGCTCCCGTCCTCGAAGTGTCGGATCTCGGCGATGGCAACCGCGTCAAGGGCGTATCCTTCGTCCTGCACGCCGGCGAGGTCCTGGGGCTTGCAGGGCTGGTCGGGGCCGGGCGGACCGAACTCGCACGGCTGTTGTTCGGCGCGGACCAGAGGACCAGTGGGACCGTCAAACTGGCCGGCAAGACGGTCGACATCCGCAATCCGCAGGACGCCATCGAGGCCGGGCTCGTCTATCTGACGGAGGACCGCAAGGCCGAAGGGGTCCTGCTCGACATGTCGGCCAAGGACAACATCAACCTGATGATCATCGGCAAGGACGCCAAGGGCGGCGTGCTCAACCTCAAGATGATGCGGGAGCGGGCCGCCTTGGCCATCAAGGCTTTGACAATCCGGGTCGCGACCGCCGAGGTGAATGTCGGCTCGCTGTCGGGCGGCAACCAGCAGAAGGTCCTGCTGTCCCGATTGCTCGAAACCAAGCCCCTGGTGCTGATCCTTGACGAGCCGACCCGAGGCGTCGATGTCGGAGCCAAGTCGGAAATCTACCGGATCATCGACGACCTCGCCAAGGCGGGAGCCGGTGTCCTGGTGATCTCCTCGGAACTGCCCGAAGTTGTCGGGATCGCGGATCGGGTGCTCGTGATGCGGGAGGGCCACCTCGAAGGGGAACTCGAGGGCGAGCGCATCGGACAGGAAAACATCATCGCGCTCGCGACCGCGGCTCAGAAATCGGTCGCGGTCGGTGCTGCCGCCCCGGGTTCCGCCTGAGTCATCGCCGCAAGGAAGTCCCTCATGAGTGTCGCCAAGCCAGACCAGCCAACCTCGTCGCGCTCCGTCGTGGCACGCCAACACATGAAGACGTTCTGGCGCTCGGCCGGCATGCTGCCGATCCTGGTTCTGATCTCGATCATGTTCCAGTTCCTCAGCGGCTGGGCCGAGACGGGAAATTTGTCGGACGCTTTTACGTCCGGACGGTTCATGACCGGCGAGAACCTGTCGATCGTGGCCCAGCAAGCCGCGGTCAACACGGTGCTGGCGGCCGGCATGACGTTCGTGATCCTGACGGGCGGCATCGACCTCTCGGTGGGCTCCATCCTGGCGGTCGCCGCCATGGCGGCCCTGCTGGTATCGCAGATTCCTGGTTGGGGCATGCTCGGCATTCTCGCGGCGCTCGTCACCGGCCTCGTCTTCGGTCTGCTCAACGGCGCCTTGATCGCCGCGATGCGGCTGCCGCCCTTCATCGTCACGCTCGGGTCGCTCACGGCGGTGCGCGGCATCGCGCGCCTGCTCGGCAACGACACCACGGTGTTCAATCCCTCGCTGCCGTTCGCCTTCATCGGCAATGGTTCGCTGTTCGGGGTCTCCTGGCTCGTCATCATCGCGCTCGTGGTCATTGCGGTGTCGTGGTTCGTGCTCCGCAGGACCGTGCTGGGCGTTCACATCTATGCGGTGGGCGGCAATGCGGCGGCGGCGCGGCTCGCCGGCATCAAGGTCTGGGCGGTTCTGCTGTTCGTCTACGGCGTATCGGGTCTGCTTTCGGGTCTCGGCGGCGTCATGCAGGCGGCGCGGCTCTATGCCGCCAACGGCCTGCAGCTCGGCACGAGTTACGAGTTGGACGCCATCGCGGCCGTGATCCTCGGCGGCACCAGCTTCGTGGGCGGTGTCGGTTCGATACTCGGCACGCTGATCGGCGCCCTCATTATCGCTATCCTGGCCAACGGATTGATCCTCACCGGCGTCTCCGACGTGTGGCAGTTCATCATCAAGGGGCTCGTCATCATCGGCGCGGTCGCACTCGACCGCTACCGCATGCAGGGCAATGCCCGCACCTGAAATCTCGTCATCCGAGCGCAACAGCGCCGGTCCGGTGTCCCCTCCGGGGCACCGTGTCCACCTCTGGGGAGTTCATTAATGCGCAAGACAATCCTGCTCGCGGGCGCGGCCGTCATGATGGCCAGCGGGGCGGCGTCGGCCAAAGACCTCAAGTCGATCGGCATTTCGCTGGGCTCGCTCGGCAACCCGTTCTTCATCGCGCTGAAGAATGGTGCCGAATTCCAGGCCAAGAAGACCAATCCAAACGTGAAGGTCCAGACGGTCGGCTTCGACTACGACCTCGGCAAGCAGGTCACGCAAATCGACAATTTCATCGCCTCCGGGGTCGACTTGATCCTGCTCAACCCGGGCGACCCCAAGGCCCTCAAGCCAGCGATCGAGAAGGCCCAGAAGGCCGGCATCAAGGTCGTGGCGGTCGATACCTATGCGGACGGCGCCGATGCGGCGGTCACCACCGATAACGTCCAGGCGGGCCAGGTGGCGTGCCAATACATCGTCGAGAAGCTCGGCGGCAAAGGCAATGTCATCATCGAGAACGGACCGCAGGTGTCCTCCGTGATCGACCGTGTCGTGGGCTGCAAGAAGGCGTTTTCGGCCTCGCCCGATCTAAAAATCCTCTCGAGCGACCAGGACGCCAAAGGCTCGCGCGACGGCGGCCTCGCGGTCATGCAAAGCCTGCTGACCCGCTTCCCCAAGGTGGATGCGGTGTTCGCCATCAACGACCCACAGGCGATCGGCAGCGAACTCGCGGCCAAGCAGCTCAATCGCACCAACCTGATCATTACTTCTGTCGACGGCGCCCCCGACATCGAGAGCTCCCTCAAGGACGCGAACGCCAAGGAAATCCAGGCCTCGGCCAGTCAGGATCCGTTCGACATGGCCCGCAAGGCCGTGGACGTCGGGATCGAACTGCTGAACGACAAGGCCCCGGCCGAGAAGGTTACGCTGTTGCCCTCCAAGCTCGTCACACGCGACAACGTGAAGGACTATAAGGGCTGGACCTCGGATCGTACCGGCGGTTGATCACCATGGGCTAGGTCGTGGGGATGGAATCACGTTGCGATTCCATCCGCTCTGGCCGTGTTCGAGGAGCGCCGATCGGCGACCGGCAACGCGCCCCGTTTCGTTCCGCTCTCAGGCCGCCAGGGTCTTGGACTGAAGTTCTGCCTCTGCGGAGGAATTGCTGCTGATCCATTGGTCGGTGGCTTCCTTCGGCATGGGCTTGCCGAACAAATAGCCCTGCCCGTAGGTGCAGCCGCGCCCGGCGAGCCAATCAAGGCTCGCCGGCGTTTCGATCCCCTCGGCGGTGGTGACCATTCCCAGACTGGACCCCAAGGCGAGGATAGCATCGACCAGCTTTTCTCGTTCATCGCCTTGCGCGAGGGACTCGACATAACTGCGGTCGATCTTGAGCTTGTCGAACTGCAATTCCCGCAGGTGGTACAGGCTGGAATATCCCGTCCCGAAGTCGTCCAGGGCAATGCGGATGCCAAGACTGCGGAGCGAGCGAAGAGCCGATCGCGCAGCGTCGAGATCGGCGATCAGCGCGGTCTCGGTGATCTCGACCTCGAGCCGATAAGGCGTGAAGCCGGTTTCCGCAAGGATGCCCAGGATGTGTTCGGGGAGACGCCGATCCTGCAATTGCTGCGGCGATATGTTGATTGCGAGCTGCAGGTGTGCCGGCCACGAGCGCGCGTCGTTGCAGGCCTGGCGCAGGACCGACCAGCAGAGGTCGCCGATCATGCCGGTGTCTTCCGCCACCGTGATGAAGTGATCGGGTGTGAGAAGGCCACGGACCGGGTGGCGCCAGCGCGCCAGGACCTCGAAACCGATCAGCGCCCTGTCGACCAGCGACACCAGAGGCTGGAAAAAGGGCTGGATTTGACCGGAGTCGATCGCCACCCGCAGTTCTCGTTCGAGGACGGCCCGGGCCTTCAGGCTCTGGTCCATCTCCTTGCGGAAAAACCGGATCGTTCCACGGCCGTCCTTCTTGCCCTCGTACATGGCGACGGTCGCGGCATGGAGCAAAGCCTCGGCGTCCATCGCGTCTCCCGTTGTGAGCCCAACCCCGACCGTCACGCCGATCTGCAACGGTATCCCCTTCCAAAGAATCGGCCGGGACACCTCGGTCGCAATCGCCTGGCAAAGGCGAGCCACCGCGTCCACCTCCTTGCCGAAGTCGGCCATCACGGCGAATTCATCGCCGCCCAGGCGGGCAGCCAGGCTGGCCGGAGGCAGTCGCGCACGCAGCCGCTCGGCGACGCCGCACAGGACCGCGTCGCCCGCGGCATGACCGTGGACGTCGTTGATGGCCTTGAAACGGTCGAGGTCGACGAGCAGCAGGGCGGTGGATTTCGCCCGGGCCGGGTCGGACAGCCGAGCGCTCAGGAGTTCGATGAAGAAGCGGCGGTTGGCCAAGCCCGTCATGGCGTCGTGACGCGCCACGGACTCGGCCTCGGACTGGGCCACATCCCGCGCCTCAACGGCCGCGTGAAGCTTGTGGGATTTGCGCAGAGCCGCCGCGTAAAGCCCAAAGCTCATGCAGAACCCGAGCACGATGAGGTCCGTCAGTCCGAACCGAGCGGCAATTTCGCTCAAGTCTCCGAACAGGTTGAGCTGCTTGCCCAGAAGCCAAAAGCACGCGCCGGTCATGAGCAGGCAAAGCAGCTCATAAAGTTCATCTTCGTACCAGGTGCTTGGCTTACGGGGAGACATCGATCAACTCCGGCGATCGATCGACTGTTAAACACGACGAAGTTTTAAGTCGGGTTAAGGAGTTAGCTCGCCAATCCCTCATTCCGCCAACGCTCGCGATACTGCGCAATGATGGCGTAGAGCCGCGCCTTGCCGAAGCTCGCATCGTGGCCGGCATGCACGATCGCGATCGGCAGCCGCTCCAGCAAATCGAACGAGCGCCGATATGCCTCCACATCCATGCCCCGTCCCTGATAGAGCAGAGGTCCGTCATAGATGACATCCCCCGCGAACAGGATGCCGGTGGCTTCCTCGAACAGGGCAATGCTGCCCGGCGAATGGCCCGGGACCAGCAAGACGGTAAAGCGCCGATCGCCGAGATCGACCACTTCGCCCTCCCGGATCTGTCTTGTGGGCGTGGCGCCGTGAAGCTGGTAGCTCGCGGGATCGTAGCCCGCGTGCGGCAGGGCGTGGATCAGGTAAGGCCCGAGCGGCGGATAGCCGGCCGCCACGAACAGGCGACGAAGCTCGGGGTCGATCCGATCGGAGATCAGCGTGCCGCCACGCGGATGCACGAGCGCGTCGGCTTCGATCGGATGCACCCAACGGTGTTCGAATTCGTGGATCGCGCCGATATGATCGACATGGGTATGGGTTGCGAGCGCGATCGTCTCGCGCCCCTCGAACAATTCGGGGAAGGCGGGCCGCAACGGCACGATTCCCATGCCGCTGTCGATCAGCAGATCGCGATCGCGACCGCGGACATGCCATAGATTGGCCTGTTCGAGAATGTCGACATGCGGTTCGATGAGGAGCGTGATGCCGCCCCCCATGTCGGTCTTGCGGTACCAGGACTCGGCGATCGGCATGGGTTGGGACATGGACATTTGCGCCTGTGGTGCGGCCGAAGGGGGCCGCGTCCCAGTCACGCTGTCAAGAGCCTCGGCGAGAGTGGCCACGGAGCCCGATCATGCAGGACCGAGCACCAGGGCGGCGTGACCCGTCACATGAAAGCTGTCGGCCGTTTCGAACGGCGGCAGGCCGACCCCGCCATAGGCCGGGTCCTCGCTCGACCACAGCATGGTCCAGGAGCGCCCACGGGGCGGCGCAATGAGCGGTTCGGGAATGCTGCGGCGCTTGAGATCGCGTCCGAAATTCACGATGAGCAGACGGTCCTCGCCGTCGTGATCGAAGAAGCGGATCGCCAGCGCTTCCGGCCCCAGCACGGCGCCATCGATATGCCGGGCTCGGATGCTGAACACACGATCCTGGGCGCGCAGCCGCAAGAGATCGCGATGCAGCGCCACGATCCCGGACTTGGCCTCGGCTTCGGACCAATCGAGCTTGCAGGCTTCATAGGTGGCGGCCGACTCGGGATCGGGCAGCTGGGCCTGGCCGGCCGGCGTCGCCAGACTTGGGAATTGAGCCAAGAAGCTGGCCCGGCCGGCCCGCACCAGCTTGGCGAGATCCGGCCGATGGTCCGCGAAATAGCGGAACGGCGTTGAGGCCCAGAACTCCTGCCCCTGGAACAGCATCGGGGTCCCGGGCATGAGCAGGAGAAGGGCTGTGAGCGCCTTGGCGCGTCCTGGGCTGGTCAGCTCATGAAGGCGCAGACCCTGGGCCGAGTTGGCAACCTGATCGTGGTTCTGCGCGAATGTGACGAACGCGTCCGGCCGCAAGTCGAGGGCCGGGGTGCCGCGGGCCGCTCCCGCACCGGCATAGGTTTGCCCTTGGAATAAGTAGCCGTATTTGGCAGCCGAGATGAACTCCTGCGGCACGCCCTCGTGGTCTTGATAATAGAATTCGTTGTGGCCCGTCACCGCGACCATGGCCGAGTGATGCAGGTCGTCGTTCCAGACCGCATCGAGCCCGTATCCGCCGTCTGCCGCGGGCCGCACGAGGTCGGTATCCTGCGGTTCGTTCTCGGCCACGATGATGATGTGGCGCGATCCTGCGGCCGCGCGTGCCGCGCGCGCCAGCGCCGCAATGACGTGATCGTCCGAACTGTCGAAAATGCTTTGCGTGGCATCCAGGCGAAGGCCATCGAAATGGAATTCGTCGATCCAATAGGCGGCATTGCTGATGACGAGGTCGCGCATCCCACGTGCGTTCGGCCCGTCGAAATTGAGCGCCGCGCCCCAATCGGTCCGGTAGCGTTCGGTGAAGTAGTGCTCGCTGAAAGCCCTGAGGAAATTGGCATCCGGTCCGAAGTGATTGTAGACGACGTCGAGGATGACCCCCAGGCCCAGCGCATGGGCCCGGTCCACGAAGCCGCGCAGATCGTCCGGCTGTCCGTAAAGGCGGGTCGGGGCGAACAGGTCCACCCCGTCATAGCCCCAGCCGAACCGGCCAGGGAACTCGTTGACGGGCATCATCTCGACGACGGTGATCCCGAGATCCTTGAGGAACGGCAGTTTGTCGGCCGCCGCCGCCCAGCTTCCCTCCGGCGTGAACGTGCCGATGTGCATCTCGTAGAGCACCTGCCCCTCGATCGTGACACCGCCCCATGCCCGGTCCGTCCAGACGAAGGTCGAGGGGTCGACGACCCGTGATGGACCAAATGCCCCGTCGGGCTGATGGCGCGACGCGGGATCGGGGTAGAGCGTCTCGTCGCCATCGAGACGGAACCGGTAATCGGCCCCGTTGGCCACCCCGCCCACGAGCGCCGAAAAATAGCCGTCGCGGTCCGCCGCAAGGGCGTGCTCGCCGTCGTTCAATACGACCGCGACCCTTTGGCGGTCCGGCGCCCAGACGCGGAACGCGACGCCCTCGGGAACGAGCTCCGCCCCAATGGGATAGCGCCGCGAAGGTGGGTTCGGCCCGCTACGATTACCCAATGGTGGCTCTCCTCGATCTACGCGCGACGAGGTAAGTGACGGAACCGATCCCAGGTTCCGGCGGCCGGGAACGATTGCCCGCCGCCAACAATTCGCTCATGACTCGAAGGAGAGCGGACGCGGCCATGCCCGACAGCACGTGGTGGAAAAACGGCATCGTCTATCAGATCTATCCGCGCTCCTTCCAGGACACCAACGGGGACGGGGTCGGGGATCTCGAAGGCATCCGGCGGCGCCTCGACTACCTGACCTGGCTCGGCGTCGATGCGATCTGGATCTCGCCCATCTATCCCTCCCCGATGGCCGACTTCGGCTACGACGTCGCCGACTATTGCGGCATCCATTCGCTATTCGGAACGCTGGAGGATTTCGATCGCCTTATTGCCGACGCGCACGGACGCGGCCTCAAGGTCATTCTCGATTTCGTGCCGAACCACACCTCGGATCAACATCCATGGTTCCTGGACAGCCGGTCCTCGCGTTCGAGCGCCAAGCGCGACTGGTATCTCTGGCGGGACGGCAAACCCGACGGCTCACCGCCCAACAATTGGCTGGCCAATTTCGGGGGGCCCGCCTGGTCGTTCGATGAGGCGACCGGGCAATGGTACCTGCACCAATTCCTGCGCGAGCAGCCGGATCTGAACTGGCGCAACCCGCAGGTGCGGGCCGCCATGTATGACGCGCTGAGATTCTGGCTGGACCGGGGCGTCGATGGGTTCAGGGTCGACGTCATCTGGCTGATGATCAAGGACGAGGCGCTTCGGGACAACCCGCCAAATCCGAACTACCAACCCGGCCAGGCCGAGATCAACCGGCTGGTGCAGGTCTACAACGCCGACCAGCCCGAGGTGCATGAGGTCGTGGCCGAGATGCGCCATGTCCTCGACCAGTATCGAGCGCGTGTGCTGATTGGCGAAATCTACCTCCCGCTCGAGCGCCTGGTCACTTATTACGGCAAGGACCTGTCGGGCGCGCACCTGCCGTTCAATTTCCAATTGATTTTCACGGCCTGGAAGGCCTCCGAAATCGCCAAGCTGGTCGATGAATACGAGGGCCATCTTCCGGATGGCGGCTGGCCCAATTGGGTGTTGGGCAACCACGATCAGCCTCGTATCGCGGCCAGGGTCGGGGACGCGCAGGCACGCATCGCCGCCATGCTGCTGCTCACCTTGCGCGGCACCCCGACCCTCTATTACGGCGATGAGCTTGGCATCGGCCGGGTCGCGATCCCACAGGATGCCGTCCAGGATCCTTGGGGGAAGAACGAGCCGGGGCTTGGGCTGGGGCGCGATCCGTCGCGGACGCCGTTCCATTGGGACGGGTCCGCCCATGCCGGATTCAGCAGCGGGAACCCTTGGCTGCCCCTCGACCCGGCCTTCCCTCGATCTAACGTCGAGGTCCTCAAGGACGACCCACGATCGATCCTCACGCTGTATCGCCAAACCATCGCGTTGCGGCGGCATTACCCTGCACTGAGCAGTGGGTCGTTCAAGAACATTGCATCCGACGGGGATGTCCTGATCTACGAACGGGCCTACGGCACGGACCGCATCGTCGTGGCGCTCAATTTCAGCCAAAACCCCCAGGCGCTACCAGCCGACATCTTTGGCGGCGCGATCCTCCTGCAATCCACCCATCCGGATCGTGGGCAGGCCGGCTTGGCGCCGCACCTCCGCCCGGACGAAGGCATCATCGCTCTGGCGCGAGACAGAGCGGTACCGCGTTCCGCTCAGGCCAGGGCGCGTTCGAGTTCGGCCTTCTTCATCTTCGAACGTCCCGGCAAATTCTTGGCCTTCGCCTCGGCGTAAAGCTCGGCGCGCGACGTGCCTTGTCGGCCGTCGGACGCGTTGCCCTCCGTCCGGGCCTGGGCCGTTCTGCCGTCGCGCTCGTTACGCTTTGTCTTGCGCAGGGCCTCGCGGTTCTTCTTCGGGCTTTCCTGGTTCGAGGCGCCTGCTTCGTGAAGCGCGATCGCAATGGCCTGCCACGAGTTCTTCACCGGCTGGCCGTCCCGTTTATCGAGCTCGCCATGCTTGAATTCGTGCATGACGCGTTCGATCGTCGCTTTTTGTCCGGCTGATTGCTTGGAGATGGCGGCTCCTCTCTGCCTGGTCAGGCGCTACCCCGCTTCAACGCGTCCAGCAGCGCCGCTGGATCGGCAAAGATCTCTACCGCGCCCGCGTCGCGAAGGTCGCGCTCCGGGAACCCGCCACACAGGAGCCCGATCGTGGCCATCCCGGCCTTGCCGGCAGCTTCCGCGTCATAGGGGCTATCGCCCACCACCACGACCTTGCCGGGTGGAAGCTCGAGCCGCTTGAGCGCGGCGGAAAAGATGTCGGGGTGGGGCTTGGATTTTTCCGCGTCGTCCGACGTCGTCTCGACATCGGTCAGACCCTCGATGCCGGCGGCCCTCGTGTAGGTCTCGAGTTCGTCCGCTTTGGCCGAGGAGCCGAGCGCGAGGCGCTTGCCTTGCTCCCGAAGAAGCTGGAACAGCTCGGGCACTTTTGGAAAGCCCCGAACGCCGCTGAGGTATTCGCGCTGGAACAGATCCTTGCGGAAGGCTTCGATTGCTTTGCCTTGCCGCTCGAGATCCTCCCGCGACAGGAAGACCGGCATCAATTCATCGCCGCCCTTGCCGATCTGCGATCGGACCGCCTCGCGATCGAAGTGAAACCCGAAATGCGCGAACGCGCGCTGCCAGGCTTCGGCGTGCTGAGCGACGCTGTCCACCAGGGTTCCATCCACATCGAAGATGACCGCGGCGGCGGCGAGAAGAGGGGCTCTGTTCTGGGTCATGCTGGCCAACGCCATGTTGCCGCGCGAAGTTCACGGCCGGGAAAGCGGCCAAGGAAAATGCGATGGAACGGACCGGGAGCCGAAGGGCCAAGTGCGCGGCGAAGGTTCGGACGGCCCCTGTCGATGATGTGGCTGAACACCCGAAGCGCTTGGCAGTTGTGGACCCGAGGCCGAGATCAGCGCGTCAGTCTTGACGGATCGTTGTGATCCGGCTCGGGTCCTGTATCGATGAGCGAGGGAAAACGCATGAGCGAGGGTTTGGCGACGCGACCGCTGCCGCACGATGGCCAGGCGAGCCGCGCCCCGGCGCGACCCTCGTTCGGCTTCACCTTGTGGCCGACCCCCTGGCGCCGCGGCCACGGCGACCGCGTGCTCGAAGGACGGCCGCTGCCACCCTCCCTGTTCGGTTTGGCGTGGCGCGTCAGCGCCGGTGATCAGATCTGGCTCTGCGTGCTCGCGGTGATGGTCGCCTTGCTGGACACCGCGCCGATCGAGGTTCAGCGACGCATGGTCAACCACGCCATCAAGGAAAGCGGTTTGCGCTCGATCGTGATGCTGGCCCTCACCTACGCGGGCATCGTCCTGGTGCAGGGCATGACCAAGATGCTGTCCAACATCTACCGAAGCTGGGTGTCGGAACACGCGGTGCGCAGCCTCCGATCCTACATCAACGCGACCGAGCCGGCCCAAGGAGAGGCCCCGCAACACGTGGATGCCGGACATCAGGGCACACAAATCTCCATGATCGTCGCCGAAAGCGAGCCGATCGGCGCCTTCATGGGCGAGAGTTTTTCCGAGCCCCTGCTTCAGGGCGGCGTCATGGTCAGTGTCGTGGGATATCTGATCTATCTGCAGCCGTTCATCGCCCTGGTGTTGCTGGCCGTCTATCTTCCGCAGGCGGTTTTCGTGCCCTTGATGCAGCGGGCCATCAACCGGCGTGCTCAAGCCAGGATCGCCACGTTGCGGGAGGCGAGCGCGGGGGTGATCGACGGCGAGGAAACCGGCGTCAACCACCAGGAGGCCCGGTTCGAGCGCGTGTTCGAACTCAACATGGGCGTCTACAAGCTGAAATATTCCATGAACTTTCTGATGAACCTGTGCCATCAGCTCGGCATCGCGGCGATCCTGGGGCTTGGCGGATGGTTCGTGGTGCTCGGCAAGATCGAGATCGGCACCGTGGTGGCGTTCATTTCGGGGCTCGGCACCGTCAAAGACCCTTGGGACGATCTGACCACCTGGTTTCAGACCATGATGGTGACACGGGCCCGCTACGATCTACTCACCAAGACGCTTGCCGGCACGCCCGAAGGCGGGACGCCAGCGGTTGTGGCCTAGACGAGTTGGTAAGCGCCGGCCCTCTCGTGTGCGGTTTTGGCAATTCGGTTATTGCCCTTGATATTCCAAGGGAAACCGCCATTATGCCTAGCATTCCAATGCGCGGCACCGATGCGAGCGTTTGCGCCTGGATCATCACAGACGGGCCGAGCGAGGCTGAAAGGCACGGGGACGATGGCGAGCTCCATCGCGAGCAAGCCAAAAGGTAGTCCCGTGACCGGGAAGCCGCTTCTCATGGGCATCTTGAACGTTACTCCCGACAGCTTTTCCGATGGCGGGCAGTTCCAGGTCGGCTCGTTGGCCGTCGCGCATGCCCACAAGCTTGCCCGCGAGGGAGCGGACGTCATCGACATCGGCGGGGAGTCGACGAGGCCGGGCTACACACCCGTTTCGGTCGATGACGAACTGGCGCGGATCATCCCTATCATCGAGGCGCTCGCCGGCTCCCTGACGGTGCCGCTGTCGATCGACACCACCAAAGCCATCGTGGCCCGCGAGGCTCTCGCGCGCGGCGTCACCTGGGTCAACGACACCTGGGGCCTGCAAGGCGATCCCGCGATGGCGGGCGCGGTGGCTGAAGCAAACGCCACGGTGGTCATCATGCACAATCGCACCGGAGCCGACGAGAGCCTCGACATCGCGGGCGAGATCGAGCGCTTTTTCAACACTTCCCTCGCGGTCGCGGATTGGGCCGGCATCCCACGCGCCCACATGATTCTCGATCCAGGCGTCGGGTTCGGCAAAACACCGCGCCAGCAGTGGGAGGCGCTCGCCGCCATACCGCGGCTGTGCGCCTTCGGGTTGCCGATCCTGGTCGGCCTTTCGCGCAAGAGCTTTCTGGGCAACGTGACGGGATCGACGGTCGACCAACGCGTGCTCGACACCGTGGCGGCCAACCTAGCGGCACACGCGCTTGGCGCATCGGCCTTCCGGGTCCATGACGTGGCCGAACACGTCTCGGCCTTCAAGATCTTCTCCGCCGCGATGGGCGGTTCGGCGTAACCATGCACCCACGCAAGCCACGGACCGAGGTCGGCGTTGGGCTCGGCAGCAACATCGGCGACAAGGCCGGGCATGTTCGCCGCGCCGCAACGCGTCTCGAGGAGGCCGGGGTCGTGCGCGGACTGGTGCTCTCCTCGCTGTACCGCACCGCGCCCTGGGGTCGCCTGGATCAGGACTGGTTCGTGAACGCCTGCGCGTGGGGCACCACAGATCTTGCGCCAGAGGAGATGCTGGCCCGCGTTAAGGCCATCGAGGAGGAGATCGGCCGCACCAGCACGGTCCGCTGGGGTCCGCGCGTCATCGACATCGACATCCTCTACTTCGACGGCGTGACGCTCGAAACGCCGGAACTGACGCTGCCCCACAAGGAGCTTTTGAACCGGGCCTTCGTGCTCGTACCGCTCGCCGAGATCAGGCCCGATCGCCGCATTGGGCAGATCCCGATCCAGGACGCCATCGAACGGCTCGGACCGCAAGACGTGGTCCGCATCGAGGGGGACGGCTCGGCTTGACTCGGGTCGGGCGGGTTCCTACCTCAATCTTCAACCAGCCGGCATTTCTGCCGACGCCGATTCCGAAAGGTCGCGCATGTCCGTAACCGCAAAAGTCACAGATGAGAGCTGGGCGCATGACGTCCTGCAATCGTCGGAGCCTGTCGTGGTGGATTTCTGGGCCGAGTGGTGCGGCCCGTGCCGGATGATCGGTCCGTCGCTCGAGGAGATCGCCAAGGAGATGGAAGGCAAGGTCAAGGTCGCCAAGTTCAACATCGACGAGAATCCGGACATGACCGTCAAGCTCGGCGTCCAGTCGATTCCGACCTTGATGGTTTTCAAGAACGGTCAGCAGGTCTCGAAGAAGGTGGGCGCCGCGCCCAAGAGCGAACTGATCCGTTGGATCAATTCGGCGATCTGAGCGGATTCCCCCGAGGATTCTGATCGAACCCCGGCCGCAAGCCGGGGTTTTTCGCGGCGTTTTTGCCGCGAGGGCCCTGGCGAAGATTTGGCATCGCGGGCTGCCGTGCTACCACAGTCCGATGAGGGCGACGGGGACCACCGACCATGACGCGAGCCGGCAGACCACCGTCGGCCCGGGAGCGCGCGAGGTCGCCATCGTGGATCGCCTCGCGGCCCGACCGATCGCCCTGGTCGGCATGATGGGCGCGGGCAAGACCGTCGTGGGTCGCAGGCTCGCGGCCCGCCTCGGGCTGGATTTCGTGGATTCCGACCACGAAATCGAGACCTGCGCCGGCATGACCATCCCCGAACTCTTCGAACGGCATGGCGAGGCCTATTTTCGCGATCGGGAATGCCGCGTCGTCACGCGACTGACCGCGCAGGCCGGACGCGTGGTGGCGACCGGCGGCGGCTCGTTCATCTATCCCGCGACCCGCACCGCCTTGAAGAGCCAGGCCGTCACGGTGTGGCTGAAGGCGGAGTTCGACGTGCTCATGCGGCGGGTGCGCAAGCGTCAGAACCGGCCGCTGCTGCAAACGGCGGATCCGGAAGCCACGCTGCGCCGCCTGATCGCCGACCGTTACCCGGTTTACGCGGAGGCGGACCTGACCGTGACGTCGCGCGACGGCCCGCATGACGCCGTCGTGGAAGACATCTTCGTTGCCATCGAATCCTGCCCGACCCTCGTTTGAAGGCGTTGTCCGCCCTGCTCCGATGCCCGTCCGATCGCCCCTGATACAGCCCGAGCCCGCCCGCACGGACCCGGCCGCGCGGCAGACCGTTGCGGTGGAGCTCGGATCGCGCCGCTACGACATCCTGATCGGCCCTGGGCTGATCGCCGAAGTGGGCGCCCGCGTGAAGGCGCTCGATCCGTTGGCGTCCTGCGCGGTGGTGACCGACCGTCACGTGGCCAGCCATCACCTCGATGCCGTGTCGGCCAGCCTGGATGCGGCCGGCCTACGCCACGTGCCGGTGGTGATCGAACCGGGCGAGGGATCGAAATCCTATGCCGGGTTCGCGGCTGTCTGTGACGCCATCCTGTCGGCCCGCATGGAGCGCCGCGACTTCGTCGTGGCGCTCGGCGGCGGCGTGGTGGGCGATCTTGCGGGCTTTGCCGCCGCCAGCCTGAAGCGGGGCATGCGGGTCGTGCAGGTTCCCACGAGTTTGCTCGCCCAGGTGGATTCCTCCGTCGGCGGCAAGACCGCCATCAACTCGCCCGTCGGGAAAAATCTGGTCGGGGCCTTCCACCAGCCGAGCCTCGTGCTCGCCGACACGGCCGCGCTCGATAGTTTGCCGGCCCGCGAATTTCGCGCCGGCTATGCCGAATTGGCCAAATACGGATTGATCGACGATGCGGCCTTCTTCGAATGGCTCGAACGCCATCGTGGCTCGATCGAGACCGGCGGGCCCGAACGTATCGACGCCATCGCACGAGCCTGCAGCGCCAAGGCCGCCATCGTCAAACGCGACGAATTCGAGCAGGGCGACCGGGCGCTCCTCAACCTCGGTCATACCTTCGGTCACGCGCTCGAGCGGCTGACCGGCTATGACGGATCCCGTCTGGTGCATGGCGAGGGCGTGGCGATCGGCATCTGCATGGCGTTCCGCTTTTCGGCCCGGCTCGGTCTGGCAAGCCGCCAGGACGCCGTGCGGGTGGCGCGCCACCTCGAGGCCGCCGGGCTGCCCACCCGGCTCGCCGACATCCCGGGCTGGTCAGCCTCGCCCACCGCCATGCTGGATGCGATCGGGCAAGACAAGAAAGTCAGCCGCGGGAGTCTCACGTTCATCCTCGCGCGCGGGATCGGGCAGAGTTTCGTGGCCAAGGGCGTCGAGGCCGCCGACGTGCTGGGCTTTCTCGCGGACGAAACAGGAGAAGACTGAGTCATGGACCCCAGCGCGGCCAGAGCCGGTATCGCCGATTTCTGGCTCGACATCGGCATCGTGGTGGTCTGCATCGTGCTGTCGGCCTGCTTTTCGAGTGCCGAAACGGCCTTGACGGCGACCTCCCGGGCCCGCGTCAATGCCATGGAGAAGATGGCGGGACCCAAACGGGTCGCCATCGTGATGCGCCTGCTGGAGAGCCGGGCCCGCCTGATCGGCGCCATGCTGCTCGGCAATAACGTCGCCAACATCGGGGCTTCGGCGCTGATGACCAGCGTGCTCGTGGCGCTGTTCGGGGATCGCGGCGTCATCTATGCGACTGTGATCATGACCGCGATGCTGCTGGTCTTCGCCGAGGTCATGCCGAAGACGATCGCCATCAACCATCCGGAGCGCGTGTCGTTTTTCTTCGCGGTGCCGGCATCCTTCTTCGTGGCGGTGTTCGGCCCGGTGCTCAAGGGCGTCGAGGTGATCGTTCAAGGCATCCTCACCCTGTTCGGGATCTCCTTCGACGAGCGTCGATCGATTCTGTCCGGGACCGCGGAGCTGAAGAGCACGGTCGATCTGCTCCATCGCGAGGGCAACGTCGAGCGGATCGATCGGGACATGGTTGGCGGGCTCCTCGACCTCGGCGATCTCACCGTCGAGGACGTGATGGTGCATCGGACCAAGATGCGCACCATCAATGTGGATCTGCCCCCCAATGAGGTGGTGCGTCAGGCCCTGGCTTCGCCGCACACGCGGCTGCCCTTGTGGAAGGATCAGGCGGAAAACATCATCGGGGTGCTGCATGCCAAGGAATTGCTGCGCGCCCTCAACGAGGCGCAGGGGGACGCCGCCCGGCTCACCATCGCGGAGCTCGCCTTCGAACCCTGGTTCGTGCCCTCCACCACGACGCTGCGCGACCAGTTGCAGGCGTTCCGCAAGCGCAAGCTGCATTTCGCGCTGGTGGTCGACGAATACGGCGAGGTGATGGGCCTCGTCACCCTGGAGGACATCCTTGAGGAAATCGTCGGCGACATCATCGACGAACACGACATCGCGGTGCAAGGCGTCCGCGTTCAGCCGGACGGCAGCGTGATTCTGGATGGGTCGGTGCCGATCCGCGATCTCAACCGGGTGATGAACTGGAGCCTGCCCGACGACGAGGCCACCACCATCGCGGGCCTGGTGATCCATGAGGCGCAGGCGATTCCCGAGATGGGCCAGATCTTCACCTTCCATGGCTTCCGTTTCGAGGTTTTGCGCAAGACGCGCAATCTTCTCTCGCAGCTGCGCGTTTCGCCAGTCACGACCCGGCCTGGCGCCGACTAGCCCCTTCGGTTCACGTCCCAAACCCGCGAGACCCGCCATGACGGCCCATTTCAAGCAATTCCCTTGTCTCAGCGACAACTACGGCGTCCTGGTCCATGATTCGGAGACCGGCGCCACGGCCACGATCGATGCGCCCGATGCCGAGGCCGTGCTGGCCGCGCTCGATGGCCAAGGCTGGCACTTGACCGATATCCTGCTGACCCACCATCACGCCGATCACGTGCAGGGGCTGGCGGGCCTCAAAGCCCGATATCCCGAGGCTCGTGTCGTCGCGCCCGCAGGGGAAGCGGACAAGATCGGCTACGTCGATCTCAGGGTTGCCGAGGACGACACCGTCCTGGTCGGCCATCTCGGCGGTAAGGTGATCGAGACGCCGGGCCACACGGCCGGCCACATCGTATACTGGTTCGAGGAGGAGGACGTGCTGTTCGCGGGCGACACCCTGTTCGCCATGGGCTGTGGCCGCGTGCTCGAAACGCCGCTGGACACGATGTGGGATTCGCTCATGAAGCTGGTCCGCCTGCCGCTCGAGACGCGGATCTATGCCGGACACGAATATACGCTGAGCAACGCCCGTTTCGCGCTCACCGTGGATCCCGACAACGCCGTGCTGAAGGAACGCGCCGCCGAGGTCGAGGCCTTGCGGGCCAACAACACACCGACCTTGCCCACGACACTGGAGATCGAACTCGCAACCAATCCCTTCCTGCGGGCCGACAATCCGGCCGTCCAGGCCGCGGTCGGACTGCCGGGCGCGGATCCGGCGGCGGTGTTCGGCGAACTACGCCGGCGCAAGAACAAGGCCTGAGGCCGGTGACCGCGTTCGGCGGCGCAAGCGCCCTGACGGCCAGGGATGTCATCCGCACCCTTGGGCTGCAACCCCATCCCGAAGGCGGCCACTATCGCGAGACGTTTCGCGACCGGCAAGTCGATGCCGACGGTCGCGCGGTCTCGACCGCCATCCTATTCCTGCTCGGCATCGGCGAGGTGTCGGAATGGCATCGCGTCGATGCCACCGAGATCTGGCACTACCACGCGGGTGCGCCCCTGGTGCTGACGCTGTCGCCCAACGGGCACGACGCCAGTTCCCATCACCTCGGCCCGGCGATCGAGATCGGGCAGTTGCCGCAACTCGTGGTACCGCCGCGCTGCTGGCAAACCGCCACCAGTCTCGGCTCCTGGACGCTGGTGGGGTGCACGGTGGCGCCCGGTTTCATGTTCGAGGGATTTGAGATGGCGCCCCCGGGCTGGCGGCCCGTGCCGCGCACCCTTTAACGCGGGGTGAGCGGACCCGCTCAGGCCGCCAAGCGCGCTGCGCTCAGCTCTCGGCCTTGGAGGCCAGCCGATCGAGCCTTTTCTGGATGTCGCTGAGTTCGGTCCGCAATGCTTCGAGATCGTCGGCGCTCGCGGGTGGCGCGGCTTCGGCGCCGCCGATCCCATTTCCCGAGGACGTCGGCTTGGGCGAGAACGGATTGAACATCGTCAGCGCCTGCGAGAACAGCAGCATGTTTTTGCGGGTCTGCTCTTCGAGCTGATCGAACATCTGGCTGCGGAACAAGGGCGCCGGGAAGACCTGGCCGGGGAGCTTGGCCCCCATCGCGGATTCGACCTGTTCGCGCATCTTGTGCTGGTCGGTGGTCAGGCGATCGATCGTGAACTCGAGGTAGCTCGGCACCAGCATCTGCATGCTGTCGCCGTAAAAACGGATCAGCTGACGCAGGAAGGCCGTGGGCAGCAGGCTTTGACCGTTCTTGCTTTCCTGCTCGAAGATGATCTGAGCCAGCACGCTCCTGGTGATCTCGTCACCCGTCTTGGCATCGAATACCGCGAAGTCTTCGCCATTCTTGACCATGACGGCCAGGTCTTCGAGCGTCACATAGGTGCTCGTTCCGGTGTTGTAGAGACGGCGGTTCGCGTATTTCTTGATGGTGATCGGTTGTTTGTCGGTTTCCGCCATGCCGTGCCCGCCTGCCAAACCCATGACCAGATATGGCGTCAGGATAGGCGTTATGCGCGATATGCGAAACAGTGATTCGCGTGGGAGCGAGGCCTTTCCCGCCGCCCGGTCGGTTGCCATATGAAAGTCTCACGGATGCGGTGTTGACGCATCCACGCTCATCGTCTTCCCTGTGCCCAGGCTGGTGGCCCGCGCAGGCCGTCAAGATCGAATGGAGGAACGTTCATGTCGACCACCGATATCGTGATCGTGAGTGCGGCCCGCACTGCGGTGGGCGCCTTTGCGGGCGTGTTCGCCAACACCCCCGCCCACGAACTAGGGGCCGAGGCCATCAAGGCCGCGCTGTCGCGCGCCAATATGGCGCCCGAGGACGTCGACGAGGTGATCCTCGGCCAGATCCTCACGGCAGGACAGGGCCAGAACCCGGCACGTCAGGCCGCCATGCTGGCAGGCGTTCCCCAAGAGAAGACCGCCTGGGGCGTCAATCAGCTCTGTGGCAGCGGATTGCGGGCCGTCGCGCTCGGGCTGCAGCAGATCGCCAATGGCGACGCCGCCATCATCGTGGCGGGCGGCCAGGAATCGATGACCCAGGCGCAACATTCGGCCTACCTGCGCTCCGGCCAGAAGATGGGTGAATTGAAGCTCATGGATACCATGCTGAAGGACGGTCTGATGGATGCCTTCAACGGCTATCACATGGGCAACACGGCCGAGAATGTCGCGGCCAAATGGCAGCTCACCCGCGAGGATCAGGACAAGTTCGCGGTGGGCTCGCAAAATAAAGCGGAGGCGGCGCAAAAATCCGGGCGCTTCAGGGACGAGATCGTGCCCTTCACGGTCAAGGGCCGCAAGGGCGACACCGTGATCGACCAGGACGAGCATATCCGTCCCGGCACGACGCTCGAGTCGCTGTCCAAACTCAAGCCAGCCTTCTCCAAGGAGGGCACCGTGACGGCTGGGTCGGCGTCGGGCATCAACGATGGCGCCGCTGCGCTCGTCATCATGACGGCGGCCGAAGCCGAGAAGCGCGGACTCACGCCGCTGGCCCGCATCGTGTCGTGGGCGACGGCCGGGGTCGATCCAGCCGTGATGGGCTCTGGCCCCATCCCAGCTTCGCGCAAGGCGCTCGAGAAGGCGGGTTGGAAGGTCAAGGATCTCGATCTCGTCGAGGCCAATGAGGCGTTCGCGGCCCAGGCGCTCGCGGTCAACAAGGACATGGGGTGGGACCCCGACATCGTGAACGTCAACGGCGGCGCCATTGCGATCGGCCATCCGATCGGTGCCTCAGGGGCGCGCGTGCTCACCACCCTGCTCTACGAAATGGGGCGTCGCAATGCCAAAAAGGGTCTTGCCACGCTTTGCATCGGGGGCGGCATGGGGATCGCCATGACGGTGGAACGCTGAAGCGGATTCCCGAGAACGACGAAAGGCCGCCGGGTCAAGGGCGGCCTTTCGTTTGATATGGGCCCGCTCAGTGCCCGGTCGGGTCGGCGTCGCGGGAAGCCTCGAACAGGAACCAGGTGCGCCGCTCGGTCTCGTCGATATAGACTTCGAGCAGGCTCGTCGTGGCCGAATCCTTCTTGTCGTCGCAGATCTCATGGGCCTTGCGCATATTGACCACCATGGCCTTGTTGTCGGCCGCCAGCTCACGGAGCATGTCGAGCGGGGATAGGAAGGCGGCATCATTGTTCTTGACGCGCGTAGCGGTGTTGATCTCGCCGATCGAATGAATGGTCTTACGGCCGATCTTGCGCACCCGCTCGGCGAGCGGATCCGTCATGGCGAAGATCTGGTCCGATTGCTCGTCGAGCATCAGGTGATAATCGCGGAAGTGCGGCCCGCTCATGTGCCAATGGAAATTCTTCGTCTTCACATAGAGGGCAAACGAGTCGGCCACGAGCTTGTTGATCTCGGACGCGATCTGGCCAGTCGCGTTGTCGCCGAGATCACTGGGTGTCTTTAGAGCTTCGGCGGACGTGTCGCTTTTGCCATGTTTCTGATGATCGGCCATAGAGTTGCTCTCCCTCACGATGGTTCGTGTCGAACGACAACACGCGTCGCGGCCTCGCGTTCCCGGCCCGCGGCGTTTGTGAAATCCGCTATGACACGGCTCGTTAAGGCAGAACTCTTAGAACAGGATGATCTCGCCTCTCTTGCCACGAAGCATCGTCCGTGTCGCAGCGCCCGACCTATTCCCTGGTCGTTCCGGTCTTCAACGAGGAGGCCGTGCTTCCGCTGCTTTTTTGCAGGCTGGACCGCGTGCTCGATGGCCTGGATGGTCCGAGCGAGGTCATCGTGGTCGACGATGGCAGCCGCGACGCATCGAGGTTGATCGCGCAAGCCAAGGTCGACGCCGATCCGCGCTACCGCCTTGTGCCCCTGTCGCGCAATTTCGGCCATCAGGTGGCGATCACGGCTGGTCTGGACATGGCTCGCGGCGACGCCGCCATCGTGATCGACGCCGATCTGCAAGACCCGCCGGAGTTGATCTTCGACCTCGTGGCCAAGTGGCGGGAAGGCTACGACGTCGTCTGCGCGCAGCGGACTAGCCGCGACGGCGAAAGCCGGTTCAAGAAGGTCAGCGCCGATCTGTTCTATCGATGCCTAAGCCGGCTCGCTTCGGTCGAGATCCCCCGCAACGTCGGCGACTGCCGCCTCATGAACCGCCGCGTGCTCGACGCCTTCCGCAGCATGCCCGAGCGCGAACGCTTCGTTCGCGGCATGGTGGCCTGGATCGGCTTTCGGCAGGCGCTCGTGCCTTACCAGCGGGCCTCGCGCGCGGCGGGTACCACCAAATATCCGATCCGGCGCATGGCGCGCCTCGCCGCGGACGCGCTGGTGGGTTTTTCGGAAGCGCCGCTGCGGCTTTCGCTGTGGGTCGGCATGGTGGTGTCGATCCTGGGCATGCTCTACGGCTGCGTCGTCATCGCGATGTGGCTGACCCGGGCCGACCTCGTGCCGGGCTGGAGTTCGACCATCGTGGTGACCACCTTCCTGTGCGGCGCCAACATGCTGATGACGGGCATCATGGGGCTCTATGTCGGCCGGATCTATTCCGAGGTGAAGGGCCGGCCGCTCTACGTCATGGAAAACCCGGACGAGCTGCGGCCCAACACGTCCGAGCTGGGCGACGCGCGTGACCGACTAGCCGCGCTGGAAGCGAGGTTCTCTGGTGAGCAGAGAGCGGCCTCCTAAATCCAAAGCCGGCTCCGAAATACAGGCGCTCACGGTTGCGAAACCAGCCCGCACGACCGCCGCTTCAGCAGCGTCCACGAGCCATCGGCCGCGACCGTATCGAGCCCGCACCGGCTCTTTCGCTCGACGGTTGCCACGTCGTCAGCATCGCCTCGGACGAAAAAATATGTGTAGGCGTCAGCTCCGGTGCGGTTCCAATCGAAGATTGCGGAACTCCTAGCCGACATCGATCTCACTGGAGGCGTCATAGCGGGTCTAAACCGCACGACCTGCGGAGGGAAGAACGCGAAATTGAAGTCGACGAAGCCGTGCTTGTCGGCCTGATACCAGGACGCATAATGCATGTAGGCGAAGGAATTATGCGCCGACGGGCTGTCCCGGTCGAAGATCAGGCCGAGCGCCCGGTGGCCGGGCTCGGCGGCGGCAAGCACCGTTTCGAAAGGCCGGCTTTCTTGCGCGAAGGCCACCAACCGCATGGCTTCCATGCCGAGCAGGAGCCAAGACGCGCCGACCGCGAATGCGAGGCCGGCGGCATCGCGCCTAGCGGAAATGGACGGCACGGCGCGGAATTGAAACGCATAGAACGGCATCACGAAAAGGGCGAACCGTTCGAACAGGAAGCCGGTCTGGAACGCGTAAGTGGGCAGCGCGAGGAACACCAGAGCCAGACCGGCCGCGATCAGGGCTGACTCGCGCCCATTGAACGCCGACCCCAGCACAATGGGGATGAAAAGTGCCGCCGCCACGCAGGCCAGGACGCCCTGCTGCCCATCGAGTTCCATGCCGGCCTGAAAGACGAACGCAGCTATGGGGCGGTACCAAGTTTCAATGCCGTATATGACCTCGTCATGGTGAAACGCGCCTTCCTGCTGCGCCGATAGCAAGCGGAAGAGCAGGCAGGCTCCGCCCAATGTCGCATAGGGCAGCAGGGCCACTAGAGGGTTGGCGCGGAACCAGGACCGTGCCTTCGACAGGACGAGAAGGCCGCCGATCGCAACAAAGGCGAGGAAAACGAGACCGTGGGAGAGCAGGAGCGCCAGCCCGAGCGCGATCGCAACCACCGCAGTATCGAGCCGCGGTTCCCGCGCGTGCCGCAGCGCCGCCCAAAGGAAGACCAGGCCCAGCGGCGCGGCAACCAGGAAGGTCAGAAACCCCCATTGCCAGGCGAAGCCAAAGCTCCCGAACACGAAGAGCCAGTCAAGACGCCGGTCGCCGCCCAATGCCCGGCGGAGCAAAATGCAGGCGCCGATCTGCCCAACTAGGGCAGCGACGAGAACCAGCCTGGCCGCTGCCTCGACCGGCATGACAAACGACAGCGGCAGCATCAGGCCGTAGCCGATGAGATAGGGGGTCAGCAGATTGATATGGACGAGCCCGGCCCATGGCGAGTTGCCAAGGAGCAGATCACGCCAAAGCGCCACTTGGGCGGCATGTTGAGGCAGATCGATGAGGGGCAGCCGGGGCGTGAGCCAGAGAATGGCGGCCATCATGCACACGGTCGCCGCGAACAGGGCTCTGTCGACCCGCGAGAGCGAGAGGGCGATCCGGCTGCGCCTCTGAACAGGACCGGAGTCGGAGCCTTGAGCAAACGCGGTCATGATGCGAGCCTAGCGGGAGAGGTCATCGCAGTATCACGGCATTCGGTTCAGCAATCCTGAATGGCGACAGAAGTGGCGGTCGACCCGAGGTCAAGCCACTCACACCCGCTCGGGACTGAACCGCGTCGTGGGCGCCACGAATTCGTCCTGCGCCCCGATCAGCAGGATTTCGCGCGAGCCCGCCTCGCCGGTGCGGCGCAACAGGCCGTAGATCGAGGCGGCGGCCTGCGCCAGGGCTTCCGGCACCGAGCCCGTCTGCAATACGTGCACGAAGAAGAGAGCCGCAATGGCGTCGCCCGCTCCGTTGACCTCGAGATCGAGCTTTGGGGTGCGCACGCGCCACAGCGTCTCGCCGTCAGAGGCCAGCAGATCGATGGCATCCGCGGGCGTTCCCTCGCCATTGTAGGACGTGACCAGAATGATGCGCGGCCCCAGATCGTGCACCGTCCGGAGCGCGCCGCGGGCCTCCTCGATCGTGCCGGAGGATCGGCCCGACAGCCTATCGAGTTCGAACTGGTTCGGCGTGACGATGTCGGCCATCGGCACGGCCCGCTCGCGCATGAATTCGGGGATGCCGGGCCGCACGAACACGCCTCGCCCGATATCGCCGATCACCGGATCGCAGCAGAATCGTGCTGCCGGATTGGCAGTCTTGACCCTTGCGACCGCGTCGAGAATCGCGAGGCCGGTCTCGGCCGATCCCATATAGCCCGAGAGCACGCCGTCGCAGGTCCCCAGCACGCCGCGCTCCGCGATCCCCTCCACGCAGGCCCCGATCATGGTTGCAGGCAGCACCTCGCCCCGCCAGGCGCCATAGCCGGTGTGGTTGGAGAACTGCACCGTGTGGATGGGCCAAACCTCGTGGCCGAGCCGCTGCATCGGAAATACGGCCGCGGAATTGCCGACATGCCCGTAGGCGACATGCGACTGGATGGACAGGATGTTCACGGGGCGTTGCCTTTCGTCCTTTCCGTGCGGGAGGGCATCGGCGATAAGCATCCATCATCGCACGTTCGGCACGCGCAGGGGAGGACAGCATGGCGGCTTTGAGCATCGCGATCATCGGGGTCGGCAAGATCGCGCAGGACCAGCATCTGCCGGTGATCGCAAAAAATTCCGATTTCAGGCTCGCGGCCGTGGTGAGCGGGCGCGGCATCGAGCAGCCTGGTGTGCCGACCTTCCGGACCGCCGCCGAGCTCTACAAGGCCATGCCCGACCTCGACGCCGTGTCGATCTGCACTCCGCCTTCGGTCCACTATGCGGCGGTGCGCGAGGCGCTCGAGGCGGGCGTGGACGTGCTGCTCGAAAAGCCGCCGACCGCAACGGTGGCCGAACTCGTCGACCTCGCCGGGCATGCGAGGGGACACAACCGCGTGCTCTTCACCACCTGGCACTCGCAATATAACGCTGCCGTCGACGCGGTCGCGAACCGGCTTGTCGGACAGAAGGTCAAGAAACTCCACATCGAGTGGAAGGAAGACGTGCGGCGCTGGCATCCGGGCCAGGCCTGGATCTGGGAGGCGGCCGGCTTCGGGGTGTTCGATCCCGGCATCAACGCCCTCTCGATCCTGACCAAGATCTTTCCGGGACCGATTTTCGTGAAAGACGCCGAACTGACCTACCCGTCGAACCGCGCCATGCCGATCGCGGCACGCATCGCCTTCGCGAGCTCGGTCGCGACCGGAAACGCGGCGCTCACGGCCGACTTCGACTGGCGGCAGACCGGGCCGCAGAGCTGGAACATCGACATCGAAACCGAGGGGGGCGACGTGTTGCGGCTGACCGAGGGCGGCTCCAAGCTTGCCGTAAACGGGCAGAGCGCCGTCGAGCAGCCGATGGCCGAATACGAGGGGATCTACGCGCGCTTCGCCGAGCTCCTCAAAAGCCGCACCAGCCTCGTCGATTTGGCGCCGTTCCAGCTCGTGGCCGACGCTTTTATGGTGGGTCGGCGCGTCGAGACTGAGGCGTTCGAGGATTGACGGTTCAATGTTGTCGCGGTGCGCGTCAGCGTGTCGGGTGGGAAAACCGCGAAACCGCTACCTGGTCGGCACCGGCGTATCACCCCGGTAATCGTAGAACCCCCGGTGCGTCTTGCGGCCGAGCCAGCCGGCCTCGACATATTTTACGAGCAATGGACAGGGGCGATATTTGGAATCCGCCAAGCCCTCGTGCAGCACCTGCATGACGGCCAGGCAGGTGTCGAGGCCGATGAAGTCGGCCAGTTGCAGCGGCCCCATGGGATGGTTGGCGCCGAGCCGCATCGCGGTATCGATGGCGTCCACCGAGCCGATCCCTTCATGCAGCGTATACACCGCCTCGTTGATCATCGGCAGCAGGATGCGGTTGACGATGAAGGCGGGGAAATCCTCCGACACGGTGGCGGTCTTGCCGAGCTTCTCGATGAAGGCCTTGGCGAGTTCGAAAGTCGGCGCGTCGGTTTGGATGCCGCGGATCAATTCCACGAGCTGCATGCGCGGCGCCGGATTCATGAAATGAATGCCGATGAACCGCTCGGGCCGGTCGGTCACCGAGGCCAGCCGGGTGATGGAGATCGAGGAGGTGTTTGAGGCGAGCAGCGCACCGGCTTTCAACGACGGGCCGAGCGTCGTGAAGATCTTGCGTTTGGTCGCCTCGTTCTCGGTCGCGGCTTCGATGACGAGGTCGCAGTCCGATAGGCCGGCATAGTCGGTCGAGGGCGTGATGCGGGCCAGCGCGGCCGTGCGCTCGGTTTCGGCCAATTGCTCGCGCTGCACCTGGCGGGCCATGTGGCCGTTGATGGTGGCGAGGCCGGCTCTCAGCCGTTCCTCGGAGATGTCGTTGAGCACGACCTCGAAACCGGCAACCGCCGCCACATGGGCGATACCGCTTCCCATCTGACCGGCTCCGATCACGCCGATCTTGCGAATGTCGTCAACCATGCAAAGAGGCCCGCGCAAATCGGATTGAACCTGTGGTCCGGCCGGACCCACGCCTCACCTTAAACCACGATCGGCCTATTCGGAACGTGAACAGTTGGATCTGCGAGCGGAAAAGCTCGATTTCGCCAGACGGTTGCGATCCCGCCCCGAACCGCCGGTGGTCAGCCCTTGGCTTTGGCGAGTTCCCGATCGAGTTCGGGCAAAATCTGGAACAGATCGCCCACGAGGCCGTAGTCTGCGATCTGGAAGATCGGCGCGTCCTCGTCCTTGTTGATGGCCACGATGACCTTGGAATCCTTCATGCCGGCGAGATGCTGGATGGCGCCGGAAATGCCGACCGCGATGTAGAGGTCGGGCGCCACCACCTTGCCGGTCTGGCCCACCTGCCAGTCGTTCGGGGCCAATCCCGCGTCGACCGCTGCCCGTGACGCCCCCATGGCGGCCCCGAGCTTGTCGGCGATCGGCTCGATATAGGTCTTGAAATTCTCGGCCTTGGCCATCGCCCGGCCGCCCGAGATCACGATTTTGGCGGAGGTCAGTTCGGGCCGCGTCGAAGTGGCGAGCGCGTCACCCGTAAAGCGCGACACTGCGGGAAACTCGGCGCCCGTCACGGTCTCGATCGGGGCCACGCTGCCGCCCTCGGTCGTGGCCGCGAAGGAAGCGGTGCGTACCGTGACGACTTTGTGGGCCTCGGCCGTCTGCACGGTCTGGATCGCATTGCCCGCGTAGATGGGCCGCTCGAACGTGTCGGGCGCCACCACGGCCGTGATCTCGGAAAGCTGCATGACGTCGAGCTCGGCCGCCACGCGGGGCAGGATGTTTTTGGCGCTTGCCGTCGCGGGCGCCACGAAGGTCCGGTAGGCGCCGGCCAGCCCGGCCAGCAGGGCCGCGACCGGCTCGGCAAGGCCGTGCTCGTAGGTGGCATCCCCCGCCACCAGCACTTTTTCCACGCCGTTGAGCTTGGCGGCGCTTTCGGCCGCCGGCTGCGCTCCCGCGCCGATCACCAGAACGTGGACGGGCTCGCCCATTTGGCTGGCGGCCGTCAGCGCCCGCGCCGTCACGTCGTTGAGAACCCCGGCGGTCTGTTCCGCGAGCAGCAGAGTCGTCATCAGATCACTCCGGCTTGGGTGAGCTTGGTCACGAGTTCGGCCACGGACGCCACCTTGACGCCGCCCTTGCGGCCGGCCGGCTCCACGGTCTTCAGCACCTTGAGCCGGGGCGTCACGTCGACCCCGTAGTCGGCCGGGGACTTCTCCTCGATCGGCTTCTTCTTGGCCTTCATGATGTTGGGCAGGCTGGCATAGCGTGGCTCGTTGAGCCTGAGGTCGGTGGTCACCACGGCCGGAAGGGTGAGCGATACGGTCTGCGAGCCGCCGTCGACCTCGCGGGTGACATCGGCGGTGCCTTCGTTGAGGACGAGTTTCGACGCGAAAGTCCCCTGCCCCCAGCCCGCCAGGGCGGCCAGCATCTGGCCGGTCTGATTGCTGTCGTCGTCGATCGCCTGCTTGCCCATGATTACGAGGCTTGGCTCGACCTCGCGCACCACGCCAAGCAGGATTTTTGCGACCGCGAGCGGCTCGACGGGGCCGTCCGTCTTCACATGGATGCCGCGGTCGGCCCCCATGGCGAGACCCGTGCGGATGGTCTCGGTCGCCTGCGCGGGGCCGATCGACACCACGATCACCTCAGTGGCCTTGCCGGCTTCCTTCTGCCGCAATGCCTCTTCGACCGCGATTTCGTCAAAAGGATTCATCGACATCTTGACGTTGGCGAGGTCGACCCCGGAGCCGTCCGGCTTCACGCGGATTTTGACGTTGTAATCGACCACCCGCTTGACGGGGACCAGGATCTTCATTGAAGCGATTTCTCGGGGGTTTGGGGCATAGCCGCTCGGTCGCAGTCCTAAATGAGGTGCCGCGCTCAAGTCAACGCGGCGCGTGGGTTCAGAACTTTTCCACCCAGGGCCGCAACTCGACCTCCATGGACCAGGCGCTGCGGGGCTGCCGCAGCAGGTCGAGGTAGGTCTGCGCGATGGCGTCCGGATCGAGTGTGCTGTCCCCGGCATCCGGGCGGGTGTCGCTGCGCACGCCGCCGTCGATCACGATATGGGCCACATGGATGCCCTTCGGGCCGAGTTCGCGGGCGGTACTCTGGGCGAGGCCCCGCAGCGCGAACTTGCCCATCGCGAACGGGGCCGATAGGGCAAAACCCTTGACGCTGGCCGAAGCGCCGGTGAACAGGATCGCGCCCTCACCTTTGGGCACCATGCGGCGCGCGGCCTGCTGGGCGACCAGAAATCCGCCGAAGGCCGAGACCTCGAGGGCGGACCGCACCTGGGCGGGATCGAGGTCGAGGAGCGAGCCGCGTAGCCGGCCGCTGGCATTGTAGAGCACGACATCGGGTGCCCCGAGCCGCGCATCCACCTCGTCGAACAAACGCGTCACTGAGGCGGCGTCGGCAGCATCGACGGCAAAAGTCTCGGCACCGGTCTCGCCCGCCAGCGCGGCCAACTTGTCTGGGCTTCGCGCCGCCAGGCCGACCCGCAGCCCAGCTGCCGTGAAAACCCGGGCCGCCGAGGCGCTGATGCCGGACCCGGCCCCTACGATCAGGGCGGTGCGATAAGGAACTGTGCTCATCGATGTTCCGCTGTGTTGAAAATGTTGGTGAATTCATCGATCTGCGTTGTGACGATGCCATAGCCACATGCGAACGACGCGTATGTTGGCACGATGCCGCTCCGGATCGATTTTTGATCGAGGGAGCTCAAGGCGAGACGTTTGTCCCCAAGTCCCGCAAGAGGAAACACCATCAACACAGCGGGCTTCCCGACGATATGATTCAAATAATTCTTCCAGTCATTGATCCGTGAGCGCACCTCAGCTCTGCCAGCTTGACCGCAAGCATCACACATAAAGACGTCCAGTACGGAAATGTGTCTACCCGCAGCACTGGGATGACCGCGCAGAACCCGATCGACGCGTACACCGTATAAGGAAACGTCTTGGTCTTCTCCCGACAGCATGTCCTGCCACGACCGCCTATCCTGCGATCGTCGTCGTTTCATGGGACCAAGATAACGGGCCCGCTCGATAATTCCGCGGAACGCCACCAAGTCCACGTTGGGATCGTGTGCTGTCTTGCTGACCGTGCCCAACAGAGGCCGACACAAGATGTTGGCCCAGGCATTGCCCCCAGCGGACGCCACCGCCCCGGCTAAAAGAATGGTTGTGATCGCCTTTATGACGCGCCCTCTTCCCCGCATCGCTTACCTCATCGGTTCCGCCCGGGCACCCAGAGGATGTCGTCCTCGCCATCGCGGTTGGCGATGCGCCCCGCCACGAACAGAAAATCCGACAAGCGGTTGACGTAGCGCAGCGCAGGCTCGCCCACGGGCTCGTGCTGCGCCAAGTCCACCATCAGGCGCTCCGCGCGCCGGCTAACCGTGCGGGCCACATGCAGCGCCGCAGCGGCCGGCGAGCCGCCCGGCAGCACGAAGGATCGCAGCGGCGACAATCGCGCGTTCAGCGCGTCGATTTCCTGTTCCAGCCGGTCGACCTGGGCCTGCACGATGCGCAGTTTCGCGCCGGTAGCCTCTTCGGGGACAGGCGGTGTCGCAAGGTCGGCCCCGAGGTCGAACAGGTCGTTCTGGATACGCGCCAGCATGGCGTCGAGCTCGGCGTCATCCCGCGTAGACAATCGTGCCATCCCGAGCGCCGCATTGGTCTCGTCCACGGTGCCGTAGGCGACCACGCGGAGGTCGAACTTCGTGCGTCGTTCGCCATTGCCGAGCGCGGTCGAGCCATCGTCGCCAGTGCGGGTATAGATGCGATTGAGCACCACCATGGCAATCACTGTCCCCGGAAATAGAGCACCGTCATAATGACCACGATGGCCAGGAACTGAAGCACGACGCGCAGTCGCATCAGCTTTTGCGAGGTGTTGGAGCTGCCGCCTCGCAGCATGTTCACCAGTCCCGCCAGAAGCACCACGACCACGAGGCCGATCGCGATCGCGGTGACGATATTGCCCGTGGCGTAAGACATCGATGCTAGGTCCTGGCGGTGAGCCGGTCATTTGAACCGATGCGCGCGGCCGCGCAACCGCCAAAGCGCCGGGCGAACTCAGTAGCGCTTGAGCAGCCGCTCCAGATAGTCCTGTTCCTCTTGCGGGCGGGTCGGGTCTCCGAGCCGCCGGCGCAGCTCCTGGAGCACACGCTGGGCCCTCTCGGCGACGCCTTGGCCGATCTCGCTGCCGCGCGTCTCCATCATGCCGCGCCCATCGCGCTTGCGCCCGAGGGGATCCGTGTCGCTGCCGTTGGCGCCGGCTTGTCCCGTCTGCCCATTGCCCTGGCCCTCGCCGTCGCCGGGCTGATCGCCCTGGCCCTGGGCCATTTGCTGCGCGAGCCCGCTGGCGCCTTGCTGCAGGCCTTGCAGCGCCCGGCCTTGCGCGTCGACGGCGCGGCGGTTGCCAGGGGGACCTTCGGACAGGGCCCCTTCGGCCTCTTTCATGGCGCCTTCGGCATCGTCGAGCCCCTTTTCACCCTTCATGCCGAGATCGCGCAGACGCTTACGCAATTCCCCGAGCCGCTGCCGCAAGGCCTGCTGCTGGTTTTGCAAATCCTGGCTGGCTTGCGGGTCGCCCGCCTGCTGATCGGGCGCGGGCCGGTCGGCACCCGCGGCCGACTGATCGTCGCTGCTGTCCGAATTGTCCTCGTCGGCGTCATTGCCCTGCCCGGCCTGTGGCTGGCCCATGGGATTGTCGAGCCCTTGGCGCGACCGCCGCGCCTGTTTGCCTTGTTTGTACGTCTTATCGCGGACCGCCTGCTGATCGCGGGTCATCCGGTCCAATTCGCTCATCTGGCGGTTGAGGTCGCGCGCCGCCTGGTTGGCGGCACCGTTCCTGGCCGACTTCAGATTCTCGAGCAAGTTCTGCAGCTGGTCGAGCATGCGCTGGGCCTCGGCCGTGTCGCCGGACCGCGCCGCCTCTTCCATCCGCTGCATCATCCGCTGGATATCCTGCGGGGTGACGAATTTGGTATTCTGATCGGCGCGGCCTTCCTGCTGCTGCACCTGGTCCTGCTTCATCATCTCGGCGAGATATTTGCTCATCTGCTCGCGGAGGGCATCGGTCAGCCGCTTGATCTCCTCGGGCGAGGCGCCCCGCGCCAGAGCCTCCCGCAGCGCCTGTTCGGCAGCCCGCAGGTCGCGCTGCGCCTGGCTGAGGTCGCCGTCCTCGATGCTCAACGCCATCTGCCAAAGGTAATCGGCAAGCCCGACGAGGTCCTCGTCGGTCCGAGCGGAATCGAGCCGTTGCCGTGCCGTGTAGAGGCCGAGATAGACGCCCTTGGCGGTGCCGAATTCGTCGGGCGCGATCATCAGCGCATCGAGCGCGATCCCGATGCGGTCGCGGTGGTCGGGATCGAGTACCAGATCCCGCCTTTGCTCCACGAGGGCACGGGCGAGCGGCTTGGTGAAGATGCGGGCTGGCAGTCTGACGCGGACGGGGGCGCTCATGCCGACATTGCCGCCTTCATCCTTGGCGCTGAGCACCATCAAGACCTCGGCGCCGGCCCAGGGATGGTCGGACAGGTCTCCGGTCGTCTGCCCGGTTCCAAGCCCCCCCGGCCCAGGCGGCAGGCTGAGGGCGAGCCGCGGGGCGGGCACGAGCGAGCGGCCCGTCAGGGGCTTACCGTCAACGAAGGGGTCGCTGAACGAGGCGTCGGCGCCAACCACGCCATAATCGTCGTCGATCTTGTAATCGAGGCTCAGGCCACCCCGCGCGGTTGCCTTGAGCTGACCCAGCGGCGCGATCGTGGGGGGCAGGTCTGGAATGGCCTGCAGCGACACCGAAGCCAGGCGCGCGCCGTCGTGCCCCACGGTCAATTGCGCCTTCCCGGTGAGCAAGAAGCGCTTTTCGTTCGAGTCGGCCTTGGCGGGCGGTGATGGAATAGCGGGGCCGGTCGCCCGGTCATCGGGCGAGCGGGGGATGGCGGCCGCGGCGCCCGCCGGCGCGGCCGGAGCGACGGCTTTGAGGGCGCCCTCCACCGTCAAATCGAGCGACCCCTGCCCGGAGGACCGCACCACCACGATGGAATGGATCGGCACCGTCACGCTGCGCTGCGGCTGCCCGGCCTGATCGGGCGCGAACAGAACCACGGGCGGCTTGCCCGTATAGGCGGGCGGGTCGACCCAGGCATCGACGCGAAAAGCCGGGGTGGACGCATGATGCCCGCTTCGCCAATCGAACGCGGCCCCGACCAAGCCCTCCTTATCGGGCCCGGCCACGAAGGCCGCCATGACCAGAAGCAGGAGCGCGAGCGCCCGCAACGCGAAGGGGTCACGATCGGCCGTGCGCGGCGAAGGAGCCGCGACCCGGACCCGCGCCACCGCGGCCTCGAGGCGCTTGCGATGCAGGTCCCACAGGGCGCGGGTGATCGGGTCGTGACCCTGGTTGGCGAGCTGATCTTCGGCGGTCGAAACAGGACGATGCGGCAAGCCGGAATCGCGGTCGAGCCGCGCCAGGGCGCCGGCCCGGTCGGGGCGCGTGGCCCGGTAGGCCGCCAGGACCGCGACCGCCAGGCCGAACGCGAGGCAGCCCACACCCAGGATGCGGAACGCGGGCGGCACCGCGACCCAAAGGCCTAGCCACGACACGGCCACGAACATCGCCACGAGCGCGGCCGCCAACACGAGCGGCGGCCACAATCCCTCGAAGGCCAAAACCCATTGAGCCCTTCGCACGAGCCCGTCGAGCCGGCTCGGGAGTCCGTTTTTCTGGTCCGGCAAAGCCGTCTCCGGTCGTTCAGTGCCCTTGCCCGTCAGGCACTATAGGGCACGGTGACCGAACAGGGAAACGCGACACGGTGCGCGGGCTTCCCGGCCCGGAGGGCCTCAGTCTAGTGGAGCGGCGGGAACCGCTTCGGCATGCGGCTGTGCCGGATACGGCAACGCGACGGGCACGTCGGCCGGCGCGGTGGCCGGAAGCGGAGGGTTGGCAGACAGCGAGACGGTCCGCACCGGGGCATGATCATGAAAAATTGCCGGGTGCCCCACCATGGCCAGAACCGGGCGGTGACTGGAGGCGAGCACATGGTCGAACGCCACCTCGGGCGCAAGATCCGCGACCGGCGGGGGCAAGATGGCGATCGCGTCGGGCAGCGAAGCCATGTGGACCGAGGCGGGAGCTTTGGCGGGTTGCGGCTCGGCAGGCAGGCTGGACGCAACCACGGCAGTGGGCGCCGCAAGGGGCGCGTCGGGCCGCGCTTATGGCAAGCGCCGATCGACATCGGCGAGCTTGCGGTCGACGGAGGCCGCCGGGGTAGCGGTGGGTGCCAGCGCGGCGACATTGTACGGCTTGGAAGCCGGGGTTACGGGAGCCTTCTTGGGCCGCGCCGCGGCGGTCCTTTCCGCCGGTCGCACGGCCTTCACCTTGAGCGCGACGGTTTGCGTTGTCCGGGGCGGCAGCGAGGCGGTCGGCTGCTGCATGGGTCGAGCCGGCTCGGCCGCAGCCTGATCGACGGGCTTTGCAGGCGGCGCGGGTTGCTCGGAATGACCCAGGCTCAGCCAGTATCGGCAAAGCGCGTTGCATGGCAGGCCGTCGACGGTGGCACCGATCTCCTGAGCGAAAACCGATCCATTCAGCGTGGCGACCGTCAGGAGCGAAGCAAACGCGACCGCGACATGCATTTCATCGGCAACACTCGGTGAACGCGTAGATCACGACAAAATAACTGGTTTCGCCCGCCTGTCATTAACGATTTGCTAAGCAGGCGGGCGCGCCCGATCACCCCTTGAACGCTTTGCCGGCGCCAATGATTTTGCCTTGACGGCGCTGGCAAGGACTGCTAGCCGATTACGATAGATGGTAATGGTCGGAGCCGGGCCCGTGATCGCCAGCATTCTCGTAGTATCGCAAGCGCCAGGAGTGGGACGAGGGTAAGCCTCGCAATCCCAAAACCAGCGCTTGTTCCGAAGGCCCCCCAGAGGGCCTTTTTTATTGCCCAAATTTCGTCGTAGCCGCAGCCAAGCAAGACTCGAAACGGAGGACATCATGTCGAGACAGATGACCGGCGCCCAGATGGTGGTCGAGGCCCTCAAGGATCAGGGCGTCACCACCCTGTTCGGTTATCCGGGTGGCGCCGTGCTGCCGATCTACGATGCGATCTTCCACCAAAATAGCGTGCGGCACATCCTGGTGCGTCACGAGCAGGGCGCCGCCCATGCGGCCGAGGGCTATGCGCGCTCGTCCGGCAAGGTCGGGGTTTTGCTGGTGACCTCCGGGCCAGGCGCCACCAATGCGGTCACGGGCCTCACTGACGCGCTGCTCGATTCGATCCCGCTGGTTTGCATCACGGGCCAGGTGCCCACCCATCTCATCGGCTCCGACGCCTTTCAGGAATGCGACACCACCGGCATCACGCGCCATTGCACCAAGCATAACTACCTGGTGCGCAGCGTCGACGATCTCGCGCGCATCCTGCACGAGGCCTTCTATGTGGCGTCGCACGGGCGGCCCGGCCCGGTCGTCATCGACATCCCCAAGGACGTGCAATTCGCCATGGGAACCTATACGGGCCCGGGCGACGTCCAGCACAAAACCTACCGACCCAAGACCCAAGGCGACCCGGAAAAGATCCGCCAGGCCGTGGCCCTGATGGCCAAGGCCAAGAAGCCGGTCTTCTACACGGGCGGCGGCGTGATCAATGCGGGGCCGCAGGCCTCGGCCCTGCTGCGCGAGCTCGTCGGGCTGACCAACTTTCCCGTCACCTCGACCCTGATGGGGCTCGGGGCTTATCCGGCCTCGGGCAAAAACTGGCTCGGCATGTTGGGCATGCACGGCACCTACGAGGCCAACCATGTCATGCACGACTGCGACCTGATGATCGCGGTGGGATCACGTTTCGACGACCGCATCACGGGTCGGCTCGACGCCTTCTCGCCGAATTCGACTAAGATCCACATCGACATCGACCCCTCCTCGATCAACAAGGTCGTCAAGGTCGATCTCGGCATCGTGGGCGATTGCGGCTCCGTGCTGAGCGACATGGTGGAGGCCTGGCGGGCCATCACCCCGGCCCCCGACAAGGGCGCGCTCGCTCAATGGTGGGGACAGATTGACGGCTGGCGGCAGCGCAAGTCGCTGGCCTATCGGCCCTCGCGCACTACCATCAAGCCGCAGCACGCGGTGCAGCGGCTCTATGAGCTCACCAAGGATCGCGACACCTACATCACGACCGAGGTCGGCCAGCACCAGATGTGGGCCGCCCAGCATTACGGCTTCGAAAAGCCCAACCGCTGGATGACGTCCGGGGGTCTCGGCACCATGGGCTACGGGCTGCCGGCCGCCATCGGGGTGCAGATGGCGCATCCCGAGGCGCTGGTGGTGGATATCGCGGGGGAGGCCTCGATCCTCATGAACATGCAGGAGATGTCGACGGCCCTGCAATATCGCCTGCCCGTGAAGGTGTTCATCTTGAACAACAGCTATATGGGCATGGTGCGCCAGTGGCAGGAATTGCTGCACGGCGGCCGTTATTCGGAGAGCTATTCGGAGGCTTTGCCCGATTTCGTCAAACTCGCCGAGGCCTATGGCGGCCATGGCATCCGCTGTTCCGACCCAGCCGATCTCGATGCGGCGATTCTGGAGATGATCGACAGCCCAAAGGCGGTGATCTTCGACTGCGTGGTGGACCGCGAGGAGAATTGCTTCCCGATGATCCCGTCGGGCAAGGCCCATAACGAGATGATCATGGCCGAGCTCGGCGACGACGCCGGCATCGAGATCGGCAGCATCATCGACGAAAAGGGCAAGCTTTTGGTTTGATTTGTTCCTTCTCCCGCACGCGGGAGAAGGTGGCGGCGCGAAGCGACGACGGATGAGGGGAACCACGATCCATGCCACCCAGGGTCACGGACGAGCACCTCGATTTTGCCCGCCAACTCCGTCACGCGACGAGCGCCGCAGAAGCCATGCTGTGGCGTGCCCTGAGGAATCGTGGACTGAATGTGAAATTCCGGCGCCAGATGCCGATCGGTCCCTATATCGCGGACTTCGCCTGCGTGGCGGCACGGCTGATCGTCGAGCTGGACGGTCGGCCGCACGATACGGTGGAGCAAAAAAGGCGGGATCGGAATCGCGATGCGTGGTTTGCCGAGCAGGGATGGCGCGTGTTGCGTCTTCCCAACGACATCGTCCTCGGCGGCGGCAACATCGCCCTGGAGCGTATCAGGACCGCGCTTGCCGCGTCCCCTCATCCGACCCTCGCTGACGCGAGGGCCACCTTCTCCCGCGAAGCGGGAGAAGGAACCGCTCAACCGTAGAGGTTCCCATGAACGCGCTCGTCACACCGCCTGCTTCGCCCCCCTCGCCCTATTCCTCGGCGCTGGTCCGCTCCAACACCGAGACCCACACGCTGTCGGTGCTGGTCGACAACGAGCCCGGCGTGCTGGCCCGGGTGGTGGGGCTGTTTTCGGGGCGAGGCTATAACATCGAGAGCCTCACGGTCGCCGAGGTGGCGCATGCCGAGCACCTGTCGCGCATCACCATCGTGACGTCGGGCACCCCGGAGGCCATCGAGCAGATCCGCCATCAGCTCGAACGCCTGGTGCCGGTCCACAAGGTCACCGACATGACGGTGGAGCACCAATCCGTGCAGCGGGAACTCGCCATGGTCAAAGTGCGGGGCAAGGGCGAGAACCGCATGGAGGCGATGCGGCTCGCCGATGCGTTCCGGGCCCGGGTGATCGACGCCACCACCGAAAGCTTCGTGTTCGAACTGACGGGCGCGCCGGCAAAAATCGACCAGTTCGTCGAACTCATGCGACCGATCGGCCTCGTCGAGGTCTCGCGCACCGGAGTGGCCGCGATCTCGCGTGGGCCCGAGGCGATCTGAGGCCGATCCGATGCTGGCCCTGCTGCCCGCCCTGACGCTGTTCGCGACCGTGATGGCGATCACGCCGGGACCCAACAACGTCATGCTGATGACCTCGGGCGTCAATTTCGGCTTCTGGCGGACCCTGCCGCATTTGTTCGGCGTCAGTTTGGGCTTCGGGCTGATGGCGGCACTGGTCGGACTGGGCCTGGCGGAGCTGTTCAAGGCCTTCCCGCTGCTGTTCGTGATCCTGAAATGGCTCGGCGCGCTCTACCTGCTGGTGCTGGCCGTGAAGATCGCGCGGTCGGAATCGGTCGCGGAGGGGAAAAAGTCCGGCCGGCCGCTGACCTTCCTGCAAGCGGCCGGGTTCCAGTGGATCAATCCGAAAGCCTGGATCATCGTGATCAGCGCCTGCGCCACCTATGCGCTGCCGGACCAGTATACCGCCAGCATCATGGTGGTGGCCCTGGTGCTGGGCCTCGTAACCCTCCCTTGCGTCGCCATCTGGGTGCTGTTCGGTGCCGGCCTTCGCCGCGCGTTGCGCGATCCGCAAACGCTACGAATTTTCAACTTCGCGATGGCGGCCCTTCTGGTCGCCTCGCTCTATCCGATCTTCATCGAATGAGGCGGGTTGCCGCACGTTCATCCGAAGCCTAGAAGCTCCGCCACAAGCCGAAATCAGGCGGAAACCCCAGAAGGACTGTTTCACTATGCGCGTCTACTACGATCAAGATGCCGACCTCAATCTAATCAAGGGCAAGAAGGTCGCGGTGGTGGGCTATGGCAGCCAGGGCCACGCCCATGTGCTCAACATGCGCGACTCGGGCGTCAAGGATGTCGTGGTGGCGCTGCGGGCGGGGTCCGGCTCGGCCAAGAAGGCGGAGGATCAGGGCGTCAAGGTGATGACTGTCGCCGAGGCCGCCAAATGGGCCGACGTCGTGATGATGCTGACGCCAGACGAGTTGCAGGGCGACATCTATCGCGAGGAACTCGCACCCAACATGAAGAACGGCGCCGCGCTGATGTTCGCGCACGGCCTCAATGTCCATTTCAACCTGATCGAGCCGCGCCCCGACATCGACGTCCTCATGGTGGCGCCCAAGGGGCCCGGCCACACCGTGCGCTCCGAATATCAGAAGGGTGGCGGCGTGCCCTGCCTCATCGCCATCGCGCAGGACGCTTCCGGCAACGCCCATGACCTCGGCCTGTCCTACGCGACCGCCATCGGGGGCGGCCGCGCCGGCATCATCGAGACCACGTTCAAGGAAGAATGCGAGACGGATCTGTTCGGCGAGCAGGTCGTGCTCTGCGGTGGATTGGTCGAGTTGATCCGTTCCGGCTTCGAAACCCTGGTCGAGGCGGGTTATGCCCCGGAAATGGCCTATTTCGAATGCCTGCACGAGGTGAAGCTGATCGTCGACCTCATCTACGAGGGCGGCATCGCCAACATGAACTACTCGATCTCCAACACCGCCGAATACGGCGAATATGTCACGGGCCCGCGCATCATCACGCCCGAGACCAAGGCCGAGATGAAGCGCGTGCTGGCCGACATCCAGTCGGGCAAGTTCACCCGCGACTGGATGCTGGAAAACAAGGTCAACCAGACCTCGTTCAAGGCCACCCGCGCCAAGGCGGCCAGCCACCAGATCGAGGAAGTGGGCGGCAAGCTGCGCGCCATGATGCCGTGGATCGGCAAGAACAAGCTGGTCGACAAGGCGCGGAACTAACACCGAAACGTGTGGCGGCGGACGAGATGTCCGCCGCCCTATCTAAATGGCTGTGGGACGGTCATAATCGAGGTTGAAACCAGAAGGCTTTCACAACAGCGTCATCGGCGATATGTTCGATACACGGAACTGCTTCGGGCTGTCCGAGGCTGGTACTGGAAAGGCTCTGCTTTGACGGTGCACGTCGTCCCGCAGTCGCATGTTTCACCGGAAGCCTGCCCAGCTTTGGTGCTCAACGCGGATTTCCGTCCACTCAGCTATTATCCATTGTCGCTATGGTCCTGGCAGGACGCCATCAAGGCGGTGTTTCTCGATCGGGTGAATATCGTGTCGGAATATCCGAACACGGTCAGAAGCCCCAGCTTCGAGATGCGGCTGCCCTCGGTCGTGTCGCTGAAGACCTATATCAAGACGTCGCGCAACCCCGCCTTCACGCGCTTCAACGTGTTCCTGCGTGACAGGTTCACCTGCCAGTATTGCGGCACCCGCGACGATCTGACCTTCGACCACGTCACGCCCCGCTCGCGCGGCGGCTCGACCACCTGGGAAAATGTCGTGGCGGCCTGCTCGGTGTGCAATCTGCGCAAGGCCGACCGAATGCCCGCGGAAGTCAACATGTTCCCGGCCACGCATCCGTTCCAGCCGACCGTGCACGACCTGCATCAGAACGGCCGGCTATTTCCGCCCAACTACCTTCACGAATCCTGGCTCGATTATCTCTACTGGGATTCGGTGCTCGAGCCTTAGCCCGACAGGGCGGGGGCCCATGCGGGAATGAGATGTTCCTGCCCTGCTCCAATGCTCGCGCCAGGAGCCTTTCATTCCGGGTCTATTTGGACGTCCACTTTGACGCTGTCGGTTGCGCGACTTGGTAACTTCTTTTGGCCATGATCGGGCTTTCGGAGCCCAGAATGACGATTTGGCACAAGATCATTGCTGATCTTACGGTAAATTCCGAAGATTCATTCGTCATGCGGTCACAGTTGATCGCCCTCAAGAAGCAACTCCCGCTTCTCTATCTCATTCTCAACGCGAATTCCCTGGCCTTGGCGTATACGCATTACGCCAGCGCGCCCCTGTATCTAACGCTCTTGGCGCCCGCGATCCTGCTGCCGATCTGCGTCCTGCGGGTCGTCCAGTGGTCGCGCCTCCCGGTGGCCCGTTTGACCGAGGGTGAACTCAGAGACGTGCTCCGACGCACCCTGATCGTGGTCAGCACGCTGGGCGTCGCGTTCACGGCCTGGTCGCTGTCGCTTTATCCCTATGGCGACAGCTACGCGCAGAGTCACGTCGCCTTCTTCATGTCCATCACGGTGATCGGCTGCATCTTCTGCCTGATGCACCTGCGCCCGGCGGCCCTGATCCTGACCTTGGTCGTGGCGGTTCCGTTCACGGCCCGATTCCTGACGACCGGCAACCCCGTCTTCACGGCGATTGCGGTCAATTTCTTTCTCGTTTCGATCATCATGGTTGTTATTCTTTTGACCTACTACAAGGACTTTCGCGACCTCGTGCATTCGCAGCAGAATCTCGCGGCGCTCAGTCGAGAAAATGCCCGCATCGCGAATTTGGACAGCCTCACCGGGGTTGCCAACCGGCGAAGTTTCTTTTCCGATGTGCAGTTGATGATGGATGCCCACGTCGACGGCCAACCTGGCTTCGTGCTGGGCATCGTGGACCTGGATGGCTTCAAGCCGATCAATGACGTCTATGGTCACGGGGCTGGCGATCAGGTCCTCGTCGAGGTCGGCCGCCGGTTGCAGCAGACCGCGGGAACCGCCGCGCGAATCGCCCGTCTGGGTGGCGACGAGTTCGGTCTGGTGCTGCCGATCGTCGATGCGGAGGCGGTTCTTGAACTGGGACGAGACCTCTGCGAGGCCATCCGGGCGCCCCTGCAAATGCATGCCGGCATGCCGCAGGTGGCAGCGTCCATCGGTTTTGCGGTGTTTCCAGACATGGCGGCCGATCGGGAGCATCTCGTCGAGCTCGCCGATTACGCGCTCTATCATGCCAAGGAGCACAGTCGCGGCACTGCGGTGCTCTTCACCAAACTGCATCAAGACGCGATCGTGGCGCGCAGCCGTATCGAACAGGAACTGCGTCGAGCCGATTTCGCCACGGAAATCAAGCTTCAGTTTCAGCCGATCGTCGAAATCAGCTCGGCTCGGGTGGTGGCGTTCGAAGCCTTGGCGCGGTGGCACAGCCCGGTGCTTGGCCTCGTTGCACCCGACAGCTTCGTGCCCGCCTGCGAGCGGATCGGTTTGATCAAGGATCTGACGCAAATCGTGATCCGCAAGGCCTGCGCGGCCGCGCGATCCTGGCCCCACGATATCCAGATCTCGCTCAACCTTTCGGTCCACGACCTCGTGTCGGAGGATGCGATATCGCGCTTGGGCTCCGCGATCCGGGACTCCAGGCTGTGCCCAACGAGAATTACGCTCGAAGTGACCGAGACGGCCTTGATGCAGGACTTCGATCAGGCTCGCGACACACTGCTGGCCTTGAAGGCGCTCGGCGCCAACGTTTCCTTGGACGATTTCGGAACCGGATATTCCAGCCTCAGCTACGTTCGCCAGCTGCCGCTCGACAAAATCAAGATCGATCGCAGCTTCGTGGCCGATGTCGTCACAGACCAGGCCAGCCGCGACATCGTGACAATGATCGTCGATCTGGCCCGCAATCTGAGAATCGGATGTATCGTGGAGGGGGTCGAAGACGCCGAGCAGGTGGTCATCTTGCGGGCGCTCGGCTGCGCCGTGATGCAGGGCTATTATTTTGCAAAACCCATGGACGGCGACGCGATCGAAGCCTTCCTCGGGGCGAACAATCCTGCCAGCGAGCGGCCGAACCAGGCGATGTCGCCGGGCTCCGGCCAGCCTGGCCCTGCGCTCGCGACCGCATAGAGCCAAACGCCAGTCTTATACCAAGCTGCGGTGATGGCGACCCGTTTTGGGCGTGATCCCCTTCGCCCCGCTTGCGGGGAGAAGGTGGCCGATAGGCCGGATGAGGGTCCTAACGAAGACGCCCCTCATCCCCGCGTCGCGGACCTTCTCCCCGCAAGCGGGGCGAAGGGCATCACGCCGAAGAGCGAGCAACAAGTCCCTCTTACTGCGACTTTGTATTACCTCACGTGATGGCGCGCCGGACCGCTTGTTCGAGTTCGATCAGGGTGCCGAACCCATCCTTGGGGTGCAGGAACAGGACCGGCAGGCCGTGGGCCCCGCGCTTGGGCTCGCCGTCGCCCAGCACACGCAGCCCGGCGGCCAATAAGGCGTCGCGGGCAGCGTTGAGGTCCGGCACTTCATAACAGACATGGTGGATGCCGCCTTGCGGATTGCGGACCAGGAAATCCGCGATGGGCGACGTCTCGCCCAACGGCTCCAGCAGTTCGATCTTGGTGTTGGCGAGCGTCACGAACACGACCCGCACGCCATGCTCCGGGAGCGGCAGCGGCGCCGAGACCTCGGCCCCCAACGTTCGGGCGTAGAAGGCGGCGGCTTGCTCCAGATGCGGCACCGCGATTGCCACGTGATTGAGCCGCTCAAGCATTTTGGTTTCGCGTATAGGCTTCGGGAGCCTTCTGGACGAAGCCGCGCGCCGCCCCGAGCGTTCGGAGGATACGGTCGGCCGCCTCGGGAATGGGTGATCCGGGTGGAAACACCAAGGCGACGCCATTCTGCTGGAGCCAAGCCGCATCGTCGGGCGGGATGACGCCGCCCACCACCACCATGATGTCGGGGCGGCCGCGCGCCACGAGGGCGGCCTGCAGGGCCGGCACCAGCGTCAGATGGCTGGCCGCCAGCGACGATACACCCACCACATGCACGTCGGCGGCGATCGCCTGGTCGGCGGCCTCGTCGGGGGTCGCGAAGAGAGGCCCGACCACGACCTCGAAGCCGAGGTCCGCGAAGGCCGTGGCGATCACCTTCTGGCCCCGGTCGTGCCCGTCCTGCCCCATCTTGGCGACCAGGATTTTTGGCAAGCGCCCTTCGTTGTCGGCGAAAGCCCGGACCTGCTCGCCGAAACGCTCCACGGTGCCGCGCATGCGCGTGCCAGCCGCGCCATAGATCCCGGACACGAGCGCCGTTTCGGCCCGGTGGCGGCCCCAGGCCCGCTCCAGTGCGGCCGTGATCTCACCCACGGTGGCGTGGGCGCGGGCGGCCTGAACCGAGAGTTCGAGCAGGTTGGCTGCGCCTCGCGCCCCTTGGGTCAGGCGATCCAGGGCGGCCTCGACGGCCGCGCCATCACGCGCGGCCCGCAGCCGTCTCAGCTGGGCCACTTGCGCGACCCGAACCGCACCATTGTCGACCCTGAGCACGTCGAGCGGCGCCTCGTCCCGTGGCACGAATCTGTTCACGCCGACCACGACTTGTTCGCCGCCGTCGATCCGCGCCTGGGTGCGGGCCGCGGCCTCCTCGATCCTGAGCTTCGGCACCCCGGCCTCGATGGCGGCCGCCATGCCACCGAGCCTCTCGATCTCGGCCAGATGCCGCTCGGCCTGTGCTATCAGGTCGGCGGTCAGGCGTTCGACGAAATAGGAGCCGCAGAACGGGTCGATGGTGCGTGTCATGCCGGCTTCGGTCTGCAGCAGAAGTTGGGTGTTACGGGCAATCCGGGCCGACCTGTCGGAGGGCAGCGCCAAAGCCTCGTCGAGCGCATTGGTGTGCAGCGATTGCGTGCCGCCCGACACCGCCGCGAGCGCCTCGATGGCCGTGCGGGTCACGTTGTTGAACACGTCCTGGGCGGTCAGCGACCAGCCCGATGTCTGGCAATGCACCCTGAGCACCAGCGATTTCTGCGCGCGCGGCTCGAACCGCGCCACCGTTCGCGCCCAAAGCACGCGGGCGGCGCGCAGCTTGGCGATCTCGGTGAAGACATTCATGCCGATGCCGAAGAAGAAGCTCAGCCGGGGCGCGAACTGGTCGATCGTAAGTCCGGCCGCAAGCCCGGCCCTGATATATTCGATTCCGTCGGCCAGCGTATAGGCGAGTTCCAGGTCCGCGGAAGCGCCCGCTTCCTGCATGTGATAGCCGGAAATCGAGATCGAGTTGAACTTCGGCATGTGGCGAGCCGTATAGCCAAAGATGTCGCCCACGATCCGCATCGAGGGTTTTGGCGGATAGATGTAGGTGTTGCGCACCATGAATTCTTTGAGGATGTCGTTCTGGA
>CAXTOT010000036.1:0-50315 GCA_964245915.1 uncultured Lichenihabitans sp. | reverse complement strand
ACGGTCGTTCCGAATTCGATGCGGTAGCACTCGACCTCGTTCGACAGCGCATCGGCCGCGTTCTGGCGGGCTCGAATGCCGAAGGCGCGGCGCCGCAGGATGTCGCGCGTCTCGAAGCCTCGGCCCGGGGTCTAGGCGGGGCGGGCGATGCGGCGTTGCTGGGCTGGCTGAATTCGAAACGGCAAAGATGGGCTGAGGCCAACACCTGGTTCGCGCTTGCGCTCGCGGCGGCTCCGGCCCCGACACAGGCCGGACCCGAAGACGCCAAGGTGGCGCAGGGCGCCGTCATCGCCCTGAAGGCGCTCGGGCGAACCGCCCCCGCCGAGGCGCTGGCCTATAGCTGGCGGGAGGCCGATCCCGCGCTCGGGCTTCTCTACGTGGACGGCGTCATCGCCGAGCTGACGCGGCCCAAGCCGGTCGCGATCGATCAGGACAGGCTGACGCGCTTTGCCGACGTCGTGACGGCACAGCAATCGGGCGACGGCGCCCAGGCGCTCGGCTGGTACGCCTACAACATCGGTCAGTTTCGGCCGGCCCAAGCCTGGTTCGAAAAGGCGCTGACCTGGCAGCCGCGCGACAGCACGGCCCTCGGTCTCGCGCTCTCGCTGAAACAGCTCGGAAGCAAACCCGAACTCGCGGCCTTCCTCACCGCGAACGGCGCCACCTATCCGGCCCTGGCCTCGATTTCGGCTGTGCGTTCGGGCGGTAGGCGGGAAGCCGCCATCCCGGCGATGCGGACCTCGTCATCCCATGATCCGGTCGCGTTCCGGAACGTCCCGGCTCGGGCCAGGCTCGGGTCGATGCCCCGAACCCGGGAGGCAACCCGCTGTCGGGGCCGCGCCGGGCTCGAGGACGTCGGCCCGCAAGACAGCGAGACGGCGCTGCAGACGGGCTGGTGCCTGCTCGCCCTGAAGCGTCCCACCGAAGCCGCCATGGCGTTTGCGGCGGCTCGCGAAGGCAGCGGAACCCGGATCGATTCCGCCTATGGGCAGGCCCTGGCCGAGTTGCGGATCAACCGAACCCGTGAGGCCGTGCAGGCCGCGAGCGCGGTCGGATTGACGCCCAAACGGCGCAACGAAATCGGACTGGTGGCCCTGGCCCAGACCGCCGCCGTCGCCTTCGACGCCGGCCGTTACGAGGCGACGCTCGCGGCGCTCGACCAACGCGAGAGGTTCACGGCCGAACCGCGCGACCTCGGGATGCTCCGCGCCTGGTCGACCTATCACCTCGGCGACAAGGAGACCGCGCGGACCATGTTCTCGACGTTCGACCAGCAGCTTTCGACGAGCGAAACCCGGCAAGGCATCGGGGCCACGGGCGAGACGGACAGGAAATGAGGCAACCATGACCAACCGAGCTGGCCGATTGCTTCGTGCAGGCCTCCTTTCGATCCTTGCGGCGGCCCCGGCGATGAGTCGCGCATCGGCGATCGATCGGGTCGCCTGGATCGACGCTCTCAAGATTCCCCCCGGGGTTCCGCTCGTCACGCTGCCCAGGGCGGCCGGTGCCGTGATCGGGGTCGACGAGCAGCGCAAGATCAACAGCTTCGTCCAGACCATCACGCTGCAGGGTGACCCCGGAAGCGTCGGCGAGAACACCATCACGGTGACGGTGACCCGCGATGGACTGGCGCCACGCATCGGTGAGGACGTGATCTTTCCGGAGATGGCGGAGCGGCTGCCGTCCATCGCCATGGCGCTCGGCACTCCCGGCACCCGAAACGTTTTCGGCCTGTTCGGTTATGCGATCGGCAGCCAGGGATCGCTGACGTGCCTTTATGGCTGGCAGGGCGTCAATCTGGCGGACCGCTGGATCGATGGCAAAACGCGCACGCCGCTCGAAGAAAACCATGCCCTCTCGATCCGGGTGCGGCTGTGCCGGACCGGCCTCGACGCCGACGCGCTCACCGCGATGATGGAGGGTTTGCAAAGCAGGGGTTTTGCGGGCCAGCGGATGGTTCGCGTCCCGATGAGCTACGACGCGCTGTCGGCTGCCGGCGCCATCGACGGAGCCGTGACTCTGGCGCCCGGCGCTCGCCTCCTTCCGATGCCGGCCTCGCTGATGTCCTATGGCGAGCCGGTCTTCGAACCAGTGCGGGCCAGGCCGGCCCGCTATGCGGAGGCCAGGCCGGCCCGGTATGCGGCGCCCAAAATGCATCGGCACCGACGACGCGCGAGCGTCACAGCAGAACCCGTCGCCCCCAGCATCGCCCCTATGGCGGGCATGCCCACCGTGCCTTTGCCGAAATAGCTGCGCGCGTCGGCGCCCCCCTTTCGCGGGCGAGGCGCCCTCGATGCTATTTCGAGATCGGCGGAACCCCTGCCGGGGTCGGCAGCGTCGGGAAAAACACGTGGTCCAGAGCGAACCACAGCAGAATGAGCAAACAGACGACGAGCAGCACGCCCATGATCTTGCGGTCCATGCCCATCGTCTTCTCCCTATCGCGTCTTCAGTTCACCTGCGCCACGGGAATGGTGAACTGGCTGCCCGCGCCACGAATCGTGACCTGCTTATAGGCTTTGCCGTGCGGTTTTTCGAAGCGAAGGTGAAGCGTCGTCACCATCTGGTTGACGATCCCGGTCGGGGCCGTTTCCCGCTCATCCAGGATGAGGATCGTGGGATTGATGCCTTGCGGCACGGCCTCGACGAGTTCGGCTTTCCATCCGCCGGTCGGGAAGACGACGTCGCCCGTGACGATGAGCGGATCTTGGCTGCCCGGCATGTTGTCGATCCAGGCCTTGAAGGTGTTTTGGAGTATCTTCCCAGACATATGACCTCCACGAAAAATACAAAATGCAAATGGCGGCAGCATCGCCGCGATCACAGCTTAACGCCGGGTCGATCGGGGAGTCCAGGCGCTGCCCGATCGGGGCGGCAAGGTCGGAGCGCCCAGCAGGGTAGGCTGAGGCATTTCCAGCAAACCGCAGCGCCAATGCGGAGCTTGATCACATCGCCAGGTCTTCGCCGGTCCGAGCGGGCTCCTCCGGCATCGGCGGCCCTTGACGATAATGTAAGGGGTAGTCTAAAAATAAGGTGAGATGCGGGATGCAAGTAAATAGACCAGATCGGTCACAAAAAACGTTTTCGATGGCCAGCAATCAAAGCCGTGCGACAACCATTGCGGTCGACGCGATCGGAGGATCGAGATTGGGGCCATGATCTGCTCCCTCGCGCATCACCGCGATAGTTTGGGGTCGCGGCGCTACCGATCGATGTCCGAACGCCCGCACTTGGTTACGGCTGTAGTGCGCGGCAGCCGCTTGGCCCTGCACAGGCCGCAAGCGAAACCGCCCGCCGTAAACGGCATTGCCGTTGCAGGCGCGCCGTGAATCGACGACGTGCTTCAATCCATGGCGATCGAAGGCGCCGGGTCGCTGGCTGAAGTTGGTGATGGTCGAAGCCGTATCGACGGCCGCGAGGGGTCGTTCGACCGGGCCGAGGGACCTCGAGGCTGATCCCGGCGCCCCGACGACGCGCGCCTCAGCGCGGCACCGCGTGCCAGCTTGCCGCGAACCATCGCACGAGGACAGACGCGCCCCTCAAACGTTGTGCTGCAACCGCTTTCGTATCGTGCTGTCGACCTGCTTTTGCATGATACACGTGCCGCGATACCAGTGCATCGAGCGGAAGGTGGGCCAGTAGCTGGCGATGAAGCCGTCGTCGGGGATCTCCGACGCCATGGCGCGATTGCCGACCATCCACGCATTGATCTTCAGCAGGTAGTCATATCCGCTGACTTTGGAAAAACCCCTGTAGAGCGGATTCTTGGCGAATTCGGGAAAGCTCGTGTGCAGGTCTTCCAAAATATAGTACCCGCCCGGAAGCACTTTAGGCCACAGATATCGCAGCGTTTCGATCTGTTCATGCCAATAATGCGAGCCGTCGTCGAGGACGACCCGCGGCGCTCCAAACTCGGCAGTGATCTGGTCGAGAAACTCCAGCTTCGTGGCATCGCCGATGCGAATGTGAGTGTTGTGAAGCGGGACGGGGACATTTGCGTCCGGGCTGATGTCGAGGCCGACGACCGTTGCGTTGGAGAAATATTCACCCCAGGTTGCAATGGATTTGCCGCGGTGGACGCCGATCTCGATGAAAGTAAAGACGTCGTTGCGCATCGGTTCGAGCGTTTGCGCGTAGAAACCAAGGTAGTCGTGACGATCAGAGGCCTTGTCGGTGCCATTCTGGACACCGATCGCGTCCAGACTGGGACGGCCGGGCCCGCTGACAGCGCTCATGAGACATCCTGCCGTTTGATGGGACATGCGGTTGGCGTCGGCACGATACTGGTAGCAACCATGGTGATGGCAGTCCAGCACAGCCGAGGCGACCGCTGAGCTCGAACGGAAGGAAGAGGGAACCCCAACTGTAAAACGGCCTGTAAAATGGTATAACCGTTCTCGTTAGGGGGGGTGCCCTAACCCCTGAAAACGTGATGGTGGGCGCTGTAGGTCTCGAACCTACGACCCGCTGATTAAGAGTCAGCTGCTCTACCAACTGAGCTAAGCGCCCATCACGTTCCGGTTGGGCTGGCCCGACGGGAAGCGCCGTTTAGCAAACGCCAGCCGGGCTGTCCAGCGGGTTTCGCCCACCGGGCAGTCCGATCGTATCGGATCACCCCGCCTGCAGCACCTCGGCCCGGCCCGATTGGCGCATCGCGAGGAGTTTGTTGAGTGCCGCCACATAGGCGCGGGCCGAGGCCACCAGCGTGTCCGGATCGGCGCCCTTGGCGGTCACGGAGCGGCCGCCCTCGAACAGGCGCACCATCACCTCGGCCTGGGCGTCGGTGCCTTCGGTGACGGCGTGGACGTCGTAGAGATCGAGCCGCGCTTCGTTGGGCACCAGGGCGCGCACCGCGTTGAAGATGGCGTCCACCGGGCCGTTGCCGGTCGCCTGGGTGGTGGCGTGCTTGCCCTCGATGTCGAGCGTCAGGGTGGCGGATTGCGGCCCCATGGTGCCGGCGATCACGGTGAGGGCCACGAGCCGGATACGCTCGTGGGCGCTGCCGATCTCGTCGTCGACCAGCGCCACCAAGTCTTCGTCGTAGACCGTCTTCTTGCGGTCGGCGAGATCCTTGAAGCGCTTGAAGGCGTCGTTCACCGCATTGTCGCCCAGCGCGTAGCCGAGCTCGCGCAGCTTTTCTTTAAAAGCGTGGCGGCCCGAATGCTTGCCCATCACGAGGCTGGTCTTGCTGACCCCGACGCTCGACGGCGTCATGATCTCGTAGGTGGTGGCATTTTTCAGCATGCCGTCCTGGTGGATGCCGCTCTCATGCGCGAAGGCGTTCCGGCCCACGATCGCCTTGTTGTATTGCACCGGGAAGGAGGTCACGGCCGAGACCAGTTTGGAGGCCCGCGTCAGCATGGTGGTGTCGACGGCGGTCTCGAACGCCAAAGCGTCGCCGCGGGTGCGGATCGCCATCACGACCTCTTCGAGCGCCGCATTGCCGGCGCGCTCGCCGATGCCGTTCAGGGTGCATTCGACCTGCCGGGCGCCGCCTTCGAGCCCCGCCAGCGTGTTGGCGACCGCGACCCCGAGATCGTTGTGGCAATGGACGGAAAAGATCGCCTTGTCGGCATCCGGCACGCGGGTCCGCACGGCCTGGAACATGGTTTTGTACTCGTCCGGCAGCGCATAGCCCACCGTATCGGGCAGGTTGATGGTGGTGGCGCCGGCCCGGATCGCGGCCTCGACGCAGCGGCAGAGGTAATCGATCGGGGTGCGGGTCGCGTCCATGGCCGACCATTCGACGTCGTCCACGAGGCCCCGCGCCTGGGTCACGGTGCGGATGATGATCTCCAGCACCTCGTCCTGGCTCTTGCGCATCTGGTGTTCGAGATGGATGGGCGAGGTCGACACGAAGGTGTGGATGCGCGGCTTTTTCGCATGGCGGACCGCGGCGCCCGCGCGCGCGATGTCGCCCTCGATGGCGCGCGCCAGGCCCGCGATGGTGGCGCGTTTGGCGCGCCGGGCGATCTCGGAGACGGCTTCAAAGTCCCCGTCGGACGCGATCGGGAAGCCGGCCTCGATGACGTCGACCCCCATCTCGTCGAGCAGGGTCGCTACGGAAAGCTTGTCCTCGAACGTCATGGTGGCGCCGGGGCATTGCTCGCCGTCGCGCAAGGTGGTGTCGAAGATCACGACGTGATCGCGGGCGGGTTTTTGGCTGTGGCTCTGGTCGGGCATTTTGGCTTCCTGGCTTGGCGCGTCACGCTTTTCGGGCGGCGCCGATGAGATGATCTCGGCAGACGATCCCCTGAGCGCCCAGGCGCATGGCCCGGCCGGCCCTCAGGGGCGGCTAAGAAGCAGACGGGGAAGGAGGAGGCCGAGGGTCGGCGCGCAAGCGAAACCCCGGACCGCAAAGCGGTCCTCGGGGGTCGTCATGCTGTGGGCCAAAGGAGCCACGGATCGCCTCGGAGGGCTCGCGGGGGCGAGCGGGATTTCGGCGGTTGTACAGGAGGGTGGGGGAGGGGGCAAGGGCTGACGGTTCTGAAGGGCGGACGTAATGAGACAGCGGTCGGGCTGACCCAGCGCTTAAGCTGCCCGGGATACGCGATACCCGTCCTGAGGAACCTTTTTGCCTGTTTCCCAACTCGGGAACAGTAACGCTCCGCTTCTCCGTAGCTCTGCGGCGATACGGTTAACGTCGGGTTTGGTGATGACATGCCTTTCAAGCACGCGTGGCCAGACCTTTTCGTATGTCGTTGAACCCGGTGCTACGGGGATGAGCGATAGCAACGTTTCCTTGGCGGCGCGCTTTTCTTCCTCAAGCACATTACCGATCGGGGAGGGTGCCAGTTGCACCTCTGCACCAAACAGACCCGGTTGACCGCTCTTTTCTTCCTGATGAGTGCGCTTTGTCGCCGAGCGGACCGTGGATTGCTGTCGCTCGGTCTTCACATGACAATTGCGGAAAACCTCAATGCCTTTTCTATGGCGGGTGCCATAGAAAAGGGAATAGAGCGGGCGATCCTTAATTCGCTGAAAAACCGGGACTTCGGCGACATAGGCGTAGTCTCCGACTTTCATAAGGGTTTCGCGGAAAGCATCGGCCAGAATCGCTTTCCGTACCGCGGCGTGATCGCTCCCGGCGTTATTGACTGCAGCCAGCTTCTCCCGCCATGATCCGTGCGGCATCAAAGCCAACAGAGCGATTACTATCTTCGCGTCGTTGATCGACGCCGCTCTGTTGATAAAATCGAACATGAAGTTGAAGACAACTTCCGAGGGTCGCCGCTTTAGTAGCGAAGCTAGTTGCTGGATGTCGATGCGCCACCCTTTTGGGTCAATGAAAAAGAACGCGAACGCATCGGCTGGGATCTCCGCGAGGATCTTCGGAGCAATCGATACAAAGTCAGCCTTGTAGGTGTGAATCGCCACGTCGGGAAAGTGGGGCTTGATGGCTTCGAGGTTTGCGTAGGCCGAGGCCGACCGCTCCACCAAGTGGGCCGACATGGCAACGTTCTTGCCATGTTCCTTCCAGGTCGCCTTGGCCTTTGTCAACGCGGCGAGCGCGATGCCGAACGAGGTGTCCGCAAAATTTTCACCCGTGCTCTGCCAGGGGCCAGAAAATCCATCGACGTACGCGATCTGGTTGAAGGTGCTAGCGGTCTTATGGATTAAAATCTCTAGATAATTTTCGAGGAAGTAGTGCTTTACAAAGCTCTGCTCCCGGCCGAGATAGTTGCTGATGTCGGCGACCATCTAGCTCGCCTTGAGTTTGAGACGCCGGTCGCTCGGCAGATCACTCCATTCCTGGCCGTCCAGTGAACGTCCGCCGGACTTAGGTCGGATGCCGCCCCACTGTTTGAAGAAGAACGCAACGCCGGCGCCGTTACACTGGTCACGAATTTCGCGAACCCAATCGATCTGAATGGGCCGGGCACCGGGGCCGCTTTCGCCACCCGCTATTACCCAATGAATACCGTTGAGATCGATCGGTCCCACCCGTCCGATGAGGGGTTCAATTGATAAAAACCTCACGCTGGCGGGCGCTTCTCTCAAGTGCCTTATGCGGCTCGTGGCTGACGAGTCCTCTACCGACACACCCAACCAGATATGATTAGGTGGTGTCTTGGCCGCATATCGGTTGATTAAATAATTCCGCATGAGCGAGCTGCGTTTAGTCAAGACCTGAAATATATGCCAATCAGCGGTTTCCATGGTCTTGAAGACTTCGTCGATGAATTCAGTCGGGACCTCCTTGTGGAAAAGGTCGCTCATCGAGTTGACGAATACCATACGCGGCCGCCGCCACGTGAGCGGCTGATCGAGCCGCTCAGGCCGGATGGTCAGATCGAAACCATTTTCGAAGGCATGACCGGGGATGCCGCGCCAGCGCTCGGCGAATCGCTCCGCGTAGCAGTTATCGCAGCCAGAAGTGACCTTCGTGCAGCCCGTAACGGGGTTCCACGTAGAGTCTGTCCATTCAATTGCTGTCGAATCTGCCATAGCCACCCGAGAACATTATGGGAACATACATGTTTGCTTGAGAGAGGCAACAAGCTACTCCACGATCCCAGGGACCCGACGCTTCAACGGACAGGTAGCGTGGCGGAGCCGCCACATAGGCCGCCCTCCGGGTGGCTCCCCCAAGCGCGACATCGTGCAGCCCCGCCCCCCTGGACCCAGCCCGCCCCCCCGGCGTTGCCCGCTGACACGACCCCTCAGCGCAGGATTTCCCATCATGGCAGACCCCAAGACGACCCCGGCCGAGCCGGTCCCGGCGACGCCCATCGACACCTTGCAACGGCGGGCGGTGTCGCGGCGGGCGCTGATGGGCGCGGGGGCGGCGGCAGGGTTGAGCGCGATGGCGGGCACGGCGCAAGCGCAGAGCCTAAAGACCGTCAAGGCGGGCGAGGCGGGCGAGGCGGGGGTCAGCGCCTCGAACCCCGGGCCGGAGAATACGCTGCTGCAAAGCCTCGACCGAAGCGCCGACCTGCCGCCCCCGACCGACCACGGCACCGTCAAACAGTTCTGGCAGAGCTTTTCGCAGGCGCATCGGCGCGTCCAGGAGGGCGGCTGGGCCCGGCAGGTCAATGTCGTGGATTTCCCGATCTCGAAGGACATCGCGGGCGTCAACATGCGGCTCGAGGCCGGCGGCATCCGCGAACTGCACTGGCATGCCGACGACGAATGGTCGATCATGCTGACCAGCACGGCCCGCATCACGGCGCTGGATTACGACGGCAACCCCTTCGTCAAGGACGTGAAGGCGGGCGATCTTTGGTATTTTCCGCAAGGCCTGCCGCATTCGATCCAGGGGCTCGGGCCGGAGGGGTGCGAATTTTTGCTCGTGTTCGACAACGGCACCTTTTCCGAGGACGACACCACGCTGCTCTCGGATTGGCTGATCCATACGCCGCGCGACGTGGTGGCCAAGAATTTTGGGGTGCAACAGAGCGCCCTAAAACCCTTCGACGCCATCCCGCCGTCGGGCCGATACATCTTCCCCGCGCCGGTGCCGCCCGCCTTGGCCCAGGATGCCGCCGCGATGACGCGCTTTCATCCGGCCTCGACCATCGAGTTTTCCTTCGATCTCTTCGCCATGAGACCCACCAAGGCGGATGCGAGCGGCAGCATCCGCGTCGTCGATTCGCGCAATTTCACGATCTCGAAGAACATCGCCATGGCCTATGTGGTGGTGAAGCCCGGCGCCATGCGGGAGCTGCACTGGCACCCCAATGCCGACGAGTGGCAGTATTACTTCTCGGGCAAGGCCCGCATGACGGTGTTCGCCAACCATTCGGACGCCCGCACGATCGATTTCAACCCGAGCGACGTCGGCTATATTCCGGCGACGCTGGGCCATTACATCGAGAATGTCGGCAGCGAGGATCTGGTGTTCCTGGAAATGTTCAAGGCGCCGGTCTACCAGGACGTCTCGCTCAACACCTGGATCGCGGGCCTGCCGCCGGAACTCGTCAAACAGCATCTCGGCCTCAGCGACGAGACGCTGGCGGCGATCCCCAAGGACAATGTCGCGGTTCTGCCGCCCGACAAGGCCTGATGCCAAGCATCCCTTCTCCCCTTGCGGGAGAAGGTGGTCCGAAGGACCGGATGAGGGGTTTTCGTTGCAACGGGACCCCTCATCCGTCGCTGCGCGACACCTTCTCCCGCAAGGGGAGAAGGGGGGCAGCACCCGCCCCCAGGCAGGAATCACCCTGGGCCGGGTCGCAATCAATGGAACTTGATCTAATAAGAACCTGCGATGACGCGGAACTTTTGCGAGCCAGGAGTCGTCATTGCGAGCCGCAGGCGAAGCAATCCAGCCTTCGTGCGCTCGCCCCTGGATTGCTTCGTCGCTGCGCTCCTCGCAATGACGGACAGGCGGATGAGTCGAAGACTTTGCGGCTTAATCTAGCCTCCCGCCCTGACCTCGACGGTCACATGCGACAGGGTGGGGAAGCAGGCGAGGCGCTGGCGATAGAAATCCGGTCCATGCGGATGGGTCGTGGCGAGCGACAGGATGGCGCCGAGATGGCCGGGGCCGAGGCGCCAGAGGTGCAGGTCGGTCAGCCGGTCGCCGTCCACCTCGATGATGCTTCGCACTTTTTCGGCCAAGGCGGCATCCGGGTTCTGATCGAGCAGAATGCCGCCCGTGTCGCGCAACAGGCCATAGGACCAGCTCGCGATCACCACGGCGCCGACGAGACCCGCGAGCGGGTCCATCCACAGCCAGCCGAAGCTGCGCGCCAGCACCAGGCCGACGATCACCAGAAGCGAAACGGCGGCATCCGCCATGACGTGGATGAAGGCGGCCCGCAGGTTGTTGTCGCGATGGTGCGTCCCGTCGTGGGGACCGTGCTCCTCGAACAGGACGGGATGGCTCTCGACGGTGCCATTCTCGGCACAAAACCGCACGGTCGCCACAAAGGCATGCGGCTCGGGGATGTCCTCCACGGATTCCAGAAAGGTGCCGCGATCCACGAAGGCAAAGGTCTGGCGCGCGCCGTCGGGCCGCGTGGTTTCGACCCCGACCGCTTGCGCCAGCAGGGCAGGACCGCCCTCGCGCCGCAGCCGGAAACGCGGTGGCACACCCTCCTCGAACACGCTCAAGGCTACAGCGCCCGCGGCGGTTTCGATGCGGTGCGCCTCGTCATGCTCGTGGTCATGCGCATGGCCATGCCCGTGATGGTGGTCGCCGCCGCCGAGCAGCCAGGCGCTCCCGACATTCACCAGCAGGCCCAAAACCGCGATCGGAATGGCTTCGTCAAAACTGATCGGCACGGGGTGGAGCAGCCGGACGATGCCCTCATAGCCGATCAGCAGCGCGATCATGGCCAGGATGATGGCGCTGCTGAACCCCGCGAGATCGCCGACCTTGCCGGTGCCGAAGGCGAAGCGCGGATCGTCGGCATGTCGGCGCGCATAGGTATAGGCCAGGGCCGCGAGCAGCAGCGCGCCCGCATGGGTGGACATATGCAGGCCGTCGGCCACCAGCGCCAGCGAGCCGAACAGGCTGCCGCCCACGATCTCGGCCACCATCATGAAGCCGCACAGCCAGATGACGGCCCAGGTCCGGCTTTCGTTCTTCTCATGCCCCTCGCCGAGGAAGACGTGGCTGTGCCGGTCGGCCGGGGCTGTGGCAAGGGTGGTCATCGCAAAACCCTCACTTGAGATAGGTGCGGATCGTCTCGACGAGCTGCCCGGCCGCATTGCCGCCATGGCTGTCGTCGCGGTCCATGAGGTGGGCGCGAACATGGTCCTCGATGACTTCCGCCATCAGGCCGGAGGTGGCGCCGCGCATGCCCGCGATGAGGTGCATGACCTCGTCGCAGCCAGCTTCGCCCTCCAGCGCGCGCTCAATGGATTCCACCTGCCCCTTGATGCGGCGGACCCGCGCCAGCAGCTTTTGCTTTTCACGAACGGTATGGCTCATCGCCCCCATATAGGGTAGGGGGCTATGCTATGTAAAGCGCAAGACGAGCGCCGCTCAGGCTGCGGGGCTCGGCCGGCGCGCCACGAAATCGATCTCGACCAGCGCGTCATAGGCGAGCCCCGTGACGCCCACGCAGGTGCGGGCCGGCCGGCGCCCCTCCGCGAAATAGCCGCGATAGACGGCGTTCATGGCCGCGAAATCTTGGCTGAAACGGGTGAGGTAGATGCGCGCCATCACGACATGCTCGAAACCGAGCCCGAGGCCCGCCAGCACGGTAAGCAGGTTGGCCATGACGTTGCGGGTCTGCGCCTCGATGCCGTCGGGCAAAACGCCGGGCTGGGCGGGCGTGTCCGGCATCTGACCCGTCACGAACACGAAACCGTCTGTCTCGACGGCATGGCTGAACGGCGACACCGGCTTGGGGCCGCCCTCGATCATGTGGAAGCTTAGGGGCATGTTTGGCCTCTCGGGTTTGCGGCGGTCCCCAATATCACAGGTTCAGCGTTACCGTGACGGGCACGTGGTCGGAGGGCTTGTCCCAGCCGCGCACCTCCTTGCACACCGCGATCGCGTCCAGCGTATGCGCGATGTCCGGGCTGAGCCAAACGTGGTCGAGCCGCCGACCCTTGTCGGCCAGGGCCCAGTCGGGCGAGCGGTAGCTCCACCAGGTGAAGAGCTTTTCGGAGGCCGGGATTTTCTCGCGCATGGCGTCGATCCACGGGCCGGCCGCCTGCACGCGGGCGAAGCGCTCCACCTCGATGGGCGTATGGCTGACCACCGAGAGCAGCGCCTTGTGGCTCCACACGTCGGTTTCCAGCGGCGCGATGTTGAGATCGCCCAGCAGCACGGCGCGCTCGGCCTTGGGCTTGCTGGCCGTCTCCGTCATGCAATCGAGAAAATGCAGCTTGTGGTCGAATTTGGGGTTGAGCGCCGCATCCGGCACGTCGCCCCCGGCCGGAACATAAAAATTGTGGATCGTCAGCCCGGCCGCCGACCCGGCGCCCTCCGCCAGCGTCACCGCCATATGCCGGGCATGGCCGTGGCGGCAGAAGGTGCCCTTGTCGATGTTGGTCAACGGCACGCGCGAGAGCACCGCCACGCCGTGATAGCCCTTCTGGCCGTTGATCTCGATATGCTCGAAGCCGAGGTCGCGGACGTCCTTGAGCGGAAACTCCCCATCCCGGCACTTGATCTCCTGCAGGCACAGGATGTCGGGCTGGTGGAGGCTGAGGAACTGCCGGATCAGCGGAATGCGGATGCGGACCGAGTTGATGTTCCAGGACGTGATGGAGAGGCGCAAGGGGTTTGGCTCTGCTGCGGAGGCGCCGGGTTCGCATGGTGGGGAGGCGGTGGCAAGGTGGGGGCGTCTCGCCAATTCGCGCCGGACCCTCGCTGTTAAGACAAGTTACCGCCGCGCTCAGTGTCCATTTGGCGTTTCCATCGGTGTCTCAGGTCACTCAGCCGACAGCCGTGATGCGCGTCGAGAAATTCGGCAACAGTGATGCGATCCGTCCTGAAATGCCGAAACCCCTGACGCAGTTCGCACCAGGCCGCCAGCAGGCGCACCGTTTCGGCATAACCGATGATCACCGGCCAGATGATGCGCTCGGTGTCTTGCGAGGCTTGGTTTCGATAGTGGATCCGTATCTTGCGCGCACTGCGGATCCATAGGCGGGTCCTCGCGATATCGAGACCGTCAGGGGCCCGCATGTTGCTCGGCGGCGCGCCGATGGTCGGCTCGGCGATGAAAACACGCAGATGTTCGGGTACGGCCGTGGTGATCTTGGCGATCAGATCGCGCGCCGCGCCGGCCAGCACGGGGTCGCCCCGCTCGGCCACCCATTGCGCGCCCAGCACGGCGGCTTCGATCTCATCGGACGTCAGCATGAGCGGCGGCATGTCGAAGTCGCGGTCGAGGACGTAGCCCAGCCCCGCCTCACCCCGGATGGGCACTCTCTGCCCCATCAAATCGGCGATGTCGCGATAAACGGATCGCTTCGAGACTTCCAGCTCTTCGGCAAGCATGGCGGCGGTGACCAGCCGGCTCGAGCCCCGCAGGATCTGGATGATCTGAAAGAGTCGGTCGGCTCGGCGCATGGCGATCTCCCTGCTGACACCATGCTGTCAGCAGGCCCCTGCCACAAGGCGAGCAACGCCGCCTCCGTGGCGCCAAGACCACGAAAGGAAGCAAAAATGAACCGTCCCTCGACCATGGATTTCGTCTCGACCCGCGTCATCACCGACGACATCAAACGCCTGGTTGGATTTTACGAGGAGGCTACGGGTCTGTCGCCGACGTGGTACTCCGACGACTTTGCCGAATTGGCGACGCCGTCCTGTACCTTGGCGATCGGCAGCAAGCGCAGCATGGATCTGTTCGGAGTTGGGGCAGCCCGCCCCGCGGACAATCATACCGCGATCATTGAATTCCGCGTTGACGACGTCGACACTCGATACGAGAAACTAAAAAAGCTCGTCAGCGATTTCGTCCAGGCGCCGACAACCATGCCGTGGGGAAACCGCTCCTTGCTGTTTCGCGATCCCGACGGGAATTTGATCAATTTCTTCACGCCGGTCAGCGCCGAGGCGATCAAGAAATTCCAAACCGCTCATGACTGAAGGGTTCGCCCGTCTGTTTGACCCCGGCACGGCGAAATAATGTGCAATCGGATAGAGCGCTGACAGTTTGACCTGGATACATCCGTGACAGATTGCGGCTAGGGTTCTGGGGTGGCTCGGGACGGGATGGGCGTCGTGGTTGGAGCGGGCGTGGCGGCGCCCGCCGCTATCGCGACCGGCCCGCGGTCGATCCGGTCAGAACGGCAAGATGTTGGTCCAGGGCCTCGATCTGTTCGGCGTTCAATCGCAGACCCAGCTTGGTGCGGCGCCAAACGATGTCTTCGGCCGTCCGAGCCCATTCGGTCCGTACCAGATGGTCGACCTCCGCCTCGGTGAGGGTGGCGCCGAAATCGCGGCCGAGCGCGGCAATGGAGGTCGCGCCAGCGAGGATGGTTTTCGCCAAGGTGCCGTAAAGGCGGGCGAGGCGCCGCGCATGCGGGTAGGCGAGAAACGGCCAAACCCGCAGGAGATCCGCCACCAGGGCGTCGAAGCCGGAGACCGGGAAGTCGCCGCCCGGCAGGGGGGCCTGGCCGGTCCATCCGGCTTTGGCAATCATCTTGGGCAGATGCGGCCCCAGCATTTCGAGCGCATGTTCGGCAAGCCGCCGGTAGGTCGTCAGCTTGCCGCCGAACACCGAGAGCAGCGGCGCCCTGCCATCGCCGGCATCGAGCGAGAGGACATAGTCGCGTGTCGCGGCCTGCGCGGCGCCGTCGCCCTTGTCGTAGAGCGGCCGCACCCCGGAATAGATCCACACGATGTCGCGCCGGGTGACCGGCTGGGCGAAATATTCGCTCGCCGACGCACAAATATAGTCGATCTCTTCCGCCGAGGCTTCCACGGCGGAGGGATCCCCCTCGTAGTCGCGATCGGTGGTGCCGATCAGGGTGAAATCCTGCTCGTAGGGAATGGCGAAGAAGATGCGGCCGTCCGCGTTCTGGAAGATGTAGCAGCGGTCATGCTCGTAGAGCCGCTTGACCACGATATGGGAGCCTTGCACGAGCCGCACCTTGGCCTGCGTGTTCCGGCGCAACGTCATGCCCAAAACCTGGCCGACCCATGGGCCCGCGGCATTGACGAGGAGCTTCGCCCGGATCACTTCGGTTGCGCCCGTGTCGCGATTGGAGATGGTCAACGCCCAAGAATCGCTGCCCCGTTCCGCGCTCACGGCCTTGGTCCGCGTCACGATCGTGGCGCCGCGATCGGCTGCGTCGCGCGCATTCAGCGCAACCAGCCGCGAATCCTCGACCCAGCAGTCCGAATATTCGAAGGCCTTCGAGAATTCGCCCGCTTTGAGGGGCTTGCCGGCTTCGTCCTGACGCAGATCGAGGGTCTTGGTGGGCGGCAACCGCTTTCGACCGCCGAGATGGTCGTAGATGAACAGGCCCAGCCGGAGCATCCAGGCTGGGCGAAGCCCCTTGTGGTAGGGCAGCACGAAACGCAGCGGCCAGATGATGTGCGGCGCGATCGCCCAGAGCACCTCACGCTCCATGAGGGCCTCGCGCACGAGGCGGAACTCGAACTGTTCGAGGTAGCGCAGCCCGCCGTGGATCAGCTTGGTGGCGGCCGAGGAGGTGCCGCTCGCCAGATCGTTCTGCTCGCACAGGAAGACCTTGAGGCCGCGGCCAGCCGCGTCCCGCGCAATGCCGCACCCGTTCACGCCCCCGCCGATGATGGCGAGATCATAAATGGTTTCCAAGGCGGTCTCCCCGGGGGTGTTTTCGATTATGCTTGCGATCGACCATAAAACGAAAATATTTTTGCAACAAGCGATCATGTCGAAGGTGCAACAGAACACCGCGGGCTGGCAATTTGCCCGAGGCCGGCGCGCGCGATCCGCAAATCCGGTTCCGCGGACGCCTCGGTTGGCTTAAGCTGCTGGGCGAACAAGCGGGCGCGGGGAGGACCACGATGTCGACACGGCTCAATGTTGCGGTTCGTGGCCTGTTCGCGACTCCGGTCGCGGCTCTCGAAGTGCCGGACGGGGAGGCCATCAATGCCGATCTTACCGCTGCCATCCTGGAGCGGCGGGAGCGGATGCCTTCGGTCCAGGCCTCGAACGCGGGCGGCTGGCACTCCGACCGCGAGATCCTCGATTGGGGCGCGCCGCGCATCGGTCCGCTGATCGAACTCGCCAGGGGCATGGCCGGGCAATTGACGGCCGACCGGCAGGGCCAGGCCGTGCGGCCCGCCTGGAAGGTCCAGGCCTGGGCCAATGTGAACACCACGGGCCACGCCAATGTGGCCCACTACCATCCGTGCTCGTTCTGGTCGGGCAGCTATTACGTGGCCGACGGGGGTTGTGCGACCGACCATTCGCTCGGCGGCGAATTCGAAATGCTCGATCCGCGCGGTGCGGGGCCGGGCATGTATGCCCCCGCGCTGAAGTTTGCGGGCGAGGACGGCGCCTCGGTGGGGGGAGCGGAGATCATCCGGCCGAAGCCCGGCCTGTTGCTCCTGTTCCCCTCGTGGCTCATGCACCAGGTGCGGCCCTATCGCGGGACGGGCACGCGTATCTCGATCGCCTTCAACCTCACCCTTTGACGCGGGCCCGATAACGCGCATGACCCTCTCGATGTCCAAGACCGCGTCCCGCCGGCAGTTGGACATCGTCGATCTGCTCAGGGAAAAGGGTCGCGTGACGGTCGAGGACCTCGCGACCCATTTCGGCGTGACGCCGCAGACCATCCGGCGCGATCTCAACGACCTCAGCGAGGCCCAGATGGTGGTGCGGGTCCATGGCGGCGCCATGGTGTCGTCGGGGGTCGTCAATCTGGCTTACGACGCCCGAAAGATGCTGGCCGGCCCCAACAAGAAGCTCATCGGGGCAGCGGCGGCGCTGCTCGTGCGCGACCACTCCTCCGTTTTCATCAACATCGGGACCACGACGGAGGAAGTGGCGCGCGCACTCGGCGGACACGCGGGCCTGCTCGTCATCACCAACAACCTGCACGTCGCCACCGAACTCTATCGCAACAATGCCATCGAGGTTTTCGTGCTGGGCGGCACCGTGCGGCAGAGCGACGGCGGAATCGTCGGCTCCCACGTGGTCACCCTAATCGGACAGTTCCGCGTCGATCTCGCCATCATCGGGACCTCGGCCATCGATGCCGACGGGACCCTGCTCGATTTCGACATTCGCGAAGTGCAAGCTTCCCGCGCCATCATCGAACACGCCCGCAAGGTCGTGCTGGTGGCCGACAGCAGCAAATTTGCCCGTTCGGCGCCGGTTCGCGTCGCGCATCTGAGCGAGATCGACATTTTCGTCACCGATCGGCTGTCCGTGGGAATTGCCGACTTGTGCCGCACGCATGGGGTCGAGGTCATCGAGGCGGGCGGTCCTACCGATCCGGAGAATGACGAGGCGTCGTAGGGGTCTTTCGTTCTCATGCTCGTTTTATTCGCTTGCGGGCAGTATTGCTTTCGACATACCCTGCGGTCCAAAGCATCAGTGACGCTGGATGGCGTTGCGTTTCGGGGGGGAATGCAGATGGCGTATGCGCCTCGCGGGACGCGACATCATTCCGTCTCCCAAGCCGTCGAGGGAAGGTCGGCCGCGTGAGTTTCGTTCTCGATCAGATCGGTTATCGGGTCGGTGACGAGACGGTGATCGCCGACGTCTCGCTCAGCCTCGAACCGGGCACGATGAACGTGCTGCTTGGGCCGACGCTGTCGGGCAAGACCACGCTCATGCGGCTCATGGCAGGCCTCGACCGCCCCACCTCGGGCCGCCTTCTCGACGACGGCGTCGACATCACCGGCACGCCGGTCCGCAAGCGTTCGGTCGCGATGGTCTATCAGCAGTTCGTCAACTACCCGACACTATCGGTCTACGAGAACATCGCCTCGCCTTTGCGCGTCCAGGGCCTTGGCAAGGCTGAGATCGAGGCGCGTGTCGCACGAGCGGCAAAACTGCTGCGCCTCGAGCCCATGCTCAAGCGCATGCCGTCGCAGATTTCGGGCGGCCAGCAGCAGCGCACCGCGATCGCCCGCGCCCTGGTGAAACAGGCCAAGCTGGTTTTGCTCGATGAACCGCTTGCCAATCTGGACTACAAGCTGCGTGAGGAATTGCGCGAGGAACTGCCCCGCCTTTTCGCCGAGACCGGCGCGGTCCTGGTCTATGCCACGTCCGAACCCACCGAAGCTCTGCTGCTGCGCGGCCAAACCGCGACGCTGCGGCACGGGCGCGTCACGCAGGTCGGCCCCACCGCCCAGGTGTATCGCAACCCCGAAAACCTCGACTCGGCGCGGGTGTTTTCTGACCCGCCCTTGAACGAGGTCGAGATGACCAAGGCCGGCGCGATGGTCACCATCGGGTCGGACCGCAAGGCGCCAGCCCCGGCGCTGCTCTCCGGCATGCCGGACGGCGTGTATCGCGTCGGCTTTCGCTCCGATGCCGTTTCGATCGGCGCGGCGCCGTCGGGGCCCTTCTCCTTTCCCGGAACCGTCGTGGTCTCCGAGATCAGTGGTTCCGAGAGTTTCGTGCATGTCGATGTCGGGCTCGGCACGTGGGTGGTTCTCGTAACCGGCGTGCACGCGTTGGAGCCGGGCGACACCACGGAGGTCTATCTCGATCTCGGGCAGGCCTTCGTGTTTGGGCCGCAAGGATCACGCGTCGTTCCATCCGGCCTGGCGGCTTCGGCTTAGGGAGGGAATCGTGGCTCAGATCACCCTCGATGGCATCGGCCACGCTTATGGCGGCGGCGCCGCCAAGACCGACGACGACTACGCCCTGAAGCCGCTCCACCACGTTTGGGAAGCCGGCAAGGCCTATGCCCTGCTCGGTCCCTCCGGTTGCGGCAAGACCACGCTCCTCAACATCATCTCCGGCCTCGTGATTCCGTCCGAGGGCCGCCTGCTGTTCGACGACCGCGACGTGACCCGCCTCCCGACGGAGCAACGCAACATCGCCCAGGTGTTTCAGTTTCCGGTCATTTACGACACCATGACGGTGGCCCAAAACCTCGCCTTCCCGCTGAAAAACCGGCACATGCCAAAGCCGCAGGTCGAGGCGCGGGTCAGGGAAATCGCGGGAATGCTCGATCTCCTCCCCGACCTCAACCGGCGCGCACGCGGCCTCACGGCGGATGCCAAGCAGAAAATCTCCCTCGGCCGCGGCCTCGTTCGTTCGGATGTCTCCGCGGTGCTGTTCGACGAGCCGCTGACAGTCATCGATCCGGCGCTGAAATGGGAGCTGCGCTCCAAGCTCAAAGCCGTTCATCGGGCGCTCGACCTGCTGATGATCTATGTCACCCACGACCAGGTCGAGGCACTAACTTTCGCCGACAAGGTCGTGGTGATGAACGACGGCCGCGCCGTGCAGATCGGCACGCCGAGCGAGTTGTTCGAGCGGCCGGAGCACACGTTCGTGGGCTATTTCATCGGCACGCCCGGCATGAACCTCCTCTCCGGTCATGTGTCGGGCAGCACGTTTCGCGCCGACGGTTACGAGATCCCGCTCGCGGCCGCCTATTCGTCACTGCCGCCCGGCGCGATTGTGAAACTCGGGATCAGGCCCGATTATGCGACGCTCACCCGCACGGGTGGCCTGCCCGTGAAGGTACGGCGGGTCGATGATCTCGGGCGCAAGCGGCTCGCCCATCTCACGCTCGGCACGCAGCCGCTGGTCGCCACCTTGCCGCACGATTTCTCGATCGAGGGCGACGAGGCCCGCGTCCAATTCGAGCCCAGCCGCATGCACATCTACCTCGATGAACGCCGCGTCGCGGGCAGTGCCTTGCCCGAGGGGAAGGCCGCATGATCGACACCAAGGTTTGGGACAACCGCGCCTGGTTCTTCGTCGTGCCGGTGCTGATCGTCGTCCTGTTCTCCTCGCTCATCCCCATGATGACGGTGGTGAACTATTCGGTTCAGGACACGATGGGGCAGAACAACTTCTTCTGGAACGGCGCGGGCTGGTTCACCAACCTGCTCGATCCGACCACGGAGGTCGGCCAGCGCTTCCAGGGCTCGCTCGTCCGCAACCTGATCTTTTCTTTCGTGGTTCTCGGCCTGGAGATCCCGCTCGGCATCGCGGTCGCGCTATGCATTCCGAAACACGGCTGGCGGGTGGGCGCGACCCTGGTCCTGATCGCGTTACCGCTTCTCATCCCCTACAACGTGGTGGGTGTGATCTGGCAGCTGTTCGCGCGCGGCGATATCGGGCTGTTCGGCGCCGGGATCCGGGCGCTCGGCCTTCCGTTCAATGTCACCCAATATGCCTCGTCGGCCTGGATCACGATCGTGATCATGGATGTCTGGCATTGGACCTCCATGGTGGCGCTGCTCTGCTATGCGGGCCTGAAGGCCATTCCGGATCCCTATTACCAGGCCGCGCGAATCGATGGCGCGGGCCGCTGGGCGGTTTTCGCCAACATCGAATTGCCCAAACTTCGCAAGGTGTTGATCATCGCCATGCTGCTGCGTTTCATGGGCAGCTTCATGATCTACACCGAACCTTTCGTGGTCACCGGCGGCGGCCCGGGCGAGGCGACGAGTTTCCTGTCGATCGACCTCGTCAAGATGGCGCTCGGCCAGGTCGATCTCGGCAATGCGGCCGCCTATTCGCTGGTCTACAACCTCATCACGCTGACGGTCTGCTGGATCTTCTTCACCTATACGACCCATGTCGATGCCCGGGAGGTCAGATGATGGGCGGCACCGGACGCGGGCGGACGATCGGAATGGCGCTCTACATGCTGTTCCTGCTGGTACCGGTTTATTGGCTCATCAACATGAGCTTCAAGACCAATGCCGACATCCTGTCGGGCCTGTCGTTCTGGCCGCCGCATCCGACCCTGGACAATTTCCGCCGCATCTTCATCGATCCGGACTGGCATTCGAGTTTCGTGAACTCGCTCAGCTACGTGCTGATCAACACGGTCTTCTCGGTCGCGATCGCACTGCCGGCTGCCTATGCGTTCAGCCGGTATCGGTTCATCGGCGACAAGCCGCTGTTCTTCTGGCTGTTGTCGAACCTCATGGCGCCGCCGGCCGTCTATGCCATGCCGTTCTTCAACCTCTACTCGGCAACCGGGCTGTTCGACACGATCTGGGCCGTGGCGCTGGCGCATTGCCTGTTCAACGTGCCGCTCGCGGTGTGGATTCTGGAGGGCTTCATCTCCGGCGTACCGCGCGAGATCGATGAGACCGCGATGATCGATGGTTATTCCTTCCCGCGTTTCTTCATCAAGATCTTCCTGCCGCTGATCGCCAACGGCATCGGGGTCGCGGCCTTCTTCTGCTTCATGTTCTCCTGGGTCGAGCAACTGCTGGCCACGACCCTCACCACAGTGGACGCCAAGCCGATCGCCTCGATGATGTCCCGCGCCTATTCGGCCGCTGGGCTCGATTGGGGCCTGCTGTCGGCCGCCGGCGTGCTCACCATGATTCCCGGCGCGATCGTCATCTGGTTCGTGCGCAATCACATCGCCAAGGGTTTCGCCCTCGGGCGGGTTTAGGAGAGCGGCATGGGCCAGATCGCAGACTATATCGGCTGGATGGCGTGGACGTGGCAGACGATGATTTTCTTCGGATCGCTGGTGGTCATCCTGGTCGTGATGACGCTGCTGGCCGTCTACCGGCCCGAAACACCCCATGTCGGCATGCTCCGGTTCGCCACCACGCGGAGCGACCGGCTCTTCGTGTCGCTTCTTTCGAGCGCCTTCATCTTCCTGTTTTTCATGAGGTTTGGCGGTGAGAACCTCATCTTGCCGCTCGTCGGATCTTTGATTTGGTCCGCCGTCCTGTTCCGCTTCGCTTAGGGCCACAGAGGCTCGAGGCGCGGCCAAGAAGAAGAGCCGGAACGATCCCGTATCCGGAAAACCAAAAAACGAGAGGAAACACCATGGTTGATCGTCGTGACGTACTCAAAGGCGGCGCTGCCCTTGGCATCGCCGGCGCGGCCGGCATCATCAAGAGTACGCCGAGCTACGCCCAGAAGGTCGATGCCGCCAAGAAGTGGATCGATACCGAATTCAATCCGTCCACGCTGTCGAAAGACCAGCAGATGGCGGAGATGGAATGGTTCATCAATGCCGCAAAACCTTTCGCGGGCATGAAGCTCAGCACCGTGTCGGAATCGCTGAAGGTCCATGACTATGAGTCCAAGGTCCTGACCAAAGCGTTCGGCGAGATCACCGGCATCGAGGTGAAGCACGACATCATGGATGAGGGCGCGCTCGTCGATAAGATCGAAGTCGAAATGCAGTCGGGTCGTCCGATCTACGATTTCTGGATGAACGATTCCGACTTCATCGGCACCCATCCGCGCTACAACGATATCGTGGACGGTTCGCTGACGGACTTCATGGCCGGGCAGGGCAAGGATGTCACGAGTCCCACCCTCGACCTCGAAGACTTCATGGGCCTGAGCTTCGGTAGCTTCACCGACGGCAAGTTGTATCAGCTGCCCGACCAGCAGTTCGCCAACCTCTACTGGTTCCGCTACGATTGGTTCCAGCGCCCGGACCTCAAAGCCAAGTTCAAGGCCAAATACGGCTATGAGCTCGGCGTGCCCGTCAACTGGTCGGCCTATGAGGATATCGCCGATTTCTTCACCAACGACGTGAAGGAGATCGATGGCCAAAAAGTCTATGGCCACATGGATTATGGCAAGAAAGACCCTTCGCTCGGCTGGCGCTTCACGGATGCCTGGCTGTCGATGGCGGGCGCGGGGGATCGCGGACTGCCCAACGGCAAACCCGTCGATGAATGGGGCATCCGGCTCGAGAACGGCGTGCCCGTGGGCTCTTCAGTTACCCGCGGCGGCGACGCCAACGGGCCGGCTGCCGTCTATGCGCTGACCAAATATATCGAGTGGCTGAAGAAATATGCCCCGCCGGAAGCCGCCGGCATGGACTTTTTGGAAGCCGGCCCGGTGGTCGGACAGGGCCATATCGCTCAGCAAATCTTCTGGTATTCGGCCTTTACGGACAGCGCCCGGCAGCCCGGCCCGGTGATGAACGAGGACGGCACGCCCAAGTGGCGCATGGCCCCCTCGCCGCACGGCGCCTATTGGAAGGAGGGCATGAAGCTCGGTTACCAGGACGTCGGCTGCTGGACCATGTTGAAATATGCGCCGATCCAGAACGTGAAGGCGGGCTGGCTCTATGCGCAATTCTGCACCAGCAAGACCGTAACGCTGAAGAAGGCGCTGGTGTCGCTGCACCTGATCCGGGAAAGCGACGTTTGGCATCCGGCCCTGACCGACCTCGCACCAAAAGTGGGCGGCCTCGTCGAGTTCTACCGCAGTCCGGCTCGCAAGCAGTGGACGCCCACGGGCGTCAACGTTCCGGATTACGGCAAGATGGCCCAGGTATGGTGGCAGAACATCGCCAACGCGATCTCGGGGCAGGTTACCCCGCAGCAGGCCATGGACGGTCTGGCGCGTGACCAGGACGCCATCATGGCCCGCATCGAGAAGTCGGGTGTGCAGGGGAAGCTCGGCCCGAAGATGAACAAGGAGGAGACGGCCGAATATTGGTTCGCCAAATCCGAGAAGGACGGCAATCTGGCGCCCCAGCGCAAGCTCGCCAACGAAAAGCCCAAGGGTGAGACGGTGGATTACGACACCCTCATCAAGAGCTGGCCCTCGACCCCGCCCAAGAAGGCGTAACCATAGGCTTGCCCTTCTCTCGCCTTGCGGGAGAAGGTGCCCGAGAGGGCGGATGAGGGGAACCCCGATCAAGACTGTGACTCCCCTCATCCATCGCGCTTTGCGCGCCACCTTCTCCCGTGAACGGGAGAAGGGGTCACCAGTGAGCATTCCATGTCCGGCTGCATCCTCGTCATCGATCAGGGGACCACCTCGACGCGTGCCATCGTGTTCGGACCCGACACCTTGCCGGTCGCCATCGCGCAGGAAGAATTCCCGCAGCATTTCCCGCGGCCGGGCTGGGTCGAGCACGAACCCCAGGATCTGTGGCGCACGGCGCTCTCTACCGCCCGGATCGCGCTCAAGAAGGCGGCGGACCAGGGCCTGAGCGTCGCGGCACTCGGCATCGCGAACCAGCGCGAAACGGTCGTGATCTGGGACCGGGCGACCGGCACCCCCATCCACAATGCCATCGTTTGGCAGGACCGGCGGACCGCCTCGACGTGTGCCGATCTCCGGCGTGATGGCGCAGAGTGCCTCGTCCAGGAGCGCGCGGGCCTGCTGCTGGACCCTTATTTTTCCGCCACCAAGATCGCCTGGCTGCTCGACCATGTGCCCGGCGCGCGGGAGAAGGCGCAACGGGGTGAACTCGTGTTCGGCACCGTCGACACGTTCCTGCTGTGGCGGCTCACCGACGGCGCCGTCCATGCGACCGACGCCACCAACGCGTCGCGCACCGCCCTGTACGATATCCGCCGGGGCCGCTGGGACGATGATCTCCTCAAGCTGTTTGGCATACCCAAAGCCATCTTGCCCCGCGTCATGGATTGCGCGGCCGAATATGGCACCTCGGCCGTCGAGCATCTCGGCCAGGCGCTGCCGATCCGGGGCATTGCGGGCGACCAGCAGGCGGCCTTGATCGGCCAGGCCTGTTTCAATGCCGGCATGGTGAAATGCACCTTCGGCACTGGCGCCTTCGTGCTGTTGAATACGGGCACGAAGGCGGTGCCCTCCACCCACCGCCTGCTCACCACGATCGCGTATCAGTTGAAGGGCCGCCGCACCTATGCGCTGGAGGGTGCCATCTTCTCGGCGGGTGCCACGGTGCAATGGCTGCGGGATGGCCTGAATCTCGTACGCTCCTCGGCTGAGACCGGGCAACTCGCGGCCCGGTCCGACCAGGATCAGCCCGTCTACGTCGTGCCGGCCTTCGTGGGCCTCGGGGCGCCCACCTGGGATGCCGAGGCCCGCGGCACCATCACGGGCCTGACGCGGGCCTCGACCCACCTCGAGATCGCCCGCGCGGCGCTCGAAAGCGTCGCGTTCCAGACCAATGATCTCGTCGCCGCCATGCGGGCGGATGCCAGCGGCCTCGACCACGGCGACGAGCGCCGGGTCATCCGCGCCGACGGCGGCATGAGCGCCAGCGACTGGACCATGCAATCCGTGGCCGACATGATCGATGCGCCGGTCGACCGCCCGGTGGTGCGCGAGACGACGGCGCTCGGGGCCGGCTATCTGGCGGGCTGGCAATCGGGCCTCTATCCGGATCCGGACAGCTTCGCGGAGACCTGGCACCTCGAGACGCGTTTCACCCCGTCCATGGACCCGGCCCGGCGTGAGATGAAGCTCAAGGGCTGGCGTGACGCCGTGGCCCGCACGGTGTTGAAGCCCTGAGACAAGGCTTCAGGTCACGTCACCAGCAGATTGGAGCGGCCGCCTGGGGCAGTGCTGGGCGGGTAGGGGGCACGACCTTCTCCCCTGCGCGGAGAGCTTCCGCGCTCCGGCGGACGTGCTGGGCGCCGAGCGCCGCCGCGACGCTCCGCTGCCCTGGGGGCCAGCACCTCGGTCGGATCCTGCGTCAGCCCGAGCGCCGCGATATCGCGAAGATCCTGCCGGTGAAGGCCGATATCGGCGAGTTCGTGGTCGTTCATGCTCGTCATCTGCGACATCAGCCGCCGCGCCGCCGCGACCCGCACCGGCCACGAAATGGCCGATAAGGCGAGCGCGCCGATCTGGTACGCGATCGACCGTGAGAAGCGCTTGTCCAGGGTCATGATCGTTCTCCTTCACGACGATCATCGCCGAGAAGGTATTGCCGCCCCAGAGACACTGCAGTACAATCTGACCGAACTGTCCGGACAATGAAGGGGTACAGATGCTGCATGTGCAACACCCCGAGGGCGCCAGCCTAACGCTCGTGGCCTCCGTGATGATGGCCATCGAGGAGCGCATCGCCAGCCGGATGCTGAGTCCGGGCGCGCGTTTGCCCTCGGTGCGAAGCTTCGCGAGCCGGATGAGCGTGTCGAAATCGACCGTGGTCGAGGCCTATGACCGACTGGCCGCAACGGGCGCCATCGTGGCACGGCGCGGCTCCGGCTTTTTCGTCGCCGGGCCGACCCGGCCCTTGTCGCTGCAGGCGGTGCGGCCGCAGCTCGACCGTGCCATCGATCCGTTATGGCTCACCCGGCAGTCCCTCCAAGCCGGTCCCGACACCCTGAAACCCGGATCAGGCTGGCTGCCGCCCTCCTTCATGCCGGAGGCGGCGTTGCAGCGCGGCCTGCGGGCGACAGCCCGCGCGGGCGGCCCGGGCCAGCTCACCTACGACACGCCGCTCGGCTATGCGCCGCTGCGGCAGCAGTTGGTGCGCCGGCTCGGCGAGCGCGGCGTCACGGTCGAGCCCGATGGCATCGTGCTCACCGATTCAGCAACGCAATCCCTGGATCTGCTCTGCCGCTTCCTGCTGCAGCCGGGCGATACGGTCGTCGTCGACGACCCGTGCTATTTCAACTTCCATGCCTTGCTGCTCGCCCATCGCGTGCGCGTCGTGGGGGTGCCCTACACGCCGACAGGGCCGGATCTCGATCAGCTTGCCAAGATCCTGGCGGTCGAGAAGCCGCGCTTCTATCTGACGATCTCGGCCATCCACAACCCGACCGGTGCCACACTGGCGCCGGTCGTGGCGCATCGGGTCCTGAAGCTCGTCGAGCAGTACGACACGCTCATCGTCGAAGACGACACCTTCGCGGATATCGAACCGGAGCCGGCCCCGCGACTGGCCGGTTTCGATGGCCTCAATCGTGTGGTTCAGATCGGCGGCTTCTCGAAGACGATCTCGTCCGCCATCCGCTGCGGCTACATCGCCGCGAGAGGCGATTGGATCGACCCTCTGGTGGATCTGAAACTCGCTACCAATCTCGGCAACGGACATCTGGCGGCCGTCCTGATCAACCACCTTTTGGCGGACGGCAGCTATCGCCGCCATCTCGAACAGGTTCGCAGAAAGCTCTCCGACGCCATGGGACAGACCCTGCATCGACTCGGCGGCCTCGGGCTGGAGACCTGGACGGTGCCACGCGGCGGGCAGTTCCTATGGGCGCAACTCCCCGGCGCGCTGGATGCGGCGCGGATCGCCCGCTACGCCTTGGAGCGGGACGTCATCGTGGCGCCCGGCAACGTGTTCAGCGTTTCGCAGTCGGCGAGCTCGTTCATGCGCTTCAATGTGGCGCGCTGTGCCGAGCCGAGGATTTTCGAAGTCTTGCAGGACGCCATGATCTACGTGGCGAAGAGCTGACGGATGCGTGTCGTCTTCCGCTGCGATCCCGCGCTCCTCGATCGGCTGGAGCGGCCCGTTCTTGCGCGGTCGAGGCTGCCCGATTGGCTGCGCGCGATGCCGGCCAGCGCCTTCTCGCCCGTGCACGATGCCGAGGTGAGGACCGTCAAGCAATGCCCGCCTTTCGTCGACGCGATGAGCCACGGTTTTGTCATTCCGCTCCCCTGCGATGTCGCGGTCCACGACGGCAAGCTGTCATGGGATTGGGATCTGCCGCCGCTCACTGTCGAGACCCACCCGCGTTCGCCGATCTCGTTCCACGTGCCTGCCCAAGTGTCCGGCACGCCATTTCATCGGGATGACCGCGCGATCGTCAAATTCAACAGCTTTTGGACCGTCGAACTCGAGCCGGGCTATTCGCTGTTTGCCACCCATCCGGTGAACCGGGACGATCTACCGTTCCGGCTGCTTACCGGCATGGTTGATTCGGACCGTTTCACCGATGTGGGAATCCTGTTCCCGGCCATGTGGATCGACCACGGTTTCGAGGGCGTCTTGCGACGTGGCACCCCCATTGCCCAGTGTTTTCCGGTGGCGCGGGTGCCGCTCGATCTGCAGTGTCGGGCCTTCTCGGATGAGGAGGCGCAGCGCTATGCCGAGACCGCCCACCGGCTGACCGCGACGCAAGGCGCCTATCGAAAGTCATTTCGCGTCAAGCGGGCGCGTGTCGACGAGCTTGCGGCGGAGAGTCCCGAGGTCGAGCCATAGCTCGCCCTTGGGCGAGGTCGTCATGGCCTGCGCGATGCGCCCAAATGTGTCGGGGCGGGTTCGGAGGGCCTGGCCGTAGGCGGCTTGCGCGCCCTCGAGATCGCCGGCCTCCTGCAGCAGCGTGCCAAGATTGACCGCGGCTTCGGCCATCCCCGGGTCGGTGGCGAGCGCGGTCCTGTAGGCGGTCGCGGCCGCTTCGACCTCGCCGCAGTCCTGGCGACTAAGGCCCAAAAGCAACCACGCGCGGGGGGATCCCGCATCGAACGCGATCGCCTGGTCAAAGGCGCGCGCCGCATCCCGCGGCCGGCCGAGGTCCTTCAGGATGAGGCCTCGCCGCAACGCGAGCGCGAAGCAAGGCGCCGTCCGCTCCGCATGGGCGAGGCAGATGAGGGCGGCCTCCCGCTTGCCGAGGTCGAGCAAGACCTGTCCGATCTCCGCCCATCCCTTCGCGGCGTCGGGAAAGCGGCTCGAAAGCACATCGAACAGCGGTCGAGCCTCAGGATCGCCGCGCCGCAAAAGCATGGCACAGAGCAGGAAGGCCGGCTCGGCGTTTTCAGGCGCGCAGGCACTGGCCTGGCGAAACGCCGCCATCGCCTGCACGTCTTCGCCTAAGGCGCGGCAGGCGCGGCCGAGCACCGTCAAGGTCGCGGCGTGGTCGGGACGAACTTCCAGCGAGGCGCGCGCCAGGGTTTTGGCCTCGATCTGCCGGCCCGACCGGTGCGCCGCGAGAGCCGCGAGCTCGTTCAAGACGGGGTCCCTGGACTTGCCCGATAGCGCGGCCGAACAGATCTCATAGGCGCGTTCGGGCTGTCCCGCATTGAGAGCGCCCACCACCGAGCGTAACAAAGCGGTCGCCCCAGGGTCGCGCTCGGCGCTCATGCGCCAGGCCGGCCTGGATCGCCGCCATAAACCCTCGTCCGAGGCGTTTGGCCCATTGATTTGCACCTGACCTGATAGTCCTATCGGCCAAGGCGAATTCTATGATCCAATCAGCGAGCTGGCGACAGGTTTATGAGCAAGCTTCTTTCTGACATTGCCGCAATCGCGATCGTCCTCGCTTGTTCGTCGCTGGCGGGGGCCGAGCAGCTCAAGGTCGCGGATGACGAGATCGCCTTGGGCGCCGTGCAAGGCTTTGCCGACGAGCCGACCGCGCGCCAAGCCTGCACGCCGGACGGCATCGTCTGGGCGGATCGAAAGACCGGCTTTTACTACCCGCGTTTCGCACCCGAATATGGAACGAGCAAGAACGGGGTCTTCACCTGTCTCAAGCAGGCCAAAGCGGCCGATTATTGGGGTTTTGGCCCGGCGGCTCTCCTGTCCGATCGCGGGCGCGTGTTCCCGCTCGTGCCCGGCCCCTCCTGCGACTACAAGGTCGACAAACAGGGACGCGGGTTTTGTGCCGAACCTGGGACCTGAGACGCCGGTCGCGGGTGCTCGGCGAATTGCTAGCGACAGGGGTCGGGACAAATGGCGACACGGATCGACGCAGCACGGGCGGTTTCGTGGATCGCGAGCAGGCGAGCGGGTTGTTGCGGCAAGCCGGTCTCGATGCGCTCGTGATCGCAGAACCCGAGGGGTTCCGCCATATTTCGGCGGTCGCCCTGGGGGTCGCATTGCTGTGTCGACGGTCCGCTGCCGGCTTCGCGATCCTGCCGACTGATTCGGCCAGGGGCGACGCGACGATCTTGACGTCGGCGTTGCCCGCGCTGCCGGCGACTCGGTCCGACGCGGTCCAATCAAGCAGGAGGCGCCACCGACCCTCTGCTGGCCGCAGCACCCGTCGAACCTCGAGAGCGGGTCCCTCGTCGCACGCAAGCTCTGCCCGGTGTCGCCCTTCGTGGTGGCCGCCCCGAGCTACCTCGCCCGGCACGGCCGGCCCCGCCACCCGCGCGACCTCCAGGGGCGAGACTGCCTGGGTTACGCCTATGCGGTCCGCACGGATGTGTGGCACTTCACCAACCCTGCTGGGGAGGAGATCAACATCACACCGCGCGGCCCGCTGCGGGTGACGAACGCGGACGCGTTGGTGCCGGCCGTGCTGGATGGCCTCGCCATCGCCGAGTTCCCGGGGTTCATCGCGGCCGAATATCTAAAGAACGGGCAAATGGAGGCGATCCTAACGGACTGGTCGCTCCCGAAGGGTGCTCTTTATTTCGTCACGCCGACCACGCGGACACGGCCCGGCAAGATCGAAGCTCTCGCAACCTTCATGGCCGAGAACTTGTCGGGCATGGACTGGAGCTGAAGGCGAAAGACCCGAGGCGGGATCGACATCGATGATGAACGTCTGCTGTTGGTGCCTCGGGAGCGTCCGATGAACCACGGACAAGGGCGCAAAACGGCCACTTCACCAGCCGCTTTGCAACTAGGTTCAAAAAGGAGCCGGGGTGCCGCGGAGGACCTCCACGAATGCGTCATTCGAGCGTGACCGCGAGTCATCGACCGGTGGGAGATCGCCCTTTCGTGAACTCTCGCTGCTGCCAGTCGGCGCAGGCAAGCCGCCCTTCATCGAGGCCACGCAGGCGTGATTGCGCGCTTCGCACGGCGCTGACGAGCACGGTCAGGCTACCGGGTAACGGAGAGCGAGATCGCGGACCAACCTCCGCGACTGTTGCTGATCGACAACGACACCGGCGTTAAGCGGGCGCAACGCTATTTCGCAATCCAAGGCGGACCATGAATCGTGCTATGCGCCCCCCATGGTGAACCCGACGGCATACGTGAATGGGGCACGATCGGGGCGCCATTGGTGCAACTGCCGCCCCTGGATGATCATAGCGTGCATCGCCATGGTGGGGGGCGGCCTCGCGGGTCCGTGGACCGCCCAGGCACAGATGCAAGCCCGCACCACAGTTTCGGCCAGCCGGACCGTACAGATCGACGTGTCGGGCGGTGAATTGCTCCAGCTTCCGGAGGAGATCGGCACCGCTTTCGTGGCGGATCCGACCATCGCCGACATCCAAACCCCCAAACCCGCCAGTCTCTTCCTGTTCGGCAAGAAGCCCGGCCGCACCACCCTCTTCGTGCTCAAGAAGAACGGCCTACCTCTGGTCGCTTACACCGTGGACGTGCGCTTCCCGCAAGGAGAGTTGCAGGCCCAGATCCAGGCCGATGCCGGTGGCGCCGCCCAACTCAGCTATACCGCCAACGGGGCCGTTCTGAAGGGCATGGTGCCCGACGCCCAGACCGCCGACAGGTTGATGCAGACCGCCGAACGCACCCTCGGCAATGGTGTGCCTTTGGCGAATCAGCTTCGCGTGGCCGGCCCCGCCCAGGTCAATCTTCGAGTCCGCGTGGCCGAGGTCAGCCGCTCGGTCTCCCGGCAGCTCGGGTTCAACTGGTCCACCGTGCTCTCCTCCGGCAATTTCGCCGTCGGGCTGCAGACGGGGCGGCTCGCCGGGGCGACAGCCTCGACCCTCGTGGCCAACGGTCTCGATGGCGTGTTCGGCACCGTGGCGTCCAAACACCTCAACGGCGCCGCCGTGCTCGACGCCATGGCGACCGAAGGGCTCGTCACGCTGCTGGCCGAGCCCAATCTGACGGCCGAGAGCGGCAGCACCGCGACCTTCCTGGCTGGCGGCGAGATCCCCATCCCCATCTCGCAGGTGCTCGGCACCGTCTCGGTCGACTACAAGCAATATGGCGTTAGCGTCGCGTTCACGCCGACCGTCCTGGCGAGCGGCCATATCAGCATGAAGGTGCGTCCCGAGGTCAGCGCCATCGATACCGCCAACAGCGTTCAGTTGTCGGCCAATGCTCAGGTACCCGCCCTGACGACGCGCCGCGCCGAGACCACGGTCGAGATCGCCAGCGGCCAGAGCTTCGCGATCGCGGGTCTCATCCAGAGCAACGACAGCAACAACATTCAGAAGTTGCCCTGGCTGGGGGATCTGCCGGTCCTCGGGACCTTGTTCCGCTCCAGCAATTTCCAGCGCAACCAGAGCGAACTCGTGATCGTGGTGACGCCCTATGTGGTTCGCCCGACCGGACCGGACACGCCGCCGGATGATCCCACCGGCTATGTGCGGGTTCCCTCCGACGCGGAAAACGCGATCTATGGGCGGGTGGCGGCTCCCGGTCGCAAGGCGATACGGCCGCCAGCCCCCAAGGTGATCGACAGCAGCGGGTTCAGCTTCGAATGAAACGCCTCGGTCTCCTGCTACTCTGTGTCATAGGCCTTTCGGGCTGCGTCAACGAGAGTGCCGATCTTGGGGCCGCGCCGCCCGTTCTCCTCTCGAGCCCCGCCCGGGTGATCCTCGTGCCGCCTCAGGCCTTGCGCACAGTCACCGGCCGCGCACGGCTCAGGCAGGAGCTTTATGCCGTGGCCGGCCGTGACATACAGGGATTGCGGGCGCGGATCCGGCCCCGCACGATCGGCGAAGCGGAACCGATCCGGCGCATGCTGGTCGGGCTCGGGATGGAGCCGGCGCGCATCGCGATGGACCTGCAGGCGCCCGGCGAACGCCATCCTACCGAACTGCTCCTCAGCCGCACGCTGGCCGAAACGGCGCCTTGCGCCGATGCGATCCACCCGGCCTACCCCGACGATCCGCTGCCGAGTCTCATGAGTCTGGCGCGCTGCACGCAGACCAACAATCTCGCCGCCATGGTGGCGGACCCCGCCGACCTCGTGGCGCCCCCGGCTCTGGACCATGAGGACGGCGTCTATCTTACCGGGGGTGTCCATGACTGGCACGCCAACCGCGGCTTGGCGCTGCCCGCCCCCGGCACGTCATCGCCGTCGAGCGGTGCCAGCTCCAGCGCAGGCTCGCCCTCCACCGCTGCCGCAACTCCGGTTGCCGTGGTCCCGAGCGTCAACACGGTTCAACCCGGGCAGGCCACGGTCACCCAGTAGAATCTGGCCTGGGTTACGGGTCCTTGCTGCCCGGCACGGCTCTGCCCTGCAATGCTGCGCTCGGCTTGGTCGTCGCCTTGGGTTCGTTCATCAGCGCCTTCGACAAACTCAGATTCTTGCGCGCCGGCGCACTGTCGGGATTGATCAGCAGGGCCGCCCCGTAGGCGCTCTGAGCCTCCTCGTGCCGATCCAGAAGACGAAATGTGAAAAGATTGTATCAGATCGGAAGACGATTTCGGCTCGACGGTTGCAGCGCACGCGCCGACGCGGTATTTTGATGGATGCAGGGAGCTCCTCGAACCATGGCACGTCCAACCGACAGACAACGCAAAGCGTACCCAGCCGCTGAGGAGGGAGGGCCTGACGATATTCCAGACCGGATCTACGACACTGTGGTCAGCGCCATCCTTGATCGCGCCCTGGACCCCGGCACCAAGCTTCCGGAAGACGTCTTCTGCGCGCATTACGGCGTGAGCCGCACCATCGTGCGGGTGGCAATCCACCGTCTCCAGTATGACAAGCTGGTCGAAATCCAGCGCAATCGCGGCTGTTTCGTCGTCGTTCCGACGACTGCTGAGGCCATTGATGTCCTGGGCGGGCGCAAGGCGATCGAACCGTTTATCGTCCGCCAAGTCGGCGAAATGAGCACCGAGGCCGATCTGACGCGTCTTCGGGCCCACGTAGACCTCGAAGACGAGGCCTACCATCGCAACGATCAGCGCGCCGCGCTCCGACTGTCAGGGCAGTTCCATCTCTTGCTCGGCGATATCGCGAAGAATAGCTCGTTGTGCAATTTCCTCCACAATCTCGTGTGCCGTTCGGCTCTCGTGATCGCGACCTACAGCGACGTGACCGGTTGCTGCAAAGCGCATGACCATCGGGAACTGGTCGAGCTGCTGGCCTCGCGCGAAACTGACAAAGCGGCGCGGCACATGCTGGACCACCTCGATCACATCGAGCGCGACCTCCTGCATGGGTCGGAGGTCGAGGAAAAACCATCTTTGGAAAGCGTCCTGCTTCGCTATACCAAAGCGCCTCCCCGACCGTCGAAGCAGAGGAAGCTTCAGCTTGTCGAACCTGCGGCGGAGCGGTGAGGAGCGATGCTGCTGAGGGGGAAGAACGCGCTGGTCGTTGGGGGCGCCGTCGGCATCGGCCGCGCCGTGTGTCAGGCCTTTGCCCAGGCTGGCGCCAATGTGATGGTCGCCGATAAGGGGTGGCCAGTTGAAAAGGGAGCCCTGGTGGCGGAGCTAAGGGCTTTGGGCGTGGAGGCCCTCGCGGGGGAGGTCGACGTGCTCGACGAGGCCAGCGTGTCGCGCGTCGTTGCGGAGGCCTTGGATGCTTTCGGCCATCTCGACATCATGGTCAACAATGCCGGCATCACCAGCGCGGGCTCGCCGCTGCAGATTCAGGACTGGGACGTGTGGCGGAAGATCCTCGACGTGAATCTCACGGGCGTCGCGTTCGGCATGAAACACGTGCTGCCGCACATGATCGCGCGCGGTCGCGGGCGCATCATCAACACCGCCTCGCAGCTCGCCCATAAGCCGGTCGCCAACCATGGCGCTTACTGCGCGTCCAAGGCGGCCGTCACGGCCTTGACGGCCAGTGTCGCGCAGGAGGTCGCCCAACATGGCATCACGGTCAATTGCGTCTGCCCAGGGATGACCGACACCGCTATGCTTCACCTGGGCGGAGCCGCCTTCGTGGAAGAGAAACTCAAGGCTCTTCCGATCGGCCGGCCGGGCACGCCGGCGGAAGTGGCCTCGGCCTATGTCTACCTTGCCACCGACGCCGCCGCCTTCTTCGTCGGCCAGAGCGTCTCGCCGAACGGCGGCGACGTCATGTGGTGATCCGACGACGAATTTGGGGCTGTGAGCCTCGTCACCGAGGCGACGGAGACCGAGGTCCGCTTCGGTCCAGCCGTGGCTCGAAAGCGGACAGGCGGCCGTCGGCCACAATGCGCCTATTGCGTTGAAAAAGTCGGTTCGGGAACGTCTTGACCGGCGGTCGCTTGGCGGAGAGGACGGGATCCCCGAGCCTCACGCCAGGGCTGGCTCAGGGGCTGGGACCAGCTTGGCGAGCTTTCTGAGGTTCTGGGCAGTCGCGGCGAGGAGGAACTCGTCACGGGCGCCGTTCGGACCTCGTAGCCTGAGCCGGTCGAGCTTCAGAATACGTTTGAGATGGGCGAAGAGCATCTCGACCTTCTTCCGCTGGCGCCGTGAGGTGACGTAGTCGTCGCTCATCGCGATGTCCCGGGCCATGTCGCGTGCGCCTTCGTGGATCGAGCGCAGGATCTTGCGGGCCGGGGCAGTGGGACAGCACGCCGGCTTCAGCTCGCAGGCGTCGCAGTCGAACTTGCTCGCGCGGTAGCGCATGAACCCGTCTGCATCGACACCCTCGCGACTGACACCAAAGGGACGCCGGTACTGGGCAAGCTCCTTCCCGGCCGGGCAGGTATACAGATCACGGCTGTGGTCATAGGCGAAGTCCGAACGGCTGAAGGTACCGTCGTTGCGCTGGGACTTGTCAAAGACCGGAATGTGCGGCTCGATCCCGCGTTCATGCACCAGCCAGGCGAGGTTTTCGGCTGAGCCGTAGGCGCTATCGGCTGCCAGCCTCGCCGGCCAGAGACCGAAACGATCCTGCGTCCGTGCGATCATGGTGCGAGCCGATCCGACCTCGGCCTGCCGGATAGCGCGGCTCGCCTCGACATCGACGATGACGGCATGGTCGAGGTCGATCAAGTAGTTGGTCGCATGGGCGAAGAAGGCATGACCTTTCAGGGCCCCGGTCCACTGTGCCGCCGGATCGGAACGGGAGATGAACTTCGGCTTCACCTCGCTGGCCGCGCCCCAGGCCGCCTCATCAAGTGTATCGAGATACTCACGAACTGACCGACGGGTCTGAGCGAGATCGTCCCAGTCGACCACGTCGGAGGACGCCGCCGAGCGCTGCTTGTTGGCGTCGGCCCTGATCAGGCTGGCATCGACGGCAAAGCCTTCCCCACCGACCAAGCCTTCTTGCAGCGCCGGACGGTGGTCTCGAACAGCTCGCGCAGGAGATCGCTGTCGCGGAAGCGCCCATGACGGTTCTTCGAAAAGGTGGAGTGGTCGGGCACGTCGCCTTCGAGACCGAGCCGGCAGAACCAGCGGTAGGCGAGGTTCAGATGCACCTCCTCGCATAGACGCCGCTCCGAGCGGATGCCGCAGCAGTAGCCGACGACCAGCATGCGGATCATCAGCTCCGGATCGATCGAGGGCCTACCCATCGCGCTGTAGTACGGCTGCAGATGCCCCCGAAGGCCTGACAAGTCGATCACACGATCGATCGCACGCAGCAGGTGAGCCGCCGGAACGTGCCGCTCCAGACTGAACGCGTAAAACAGCGCCTCTTGCACGACCTGCCGTTCGCCCATCATTGCGCCGTTCTCCTGCCCAGAGAACTGAATCAGGACTTCATACCCACAGCAAGACCGACTTTTTCAACGCAATCCGCCAATTGCTGCCGTTGGTTGGTCGCCACCTTGCGGACGTTGGCGAGCAATTATCGAGCCGGCCGTGGCCGAACTAGATCGGTCATCTGCGTGGTAAAGCTCCAGCTCTGACAGCAGCCGTTGACCGTTCAGGCCGCTGGATAAGCCGAGATGAATAAGCTGGTCATTCGTAATAGTCCGGCCGGTCGATATCCGAGATAATGACCCTCTCTCTTGGCTTCCACCCGAAGACCGCCCTGGTCCCCTCGCCGGAGGCTGGGTTGTTGCCTGCCACCTACGTCGCGAAGCCGCCGAAAGGTGCCTCGGCTTCTACGGGCGTCAGGACTTCGCGCGCACGCCGAACTGCCAGCCGACTGCCTCAGCGATCAGCCTGAACGGAACCCTCCTCAGCGATGGCATCGGATTCTTCATCCCGGGCGCCCCGTTCAAGAGCGAGGCGGAAGACGCGCGCGGCATCCAGCCGGTGCACGGATGGCCAGAGATTTTGTCCGTTCCGACATAGGCGGAAACGCTCTTCTCACGGCCCTTGCGGCAAGTCCGGGAAAAAAACCATGACGTTCCCCGATGCCGTGAACTGAGCGTGGAAGGCGAACCGACCGCGCGCGGGACAGTTATTCTCTCGCATGCCGACCCCGATCATAACGCTACTCCGGCAGGGCGAGGACCTAAATTTCATCCTTCCGTACATAGGCTCGAGGCTATGCTGCGATCCGGGTCTGCGACGAGGCGCGGGATCCGATGAGGGGCTGGATGCGTTCGCCGAACTGATCGATGCCCACCAGGAAGTCGTCGAAGGTCAACATGATGCCCTTGGCGCCGGGAATAGTGTCGATCTGGTCAAGCATATGGGCGACGGTCGCGTAAGAACCGACGAGCGTGCCCATGTTGAAATTGACCGCGCCCTCGGGAAGGTTGATGTGCTTGGCGGTGCCGTTGTCGCCGGCGTCCTTGCTGCCCTGGTCGGCCATCCACGAGAGTGCGCCTAGGTCTGCACCGTCACGGTATTTCTGCCATTTGGCCTGGGCTAGTTCGTCCGTCTCGTCCGCGATGATCATAAAGAGGAGGTAGCAGCCGACATCCCGGCCGGTCTTGGCCGCAGCGTCCAGCATCTTCTGGCATGTCGGCGCGCAGGCCATGGGCGTGTTGACGCCTGTGCCCATGACGAAATTGTAGTCGGCAAATTCGGCCGCGAAGTCCATGCCGCGTCCGCTTTGGCCGGCGGCGACGATCTTGATGTCCGTTGAGGGAAGCGGCTTCATCGCGCAGTCCGTCATCTGAAAGAAGCGGCCTTTGAGGTTTGACTCGCCGGTCGACCACAAATCCTTCATCACCTGAACGTATTCGCTCGCGTAATCGTATCGGTGCCCGAAGTAATCGTCGCCGGGCCACAGGCCCATTTGGTCGTATTCGGCCTTCTGCCAGCCGGAGACGATGTTGATGCCGAAGCGGCCGTTCGAGATGGAGTCGATGGTTGTCGCCATCCGCGCCACCAGAGCCGGGGGCAGCGTCAAGACCGCGGTCGATGCATAAAGCTTGATGCGGCTGGTGACCGCGGCGAGGCCCGCCATCAGGGTGAATGATTCGAGATTGTAGTCCCAAAATTCCGTCTTGCCGCCGAAGCCATGCAACTTGATCATCGAGAGCGCAAAATCGAACCCATAGTGTTCGGCCTTCAGAACTACGGCTTTGTTGAGCTCAAAGCTTGGCTTGTACTGCGGCGCTGTTTCGGAAATCAGCCACCCGTTGTTGCCGATTGGAATGAAAACGCCAATGTCCATGTCATGTCTCCATCGCGCGTGAAGGGGATGAGGGAGGGGCGGCCGTTCTCGGGTCGCGCCTGGAAGGCGTGAAAGCGTCGATCGAAGGCGACGAGCCCGTTGCCACCAGGGCGTGTCCGCCCAGTCCGTCGATTGTGCCGACGGTCACAGAGCCAGCCGCGAGGGCCACAGCGTCGCCGCACGTGGCGCGGCCGAGGGGGGACTGTCTACGGGAATCAGGTGTCACGACGTCCTGCAGCAACAGAGGCGGCTCTCCGGATGTCGGGGCCGGCGTTCTGACTTTCTTGCAAGTCTCAGGCCGACCTTCGGCGCCGGCGTCCGCTCGACCGCCCCGGCCCCGTAGAGCCACGGAACGCCAACCACTGAGCTCGACGGCACCCTCTGGCACCCGCGCTGGAATGGCAGAAGCGACAGCAACGCGGCACGCGCGGCGCTGTGGCGTGATCGCTCGACTGAGGCACCCCGCACCGGCGCGTAGGGCAAAGCTCGTTCGCGGCATAGCGGTCACGCCTGCGTGCGTCGGTCGAACACGGGGGCGACAGCCTTTGCGACGTTGAGGAGATGGCGGTCCCGATAGCGGGCCGACACCAGGGACAATCCGACCGGAAGGCCGGCTGGGCCGGTAAAACCCGGCACGTTGATCACGGGCGTGTGCAGCAGCGTCCACATGACATTGAACGAAGCGTCGCCCGTGTTCGCGCCGACCGGAGCTTCGCCCGCCGCGCTCGGCGTCAGGATGGCGTCGAACTGGCCCGCGATGGCGTCGAACATCGCCCGGCCTTGGGCCGCAACGTCATAGGCTTCGAGCAGGTCCGCGCGCGAAATTCCCTTCCGGTTCCCCACCATGGCCTTGAACTCGTCGTCGAGCAGGTCCGGCCGGGCACGGGCTTCGCTGAGGAAGGTGGCCATGGCCTCACCGTGCATGACGCGGGTGTGATGCTCGGCCAGTGAGGCGAAGAGGTCCGGTAGATCCAGATCGACCACTGCGGCACCAGCCTGGCGGAGCAAAGCCGCACCATTATCGAAGGCGTCGCGGGTCGCGGCTTCCGCCTTGGGCCATACAGGGGTTCGACACGCGGCGATCCGGGCGCCCCGCAGCGCGAACGGTTTCGGTGGCGTGCGGTCTTCCAGCGCGAACACGTCGGCCAGGAGGTCGAGGTCATCGCTGGAGCGAGCAAACAGGCCGAGCGTATCGAGCGTGGGCGCCAGCATTTTGAGCCCTTCGCGATTGATGGCGCCCCAGGTGGGCTTCATCGCGTAGACACCGCAGAACGAAGCGGGCCGGATGGTTGAGCCGCCGGTTTGCGTCCCCAGCCCGAGCGGCACCTGCCCGTCGCCGACCACGGCAGCCGAACCGCTCGACGACCCGCCCGGCGTTCGGGTGGGATCGAGCGGATGGCGGGCGCGGCCGCCGCGCGTCGTGGCGGCGAATTCGGTGGTATCGGTCTTGCCGAAGATCAGCGCCCCGGCGGCCCGCAGAGTCTTGACGCAGCCGGCATCGAGCGCAGGAAAGCTTCCGTCATACAGCGGCGAGTTGTTCCGCGTCGGCATGTCGGCGGTCAGAATCACGTCCTTGACGGCGATCGGGATGCCGTGCAGTTGCCCCATCGGCTCCGTTTGATCGAGTTCCCGCGCACGCGCGCGCACGAGCTCGGGATCGAGCGTGACCCAGCCCTTGACCGTCTCGTCGCGCTCTTCGATCCGTGCCAGGCAGTCTTGCGCCAATTCGACCACCGTGAGGTGTCCGGCGCGCAGGCGGGCCAGGGCCTCCGTCGCGGTCAGCAGGCTTGCGCGGGTCATGAGCGTCTCAATAGCTGTCGATGATGCGACGGATGGCGACAGGGTCCCGCGTGATCGTCAGTGCCAGGGCGAGGAGGATCCGGGCTTTTTGGGGATTGAGATTGTCGGCCGGAATGACACCCATCTCCTGCAAACGATGGCCATCGAGAGCCACACCGCTCCCCGCCCGTGTCGATTGAATCACGACGACACCGGCCTCGACCGCGGCCTTCAGCGCCGCACCCTCGTCCGGGGTCGTCATTCCAGGCGCGAAGCCCGCCGAGATAAGCCCTTTGGCGCCTGCCGCCACGAAGGCGCGGATCGCCGTGCCATCGCCGCCGGCATAGGAATAGACGATGTCGACCCGCGGCAAGGTGTCGAGAATACGAATGTCGAATTCCGTGTCTGGGGCGTGCCGGCGCTCGCTGCGGCGGTAGTAGCGGACGAGATCGCCGTCCACGTATCCGAGGATGCCAAAATCGGGCGTCCTGAAGGTTTGCAGCCGGAACGTCGAGGTCTTGGTCACCTCGCGCGCGGCCTGGATCTCGTCGTTGAGCAGCACCAGCACGCCCCGGCCCTTCGAAGCCGGGCTTGCGGCCGTGCGAACCGCATTGACGAGGTTGAGGGCGGCATCGGTCGACAGGCCGCTGAGCGGCCGTTGCGAGCCGACCACGACCACCGGAATGGAAACCTTCAGCGTCAGACCGAGAAAATAGGCGGTTTCCTCCAGCGTCGCCGTGCCATGCCCGATGACGATCCCGTCGAGATCCGGGTGGTCGGCGACGAGCCGATCACAAATCGAAACAAGTTCCTTCCACTCCGGAAAGCCAAGCGCCGTGCTCGGAATGGCCCTGAAGCGAACCGGAACAATCTCCGCCACCTCACGAACCTCGGGGAAAGCCGCAAGGATGTCGTCGGCATGGAGCATCGTCTTGTTGATGCTGTAGTCGAGCAGATCGAGAGGCCCGCGCCCGACCGACGACATCGTGCCTCCGGTTCCGATAAACGCTACCTTGCCCGCCATTCGCGCCCTTTCTCCGTTGCCGCAAAACGCTAGGGGGTCCGAGCCCGCTTCGGCCACGCATGTTTTCTTCAGACCGGATGAGAAAACGTCATTAGGCCGCCGCGGCCCTCCCCTGCCTAAATGGGAGCTCACGCGTCCGGCGTGGTCGGGCCGGAGCGGGCTCGTCGCCCGAGGGAGAGTGTCATGTGCGTCGCATGCACCGTCGATGAGGCGATGAAGAGCAAGATCATCGCCTACAACGCCGCATTCCATGAGGTCAGCAAAAGCCCCTACGGGCACAACGACCAGATCGGCATGCTCAATCTCATCGACAGCGCATCGCGCTCAGCAATCCTGGCCCGGGCCGATGCCTCGAAAGTCTTCGACCTGTCGGTCGACCATTTCGTCGGCATGCCGGGATGGTTCGGCGCCGGCGACCAGCCCTACCAGATCTGGATGACTCACACACCGGCCGGCGAGGTCGTCGACAACAGCATGAGGGTCAGTCTGGCGGCCAACCAATTGGTCAGTTATTCCGGCGACAGCATCTCGATGTACACCCATTGCGGCACGCACATCGATACGTTCAACCATTTCGGCTACAATGGCAGAATCTTCAACGACTTCGCGGCGGCGGACCACCTCGGCAGCCGGGCCTGGGACCGGTGCGGCGCCGAGAACCATCCGCCCATCTTCGCACGCGGCGTTCTGCTCGACGTGGCGGGCTTGCACGGCGTGCCGACGCTGCCTCCAAGCCATGCCATCGGCGAGCGCGACCTCAAGGGGTGCCTCGCGAAACAGGGGCTGGAGCTTCGGCCCGGTGACGTCGTGCTCATCCATACAGGGCAGATGAAGCTCTGGCCGGACATGGCCTTCGTCGCGAACACGCCCGGCCTCAATCGCGAAGGCGCGGAATACCTGGCCAAGGCCGGTGCCATTATGATCGGCGCCGACAACCTGACCCTTGAAATGACGCCCGCGGCGGAGCCGTTGAATTTCTTTCCGGTCCACACCTACCTTCTAGCCGAGGCTGGCGTCCCAATCCTGGAGATGGCCTGTCTCGACGAACTCGTGGCCGAGCGGGTGTATGAATTCGCATTCTTCGGCGCCTGCATCAAACTGCGGGGCGCCACCGGGGCGCCGATGCGGCCCGTCGCAATGCCGCTCTCGCATTAGGCCCCTCGCCACTCTCACTTCAATTCCCCCAACTTGGGAGACAGGCCGCGACATGAAAATCGGTGTCTTCATCCCGATCGGCAGCCGTGGCTGGCTGATATCGACGACCTCGCCCATGACTATGCCGAGTTTCGATCTCAACCGGACGGTTGTGCAACGGGCCGAATATTACGGGCTCGATTTCGCACTCTCGATGATCAAACTACGCGGCTATGACGGGCCGAGTGAATATTGGGTCCACAACCTCGAATCCTTCACGCTGATGGCGGGGATCGCGGCGGTGACGCGCCGCATCCAGCTCTTTGCCTCGGTGGCGGTGCTTACCATGCCGCCGGCGCTCGTGGCCCGCATGGCCGTCACCGTGGATTCCATCGCCCCCGGCCGGTTCGGCGTGAATATCGTGACCGGCTGGCAGCCGAAGGAATACCAGCAGATGGGGCTCTGGCCGGGCGAAGCGCATTTCGCTCGGCGCTATGACTACGTCTCGGAATATGTGCGGATCATGCGGGAGCTCTGGACCGAGGGGCGCTCGGATTTTAAGGGCGAATTCTTCCAGATGGACGATTGCCGTCTGAGCCCGCGGCCCTCCGGTTCCATGCCGATCGTCGGCGCCGGCCAGAGCGACCGGGGCATGCGCTTCGTCGCCGAATATGGCGACTACAATTTCGTCGGCGCCCCGGGGCTGAACGATCCGCAGGCGGCCGCGCCCACGCTTTCGCGCCTGACCAAGGCCGTCTCGGAAACCGGCCGCGACGTCGGTGCCCTATTGCTGCTCATGATCATTGCGGCCGAGACCGACGAGTCCGCCATTGCCAAATGGGAGCACTATAAGAGCGGTACCGACCTCGAGGCGCTGCAATGGCAGGCCACCCAGGCCGGCGCCGATATCAGGGCGCAGGAGGGCTCGACCGCCTCGAACCTCGCAAGCGTCATCCGCGACCCGCAGCCGACCGGCATCTTCAAACTCATCGGCTCCTATGCCAAAATCGCCCGCATGCTCGACGAGATCGCCACACTCGCTGGACTCAAGGGCGTGATGCTGACATTCGACGATTTCATCGTGGGGATGGAGCAGTTCGGAGAGCGCATCCAGCCGTTGATGACGAGCAGGCGGTAGCCGAGACCGAACGATCGGCGGTCGACCTCCGCGGTTCATGTGGCGAGGCGACATCTGTCCGTCACCTCGCCGCGCATCGGTATGACGCGAAACGCTCAACACGCGCTTCTGATGTGGCCACTGGGCGTCAATAAAGTCGCGGATAGCCCGGCGCCCCATCGCGCGCCGCCCGCCTCATTCGGCGTCAGGTGCCTCTCTTTTCGACGCGAGCTTTTCTCACGAGCGGATGAGTTTTCGTCAGTAGGTCGGCGATAGCCCGAATGCGAGCATTGCTGACTCCTGCGACGGACGAGGACTGCCATGACCGACACCTGGGACCCGCCATCTGGACCGTCACGGCGAGCGCTTCTCAAAGGCGGGGCGGCCGTGGCCGGCCTCGCGGCCGGATCGGGAGCCATCACTGGCTTTCCCACCATATGGGCCCAGAACATCAAGGATATTACGCTCACTCATGTGGGTCAGTCCTTTTCAGTGATCCCCCAGATCGACGCGCAGGCGAGCAAGGACCTCGGCTTCAAGGTCGATTCCCAGGCGGTCGATTATGCGACCCAGTTGAACCGTACGTTCACCCAACCCGAGTCGATCGACATCTCGGACCTCTCCATCAATGTCGTGCCGGATTTGATCAAGCAGGGCATCGGCATGCCGATCTCGACCTCCAAGTACAAGTGGTGGGACAAGACGGTGCCGCTCTTCAGCAAGGGCGAATATCCGAACGGCCATAAGGCCTCGATGCAGGGCGGTGCCCCGATCAAGTTCCAGTATTATGCTGACAAGGACGGGAAGGCGCTGTCACCCACCCCGACCGATTGGCTCACCAGCATCCCCACGCTCTACAATGCCGATACGCTCGGCATCCGCCCCGATCTCGTCGGACAGAAGATCGACAGTTGGGCCGAGCTGTTCAACCCGAAATTCAAGGGCAAGGCGTCTCTGGTCGATGAATCCGACATCGGCATCCTCGATGCCGCAATGGCGCTCGAGGCCGCCGGACAAATGAAATACATCGACAAGGGAAACATGACCAAGGCCGAGATCGACAAGACGATCGCGGCGCTCATCGATCTAAAAAAGGGCGGCCAGTTCCGCTCGTTCTGGCAAAACTTCGACCAGTCTGTCAGTCTCATGGCTTCGGGCGAGGTCGTGATCCAATCGATGTGGTCGCCCGCCGTCACAGAGGTGCGCACCCGCGGCATACCCTGCGAGTTCGTGCCATTGAAAGAAGGCTATCGCGGCTGGGGCGTGACGCTCGTGCCGATGAAGCACTTGTCGGGGCTCAAGCTCGACGCGGCAATGGAATACCTCAACTGGTACAATTCGGGCTGGCAGGGCGCCTTCATTGCCCGGCAGGGCTACTACAGCACGGTTCCGGAAACCGCGAAGGCGATGCTGGAACCCTACGAGTGGGACTACTGGTACGAAGGAAAGCCGGCCGCGCAGGACATCAAGGACCCATTCGGCAAGGTCATGGAAAAGGCCGGCAACAAGCGCGACGGTGGCGCGCTCTGGGACCGGATGGGCAATGTCGCGGTTTGGAACTGCCTGATGGACCAGCAGCGCTATCTGACGAAGCGCTGGAACGAGTTCATCTCGGCGTGAGCTTAGCTGCGCCCCTCTCCCGCAACACCGTCGCTGGCCAAGCCCGGTTGCGATGGCGGGGTGGCGCTTGGCCGGGTGCTCTCGTGTCGTGGCTGCAGGTCGCGCCGCTCGCGCTCGTGCTGCTGTCGATGTTTGTGCTACCCCTGGTCTTTGTCGTGGTGGTGAGCTTCTTCGATTATGGCCGCGTCGAAATCTACCCTGCCTTCTTACTCGACAACTACATAGAGATCTTCACGTCTGATGTAACCTTACGGCTCTACCTCAAAACGTTTGAATATGCCGCAATAGTCGAAGCCATCACCCTCGTGCTTGGCTTCTTCGTCGCCTATTTCCTCACCTTCCACGTGCGGACCCTGAAGTGGCGCGTCGTCCTGATGCTCGCCTGCACCATCCCATTCTTCACCTCCAACGTGATCCGCATGATCTCCTGGATCCCGTTCCTCGGTCGCAACGGCATTTTGAACGATGCAGTGATGGCGACGCATGTCGTCAAGCAGCCGCTCGACTTTCTGCTGTTTTCCGATTTCGCCGTGATCCTCGCCTATGTCCACATCTTCACGCTGATGATGGTGGCGCCGATCGTCAATTCGATGAGCAAGATCGACAAGAGCCTCATCGCGGCCGCGCGCGACGCCGGGGCGGGTGAATGGATGATTGTGCGCGACATCGTCATCCCGCTCTCGAAGACGGGAATAGCTTTGGGCTCCGTGCTGGTGCTCACGCAGGTGATGGGAGATTATTACATCGTGCGCGTGCTCAGCGGCGGCAAGAGCGCCGGCGTTGTCTCCGGCATCGCCACGCAGCTCAACGCGTTCGAATATCCGCCGGCCGCCGCGAGTTCGGTCGTGCTGCTGGCGATCGTTTTGGCGCTGGTGATCGGCATCTTCAGCATCGTCGACGTGCGCAAAGAGCTGGCGCAATGAGGGCTCTCGCATGATGACCGACGTGGGCCAGCCGCGCCCCCGATCCTTCTACGTCCTAGGCTTCTTCTTCCTGTTGTTCCTGGCCTTTCTCTATGGGCCGATGCTCGTCATCTTCATTCTATCGTTCCAGGGCCCCGAAGGCGGCATGAGTTTTCCGATGGTCGGCCGCTCGACCGCCTGGTTTCAGGGGCTGCTGCAGGCTACCGGGCGAGTTGGCGATATTCCAAGCGCCTTCCAGCGCTCGCTCGGGTTGGCCGTGGTGGCTGCGCTCTTGACGGCCGTTATCTGCGTCTCGGCCGGCATGGGCTTTCGACGTCGCTTTCCGGGCGCTGCCGTGCTGTTCTACACCGCCATCGCGAGCTTGGTGATGCCAAGCCTCTTCGTCGGTTTCGGCATTGCGCTCGGCTTCAAGGAACTCGGATGGCGTACCGGCCTCTTCACCTCGGGGCTCGGTGCGCAACTCACCTGGACCTTGCCGTTCGGCCTGATGATCACCTTCGCCACCATAGGCCGGTTCGACAGGCGATACGAAGAGGCCGCCACCGATCTCGGCGCGAGTTCGTGGCAGCGCTTCCGCGACATCATCTTCCCGATCATCCTGCCGGGTATCATCGGCGTCGCGCTGTTTGGCTTCACCCTTTCCTACGACGAGTTCGCCCGATCCTCGCTCACGGTCGGGACAAAGAACACGCTTCCTCTGGAGATCTGGGCGCTGACGACAGCGGCAACATCCCCGGTCCTCTTCGCCCTCGGCACGGTCACGACCGTGGTGTCCTTCACGGTCCTCACCCTCGCCATGTTCACCATCGCGCTGATCGTGCGGCGGCGGCGCGGCGGCAAGATTACGGAAAGCGCCGCCCGGGGCTGAGGTTCGGATGCGAAGCAATCGAAGGAGCCGGATTTGAACGCCCATTCCGTGCCTGCGACGGGGTCGACGCCTTTGGCCGCATCCGGGTCAGACCGCGCCCCCTACGACGTCGAACTCGTGTCCGTCAGCAAGCGCTACGGCGATATACTGGCGGTCGACACCATCTCGCTGCGGATTCCGAAGGCGAGCTATTGCTGCTTGCTCGGGCCGAGCGGCTGCGGCAAGTCGAGCACGCTGCGCATGATCGCCGGCCACGAACCGGTCAGCGATGGCGACATAAGGATTGGCGATCGGACCGTGACCGACGAGCCGCCGATCGCCCGCGGCACCTCGATGATGTTCCAGAACTACGCGCTGTTTCCGCACCTCTCGGCGCTGGACAACGTCGCCTACAGTCTCAAGGTCCGGGGCGTCGCGAGGGAGGAACGGCGCAAGCGCGCTCGCGCGTTTCTCGATCTCGTTCAGATGGGCGGCTACGCGGATCGCCTGCCGGCGCTCCTCTCGGGAGGCCAGCAGCAGCGCGTCGCCCTCGCTCGCGCCCTGATCACCCGGCCACGAGTTTTGCTCCTCGACGAACCCCTGTCCGCGCTCGATCCGTTCTTGCGTGACCGGATGCGGATCGAGTTGAAGCGCCTGCAGCGGGAATTGGGGATCAGCTTCGTGCATGTCACTCACAGCCAGGACGAGGCCATGGCGCTCGCCGACCTGGTCGTGGTGATGGAAGCCGGCCACATCCGCCAGGCTGCGCCGGCCCGCGAGATATTCGAACGGCCAAACACCGCCTTTGTGGCCCGCTTCATCGGCGGCCACAATGTCGTGCCGAACGGCCGGGGATTGATAGCCGTGCGGGCGGATCGTTGCTCCCTCGATCCCGCAGGGCGTCAGCCGCGGTTCAGCGGGCAGGTGACCGCGGTCGAGTATCTTGGCGCCCTCGTGAAGGTCGCTCTCATCGGCGAGAACGGACAGGAGGCGACCGCGTTGGTGCCGGACGGCATCTTCTTCTCGGCGCCCGTTGAGCCCGGTCAAACCGCAGCGCTCACATGGCTCGAAGGCGACGCGCATGCGCTTGAAGATTGAGGCGACCGGGATAAAGGCTTCGCTATTGCCGCGTCATCGCCGCATCCTCGTTGGCGACTTCGTGCGAGAGCCAATCGAGGAAAATCTTGACCGGCTTCGATGTCGCGCCGGGCTGGCGCACTGTGTAATAGTGGCAGGGCACCGGATAAGCCGCCTCGGTGACCGTCGACAGGCGACGGTCGGCCAGAGCCGGCGAAATAAGCCGGCCGCGGCCGAGCAGCATCCCATGACCGTTCACCGCCGCTTCGATGGCCAAGCTCGACTGGTTGAAACGCAGGCCCGCCGTCGGGTCGCGCCCGGGTATTCGCATTTCCTCGAAATAGCGGCGCCAAGTGGGAAACCGTTCGTTCGCCTTGTCGTCGTGGATCAGCGGCAGCGCCATCAGGGCATCGCCGCGGTTCGACGGCAGCAGGCTTGGCGCACACACGGGCAGGATCGTCTCGTCCATAAGATGATCGACCCTTCGGTTCGGATGCTCGTCCGTCACGCAGATCGACACGTCGAACCCACCTTCGCCGAAGTCTTTCTCACTGATGACCGTCGACAGACTCACCTCGATGCCCGGCGCGGCGTCGAAAAACCGCTGCAGCCTCGGCAACAGCCACAGCGAAGCGACCGAAGGCGAGGCCGCCACGACGAGCCTCTGCGAACCACCACGGCGGCTCAAGGGTATGATGGCCGATTCGAGCTTGTTGAATCCATCAGACAAGTCGTTCAGCGCCCGGGACGCCGCTGCGGTCAGCGTCAGCCGACCGTTCTTTCGCTCAAACAAGGTGGTCGACAAGAAATCCTCGAGAGAGCGGACTTGGTGGCTGACCGCAGTGGGAGTCACACACAATTCTTTAGCGGCCTTGGTAAAACTAAGATGACGGGCCGCCGACTCGAAGGCCCGCAAGGCATTCAAGGGGAGATACGTGCGCATGGGCTCCTCCAACCGTATGAGCCCTTCGAGTCTTAGCGTTTCCCGGATGGAATCTACACGGAACCTTGCACCGATCTAGGCCAAAGATGTTGCAGATACTGCACGGAGCTTGCGCACTAGCGCTCACGGCATGCGACCAAACCGGTCAACGAGTGCTTTGGTTGACCTCCGCCCTCGATCCGATTGCTATTCGTGCGTAAGGCCGAGAGGAGACCCGTGCGATGAAGCGGTCTGACAAAAACGCGCGGGAACTCTATCACGAGTTGAGGTCCGCCGGCACGCCGCGCTTTGGATTTGGCTTAAAGGCGGCGATAATCAATGTCGATCTGCAATGCGCCTACACGCGGCCGGACGAGTTCACGACAGCTTACGAGACCGACCCTTGCCAGATGGAGCATATCAGGCAGCTGTCCGGGCTCGCGCGCGATCTTGGACTCCCGGTTGTCTGGACCTATGTCGCCTACCTGCCCTCCGGCGAGGACTGCGGCGTCTGGGGCACGCGAACCGACTCGCCCGATTCGCTGCAGAATATTCGGAAAGGGTCGCGGCGGGCCATGCTGGACGGCCGGCTCCTCATCGATCCCGTCCGAGATGTGATCATTCAAAAGCGCATGGCCTCGGCTTTCCATGACACCATGCTCGGATCGCTGCTGACCTTTCATCGCGTCGATACCGTGATCGTCACCGGCGGTTCGACATCAGGATGTGTGCGCGCGACCGTGGTGGACAGCGTCTCGCGGGGCTATCGCACCATCGTTCCCGAAGAATGCGTGGCAGACGTGCACGAGAGCCCACACTACGCCAACCTATACGACATGCACCTCAAATACGCCGACGTGCTGCCCGTCTCGATCGTCGAAGCTCACCTGCGCGAACGGGCCTGAGTCGCGCAAGCTACGCCCATGGGCCGGGCTAATGTCGGCCGAACATAGTCACCGACCTCGAATGAGGTTACCCGCAAGCGGACGTTCTCAGAGTCCGCTACGGGTCACGATGAGACTCACGCGTGGCGATCGTAACAGGCTGCAGCCCCGATTAGTCGTGTGCCGCAGGTTGGGCTCCATCTTCGCGGGATCGAGCGCCGCGCTTCGGTAGCTGCGCGACGAACCAGTCCATGACGGCCAGGAACGTCTCGGTCGCCCCGGGTTGCAGGAATACCTCGAGCTTGACGAGCGGTCGCTTGGTCAGGACGCTGTCGGACAGGGTGAAGCCCGGGATCTGGTTCAACCGCTCCAGCAGTTCCCGCCGCTTCTCGATGGCGTCGAACACCGGCCGGCCGATCATGTATTGGAAGTAGATGCCGATGGTGCCGTCG
>CAXTOT010000035.1:0-51986 GCA_964245915.1 uncultured Lichenihabitans sp. | reverse complement strand
GTCGAACACCGGCCGGCCGATCATGTATTGGAAGTAGATGCCGATGGTGCCGTCGGTGCCAATCTGGAACGGGTAAAATGGCTTTCCACCCCGATCGAAGACGGCCGCCAGAGTGCCCCACATCGGGTTGGTGTTGAACTGCACCCGGTCCGCGTTCTCTCTGGCCCAATCCGCGATACGGCGGGCTGCCTGCATGATCTCCGGCCCGCTCCTCTCGCCGATGCCGGCCAGAACGGAGGCTTCGTCCCACTGCCTCGCTTCTCTGGCTGCTGCCGATCCGGACCTCTTCTTCTGCGCCGCTTCCTGGGTCTGTCCAATCAACACCGGCACCAGGGTGCGGAGCCCCTGGCCTTCATACTGCCTAAGCTCGATCGCAAGGACCTCGGCCGGCTGCATCTGCCCATTGAGGAACTCCACCACCCGCCGTAGCTCGGTCGGGATCCGGTCGGCGACGAACAGCATGCGAATGCGCCCGGCTTGCAGGTTGGTGCGCACCCGCGCCCAGAACTGTTCGCCCCCCGTGTCGTCGCCCACGAAGCCCGCCAGCACCGACTCCGGGTCCCGATTTTCCCACTCGCAGCGCGCCTCGAAGCGGGCTCGCAGATCCTCGATCGGCCAGTAGACAATTGCATTGGCCGCATAGTCGAGCATCTGCCCCACCACCTCGCGCCGAATGCGGGTGTCGGTGCCGCGCTTGACCTCGACCAGGGTCGGGATGCCCTCCTGGTCCAGGAACAGGTGATCGAGCGACCAGCGGTTCGAGCCGCCTTCCTCCGAGGCGACCGGCTGCTCGCGCGACACCAGGATGAAGCGGCGCGGCACCTCGGCATCGATCTGGTCGCCGATCAGCAGCTCGGGGAACTCCGCCAGGAGCCGCTGGAAATCGTCCTCGGAGGCGAAGCTTGCGGCCTGCATGGCGACGAGCGTCGCGGCATCGCGCAACACGAACACACCTGTCCCGGTCATCGGCTCCATTCCCAGTCGGCGGCCCGTGCGGCCGTGACCGACGTGTGGCTCTGGTGAGGGTCACAGTCCAGCAGATTATACGTTTTATAGATATCTGACTTTTGGATGCGACGACGACACCCCTACTGACCCTGCCGGTTCCCTCCGTTCCGGCCAGGCATGCCAAGCTCGCTGCGATCAGCCCGCCACCGCCGCCTCTCCGAGATGCTGGTGCACTACCGCGAACAGGCGGGGCTCAAGCAGTCCGAGGTCGCGGCGCTTTTGGGGCGGCATCAGCCTTTTGTGTCCAATGTGGAAGCCGGAGAGCGCCGGCTCGATCTGATCGAGCTGCTCGACTTGGCGGAAGCGCTCGGCGTCGATCCCCGCAAACTGATCGATGCCCTGCTCGAGGTACCGAAAGGTTCGGACTAGCCAATCAGCCCCGGACGTTCGGAGGCGACCGTTGGCGTATGCTTCTTTGAAGCCTGCCCATTCAAGCCTCCTCCCTTGGCGCCTGTTCCTTCCTGCACCTCCCAGTGCCTTGCTCCGGTCCGCGAGAAAGAGGTTCAGGATGGTTCGGGCACGGGCGCGCCGGTTCGCAATGAGGTCGCCGCGTGCTCGAAATCCCACTCGACTACCGCCGCAAAGCACGCATGTGTGGGCTGAGGTCAGGAGGGCGGGGACATGGGCAGAATGGATATGGGCTGGATGGACATCACGACGTGCCTCGAGGCACTGAGCACGCGGCTGACCGATGCCGCGGCGGTCGCCAGGGCAGCCGTGACCTGCGCCAAGAGCGGCTCGGAACACGAGGCGGTGCGCATCACCATGGAGCTCGACGTGCTGCTGAACGAGGCGCAGACCCTGCATGGCGCCGTATGCCTCATCGGACGCATGAACCGGGAGGAGCGAGCCGCCTCCGCCTAGGCGCCGAACTTCTCGTCGCATCCCGCCCTGATGGCCGGCAGCTGCTCAAACCCCGCACGGCTCGGCGCCGATGCGGGGTCGTGGTGGTGACGGGAGAGGTCCCGATCGCCATCACAGGAGAGCACCATGATCAAGATTACGCAGTCTAGCAAACTGACCGACACCCAGCGCCAGCTCCTTGCGAGCGCCGCACTAAGGCCGGATGGAGCCGTCGTCCTGCCGGAGCGGCGGGGCGGTGGCGGGGCCAACGCCGCCCAGGTGCTGCTGACCAAGGTGCTGGTCCGGGAGATCCGAGCCAAGGCCGATCTGCCTGTGTGGCGCCGGGACGATGAAACGGGCCGGCGCTTCAGCCTGGTGCTGACCAAGGCCGGCCGATCCGTGGCGGCAGAGGGGACCGAGGTCTCACAGGACGAACCGCAATCCGCAGAAGCGGCGCAACAACTTGCGGCCAACACGACGACCGAAGGCGACGCCGGATCAGCCGCGACCCCGCGCTCCGGCACGAAGCTGGCCGAGGTCATCGCCCTGCTCCGCCGCGAGGCGGGGTCGAGCGTCACCGAGCTGATGGCCGCGACCGGATGGCTGCCGCACTCCACGCGGGCGGCGCTCACCGGCCTGCGCAAGCGCGGCTATGCAGTGACCCGCGAGGCTGGCGAAACCGGGTCGGTGTATCGCATCGTCGAGGCTGCCGCATCGGCCGCAGCGGCTTGAGCCGACAGGTGCGTGCACCATCCAAGAGTGTCGCTTCGAATCGGCCGGCACAAATCTCGGCTGATCCGAAGATCGTCGGGCAGGAGATCGAGCGTCTCGAGGCGCTCGATCTCGCTCAGCTCCGGGTGCAGTTCCGCAACCGTACCGGCCGCATCGCACCGGCCCGCATCTCCCGGCCCCTGCTGCTGCGGGTCCTCGCCTATCGCATGCAGGCCGAGCTCTATGGCGACCTGCGACCCGACACGCGACGCCTGCTCGATCGGATCACGGCATCCGGTGCCGTGACATCCGAGCCGGGCACCAAGGCCACGGCCGCGCCAGCCCTCGGCGTCGACCGGCCGAGGCGCGGCACGGTGCTGGTGCGCGAGTGGCAGGGCCGGATGCAGCATGTCATGGTGCTCGCTGACGGCTTCGCCTGGAACGGCAGCAGCTACGCCAGCCTCTCTGCCGTGGCCTCGGCGATGACCGGCACCAAGTGGAACGGCCGTCGCTTCTTCGGACTGGACCGGCAGGCCGGTGAGCGACCCGCACGGACGTCGGGTGGCAGGACCGAAGGGTTGTCTGGTCGGGCGATGCCAATTGAAGAACAGCTCTCAAGTCAGGCGAGGACCAAGTCAACTGGTTCGGTGATGCTTCACACCGGAGCCACGCCATGAAGCCGGTCCCTTCAAATCTGCTGCGTTGCGCCATCTATACCCGTGTCTCGACCGATCATGGTCTCGAACAGGAGTTCAACTCGCTCGACAACCAGCGCGAGGCCGCCCAGGCCTACATTAAAAGCCAGGCCCATGAGGGATGGCGGCCCGTGCGCGACCGCTACGACGATGGCGGCTTCTCGGGTGGATCGCTCGAGCGTCCAGCGCTCGGCCGGCTGCTTGAAGCCATCCGAAACCGGCAGGTCGACATTGTCGTTGTCTATAAAGTCGACCGGCTCACACGGTCGCTGGCGGACTTCGCCAAACTGGTCGAGCTGTTCGACGCCCATGGCGTGTCGTTCGTATCCGTGACGCAGAGTTTCAACACCACCACCAGCATGGGGCGGTTGACCTTAAACGTGCTGTTAAGCTTCGCTCAGTTCGAGCGCGAGGTGACGGGCGAGCGCATTCGAGACAAGATCGCCGCCTCCAAGCGCAAGGGCATCTGGGTCGGGGGCGTCATCCCGTTCGGCTATGCGCTGCAGGATCGCAAGCTGGTCGTGGACGAGGCGGAGGCCGCGACCGTGCGGATGATCTTTGCCCGCTATCTGGCGCTCGGCTCCTTGCCGGCGCTGCAGCGCGAGTTGCGGCAGCAAGGGGTGGTGACCCGGCAGCGGCAGATGCGGACCGGCGGAACGCGCGGTGGGGTGGCGCTCACCAATGGGCCGCTCCAGCACATGCTGCGCAACCGGGTCTATCGCGGCGAGCTCAATCACAAGGGCCAGAGCTACCCGGCCGAGCACGAAGCGATCGTTGATGCGGATCTCTTCGACGCCGTGCAGGGGCGACTCGACGCCAACCGCCAGGCCCACACGCGACGACGGCAGCACTCGGATGCGCTGCTGACCGGCCTTCTCTACGACGATCGGGACAACCGCATGGGCCCGAGCGACGCGATCAAGAACGGCATGCGGTACCGCTACTATGTCTCGGCCGCCACCATCCAGGGCCGAACCGCTGATGCGGGATTGGTCGCCCGTGTTCCCGCCCAGGATCTTGAAGCCGCCGTTCTCGATGCACTTGCCTCAGCCGGACATGATCTGCCGAGCCCCCTCGACCGGGATTGGCTCACGGTGCTGGTCAAGCGGATCACGGTCGGAATCGGTCGGATCGACATCCGCCTTGCCGAGCAGCCGGACGGCGCGCCCGAGCCCATCACGGTAGCCTGGGCGCCTCGCACCCAGCATCGCAAGCGCGAGATCGTCGGGCCCGCCGATGACGCCGGCGCGGGCCGGCCGATCCGGGCGGAGGCACGATCGCGGCTGCTGCACGGCATCGCGCGAGGTAGGGCTTGGCTCGACGCCATCATGAGCGGCGCCGTGCCCGACCTCGAAGCCCTTGCAGCTCGCGAGGCGATCAGCCCGCGTGCTGCTCGCATGACGCTGTCCCTAGCATTCCTCGCCCCCGACATCGTGCTCGCCGCAGCCGATGGCAGTCTCCCCCGGGGCTTCGGCCTGTCCCGCCTGACCGATCTGCCCCCACGTTGGGACGAGCAGCGGCGGGTGCTGGGGATCGTGAGCTAGCACCACTTCTGTCAAGGTGATCGATCGAGGCGGGCTGCACGGCGGTGCCCGGTCTTCCGCCGCCCTCCCATCCACGCCCGTCAACCCGCGAACCGGTCTCCCCGGCCTCGAATGCATCGCTCCGCGGAAGAGAAGTTTTGGCCGTGGAGACCGGTGGCCTGTTTGACGCGTGAGCCCACTAACAGGCGTCTCTCGCCCGAAACCCACGTCGGCCGGTTCGTTAAGCCTCGGACAGGTCGACGTTATTCAGGAATGCGGCGGATAGGGCTGAACTGAGAGAGTGGTTGGTGGAGCTGAGCGGAATCGAACCGCTGGCCTCTGCAGTGCGATTGCAGCGCTCTCCCATCTGAGCTACAGCCCCAACGTCGGCGCGTTCTAGAGGGGGGCGTCTTCCCTGTCAACGCTCCGGCCCTCCCTATACAGGCCAGCGGGGCAGACGCGCATGACCTCTCTGCGCATGCCCTCTCCCCCGGTGACCCACGATGCTGTCCGGGCCCCATCGGCACGGGGTCGCCGACCTCACCCCGCCTCGTACCAGCTGCGACCATCGCGCTCGATCAGCGCCACCGCGGCGGAGGGACCCCAGGTGCCGGCCGTGTAGGGCCGCGGCGATTCCCCGGCCGAGGCCCAGGCCTCGATGATGGGATCGACCCAGGCCCAGGCCGCCTCGACCTCGTCCCGGCGCATGAACAAGGTCTGATTGCCCCGCACCACGTCGAGAATGAGTCGCTCGTAGGCGTCGGGATTGCGGCTCCCGAAGGATTCCTTGAAGCTCATGTCGAGCGGCACATGCTGGAGCCGCATGCCGCCGGGGCCCGGATCCTTGATCATGATCCAAAGCTTGACGCCCTCCTCGGGCTGCAGGCGGATCACCAGCTTGTTGGGCTCGGGTGTGCCGCCCTCGAAGACCGAATGGGGCACCGATCGAAAGGTGACCACGATTTCGGACAATCGCGCGGGCAGCCGTTTGCCGGTGCGCAGATAGAACGGAACCCCCGACCAGCGCCAGTTGGCGATCTCGGCGCGCAGCGCCACGAAGGTCTCGGTCTTGCTCGGCTCGCCGAGTTCCTCCTGATAGCCCGGCACGGCACCGCCCGCCGAGGCGCCCGCGCGATATTGCCCGCGCACCGTCGCATGAGCCGCATTGGCATCCTCGATCCGCTTCAGGCTTTTCAGCACCTTGAGCTTTTCGTCCCGCATGGCATCCGCGGCGATCGAGGTCGGCGGCTCCATGGCGACCAGGCAGAGCAGCTGCAGCATGTGGTTCTGCACCATGTCGCGCATGGCGCCGGCGGTGTCGTAATAGCCGGCCCGGCCCTCGACGCCGAGTTCCTCGGCGACTGTGATCTGGACGTTGTCGATATGGGCGGAGGTCCATAGCGGCTCGAACAGCGCGTTGGCAAAGCGCAGCGCCATGAGGTTCTGCACCGTCTCCTTGCCGAGGTAATGATCGATCCGGTAGATGGATTGCTCGGGAAACACCCGGCCGATCGCCTCGTTCACGGCACGCGCCGAAGCCAGGCTTTTGCCGATCGGCTTTTCCAGCACCACCCGGGTCTTGGCATCCACCAGGCCGTGGGCTCCGAATTTTTCGGCAATCGGTCCGAACAGCTCCGGGGCCGTGGCGAGGTAGAGGACTTTGACATGGTCCGGCCGGTCCGCCAGCAGCGTTTTCAGATCCGACCAGCCGTCGTCGGCCGTGGCATCGGCCGCCACATAGTCGAGTCGGCTGAGAAAGCGGTCGAGCGATCCATCCTTGATATCCCCCTGGGGCACGTGTTCGATGACCGCCTCGCGTGCCATGTCGACGTAGCCCTCGCGCCCGAGCGGGCGCCGCGACACCCCGATGATGCGGGCATCGGTCGGGATCTGCCCCGCGATACAGCGCTGCATCAGGGCGGGGAGAATCTTGCGGCGCGACAGGTCGCCCGTGGCCCCGAAGACCACGATGGTGAAGGGTTCGACGGGAATTACACGGCTCGTCATGGCAAAACCCCAAGTTCGGTCGGCAAAGACATGCCGCGCTATCATCGGCAACCCTGTTGGGCGAGCTTTCCGAAGCGGCGCGGTTGCTGCATACGCCAAGCGGGACCGCTCGTGCAAACGGCGCAGGATTTCGTTGCCGCTTCGCGCCGGAACGGCCTCCGGCAACGTGGCGGAAGCCGGCCACGATCTTTTCCCGCGCGGTGGCGTTACAGCTAGGCTCGGCGACGAGCACCAGCACTGACGTGGCCTTATTTTGGCGACGAGGCTGGCCAAAACGATCTATCGCACCCGTTGTCGCACCGTCATCGGCGATCGCCGTGACGCCAAGAGGAGGCCCTCGATGAGCATTTTTGGCACGATCATGGCCAAGATCTTCCACCACGACGGAGGAGCCGCGGGCTCGGCCGTCCCTTCTGCCGGGTCCGCCAGCCCGCAGCCGAGCGCCGGCGCCGCCCCCGAAAATGCGGCGCGACCGACCTCTCCGGTCTCCTCCGGACCGACGCTCGGCTCTCCGACCTCGGCCAACACCTCGCAGGACGCGGCGTCCCAAGTGGCCCAGAACGACAATGCGACCTCGGCAGCCCCCTCGGGCGGCAAGCAAAGCGTCGACGTCGCCCAGGTTCTCGACGGAATGGCGGCGAAAAATGGCCAGACACTCGACTGGAAACATTCCATCGTCGACATGATGAAACTGCTCGGCCTTGATTCGAGCCTAACGGCGCGTCAGGAACTCGCTAAGGAACTCAACTATAGCGGCGACATGCATGACTCGGCGACCATGAACGTCTGGCTGCACAAGCAAGTGATGCAGAAGCTCGCCGCCAATGGCGGAACGGTGCCGGACAGCTTAAAAGTCTGATTAAAAAGCGGCCCAGCCTTCGCCGGGCCGCCGGTTTCACGGCTTAGGCGGGGCTGGCGGCAACGCCGCGGGCGGCATCACCATCGGGGTCGGCGTGGCCGGGTCAGGCGTCGCGGCCGGCGGCGTCGGAGCCAGCCCGGGCACCACGGTCGCGGCGGGCGCCGACGCAGGCGCGGAGGCCTCCAAAAACTCCACCGCGGTACCCTTGGCCACCATGGAGGCCAGGTCTTCGGCATCCCAATTGGTGAGGCGGATGCAGCCGTGCGACTGCGTCTTGCCCACGAGATCGGGCTGCGGCGTCCCGTGGATGCCATAGCCTTCGTAGGACAAGTCCATCCAGACCGATCCGACAGGGTTGTTGGGTCCGGGCGCGATGGTGAAGGGTTTGTCGGATTTCACACCCTTGAAGGCATATTTCGGATTGTAGGTGTAGTCCGGATTGTGAATGACCCGTCGGATCACGAATTGCCCGGTCGGGGCGGGCTTCTCGTCGCTGCCGATCGAGGCCGGATAATAGGCCGCGAGCCTGCCGTCCGCCATATAGGCCCTGACCGCATGGGCGGGCTTGTCGACCGTGACCCGCGAGACTTTGGTTGCACTCCGATCGACCACGACCTGCGGCACGATGATCTGCGTTCCCGGCTTTTTCCAGCCAGCGCCCTTGTTGAGGGCCTCGAGCAGGCCGACGCTCGTGTGGTACTGCTCGGAAAGTTCCTCCTGGACGCTCGTGTAGCCAAGTGCCTTGAGATCGGCCTGCTTTTCGAATTTGGCCGGGATTTTCTTAATGAACGGACCTTTGAGGTCGGCCTGCATGATCGTGCGCTGCACCAGAATTGGCGCGGGATCGGCGCCCGTCAGCTTGTCCCAGGTCGGTTTATCCAGCCGACCGGAGGCTTGCAGGCCCATCTGGACCTGATAGGCGCCGAGCGCCTTGCGGAAATTGTCGCCGTCGATGCCGTCGATGGCGCCGGGCGAGAAACGGGCGCGATCGAGCAGGACTTCGGCTTTGACGATTTCCGGCACGGGCCGTTTCGCGGCCGGATTGGGCAGTGGCGCGAAGGTGGCGCGGTTGATGGAATCCGCGCTCAACACCGTTTTAGCGGCCGCGGCACCCGGACTGGCCAAAAGGGCTGGGCCGGCGGCAAAAGCGCAAACCGACAGGCTTAACGTTCGAAGTCGTCGCATGACCAAATATCCTGGGTGGCGCCCGCAGGGATGGTCCAGGGACAATGCATCACGCGCTGCTAAGTTCTGTTCGCCGGAAAAAGCAGCGTCCGGATGTTACAGAGCCGGCCGGGGCATGCGGGTTCGCGATCGCACGAGTCCGTTCAAGGCGCGACGGGCCGGCGTTTCCACGAGGAAATAGCTGGCGACCCCCAGGCCCAGTCCCACAGGCAGCAGAAGAATTTTCAGACGGCTGTCGTCAATCTCGTTGAAGGGCTCCTGCCAGAGATAAATCGAGTAGGACACGACCCCGATCGCGACGAGAACGCGGCTTTCAAACACGGATTTGTACCAGGCCGGCGCGCGCGCGAGCGAAGCCGCGCTGACCGCCAACAGCGTCGTGCCGAGGCTGTATTTGATCGGGTCCGGGATCGCGTTGATGTTGAGCGCCAGCGCGAGGGCCGCGAAGGCGGGCGAGACCCAGGGTGCTTTGATCCAGCCGCCATCGAGGCGCGGATCGCGCAGCACCATGAAGGCCACGGCTCCCATCAGGATCGAGGCGCCTCTGACGTCCGTGCGCCAGTAGACGAGATTATAGTGCCAGTGCAGCCACCATGTATCGATCGCGCCGTTGACGATCGCGAGAGCCGCCACGCAGGCCGTGATCCAGACGGGCGAGAGCGACTTCCACCGGCTGAGCGTGGCGATCAGCCCGAGGCAAATATAGGTGTGCTGTTCGATGCAGAGCGACCAGATGTGATCGTAATCATAGGTCCTATGCCAGAGCACGCTGACGTAATTGGCCGTGAAGGTCAGGACCGACAGATAAGCTTGCGGGGAGATTTCCGCGAGATGGGTCACCTGAGCGTAGATGAAGAGCAGGGTCGCGAAGACGAACATGGCGGGATAGATGCGGGCGAAGCGGCGCAGGAAGAAGGTGCCGATGGAGGCCTGTTTCACGAACAGGATTTCGGCCATCAGCATGCCGCTGAGCACGAAGAACATCTCGACGCCGAGACGGCCGAAGTTCAAGAAATCCCGCGTCACGAAATGATCGAACAGCACGCCCACGACCGCGACGCCCCGCCAGCCGTCCAGCGACAGGTCGCGGGTGCCGGATTCCAGGGCGCTCGTTGCCACGGCGGTGCTCCACGCTTGCGGGCTCGATCGTCCCGTCGGATTGCCACCTCGGGCGGCTTGCACTTGTCCTTACTCGTTTCGATGGATTGACGCATCGATTTGATCGCGGCGCCACGCCTTACGTCATTTGCCGCCGTCGACGCTGAGCACCTGGCCCGAAATCCAGCCCGCGGCCTCGGAGGCGAAGAACAGCACCGCATGGGCGATGTCGTCCACGCTCCCGAGGCGTTTTAGGGCGACGGACTGGACCAGCCGCTCCTGGGCGGCCTCGCCCATGGCGTGCCACTGGCGTTCGGTGGCGGGATTCGAGCGCACGAAGCCGGGCGCCACATTGTTGACCGTGACGGCCCAGGGCCCGAGTTCGTGCGCCAGCTGCCGGGTGAGGCCGATCTGGCCCGCCTTGGCGCTGGCATAGGCCTGGATGCCGGTGAGGCTGATGCCGAGACCCGCGCCGCTCGAAATGTTGACGATGCGGCCCCAGTGCTGCGCCTTCATGTGGGGCGCCACCGCCTGAGCCATGAGGAAGGCCCCGGTCAGGTTGACGTCCACGATGGCGTGCCAGTCGGCCGGCGTGATCTCCTCGATGGGGCGACCAACCTGGCCGCGCACCCCGCCCGCATTGTTGACCAGGATATCCACGCCGAGCCCGCCCACCGTGGCCCGCACGGCGTCCGCATCGGTCACGTCCAGCGGTACTGCCGTGCAGCGCTCCCCGCCGAGCTTTGCCGTTTCGGCGAGTTCGTCGGCCAAGACATCGCAGGCGAAGACCCGGGCGCCGCGCGCCGCAAAGGCCAGCGCGATGGCGCGCCCGAAGCCGTGGGCGGCCCCGGTGACGAGCGCGGTGCGGCCGGTGAAATCGATGACCATCAGGACACCCTCTCACCCGCGGCCATCAGCTCGTCGAGCCCATCCAGGCCAAGCGCGCGATGGCCGTCCTCGGTGTCGTGGATCAGCGCGATCAAGCGCACCGCGATGGGGGTTGGCACGCCATGCCGTGCCCCGATCTCCACCACCGGGCCGACCTGCGCGTCCACCTCGGTCTTGCGCTTGCGGATCGCGAGGTCGCGCCAGATGCCCGAATGGGATTTCGCCGACTTGCGGTTATGCGCCACCATGGCGTCGAACGAGGTTTTTGTCGCGGCCGGCGTGGCGCCTGGCAAGAATGCGGATGGATCGAAGCCGTTGAAGGCCTCGAGCCGGACCCCTTCGGCCTGCGCGACGGCCACCACCTCGCGGGCCAGCGCGGTCAGCACCGGGCGGTATTTCTCCATCGCCAGCACGTCCGCGATGCTGTCGTCGGTGAGCGCGGTGGCGAACAATTGCGCGCCATAGATCAGCTTGGACCACAGATAGCCGAAGATATTTTCGGTCAGGACGGCGTCGCGATCGAAGGCCAGGAACTGACGGTGGAGCGCCACGATGCGGTCGGTGCGGCGCCCGTCGAGTTCGCCCACCACCACGGCGCCGCGGCCGCTGTAGGTGACAACGCCCGGCTCGAGATAGTCGGCCCCGAAATTCACGAACGATCCGATCGTGCGCTCCAGCCCGACCACGCCCGCGATGGTGTGCTCGTTGAGCCCGTTCTGCAGTGAAACCACAGAGCCGTCGGGCGCGAGATGCGGCAGCAGCTGCCGGGCCGCCTCGGCGGTGTGATGCGCTTTGACGGCGAGCAGGATGCGGCCGTAGCTGCCGTGCACCGTCTCGGGCAGGAAGGCCCTCGCCGAGACCGTGTGCGGGTCGACGGGGCCCGTCACGGTAAGGCCCTTAGCGTTCATGGCCGCCACATGGTCCGCGTCACGATCCACGAAGACGACATCCTCGCCCGCGCGGACCAGCGCGGCCCCGATGGATCCCCCGATGGCGCCCGCGCCCCAGACCAGAACGGGGCCGTTCACGACCAAGGCCCTTCCAACAGCTCCCGCGTTTCCTCGACCGCGACCGCCCAGATGGCCAGCATGTCCTCGTCGGGCCGCTCGTAATAGCCGCCAAAATTGCCGTCGCCCAGATAGGCGCGCAGGGCCTCGGGTCCCATGGCGCGCATGCGGGCAAGATCGATCATCGGCTTGCGCTGGCTGGGCTGCACGGCGCCCGCGAGCCGCGTCCACGGGAAATTCTCCATCCAGGAGGCGTGCGACGCCACGGGGTCGATGGCCTGCACCTTGGCGAAGGTGGCGGGCGCGTTCCACCAATTGTGGAATTTGACCGACGAGCCGGGCTTATCGGCCTGCCATTCGCCGGCCAGACTCTGGCCCGGCTGGTTGCCGCCGTGGCCGTTGACCATGAGGATGCGGCGAAACCCCTGGCGATAGAGGCTGTCGAGGATGTCGCGCAGCACGCGCGTATAGGTCTCGACCTTGAGGCTGACGGTGCCGGGGTAGGCGAGAAAATAGGGCGTGATCCCATAGGGCAGCACGGGAAACACCGGGATGCCGAGCGGTTCGGCGGCATCGCTCGCCACCTTCTCGGCCAGGATGGAATCCACCGACAGGCTCAGGAAGGCATGCTGCTCGGTACAGCCCAGCGGCAGCACGACCCGATCGTCGGTCTTGAGGTAGCGCTCGACTTGCCCCCAATCCATGGCACTGATGTTCATGACGCCTCCTCGAGGGTGGATGGCTGGGCCGGCACGGCGGCCAGCAGGGGCTCGACGACGCGGCGGACGTCGCCGGGGTCGGGGGTGTGGCGGTATTCGAAGGCCGCGGCGCCTGCGGCCAAGCGCGGCACCAGGTGCTCGGCACCGGTGGCAAAGACCAGCACGTCGGCGCCGGCCAGCACGGCGTCGAGGCCGACATCGTCGAGCAACACCACCGTGATGGCGGCCACATGCGGCGCGAAACGCTGGATCGCGGCCTTCATGAGCGGGGTGAACTCCGGAAAAATCGAGACCACGGCGAGCCGGGTCGACGGGTCGAGCGCCGCCAGGGCCTGTCGGGTTTCCTGCGACGGGATGAAGCTGATGGCCGCCACCAGGGCGCCGGGCAGCAGGCTCGCGACCTCGCGTCGCCGGTGCGGCAGCGTGAGCACGATGTCGGCCGCCGCGGCCCGCCCGTGCGCGGCCGCATCGCGCGAAATGGTGTCGATCGTCAGGGCCGAGACGGTGGAGCGCGGCCCCACGATGGCCGCGATGGCGCGGGCGTAGGCCACCGTGGCGGCCTGGAAATTGCCCACCATGACGATCGAGGTGGTGCGGCCGCGCGCCTGCCGGGCCGCCATGCGGGCCACCACGAGGCTGGCGAGTTCGCTCGACCGCACCCCCATGCCGAGCCCCTGGTCGACCAGCGCGTCGATGCCCCGGTGCAGGGCCGCCATGTCGGGCCCCGGCCGGCGGTCCGGCACGCCGACGTCGGCGACAAAAGTGCCGGCGCCGCTGCGGCTCTGGATCAGCCCGGCCTCGCGCAGGTCGCGATAGACCTGGGCGACCGTCATCGGAGCGACGCCCAGCATGTCCGCCATCTCGCGCACCGACGGCAACCGCTCCCCCGGCCCCAATTCGCCGAACCCAATGCCATATTCGATTAACCCACGCAGCTGCGTCCCGAGCGGGATTGGCAGGTCGCGATCAAGGCGGAAGGTTTTGGGGGCCATGCGGGCAAGCGTACTGGTGGGGTGGTACTGTGGCAAGGGGAGGGGGTGGGGAGTTCTAGTTTGACGGCAATGCGGGGCTCTCGATTGAGCACCTGATCGATCTCCGGGGCGGACACGACAGCGCGAGCCAGCCCTCCTTCTTCACGGGTATCCTGGTTTGATCCCGCTCGGCCTCGCTCATCTCGGATATCGCCCCTCGGAATTTTGGCGCCAAGGCCCGTCAGTGTGCATCATCAACGGTGTCCGAAACTCTCGACAGATCAGACAGACGTAGACTGTCGCAGGACGTTCGCCCGCCCGTGTTTGACCATCGGCGGCGTCGCGAGGGCGCCACTTATCACGCGGCTTGCGCGTCGAATGGTCCGCCAGCAAGTCTTGTCGACGGCGCCGTTGTCACAATAAATTCACCCAATTTGCCGCACTTGACGATAAATGTTTTCGGCCGATAATCTCGTTATAGAAAGAAGACAGACCGATCGCTGTTTTGTTTCCTTCTATTGTCCTCATGTCAAGTTGACATTGACTAAGACAACGAATCGTAAGGAGTTTATGATGGTAGATTCGACTCACGACATCGTCGATACTGCGGTGGCTGCTGGTTCGTTTTCGACGCTTGTTGCCGCCGTCCAGGCGGCCGGGCTCGTCGAGACCCTGAAGGGCGCGGGTCCCTTCACAGTTTTCGCGCCGACCGACGAGGCGTTCAAGGCGTTGCCGGCTGGGACCGTGGAATCCTTGGTGAAGCCGGAAAACAAGGAACAATTAGCCAAGATCCTCACACTTCACGTGCTCTCGGGCAAGGTGATGGCAGCCGACGTGACCGGGAAGACCATGTCGCCGAAGTCGGTCAGTGGCGAGCAACTCGACGTCGATGGAACCAACGGTGTGACGGTCAGCGGCGCCAACGTGGTGAAGGCGGACATCGAATGCTCTAACGGCGTGATCCACGTCATTGACAAGGTCATCCTGCCGAAGGCCTGACGTCCAGCACGCAGAACATAGGAGGGCGGCGCGAGCCGTCCTTTTTTGTTGCACCACGCTGCAACGGTGACGACAGGGGGCCAGGGAATTGCGCTTGATGGTTGATGGCGGGACATTTTTGGTGAAAGACGAATAGGGGTGATGGATGCAAGCAGACCTCCCAACAGCCAAGTCGGCGACCCACTTGCGACAGTCTGAACGCGCGCCGAACTATCCCTCTCCCCGTTGACACCCCGAATACCCACGCCTACCGTCCTAACCTCCTAGAACAGTGGGGGCTGAGACATGCGACGGACGGGAACCCGAGGAGTGGCGGCCATCCTGGCCACGGTGAGCGCCATGGCGCTGCTGGCCGGCGCCCAAAACCCCGCCGGGGCCGCAACGCGCGGCGGCACCATGACGTTCGGCCGCTACGCGGACAGCCTGTTCCTCGAGCCGGTGCTGAACGACGCCAACGTCGACATCTGGATGCTGTCCAACCTCTACGACACCCTGCTGCTGCCGACCGACGACGGCAAGAGCGTGCAGCCGGGCCTGGCGACCGCCTGGACGGTGGCGCCCGACGGCAAGAGCGTGACGCTCACGCTACGCGAGGGCATCAAGTTCGCCGACGGCTCGCCCATCACGGCCGAGGATGTGCAATGGTCGCTGAAGCGCGCCAGCCGCCCCGACAACGGCATCTGGCAGTTCATGGTGGCCTCGATCGACGATGTCGTGATCCAGGACTCCCAGACCATCGTGCTGAAACTCAAGCACACCGATCCCGCGATCCTGCCCGCGCTGACCGTCTTCAACACGGCCATCATGCCGCAAAAACTGTTCGAAGCCTCCGCGGGCGCCACGGAGGCCGACAAGGCCAAAAGCTTCGCCGAGCATCCGATCGGTTCGGGGCCCTTCCTGTTCAAGTCGTGGCAGCACAATTCCGAGATGAAATTCGTGCGCAACCCCTACTATTGGCGCAAGGGCGAGGACGGCAAGGCGCTGCCCTATCTCGACGGCATCACCTTCGAGATAGTGCCGGACGATGCCACCCGCATCCTAAAACTGAAATCCGGCGAGCTCGACGCCGCCGAGTTCATCCCCTATTCGCGCGTGGAAGAACTCAAGGGCGAGCCCAGCCTCGACATGAAGCTGTTCCCCTCCACCCGCATCGAATGCGTCACCACCATGGTGCGGCCGAAGCTGAAGGACGGCAGCGACAATCCGCTGGCCAACGAGAAGGTCCGCCAGGCGCTGGACTATGCGATCGACAAGGATGCCATCATCCAGATCGTTACCCACGGGGTCGGTACCCCGATGACCTCCTACATGTCCGATGCCACGCCGCTTCACGCCGGCACGGTGCCGCTCTATCCGGTCGATCTCGACAAGGCCAAAAAGCTGCTGACCGAGGCGGGCTTCGCGGGCGGCTTCAAGGTGCCGATCATCATCCTGGCCGGCAACGAGGACGAGATCGGCACAGCGACGGCCTTGCAGCAGATGTGGGCGCAGATCGGCGTGACGCTCGACATCCAGCAGGTCGACAACGCCACCCGCACCGCGAAATACCGGGCGGGCGATTTTTCCATGCGGCTCAGCCTGTGGACGGACGACATCGCCGACCCCAGCGAGATCACGTCCTACTTCGTCTATTCCAAAAATATCGAGGCGCTGCACTCGGGCTGGAAGAACGAGGCCGCCGACACGCTGTTCGATGCTTCGCAGCAGGAACTCGATGCTTCCAAGCGCGCCGACGATTACGCCAAGATCCAGGCCATCTACACTGAGAGCGGTCCGATCCTGCCGCTCTACCAGACGCCTTATCCGGTCGCTCTGAAGAAGACCGTCAAAGGCTTTCTGCAGATTCCGCTCGGCAACAACATTTTTAGCGCCACCTCGATCGAAAAGTAGGCCAAAGCTGGCCGAGCGTTAACTTCGCGCTTTGAGGTTGGCCCCTTCGCCCCGCTTGCGGGGAGAAGGTGCGCGAACGCAGATGAGGGGTTTTCGTAAGGACCCCTCACCTGGCCTGTCGGCCACCTTCTCCCCGCTGGAGCGGGGCGAAGGGGCATCGCGCCAAACAGATCGCGTTGAGTGTAACATCGTGAGCCAAGTGAGACGCGCTTGCCGGGACCAGGCTACATTCTGCGACGCGTGCTGTTGATCCTGCCCACGCTCCTGGTCATTCTCGTCGTCACTTTCGTGCTGGTGCGCGCTTTGCCGGGCGATCCGGCGAGCGCCATGATCGGTGATCGGGCGACCGGCGCCGATGTGGCGCGCATCAACGCCGAGCTCGGCCTCGACCAAGCGCTGCCGGTGCAGTTCTTCCTGTTCTGCAAGCGCATGCTCACGGGGGACTTCGGCACCTCCTTCGCGCTGCGGCTTCCCGTCATGCAGGTGATCGCCGAGCGGCTTCCCGTGACCTTGCTGCTGACCGCGATGTCGGCCGTCTTCGCGCTGCTGCTCGCGGTGCCTTTGGCCTTCGTGTCGGCCTTGCGTCGCGGCAGCGTCGAGGATCTCGCGATCCGCGGCACCTTCCAGGTCGGCCTGTCGATGCCGGTCTTCTACGTGGGCCTGGTGCTGCTCACCGTGTTCGCGGCCGGGCTGCATTGGTTTCCGGTCGGCGGTTACGGCGATGACTGGGCGGCGCGGCTGTATCATTTGTTCCTGCCCGCGCTTGCCATCGCGTTCAGCCTCGCCGCCATCCTGATGCGCAGCCTGCGCGCCGCCATCATCGACGTGTTGGGGGCCGATTATCTCGATTTTGCCCGTTCCAAGGGGCTCGCGCCGCACGTCATCCTGCTGCGCCACGTCTTGCGCAACGCCATGATCTCCACGGTGACGCTGCTCGGGCTGCATGTCGGCACCGTGGTGGGCAGCGCCGTGATTACCGAAACCGTGTTCGCGATCCCGGGGATCGGCAGGCTGATGATCGACAGCATCTACGCACGGGATTATCCGGTGGTGCAGGGGCTCACCATCGTGCTCGCGGTTCTCGTCTCGGGGATCTTTCTGCTGACCGATCTCGTGCAGGCGGCCCTCGACCCGCGCGTCGCGCGATGACGGCCGCCGCCGTCTTCCCGGAACGGCCCGCTCGGCGCCGCATCCGCATTTCCCGGCCGCTGGCGATCGGCGGCGCCATGCTGCTGGCGAGCCTCGTGCTGGCCGTGGCGCCACAGCTGTTCGCGCCCTACAGCCCGACCGCCTTCGACTACAAGGCCCTGCTGAAACCGCCGTCCTTCGCGCACCCCTTCGGCACCGACAATTTCGGGCGGGACATGCTGTCCCGCGTGATCCACGCCTATCGCGTCGACCTGGAGATCGCGGTCTTCGCCACCCTGTTCCCCTTCGTGTTCGGCACCACGGTCGGGGCGCTGGTGGGCTATTATGGCGGGCTTGCCGAGGCCATCTTCGGCCGCGTGGTCGACGCGCTCGTCACCTTCCCGCTGCTCGTCCTGGTGATCGCCATCGTGGCGGTGCTCGGCCCAGGCCTCGGCAACCTCTATGTGGCGTTCGGCATCATCTACTGGGTGTTCTATGCGCGGCTCATCGCGGCCGAGATGACCATCCAGCGCCGGCTCGACTATGCCGCGGCCGGGCGCGTCATGGGCTATGGCGATGCCCGGATCATCCTGCGCCACCTTTTGCCCAACGTCATCACGGTCGCGGTCGTCTATTGGATGACCGATATGGCGCTCGCCATCCTGATCGGCTCGAGCCTGGGCTACCTCGGGCTCGGCGTGCAGCCGCCCGCCGCCGAATGGGGCGCGCTGATCGCCGGCGGCAAGAATTACATGACCACCGCCTGGTGGATGTCGATCTTCCCGGGTCTCGCGATCGTGGTAACCGGAGTGGGCTTCAGCCTGCTCGGCGACGGCCTCGCCGATCTGTTGAGGCCGAAGCGATGACGGCCCGTGACGCGCCGAAGACGCTCCGGGTGCGCGCGCTGACCACGACCTTCGAGACCGCGCGCGGGCCCGTGCGGGCCGTGGACAATGTGGGCTTCGTCGTGGAACCGGGCGAGGTGATGGGCCTCGTCGGCGAGTCCGGGTCGGGCAAGAGCGTCACGCTGCGGTCCATTCTGCGGCTCGTCCATGCACCCGCCCGGGTCGAAGGCTCGGTCGTGTGGGGCGACGAGGAGGTGCTGGGTCTCTCGGACGCGCGGCTCCGCGCCCTTCGGGGCCGTGAGATCGCGATGATCTTCCAGGAACCCATGACGGCGCTGAACCCCGTCCTGTCGGTGTTCAGCCAGATCGACGAATCGCTGGTGGCCCATTCGCGCCTCGACAAGCGCGAGCGGCGTGTCCGTGCCCTCGAATTGCTCGATCTCGTGGGCATTCCGGCTGCGGCGGGCCGGCTCGACAACTATCCCCATCAATTCTCGGGCGGCATGCGCCAGCGTGTGATGATCGCCATCGCACTGGCGGCCGAGCCGCGCCTGTTGCTTGCCGACGAGCCCACCACCGCCCTCGACGTGACCATTCAGGACCAGATCCTGAAACTCCTCCTCGCCCTGCGCGACCGGCTCGGCATGAGCATCGTCTTCGTAACCCACGACCTCGGCGTCGTGGCCCAGACCTGCGACCGCGTCGCCGTCATGTATGCCGGACGCATCGTCGAGACCGGGTCGGTCGTGGATGTTTTCGCCGAGCCGCACCACCCTTACACGCGTGGCCTGCTGGGTTCGGTCCCGCAGGGCGGCCAGGAACGCAGACCGTTGCTTTCCATCGAGGGCACGCCGCCCTCCTTGCTCGCCATGCCGGCGGGCTGCGCATTTCATCCCCGCTGCGGCTTCCGAACGGACGAATGCCTGCATGAACGGCCACCCTTGGCGGCCACCACCCCGGGCCGAAGCGCCGCCTGCTTCCACCAGGACCGGGTTGCGGCAGCCGGGAGGCCGGCGTGACGGACACGTCCTCGCCCACGCTCCTGTCCGTGCAGAACGTCGTGGTGCGTTTTGCGGTCCGCCAGTCCTTGCTGAACACCCTGTCGGGATCGGGGCTGCGGTTCGTCCATGCGCTGAACGGGGTCCGGCTCGATGTGCGCCGCGGCGAGACCCTCGGCATCGTAGGCGAATCGGGTTGCGGAAAGTCGACCCTCGCCCGCACCATCGTGGGTCTGATCGAACCCAGCGAAGGCCGCATCCTGTTTGCGGGGGAAGACACCCGTTTGTTGCGCGGTGCCGGGCAGCGCGCTTTCAACAGGCGGGTCCAGATGGTGTTCCAGGATCCTTACGGCTCGCTCAACCCACGCATGAGCGTCCGGCAGGTTCTCACCGAGGCGCTGTCGGTGCATCGCATGCGGCGCAAGGCCGAGATCCCGGGCCGGATCGCCGAATTGCTCGATCTCGTGCGCCTGTCGAGCGATGCCGCCGACAAGCTGCCCCACGAATTCTCCGGCGGCCAGCGCCAGCGTATCGGCATCGCGCGTGCGCTCGCGGTGGAGCCCGAGGTGCTGGTGGCCGACGAACTCGTCTCGGCGCTCGACGTTTCGGTGCAGGCCCAGGTCGTCAACCTGCTGCTCGACCTGCAGGAGCGCCTGCACCTCACGGTCCTGTTCGTCGCCCATGACCTGAGACTGGTGCGCCACATCTCGCACCGGGTCGCGGTCATGTATCTCGGCGAGATCGTGGAGATCGGGGAAACCGAAGCACTGTTTTCCGCGCCGCGCCATCCCTACACGCGCGCGCTGCTCGACGCGGCTCCGGACCTCAACCCGGCCCACCGCAGCCGGGTCATCGCGGCCAGGGGCGAATTGCCCAGTCCGCTCGCGCCGCCCTCGGGCTGCCGCTTCCATCCGCGATGTCCCTATGCGTTCGACCGTTGCTCGGTGGAGCATCCGGGGCTTGCCTGGCGCGGTCCGGCCCATCGGGCGGCATGCCATTTGCCGGACTTCGGCCGACCCGCGAGCGAGCCGCGCCTCGCCGACTCTAACCTTGGAGACCTCTCATGACCCGATGCGCTCTTGCCGTCCACGGTGGTTGCGGCGTGATGCCCAAGCTCGATCTTGCCGAGGAGGAATGGACGGCGGCGCGGGTCGATCTGGCGGCCGCGTTGCGCAGCGGATGGCACGTCCTCAAGCGGGGCGGCCGGGCCGTGGATGCGGTCGAGGCGACCGTGCGGGTGATGGAAGATTCGCCCTATTTCAACGCCGGCCACGGGGCGGCGCTCAATGCGGCCGGCGAGCATGAACTCGATTCCGCCATCATGGATGGCGCCACGCTTGGCGCCGGCGCCGTGGCGGGCGTGCGCCGCATCCGCAATCCGGTAACGGCCGCTCGGGCCGTGATGGATGCCAGCGCGGAGGTGCTGCTGATCGGTCCGGCCGCCGACGCTTTCGCCGAGCGCAACGGTTTGACGATGGTGAGCCAGGCCTATTTCACCACCGATCGGCGCCGGGACTCGCTTCGGGTCATGAAAGCCCGTGCGGGGGCCGGCACGGCGGCGGCGGCCAGCGAAGCCGAGAAGCACGGCACGGTTGGCGCGGTGGCACTCGACGCCGCCGGTCATCTCGCGGCCGCCACCTCGACCGGCGGTTACACCAACAAGCCGGAAGGACGGGTGGGCGACAGCCCCATCATCGGGGCCGGAACCTACGCGCGGGACGGCGTGTGCGCCGTTTCGGGCACCGGGCAGGGTGAGTTCTTCATCCGCCATGTCGTGGGCCACGAGATCGCGAGCCGCATGGCCTATCTCGGCGAAAGTCTCGAAGTCGCGACCCGCAAGGTCGTCCTGGAAGATTTGAAGCCGCATGGCATCGGGACGGGTGCGGTCGCGGTCGACGCGCAGGGCAACATCAGCGCGCCCTACAACACCGACGGCATGTTCCGCGGCTGGGTCACGCCCGAGGGGGAGCTTTCGGTTGCCACCCACCATGAGGTGTTTTTGGTCGATCACGCGCTCTGATCAGGCCGGATAGGGCTTGTGGTTCGGCAGCAGCGATTTCAGCAGCATGGCGTGGATGCCCTTGTTGCCGTCGACCAGTTGCGTGACCCGCAGGTCGCAAGCCAGGCTGCACAGCATGTAGGCGTCCTCGGGCGACAGGTCGCTCATTTCGCCGATCCACTGGATCATCTCGCGCAGCGCCTGTTTGGCGGCGTCGTCGAGATCGGGGTTCATTCCCATGGCGATGAAATGCGTGTCGGTCATGGCGCGCGGAAACGCGAGGCCGGTGCCCTTGTGCAGTATGAGCTGGAACGTCCCCGTCAGGGCCGTCTCGATGGCGGTGAGGTTGACCTCGCCGTCGCCCTGCACGGCGTGGCCGTCGCCAACGGAGAACAGGCCACCCTTGGCCCAGACCGGCAGGAACAGGCTCGTGCCGGCCACCAATTCCTTGAGGTCGATGTTGCCGCCATGTTCGCGCGGTTCGATGGTGCTGATCGCTCCATAGGCGGGTGGGGGCGCGACGCCCATCACGCCGAAGAACGGGGCCAACGGCAGATCGGTGCCCAGGGAAGTTCAGCCGTCAGGGCGGCCCGGTCGAGCGGGATGTGGATCAGGCGCGTGAAGGGGAAATCCTCCGGCAAGGTGCCGAACAGCGGCTTCATGAGATTCCAGCCCCAATCCTGCCGGAGCTCGATGGCCTCGATCCGCACTTCGAGCATGTCGCCCGGCTCGGCTCCCTCGACCGCCACCGGGCCGGTGAGGATGTGGAGCCCGAGCTTTGGCGTGAGGGCCGCGAGCACCTGCGGGTGTTCGGGCAGGATATCGAACCGTCCGACGGGGAGATCCTCGAGCCCGCCCGAGATGGTATGGATGGTGACGCGCTCGCCCGACTTCACCGTGAGGGCCGCAGGAAGGGCCGCATCGAAAAAGCCCCAGTGGATGGTCTCGGGGGTCGCGGGCAGGATATGAGGCGCGGGGGCGTTGTCGAGCATCAATCTCTCCAGGTTTCCGTCAGGCGCCCACGGCCCGCCGCTTTGTTCCGCCGAGCGTATGAAGCAAGCGATGTGCCGATGGCGAGAGCTCGTATGGGCAGCTGCCGATCTTCATCGGCCTGCCCATGGCTTATCGAGGACGCGAGCGGAATGATTTTTGCCTCGAGGACATCATGAGCTTCGTCAATCCGGATCCCTTCACCACCCGTCCCGAGATCCAAGGCACTTTTGGCGTCGTGGCCTCCACCCATTGGCTGGCCACGGCGGTCGGCATGGGTGTGCTCGAGCGTGGCGGCAATGCCTTCGATGCCGCGGTCGCGACGGCCTTCACGCTTCAGGTCGTCGAGCCTCATCTCAACGGTCCCGGCGGCGACGTGCCCATCATGCTGTATGACGCCGCGCGTGATCGCACCGAGGTGATCTGCGGTCAGGGTCCGGCCCCCGGGGGCGCCACGATCCAGCATTTTCGCGATCTCGGGCTCGATCTCATTCCCGGCACCGGGCTGCTGGCGCCCTGTATCCCGGGCTCCTTCGACGCCTACATGCTGCTGCTGCATGACTATGGGACGATGGCGCTCGCCGATGTTCTGGCTCCAGCCATCGGCTACGCCCGCCACGGGCACCCGCTGCTGGAACGGGCATCCGCCACCATTTCCACGGTCCAGGACCTCTTTCGTGACCATTGGCCGACGTCGGCCGCCTTGTGGCTCGATCGGGGTCGAGTGCCGCAGCCCGGTACGATGTTTTGCAATCCGGTGCTGGCCGACACCTATGAACGGGTGCTGCGCGAGGCGAACGGATTTGGCAGCCGCGAGGCCACGATCGACCGCGCCCGAAACATCTGGTCGCAAGGCTTCGTGGCAGAGGCGATCGATGCCTTCTGCCGGACCGAGGAGATTTTGGACGTCTCCGAACGGCGCCATCGTGGCGTGCTGACAGGGGCCGATATGGCGGGCTGGCGGGCCAGCGTCGAACAACCGATCGGTTACGACTATGGCCGGTATCGCGTGCTCAAGCCCGACACCTGGAGCCAGGGCCTGGTGACGTTGCAGCAGCTCGCCCTGCTCAAGGGTTTTGCGCTCGATGGTCTCGATCCCGTGGGCCCGGATTTCATCCACTGGCAGGTCGAAGCCGCCAAGCTCGCCTTCGCGGACCGGGACAGCTTTTACGGCGATCCGGCTTTCGTGGAGGTTCCGGTCGAGATCCTGCTGTCGGACGCCTATAACGAGAGCCGGCGCGCGCTGATCGGACGTTCGGCGTCGCTGGAGCAGCGACCCGGCAGCATCCCGGGTTTCGGCAAGGCCATGCGGGCAAACGCCACGCAGACCGGGCGCAGCACGGTCGGGGCGGGCGAGCCGACGGTTGGGCGGCTTGGTGAAAGCCGGGGCGATACGGTTCACTTCGACATCATCGACCGGTTCGGCAATATGGTGGCCGCCACACCATCGGGCGGCTGGCTGCAATCCTCGCCCACCATTCCAGCGCTCGGCTTCTGCCTTGGGACACGCGCCCAGATGTTCGTGCTGGACGAGGGTCATCCGGCCGGCCTCATGCCGGGAAAACGGCCGCGCTCCACCTTGTCGCCCACGCTGGCGCTGCGCGATGGGCGGCCCTACCTCGCCTGGGGCACGCCCGGCGGGGACCAGCAGGACCAATGGATCCCGCAGATGTTCCTGCGCCATGTCCATGCCGGCATGAATCTCCAGGAAGCCATCGACGCCCCGGCCTGGCACACCGAGCATTTCCCGTCTTCGTTCTGGCCGCGCGCGGCCAGACCTGGAATTTTGGTGGTGGAAAGCCGCGTCCCGCCCGCCTCGATCGAGGAACTGCAACGGCGGGGCCATCTGATCGAGGTCGGCCCCGCCTGGTCGGAAGGGCGGCTGGTCGCGGCGGCGCGCGACACCGATCGGCTGAAGGCCGCCGCTAACCCGCGCGGCATGCAGGGTTACGCGAGCGGCCGCTAAAATCGCTGACCTTATTTCGGCGGCGTGTTGTTGGCCGGCGGGGTCGCCTGCTGCTTATCCTTCACGGCGTTGTGGTGGCCGACCGCGCAACCGGCCGCCGCGCCGACTTTGCCGTGGCCCACCATATGGCCCGCGACGCCGCCCACGATGGCACCGGTGATGCAGCCCGCTTGAGCTGAGGCGACCGAGCCGAGCAGGGTGAGAACGACGGCGGCGGCAAGGGCAAAGCGCATGGAACAGGCTCCGAATGAGGACCCCAAGGGTCGGGGTCGGTCAGGTTCAACGGCCCAGACCTGAAATCGTTCAACATTTTGCCCCCCATCCGTCGCTCCTTCGGAGCGCCAGCTTCCCCGGTTCGGGGAAGGTGGGGAGCCACGATAGCTCAGGATTAGATCGAGCGGGGCTGCTCCCTCCCGAACCGGGGTGGGTGGCACGTGTCAGCGTGACGGGTGGAGCCGCATGGCAGAACCCGCATCCAGAACTTCACTTCACCAGCGAGGTCCCGTTGCTCTCGGCGACAAAGTCCGACAGCATCGGCACGTAATCCTCGCCATGCCCGCCCGCCACGGCCTGCGCGAAGGCATTGCGCACCGCCGCCCCCATCGGATTGGCGACGGCGGCCGCCTGGGCGAAACCCGCGAGATAAGTCGTGTCCTTAAGGGCGTTGGCCAGCGTGAACTTGTGGGCGTTGCGGTCGCGCGTCAGCACATAGGTGAAGAACGTATCGTAGAAGGGGCAATGCATGCGCCCGCCTCGGATGACCGCATCGAAGGTTTGCGGTGTCAGCCCCGCCTTGGCGCCGATCATCAGGGCTTCCGAATAGAGCGCCGCATAGCCCAACGAGACGAAATTGTTGAGCAGCTTCATGGTGTGGCCGGTTCCGGTGGGACCCGTGGGCACGACCCGGCCCGCAAAAGCGTCGATCACGGGCCGCACGCGGGCCACGGTTGCCTCGTCGCCCCCCACCATGACGTCGAGCGTGCCTTCCCAGGCGTCCTTGGGGGTGCGGCTCAGCGGCGCGTCGACGAGGGTGATGTCCTTTGCCGCGAGTGCTTCGGCCAGGCGCATCGTGACGGCGGGTTCGGAGGTGGAGCAATCCACCACGACGAGCGGCTTGCCCGCGGACGCCAGCCCATCCGGGCCGTTGATCACGCTTTCGACCTCCCGCGAGCCGGTCACGCAGAGAAAGACGATGTCGCAGGCGGCTCCGAGTTCGCGTGCCGTCTTGGCTTCCCGGGCCCCGCGCGACACGAGATCCTCGATGGCCTCGCGCTTCTTGTGGCCCAGCACGATTAGCGGCCAGCCCTTGTCGACGATGTTTTTTGCCATGCCGTGGCCCATGAGACCGACGCCCACGAACCCGATGTTTTCCTTGGCCACGCTGCTCTCCCTCGATTCTTGATCGGTGATGTTCATACCATTGTACTACGCGCTCGTTCCGCGTGGCACCTCGGTTTGAGATGGTGGCCTCGCTCGGCCTGCGGGCGAAGGCGCTAACGCGTTGCTCTCATTGGGAGCTTACTTCGGGACCACCCCTTGAGCGCCACCCGGACTGCCGGGCGGGGGTATCACCGGCATGGTGCCGGTCGCGGGCGCTTGTTTCTGCATGCCAGGGTCCACATCGGGGTCCGGATGGATCACGCCGCTGGTCGCATTGAGCTTGTCGCTCAGGGTGCCGTTCTTCTTGGCGATGTCGGTGTCGGGCGTCGGCGCGGCCGATTGCGCCAGCGCCGGGCCGCAGAGGGCGAGAATCGCCAGGGCGATCAGCATGGATCGATTCATCGTCTCGGCCTCGAACTTGGAGTCCCCCAAGCCCAACGAGAGAAAGGCCGATGCGGTTCCGGGCTGGCGCCGGAGGTTTTGAAGTGGAGACAGCTCTCCGGGTCCGTCATTGCGAGCAAAGCGAAGCAATCCAGTCGCAGTGAGCGCCCCCTGGATTGCTTCGGCGCTGCGCTTCTCGCAATGACTCGTGAAATTTCTTGGCTCTATACTGTCATAACCCTGAACAGAGCCCGGCACGATCATCTCACCCCAAAATCCCCGGCAGATCCAACTGGTGCTCGCGCGCGCAGGCGATGGCGTCCTCGTAACCCGCGTCGGCGTGGCGCATGACGCCGGTGGCGGGATCGTTCCAGAGGACACGTCCGAGCCGGGCCGCCGCCGCGTCCGTGCCGTCCGCAACGATCACCATGCCGGCATGCTGGGAAAAACCGATGCCGACACCGCCGCCGTGGTGGATCGACACCCAGGTGGCGCCCGAGGCGGTGTTGAGCAGGGCGTTGAGCAGCGGCCAGTCGCTCACCGCATCCGAGCCGTCGCGCATGGCTTCCGTCTCGCGGTTGGGCGACGCCACCGAGCCGGAATCGAGATGGTCGCGGCCGATGACGATGGGGGCTTTCAGTTCGCCCGTGCGCACCATGTCGTTGAAGGCGAGGCCGAGTCTGTGCCGGTCACCGAGCCCCACCCAGCAGATGCGGGCCGGCAATCCCTGGAATTTGATGCGGGCCCGCGCCATGTCGAGCCAGCGGTGCAGGGCATGGTTGTCGGGCAGCAGTTCCTTGACCTTAGCGTCGGTCCTAAAAATGTCCTCGGGGTCGCCCGAGAGCGCCACCCAGCGGAACGGCCCGATGCCGCGGCAGAACAGCGGCCGGATATAGGCGGGCACGAAGCCGGGGAAATCGAAGGCGTCCGCAACGCCCTCTTCGAGTGCCATCTGGCGGATGTTGTTGCCGTAATCGAGCACCGGCAGGCCCATGCGATGAAAATCCAGCATGGCCCGAACATGGCCCGCCATGGAGCGTTTGGCCGCCTGTTCGACGCCCTTGGGATCGCGCACGCGGCGCTCCTCCCACTCGTTCAGGCTCCAGCCCTGAGGCAGGTAGCCGTTGATGGGATCATGGGCCGAGGTCTGGTCGGTGACGATGTCGGGGCGGACGCCGCGCCGCACGAGTTCGGGAAAGATGTCCGCCGCGTTGCCGAGCAGCCCGACCGAGACCGGCGCCTTGTCGCGCCCGGCCTGGTCGATGATGGCGAGCGCCTCGTCGAGCGTGTCGGCTTGTCTGTCGAGATAACCCGTCTTGAGCCGCATCTCGATGCGGCTCGGCTGGCATTCGACGGCCAGCATGGAGGCGCCCGCAAAGGTGGCCGCGAGCGGCTGGGCGCCCCCCATGCCGCCGAGCCCGGCGGTCAAAATCCAGCGGCCCGCCAGATTGCCGCCGTAATGCTGGCGACCGACCTCGACAAACGTCTCATAGGTGCCCTGCACGATGCCCTGGCTGCCGATATAGATCCAGGAGCCGGCCGTCATCTGGCCGTACATCATGAGCCCCTTGCGATCGAGCTCGTGAAACTTGTCCCAGGTGGCCCAGTGGGGCACGAGGTTGGAATTGGCGATGAGTACGCGCGGCGCATCGGCATGCGTTTTGAACACGCCCACCGGCTTGCCGGATTGCACCAGCAGGGTCTCGTCGCCTTCGAGGCGCTTTAGGCTGTCGACGATGCGGTCGTAGCTGCCCCAATCGCGCGCCGCGCGGCCGATGCCGCCGTAGACCACGAGTTCGCCCGGCCGCTCCGCCACCTCGGCATCGAGGTTGTTCATCAGCATGCGCATCGGAGCCTCGGTCAGCCAGCTCTTGGCCGAGAGCATGCTGCCATGCGGGCTCGCGATCTTGCGGGCGTTGTCGATGCGGGTCATGGCGGCTCCAAAGGTCGGCGGGTGGTCCGATCTGATCAGCCAGGGATCGGGCCGGCAAGGGTGGGCAGGTCGATGAAGCGCGCCGCCGTGTTGGCGACCTCGCCGCTTCGCACCAAGGCCAACGCCGCCATGATATCGGGATGGAAGTAGCGATCCTGGTCGAGATGCGGCACCTGCTGGCGGATCAGCGCCCGCACGGCCTCCAACGGCAAGCTGGAAGCCAGCGGCGCATGGAAGTCGCAGCCCTGGGCGGCGGCCAAAAGCTCGATGGCGATCACGCTCATGGCATTCTCGACCATGGGCAGGAGCCGGCGCGCCCCATGGGCCGCCATGGAGACATGGTCCTCCTGATTGGCGGAAGTCGGGATGGAATCGACGCTCGCCGGGGTGGCGCGCTGCTTGTTTTCGGAGACCAGTGCCGCGGCCGTGACCTGGGGAATCATGAAACCCGAGTTCAGGCCCGGTTTCGGGGTCAGGAAGGCGGGCAGCCCCGACAAGGCCGGGTCGACCAGCATGGCGATGCGGCGTTCGGCCAGGGAGCCGATCTCGCAGAGCGCGAGCGCCATCATGTCGGCCGCAAAGGCGACCGGCTCGGCGTGGAAATTACCGCCCGACAGCGCGGTATCGTCCTCGGGAAAGATCAGCGGGTTGTCGGAAACGCCGTTGGCCTCGGTCTCCAGCGTGGCGGCAGCCTGGCGCAGCAGATCGAGGCAGGCGCCCATGACCTGCGGCTGGCAGCGCAGGCAATAGGGGTCCTGCACGCGTTCGTCGCCGACCAGGTGCGAGGCCCGGATGGCGCTGCCCGCCATCAGGTTTCTGAGGGCGTCGGCGGTCTCGATCTGGCCGCGATGCTTGCGCAACGCATGGATGCGGGGGTCGAAGGGCGCATCGGAGCCCCGCGCCGCATCGGTGGCGAGCGCGCCCGATACCAGGGCCGAGCGGAAGAGGGTTTCCGCTTCGAACAGGGCCGCCAGCGCATAGGCGGTGGAAAATTGCGTGCCGTTGAGCAGCGCCAGCCCCTCCTTGGGGCCCAGGCGCACCGGCTCCAGTCCGGCCCGGCCTAGCGCCTCGGCGGCGGGCAGGCGCTCGGCACCCACGAAGGCTTCGCCGACCCCGATCATGACGGCCGTCATATGGGCCAGCGGCGCGAGATCGCCGGAGGCACCCACGGAGCCCTGGGCGGGCACGACGGGGACGATGCCACCAGCCAGCATGGCTTCGAGCAGGTGCAGCGTCGCGGGCCGGATGCCCGAGGCGCCCTGCGCCAGGTTCGCGAGTTTGAGCGCCATCATCAGCCGGGCCACCGGCACCGGCATCGGCTCGCCCACCCCGGCCGCGTGGGACAGCACGATGTTGCGCTGAAGCGCTTCGAGCTCCGCCGCCTCGATCCGCACGGTGGCGAGTTTCCCGAACCCGGTGTTGATGCCGTAAACCGGCTCACCCTTGGCCACGATGCGGGCCACCGCGGCCGCCGCGGCCTCCACCGGACCTCGACAGGCATCGTAAAGCCGCGGGGTCGCGCCCCGATAGATGGCGCGCCAATCCGCCAGGCTGGCTCTGCCCGCCTTCAGCACGAGACCGGACATCATGTTCTCTCGCTTTCGGCCGGCACCGAGCAAACCTGCGAGGGCTGCCCGGAGACGATCCTCACCCCAAGTAGAGCGGGTTTTGTATAGACGCGTTTATCGACGAGACAAGCCGAGGGCGAGGGCACAATGGAATGGCGCCAAATGGTGCCGCCCCGCCAGGGGTGTCGCGGCCCAATCGAGATGATTTACTTGGTGGACCGGCGCAGCAGATTATATGCGTCGACGGGAATCTGCTTTGGTCAAAAGCCGCAGCACGGACGCGAACCGCGCCGAAAGGGCCCGACCGTCCTCGACTGGACTGCGCGCCGCATTCGCCTTTCGGTGCTGGTCCCGAGCCCGTCGATCGCCTTGCGACAGCACGATGTCGAGGCCTGCGAGATTGTCCGATCCGTCGAGAAAGCGCTTCATGGGGGCTGATCCCGCGTTCCGGGTGAACCAAGGGGCAATCGGCCCGACGCCATGTAAGTGAGTAGTCTACTCGAATTGTCAACTGATGGGTCCGCTGGCTTGACCGAGCGTACCATCCCCTTAATTAGGGAAGCCGAACCGGAGGAGCATGCGATGTCGGATCATACATACAGGGTCATCGAAGTGGTCGGGTCCTCGACCGAAACCATCGACGACGCGATTCGCCGCGCCGTGGCGGACGCCGCCAAGACCATCCGCAACATCGGCTGGTTCGAGGTCGTTGAGACGCGTGGCCATGTGGTGGACGGCAAGGTCGGGCATTTTCAGGTCACCATGAAGCTGGGCTTCACGCTGGACGATCGCGGCGCGCAGTAAGGCCGTACTAGGTTTCAGGTAGGGCGAAGCTGTTTCAGGCGTTCGCCCGCCTCGCGGGCCGTGCCGGCGGGGCCGCTCATTTCGGCGATGGTGACGACGTCGGGTTCATCCACCGGACGCTCGAGCGTCGCGAACTGGCTGTCGACCAGACTTGCGGGCATGAAATGGTTGAGGCGGACCGCCAAGCGCCGGTGCGCCTCCTCTTCGCTGATGTCGAGGAAAACGAAGGCGAGGCCCCGGCCCGCCGCGGCGCGGATGCGGTCGCGATAGCGCCGCCTCAGGGCCGAGCAGGCCACCACCACGCCCCGCGGATGGGCGTCGCGATCCGCGAGAGCGGCGCCGATGCGGTCGAGCCAGGGCCAGCGGTCCTCGTCGGTGAGCGGGTGCCCGGCGTGCATCTTGTCGACATTGCTCTTGGGATGCAGGTCGTCGCCATCCGCGAAGTCGAGGCCGAGCAAACCCGCCAGCACGGCGCCCACCGAGGTCTTGCCGGAGCCCGACACCCCCATGACCACCACGGACAGGCGCGCCGTTTCTGGATCCTGCGTCGACATCGTCGGACCTTGGTTCGGGACAGAGCTCTCTAAATAGGCGTGGAACGGAAACCCGCCAGCGGGGATTGCCGCGCCTGGGCTGTTCTGGCCCTGTTCGCCCTCCGTCCGACAGGCCGGCGTGACGACCTGCGATGCTCGCCCACCGGATAGGCAGCGCCGCCGCCTCGGCCTATGCTCGCGGCCAGCCATTCCAGACAGCCAAGTGAGCCCATGTCCGATCAGCCCTCCTCCTCGGCCAATGCCGACCAGATCACCTATTGGAACAGCCGTGCCGGCGAGCGCTGGGCCGCCATGCAGGCCGATATCGATGCGGTGTTCGCGCCCCTGACCAAGGCCACGTTGGACTGGACGGATGCAAAGCCGGGCGACCGGGTCCTGGATGTCGGCTGCGGCTGCGGCACGAGCACGCTCGAGCTGGCCCGCAGGGTCGGTGCGTCCGGCCGGGTTCTCGGCGTGGACGTTTCCGAGCCCATGCTGGGTCTCGCGACCGAGCGCGCCAGGGCCGTGTCTCAGATCGAGCTTAGGCTCGCGGATGCCTCCACCCATCCTTTCGAGCCTGGCACGCGTGATGTCGTGTTCTCGCGCTTCGGCGTCATGTTCTTCGACGATCCGACCGCGGCCTTTCGCAACATCAGGACCGTGCTGACGTCGGAGGGCCGGCTCGCTTTCGTGTGCTGGCAACCCATCGCCGAGAATTCTTGGTTTTCCGTGCCGGTCGAGGCGGTAAGACCCAACGTGCCCGACCAGCCGCCGTCCGATCCATACGCCCCCGGACCGTTCGCGTTTGCGGAGCCGGATCGGGTGCGGGCTATCCTGGCCGCGGCCGGATTTTCCCGGATCGTGATCACGCCCCACCGCACCACCATGCGGCTGGGCGGTCCCGGTGACCTCGACGGGGCGGCTGATTTTTCGACCAAGATCGGGCCGGCAGCCCGCATGCTCGCCGAGGTCGAGCCCGAAGTTCGGGCTGCCGCCATGGGCGATGTCCGGGCGGCGCTCGCCCCCTTCGATGGACCCGATGGCGTGGTCCTGGGTGGGGCCGTGTGGTTGGTTTCGGCGCGGGCCTGACCCTCTGCCGCACTCGTCTCTCTAGGTCCCGGCCGCCATGCTGATTGAAATCCCCGTCTCGGTGGGCGAACTGGTCGACAAAGTCACGATCCTGCGCCTCAAGGCCGAGCGGATCGCGGCGAGCCGACGCGCCCACGTCCAGCGCGAACTGGCTTTGCTTGAAGCGGTGGCGTCGCGCGCGGTTCCGCCGAGCCCAGAGCTCGACGCACTCAGCCGCGATTTGCAGGACGTCAATGCCCGACTTTGGGACATTGAGGACGGCAAGCGGGACTGCGAGCGCCGACAGGAGTTTGGGCCGACTTTCGTGGCGCTGGCGCGTTCCGTTTATGTCGAAAACGACCGGCGGGCCGCCATCAAGCGACAGATCAATCTGCTGACCGGGTCGGAGATCGTCGAGGAAAAGAGCTACTCGGAATAGGCGGTTGATAAGAACCTGCGATGGCCCCGACCTGTTGCATGCTAAGGGGCGCCATTGCGAGCCGCCGGCGAAGCAATCCAGACGTCGTGCGCTCACCCTGGATTGCTTCGTCGCGGCGCTCCTCGCAATGACGGCGGATTGAGCGGACGAGGCGAAAACTGCGCGGTTTGATATGAGCCCCTTGCGGCTGAGGTGCGGGAGAGCAGCGCCACGGCGGCCTCCAACACGGTCGTGACCTCGAGGTCCATGAGATGGCAGACTTCCGGGTCGAAGCCGGGCTGTCCCTCGCCGTAGGCCGAATAGTCGCGCGGTCCGCGCACGAAGGCGCTTCGATCGCCCCAGGGCCGGTAAAGCTGATCCGGGGTGGGTCCGAAAAGCCCAAGTGTCGGGACGCCCGCCGCGGCTGCAAGATGCATCATTCCGGAATCGTTGCCGACGAACAGCCGAACCCGTTTCAGGCACGCGAAGGTGGTCACGAGATCCAGGCCGAGCAGGTCGACGACGCAATCCGGCGCGAGGCAGTGCCGAAGGGGCAGGCTGGCGGCTCGGTCATCCGGTCCGCCCACCAGGACGACGCGCGACGAGGGGAGCGGGCCGTCGCTCGCCGCCAAACGGTGCACGAGTTCCGCGAAGCGTTCGGCGGGCCACATTTTCCCCGGCCAACTTGCCCCGGGCGCCACCGCGAGAAGCGCGCCCTCGCCCGCCAGCAGCGCTCCAGCGCTGGCATCGGTGGCGGGCGACGCGACCACGAAAGGAGCGGGCGGCGCGTCCTCGCGGCCGAACAGGGCCGCGGCTGCCAAAACCTTGTGGCGCGGTGGCGAGTCTGGCGGATCGGGGCGGTAGACCACGCGCGTCCGGGCGCGCAGCAGATAGGCGAGCGCCGAACCGCGCATGTCGACCACCATGTCCCAGCGCCGCCCTTTGACGCTCCACCACAGCGCCGGCCAATGCGTTTTGCGCCGGCTTTTCGCGAACGGGATGACGGCCTCGAGGCCGGGCAGATCGCCGAACAGCGAGGCCGTGGCCGGACTCGCCACGATGGTGAACGCCGCGTTCGGGTACGTGCCCAACAGATGCCGCAAAATCCCCGTCGTCAGAATCGCATCGCCGATCCGCGATGGCGGGATGAAGAGGACCGAAAACGGGCGTTCGACCGCGTCGGTCATCGACGTGGAGTGACGGTCAATGCGCCTCGTCCCAATTCGCCGCCGCCCGCGCGTCCACCTGCAGCGGCACGGACAGCGCGACCGCCGGATGCGGGGCGTCGATCATGATGCGCTTGATGACTGGCATCGTGGCCTCGACCTCTTCGTCCGGCACCTCGAACACGAGTTCGTCATGCACCTGCAGCAGCATGCGGGCAGACAGCTTTTCGGCCGCCAAGGCCGCGTCCATGCGGATCATGGCCCGGCGGATGATGTCGGCGGCCGAGCCTTGGATCGGCGCGTTGATGGCGGCGCGCTCGTTGAAGGCGCGTTCAGAAGGGTTTGAAGCCGTGATGCGCGGATAATGGCAGCGCCGGCCGAAAATGGTGGTGACGAAGCCCTGCTGGCGGGCCGTCTTCTTGGTGGCGTCCATATAGTCGCGGATGCCGGGAAACCGCTCGAAATAGGTGCGGATATAGGCACCCGCCTCCTCGCGCGGGATGCTCAGCTGGTTGGCGAGCCCGAAAGCCGAGATGCCATAGATGATGCCGAAATTGATCGCCTTGGCGCGTCGCCGCACCTCGGCCGGCATGCCTTCCACCGGCACCCCGAACATTTCGGAGGCCGTCATGGCATGGATGTCGAGCCCCTCGGCAAACGCCTGCTTGAGCTGCGGCAGGTCCGCGATATGGGCGAGCAGGCGCAATTCGATCTGGCTGTAATCGGCCGAGACGAGCTTGTAGCCGGGCGCCGCCACGAAGGCGGTGCGGATTTTTCGCCCCATTTCGTTGCGCACCGGGATGTTCTGCAGGTTCGGCTCGGTGGAGGAGAGCCGGCCCGTGGTGGTGGCGGCGAGTTGGAACGAGGTGTGGACCCGGTCGGTGCCGGGGTCGGCATGGCCGGGCAGGGCGTCCGAATAGGTCTGTTTCAGCTTGGAGACTTGGCGCCATTCGAGAATCAGCCGCGCGAAGGGGTTGCCCTGTTCGGCGAGGTCGTCGAGCACCCGGGCCGAGGTCGACCAGGCGCCCGTGGCGGTTTTTTGGGCGCCCGGCAGCCCCATCTTGCCGAACAGGATGTCGCCGACCTGCTTGGGCGAGCCGAGATTGAAGGCCTGGCCGGCCTGCTCGAAAATTTCGGCCTCAAGCCGCGCCATGGTCTGCGAGAAATCGCCCGACAAGCGGGACAAAATCCCCTTGTCGATGCGGATGCCGCGCTGCTCCATGCGGGCGAGGGGTTCGACCAGCCGCCGCTCCAGCGTCTCGTAGACGGTGGTCATCCGCTCGGCCGGCAGTCGGGCTTTGAGGACCCGCCACAGCCGCAGCGTGACGTCGGCATCCTCGGCCGCATATTCGGTGGCTTTGTCGATCGGCACGCGCGCAAAGCCGATGAAACTCTTGCCGGACCCAGCCAGATCTTTGAACGCGATGGGCTGGTGGCCGAGATGGCGCTTGCTTAAGGCATCCATGCCGTGGCCTTCCAGCGAATTCACCCCCGAATCCAGCGCATAGGACAACAGCATAGTGTCGTCGAAGGCGCGCATCTCGATGCCGTGCTGGGCGAAGATGCGCCAATCGTATTTCATGTTATGCGCGATCTTCAGCACGCCCGGTGCTTCGAAGATCGCCTTCAAGCGCTCCAGCACCACCTCGGTGTCGAGCTGGCCCGGCATGCGCTCGGCCTTGCCGAACAGATCGCCGCTATCGTCGCCGCGATGGGTCAGGGGAATGTAGCAGGCCTCGCCTGGCGCGGTCGCGAGCGCGATGCCCACGAGTTCGGCCTGACGCGGATCGAGCGAGGTCGTCTCGGTGTCGACCGCCAGCAGCCCGGTTTCATGCGCGGCCGCGATCACGAGATCGAGCTGCTCGAGGGTGGTGATGGTGGTGTAGTGGCTGTGCGTGATGGCGGTCGCGAGGCCTTCGGCGATCCGGGCCGCGGCTCGCGCGGCGGGACCGCTCGGGGCCGCGGCGGCCGAGTCGGCAACCGGAGCAGGTGCGGCCACGACCGGCGCGACGACCGAAAAATCACCCTCCTGGTGGTCGCCGTTACGCTTGCGCCAGGCGAGCGTCCCCAAAAAATTCGGGTCGGGATCGATGTCGTGCGGGTCGAGCCCGTAGGCCTCGCCGGCCCGCTTGCTCAGCGTGGTGAATTCCAGCGCCTTGAGGAAGGCCACCAACTGTTTGGGGTCCGGCGCGTGGATGCCGAGCTGCTCCAGCGGGATTTCGAGCGGCACGTCGCGCACCAGGGTGACGAGCTGTTTCGACAGACGGATCAGCGCTACCCGTTCGGGGTCTGTCAGCGTCTCGCGGCGCTTGTTCTGCTTGATCTCGCCGGCGCGGGCCAGCAGGGTTTCGAGGTCGCCATAGTCGGCCAGGAGCTGGGCCGCAGTCTTGAGTCCGATGCCGGGGGCGCCCGGCACCCCGTCGGTCGGGTCGCCCGCCAGCGCCTGGATATCGATGACCTTGTCCGGGGTCACGCCAAAATAATCCACCACCTCCTGGTGGCCGATCATGCGCTCGCCGCGCGAACCTGCCTTGGTGGGGTCGCCCGAGGCCGGATCGTACATGAACACGCCCGGCTCGATGAGCTGCATCAAATCCTTGTCGGCCGAGATGATCAGCACATCGGCGCCCTTGGCTCGGGCCTGGGTCGCATAGGTGGCGATGAGGTCGTCCGCCTCGTAGACGTCCTGCTCGATGGGTTCGAGCCCGAAGGCGCGCACGGCCTGCCGCATCAGCGGGAATTGCGGGATCAGATCCTCGGGCGGTTCGTTGCGGTGCGCCTTGTAGGCCGGGTAGATTTCTTTGCGGAACGAGTTCTCGCTCTTGTCGAAGATGATGGCGAGATGGGTCGGGGCCAGCCCCGCCGCGCCCTCGCGGATGAACTGGAACAGTTTGGTGCAGAACAGCCGCACCGCGCCCGTGGGGAGCTTGTCGGAGCGGTAATTGTATTTCTGATCCTGGCGGATGGATTGGAAATAGGCCCGGAACACGAAGGAGGAGCCATCGACCAGGAAGACGTGGTCGCCGGCTTTGATGGGACGGGAAACGAGGGACATGGCTTGGTCTTTGTGCGCGGTCGACGGCGCCCGTTCAACCATGTCGGGGAGGCGATGTCATCTCGGGTGAGGCGCCGGGACCGCGCACTTCGGTGCTATACGACACGGGCGGCTTCCGACCGCCAGGCCCCGATCACTCCCATTCAGGACGACCCCATGCCCGTTTCCATGTCCCGCCTCTCCGTCCCGGTCTTCAAGCGAGGGCTTGGCGCCTTGTCGGCCATTCTCGAGAAGGCCGAAGCCCATTCGGTCGCCAAAAAGATCGACGAGACCGCTTTCGTGCAGGCCCGGCTTTATCCCGACATGCACCCCTTGGCGCGTCAGGTTCAGATCGCCTCCGACACCGCCAAGGGCGCGGTGGCGCGTCTCAGCGGCCAGGACGTGCCGAGCTTTGCCGACACCGAGACGACCTTCGCGGAGCTGAAGGATCGCGTGGCTAAAACGCTCGCGTTCATCCACTCCGTGGCACCCGACGCGATCGACGGCTCGGAGACCCGGACGGTGGTTCTGAACACGCGGAACGGCAGCAAGACCTTCGAAGGGCTCGACTATCTGCTCGGCTTCGCGCTGCCGAACTTCTATTTCCACCTGACCACCACCTACGCGATCCTGCGCCACAACGGCGTCGAACTCGGCAAGATGGATTTCATCGGCGCGGCGGGCTGAATCCGACCAATTTGGGCGCCTCGCGTTCGATCGGGGGTTAACCCGGGCTGTGGGTTTTTAAGGTTCCGGGTCCGCCTTCGGCGCCCCGGAATGACGGCGATAGCTGGAACACCATGGTGCCGTCATTCCGGTCGGCGCGAAGCGCCGGGCCGGAACCCACGCCAAGCGGACCACCGTCGCGACTGTTGCAGAAAAGTATCAGAACTGCTGCTGGCTCTCTTCCACTCGCCAAATCCCTCCCCACATTGGCCTCAGACCGGTCGCCTGACGGGACCGGTCCTTTATCGGCACGGCCGCGTCGCTTCGGGACGCTGGCCGCCATGGAGGCAATCACACATGAACTTTGAAAAATTCACCGAGCGGTCGCGCGGCTTCGTCCAGTCCGCCCAGTCCCTCGCCTTGCGCGAGGGCCACCAGCAATTCACCCCCGAACACGTTCTTAAGGTGCTGCTCGACGATCCCGAGGGCCTCGTGGCGGGGCTCATCGACAAATCGGGCGGGCGTTCGCGCGACGCGCTGACGCAGACCGAACTGGCTTTGTCCAAAATTCCAAAGGTGCAGGGCTCGGGCGCCGGCCAGGTCTATCTCGGCCCCGCGACTGCGCGCGTGTTCGACCAGGCGGAAAAGATCGCGCAAAAGGCCGGCGACAGCTTCGTCACGGTCGAGCGGCTGCTCCTCGCACTCGCCATGGAGAAGGGCACGGACGCGGCGCGGATCCTGCTCGACGCCGGGGTCACACCGCAAACCCTGAATGCCGCGATCGAGGACCTGCGCAAGGGCCGCACGGCCGACAGCGCCTCGGCCGAAAACCAGTATGACGCGCTGAAGAAATATGCCCGCGACCTCACCGAGGCGGCGCGCGCCGGCAAGCTCGATCCAGTGATCGGACGTGATGAGGAGATCCGCCGCTCGATCCAGGTGCTGTCGCGCCGCACCAAGAACAATCCCGTGCTGATCGGCGAGCCCGGCGTCGGCAAGACCGCCATCGTCGAGGGCCTCGCGCTGCGCATCGTCAACGGCGACGTGCCCGAGAGCCTGCAGGACAAGAAGCTGCTCTCGCTCGACATGGGCTCGCTGATCGCGGGCGCCAAATACAGAGGCGAGTTCGAGGAGCGGCTCAAGGCCGTGCTCAACGAGGTCACGGCCGCGAATGGTGGAATCATCCTGTTCATCGACGAGATGCACACGCTGGTGGGGGCCGGCAAGGCGGACGGCGCCATGGATGCCTCGAACCTGCTAAAACCGGCACTGGCGCGGGGCGAGCTGCATTGCATCGGCGCCACCACGCTCGACGAATACCGCAAGCATGTCGAGAAGGACGCCGCTCTGGCGCGCCGCTTCCAGCCGGTGTTCGTCAGCGAACCCACGGTCGAGGATACCATCTCGATCCTGCGCGGCCTTAAGGAGAAATACGAGCTGCACCATGGGGTGCGCATCAACGACAGTGCCATCGTGGCGGCCGCGACACTCTCGAACCGCTATATCGCGGACCGGTTCCTGCCCGACAAGGCGATCGACCTCGTGGACGAGGCGGGCTCGCGCCTGCGCATGCAGGTGGACAGCAAGCCCGAAGAGCTCGACGAACTCGACCGCCGCATCATCCAGCTCAAAATCGAGCAGGAGGCCCTGAAACGGGAGACCGACCAGGCCTCGCAAGACCGGCTGCTGAAACTGGAAGGCGAACTCGACAACCTGCAGGAACAGTCCGACGCCCTCACGGTGCGCTGGAAGGCCGAGAAGGACAAGCTGGGCTCGGCGCAAAAGCTGAAGGAACAGCTCGAGCAGGCCCGCAACGAACTCGTCCAGGCGCAGCGCCGGGGCGAATACCAGCGGGCCGGCGAACTCACCTATGGCGTCATCCCGGATCTCGAAAAAAAGCTGGCCGAGACCGAAGGGCAGGCCGCGAGCCGCCTGGTGGATGAGGCCGTGACGGCAGATCACGTGGCCCAGGTGGTGTCGCGCTGGACCGGCGTGCCGGTCGACAAGATGCTGCAGGGTGAGAAGGACAAGCTGCTCAACATGGAGGCGGCGCTCGCCAAGCGGGTGGTGGGCCAGCCCGATGCGGTGCGTTCGGTCTCGACCGCGGTGCGGCGCGCCCGCGCCGGCCTGCAGGATCCCAACCGGCCGATCGGCTCCTTCATGTTTCTGGGGCCGACGGGTGTCGGCAAGACCGAGCTCACCAAGGCGCTGGCGAGCTTCCTGTTCGACGACGAGACCGCCATGGTGCGCATCGACATGTCGGAATATATGGAAAAACACTCCGTCTCGCGGCTGATCGGCGCCCCTCCGGGCTATGTCGGCTACGAGGAGGGCGGCGCGTTGACCGAGGCGGTGCGGCGCAGGCCCTATCAGGTCGTGCTGTTCGACGAGATCGAGAAGGCGCATCCGGACGTGTTCAACGTCCTGCTGCAAGTGCTCGACGACGGGCGGCTGACGGACGGGCAGGGGCGGACGGTCGATTTCCGCAACGTGCTGATCATCATGACCAGCAACCTCGGGTCCGAATACCTTTCGTTGCAGAAGGACGGCGAGGACACGGGCGAGGTGCGCGAGCAGGTGATGGGCGTGGTGCGGGGCCATTTCCGGCCGGAATTCCTGAACCGCGTGGACGAGATCATCCTGTTCCACCGCCTGCGGCGCGAGGACATGGGCGCCATCGTGGACATCCAGCTCGGCCGGCTCGCCAAGCTCTTGGTGGATCGCAAGATCACCCTCGATCTCGACGCCAAGGCGCGGACCTGGCTCGGCGAGAAGGGCTACGATCCCGCCTACGGGGCACGGCCCTTGAAGCGGGTGATCCAGAAGGCCGTGCAGGACCCCCTGGCCGAGATGATCCTCTCGGGCAAGGTGTCGGACGGCGAGACCGTGCCCATCACGGCCGGACGATCCGGGCTGCTGTTCGGCGACGAGCCGGATGTCGATCCGACGGTGGTGCCGCTGAGCCGGGCCATCAACTGAGCTAGGTGAAGTGATCAGGTGCCCGGCCGAGAGGTCGGGCACTTTTGTTTGTGGGGCGACGCCCGGGCTCCCGCGGCTATGGATCAACGGCCGAATTTGGCCGGACGCGGCATGGTGGTTCGCAAGCCAAGCGGAGGCGTACTGCGTCCGTTCACCGGGTTTCCAGGGCGGTACTGCGACATCCTAGGCCGTCGCAGCAAAATAGGCGGTCCGCCGAGACTCAACAGGTCTGACCGCCAGTCCCCGACCAAGGCGACCCTTGCATGTCAAGGCGCGGCATGGAGGGCCCTCCGCAAGGTGCAACTAATCGTACTTTGACCGGCAATATTTATGCCTTTTGTGAATTCAAACTGTTAATTTCGATCTGAGAGCTTGGGTCGTGGCTTTTCGAGCTGACCAAATCGTTGTGTGCCGGCGTCGCACATTGCGAAAATCCTAGTCGTCATATTCGAGTGCGGACAGGCAAGCGTTTTGATCGGAAGATTTACAAGTCTGGTGCTTTGACGCGAATCTTCAGGACGCGACAGTCGCCGGAGAGGTCATTTCTCTATTTGGGAATGCAATGACGATCGTGAAATCGTATCTGGCGTCGAGCTTGCACGACCGCGAGAAGATGTTCCTTACGATGATCCAGGGCGTCCGAGATTATGGCATCGTCATGCTTGCTCGAGAGGGTGAAGTCCTGAGCTGGAATATCGGTGCCGAGCGCATGACCGGTTGCTCGGCCAGCGAGGCGATCGGGCAGCCCTTGTCCCGATTTTTTCTGCAGGACGATATCGAACGGGGCAAACCGGAGGAGATACTCCGCCTGGCAGCCTCGGGTGGCCCGATCGAAGTCCAAGGCATGCGTCGGCGAAAAGATGGCAGCAATTTCCTGCTACGGGCCACCTATACGGCCCTGCATGATTCACGCGGAACGCTGTGCGGCTTCTCCCTCATCAGTCACGATTTGAGCGGGAGCACGGCATCTGAAGCAAAATACCGCGGGCTGCTGGAGGCCGCGCCCGACGCCATGGTTGTGGTGAACCAGGCGGGCGAGATCGTGCTGCTGAACGTGCAGGCCGAAAAGCAGTTCGGCTACCGCCGCGACGAACTGCTCGGGCAGCCGGTCAAGAACCTCATCCCGGAGGGGTTCGCCGAGCGGCTGGTGGCCGATGACCTGCGCTCCGCCGAGGACGCGCTCGACCAGACGATCGGCACCGGGATCGAGCTCATGGCGCTGCGCAAGGACGGCAGCGCGTTCCCCATCGAGATCATGCTGAGCCCGCTCGACAGCGCCGAGGGCGTGCTGATCACGGCCGCCATCCGCGACATCAGCATGCGGCGGGCCGCCGAGGTTCTTCTCTTGCAGAAAATCAATGAACTCAATCGCTCCAATCACGAATTGGAGCAATTCGCGTCGATCGCGTCCCATGATCTGCAAGAACCGCTACGGATGGTTGCGAGCTACACTCAGCTATTGTCACGAAGGTACAAAGGAAAACTGGATTCCGACGCCGACGAATTCATCGCGTTTGCCGTTGACGGGGCCAATCGCATGAAAGGCCTGATCCGAGATCTGTTGGCGTATTCGAGGATCAACACGCAGTCGGGCGGCCTGACGAACACTTCGAGCGAAAGTGCGCTTTTACGGGCGCTCGTCAATCTGCGCGGCGCCATATCCGACAGTGGCGCCCTCGTCACTCACGATCCTCTGCCTGCCGTGATGGCGGATGAGACTCAACTCGTTCAGCTTTTTCAGAACCTCGTCAGCAACGCAATCAAGTACAGAAAGCCCGGCGTCGCCGAGATTCACGTTTCCGCCGCGGCCGCGGACGCCAAACGATGGACCTTCGCCGTTCAGGATAATGGCATGGGCATCGACCCGCGATACTTCGAGCGGATATTCGGCATGTTCCAACGGCTGCACAAACGGGAAGACATAGAAGGCACCGGAATCGGATTGGCGATTTGCAAGAAGATCGTCGAGCGCCACGGTGGCGTCATCTCTGTCAAGTCTGAGCCAGGTCGGGGATCGACATTCAGTTTCGCCATGGCCCGAAGCGATGCGCGCGTGTGAAGAACCTGGGGGGCGGCGGCATGACAATCCAAGTTCTGTTGGTCGAAGATAGTCCCGGTGACGTTCGGCTCACACGCGAGGCGTTCCGCGACGCCAATATGGATGTCAGCCTGTCGGTGGCCACCGATGGGATTGAAGCGCTGAGCTACCTCAGACGCGAGGGGAACTACCACGATGTGACACGCCCCGATCTCATTCTTCTGGACCTCAATCTGCCCAGAATGGACGGACGCGAGGTGCTGGCGATCATCAAGGAAGACAAAGACCTCCGGATGATTCCGACTGTAATCCTGACCACGTCGGAGGCGGACGTCGACATCGTTCAGAGCTATGAGCTGCGCGCCAACTGCTATCTCGCCAAGCCCGTCGAGCTCGACGCGTTCCAGGAACTCGTCACGAGCATCAACGATTTCTGGCTCACCCGCGTCAAGTTTCCTCCGAAAGCAAACGCCCCATGAGGCCAAACGCGACAACTTCCCTCCTCCTGATCGAAGACAATCGTGGCGATGCGCGTCTGCTCGTCGAATTGTTGAATGACGACCCCGGCGTCAAGGTCGATATCACGCAAGTCTCGTCCATGAACGCAGCCGAGGTTCACCTAGCTCAGCATGTCGCCGACATCATCCTGTTGGATCTCGAACTCCCGGACGCCCACGGACTGGAAGCCGTCAGACGCTCGCGCGCAGCCGCGCCGAGCGTAGCTTTGGTCGTGCTGACAGGAATGGACGATGAATCCCTGGCGCTGCAGGCTCTGCAAGAAGGCGCACAGGATTATTTGGTTAAAGGGCAGATTGAGACGCGTGGTCTCGTGCGTGCGCTCCGTCACGCGATGGAACGGCAAAACCTGGAAGAGGCCTTGTCCGCGCAACAGGAACGGGACCAGTTCACGCTGAATTGTCTCGGCGACGCTGTTGCCAGCACCGACATTTCGGGAAACATCACCTTCCTCAATATCCAAGCCGAGAAACTGACGGGCTGGTTGCGAGAGGATGCCGAAGGCAGGCCCATCGACGAGGTCATTCATATTCTCAGGCGAGGAACGGACAGACCCGTTTCGGACACTCTGGGAATGTCCGGGCAGCAAGAAAGGATCGATTCCTCGCCGTCGAGCAGCATTCTGGTTCGACGCGATGGTTTCGAAGCGCCGATCGAGGATTCCGTGGCGCCCATCCATGATCGACAAGGCCGAGCCACCGGAGCGGTCATCGTTTTTCGCGACATCAGCGTGCGCCGCGCGGCCGACACCCAACTGGCTCAGATGGAGGGCCGCTACCGGGGACTGCTGGAGGCGGCGCCCGACGCCATGGTGGTGGTGAACCAGGCCGGCGAGATCGTGCTGCTGAACGTGCAGGCCGAAAAGCAGTTTGGCTATCGACGCGACGAATTGCTCGGACAACCAGTCAAGAACCTCATCCCGGAGGGGTTCGCCGAGCGGCTGGTGGCCGATGACCTGCGCTCCGCCGAGGACGCGCTCGACCAGACGATCGGCACCGGGATCGAGCTCATGGCGCTGCGCAAGGACGGCAGCGCGTTCCCCATCGAGATCATGCTGAGCCCGCTCGACAGCGCCGAGGGCGTGCTGATCACGGCCGCCATCCGCGACATCAGCGTGCGGCGGGCCGCCGAAACCCATCTCGGTCAGATGGAGGGCCGCTATCGCGGGCTGCTGGAGGCCGCGCCCGACGCCATGGTTGTGGTGAACCAGGCGGGCGAGATCGTGCTGCTGAACGTGCAGGCCGAAAAGCAGTTCGGCTACCGCCGCGACGAACTGCTCGGGCAGCCGGTCAAGAACCTCATCCCGGAGGGGTTCGCCGAGCGGCTGGTGGCCGATGACCTGCGCTCCGCCGAGGACGCGCTCGACCAGACGATCGGCACCGGGATCGAGCTCATGGCGCTGCGCAAGGACGGCAGCGCGTTCCCCATCGAGATCATGCTGAGCCCGCTCGACAGCGCCGAGGGCGTGCTGATCACGGCCGCCATCCGCGACATCAGCGTGCGGCGGGCCGCCGAAACCCATCTCGGTCAGATGGAGGGCCGCTATCGCGGGCTGCTGGAGGCCGCGCCCGACGCCATGGTTGTGGTGAACCAGGCGGGCGAGATCGTGCTGCTGAACGTGCAGGCCGAAAAGCAGTTCGGCTACCGCCGCGACGAACTGCTCGGGCAGCCGGTCAAGAACCTCATCCCGGAGGGGTTCGCCGAGCGGCTGGTGGCCGATGACCTGCGCTCCGCCGAGGACGCGCTCGACCAGACGATCGGCACCGGGATCGAGCTCATGGCGCTGCGCAAGGACGGCAGCGCGTTCCCCATCGAGATCATGCTGAGCCCGCTCGACAGCGCCGAGGGCGTGCTGATCACGGCCGCCATCCGCGACATCAGCGTGCGGCGGGCAATGGCGCGGCAGATGACACATTCGGCCGAGCATGATTTTCTCACCGGGCTGCCGAACCGTCTTCTGCTGGTCGACCGGGTCGGCCAGGCCATCGCGCTGGCGCAACGGCGCGGCAACAAGATCGCGTTGCTCTACCTCGACCTCGACGGCTTCAAGCACATCAACGACTCCCTCGGACATCCCACGGGCGACAAGGTGCTCCAATCCGTTGCCAAGCGTCTCGAGGCTTGCGTCAGGACATCGGACACGGTGAGCCGACAGGGCGGCGACGAGTTCGTGCTGTTGCTCTCTGACCTCAACCGATGGGAAAGCGCCACCGCGACGGCGCTGCGGATCAAGGCCTCCCTCGAACGGGCGCACGACATCGATCAGCGTGACCTTCACATCACCGCAAGCATCGGCATCAGCATCTACCCGGATGACGGCGTCGACGCGGAGACCTTGATCAAGAATGCCGATACCGCGATGTATCAGGCCAAGGAGAACGGGCGGCAGAGCTACCAGTTCTTCAAGGCCGCTATGTATGTCAAGGCGGTGCAACGCCAATCAATCGAAGCGAGCTTGCGCCGCGCGCTCGATCGTGACGAATTCACGCTGCACTACCAGCCGAAGGTCAGCCTGACCACGGGCGACATCACCGGCGCCGAAGCGCTGATCCGGTGGACCCATCCGACCCGTGGGACGATGCCGCCGGCCGATTTCATTCCGATCGCGGAAGACAGCGGACTTATCCTGCCCATCGGCAAGTGGGTGCTCCGCGAGGCTTGCAGGCAGGCCAAGGTCTGGGTCGATGATGGTCTCTTTCCAGGCACGATGGCGGTCAATATCTCAGCGGTCGAGTTCCGCAGCGACAGCTTTCTCGACGGCGTCTTCTCGATTCTTGACGAGACGGGTCTGGACCCACGATCGCTCGAGCTCGAGCTCACGGAGAGCGTTCTGATGAAGCGTGCCGAGAGTGCCGAAATCAGCATTAGAGCGCTGCGCGCCCGCGGAATCGACGTCTCTATCGACGATTTCGGCACTGGCTATTCGAGCTTGAGCTACCTTCGCAAATTTCAGATCGACGCGCTCAAGATCGACCAGTCCTTCGTGCGCGAGATTAGCGCGGTTCCGGCCGAGACGGGTATCGTCACCGCCGTGATCAGCATGGGCCGCAGCCTGAACTTGCGGGTCATTGCCGAAGGTGTCGAGACGCAGGAGGACGTCACCTTTCTGAAGCTCCTGAACTGTGACGAAGCACAAGGTTATTTCTTCAGTCGGCCTGTCCCGCCTCTGCAATTTGTCAAGTTACTCGAGCAGGGCCGGTTTGCGCTGATCGAAAGCGATCTTGTCCAATCTGGCGAAGCGGTGCTCGAGGTCACTGCGGGCTGACGTGCGGGCTCTGTAGCCGGTCCATACGACCTTCTCCGCAAAACGCGTGCACGGCACCGGCGAATTTCGAACCTTGACGACGCCACCAACACCGTCGCGGCGCTAGTCGACGCCCTCCACCCGGTACCAGCGATAGCCATAACCCTCGATCACGAGCCGATGGCGGCGGTCAGCCTCGGGGTGGCTGTGCTCGTCGGCCAGCAGGTTGATCAAGACCTCTGCGGGCGCCGCCTCGATCCCGATCGCGAACGCCACCTCCTTCGGCACATGCGCCAGATTGTGGACAAACAGCACCGAACGATCGTCCCAATCATAGCGCATCGCCAGCACGGCCGGATCGCCGGTCTCAAGGATCGCAAAATCGCCCCAGCCGATCTCGGGCAGTTCCTTGCGCATGCGGATCAGGCGTTCGGTCCAGTTCAGCATGGAGTCGGGGTCGCGGCGCTGTTTGGCTGCGTTGACCTGTTCGAAGCCGAACGGTCCGCCCGTGATGACGGGCAGCGGCCGGGCTTCGCCCTTGGTGAAGCCGCCCTGGGGTTCGCTCGACCATTGCATCGGGGTGCGGGCGCAATTGCGCTCGGGCAGGGCGAGGTCGTCGCCCATGCCGATCTCGTCGCCGTAGCGCAGTACCGGGGTGCCGGGCAGGGTGAACAGCAGCGAATAGGCGAGTTCGATGCGGCGGCGGTCGTCCTCCAGCATGGGGGCGAGACGGCGGCGGATGCCGCGGCCATAGAGCTGCATGTCGGGGTCCGGGCCGAAGGCGGTGAACACGGCCTGGCGCTGCTGTTCGGTCAGTCGCCCGAGGTCTAGTTCGTCGTGGTTGCGCAGGAACAGGCCCCATTGCGCGGTGGCGGGCCGTGGCTTGGTGTCCAGGAGGGCTTGGGCGAGCGGCGCTGAATCGGCGGCCGCCAGGGCATAGAACAGGTGCTGGTTGACCTGAAAATTGAACATCATCTGCATGCGATCGCCATCGTCCCCAAAATAGTCGAGGTCGGTGTCGGGCAGCACGTTGGCCTCGGCCAGCACGATGGCATCGCCCTGGCGCCATTGCAGGAATTCGCGGAACGTGCGGAGCATCCCGTAATCGAGCTCCGGCTTCGGCCCGGCATCGACACCCTTGGCCGAGATCACGAAGGGCAGGGCGTCCATGCGGAATCCCGAAACGCCGAGCTGGATCCAGAACCCCATGATTTTGAGGATCTCGGCCTGCACCTGCGGGTTCGCGGTGTTGAGATCGGGTTGGAAGTCGTAAAACCTGTGGAAGTAATATTCTTTCGCGGCCTCGTCGCGGGTCCAGGTCGACTTCTGCACGCCGGGGAACACCATCCCCGTATTGGCATCCTTGGGCTTCTTCTTCGACCAGACATACCAGTCGCGATAAGGCGAGGCTGGGTCCCGCCGCGCCGATTGGAACCACGGATGCTGATCGGAGGTGTGATTGACCACGAGGTCGATGAGCACCCGAATGCCCCGCTGCTTGGCCGCATGGGTGAATTCGACGAAGTCGCCCAAACAGCCGTAGCGGGGATCCACGCTATAGTAATCGGCCACGTCATAGCCGTCGTCGCGGCCCGGCGAGGTCTGGAACGGCAGCAGCCAAACGGCGGTGACGCCTAGCCCAGCCAGATAGTCGAGGCGGCGGATCAGTCCCTGGAAATCGCCGACGCCATCTCCGTTGCTATCGAGATAGGTGCCCACCGCCAGGCAGTAGACGATCGCATTCTTGTACCAGAGATCCTTGATCATTCAGTGCCCCTTCCGGCCCGCATCGATCTGCAACGGCCGGGGAGGCATCGTGGTTCAGGCCGCCTCGGCCGCCCTTGCGCCCCACATCTTCTGCGCCCTCTGCCTCGAAGGCGAAGAACGCTCTTGCAAAAGATATATCGTTAGTTAGATATGGGTGATGCAAACACCATCCTGGAGAGGAACTCCCATGTTTCGCCATTTCTTTCACGCGCGCTGCCAAGGCCATGAAATGTCAGGCCCGGACGAGGCATCCAGAGGTTTCGGCCCACGCGGCCGGGGCAGGGGCGGCCCGTTCGGGCGCCACAGGGGCGGCCCGTTCGGCGGTCGCGGACCTCGCATGTTCGACTCGGGTGCCCTGCGGCTCGTGGTGATCGGGCTCATCGCCGAGGAGCCGCGCCACGGCTACGACATCATCAAGGCGCTCGAGGCGCGCTTCCAGGGCGCCTACAGCCCGAGCCCCGGCGCGATCTATCCCATGCTGCAGATGCTGGAGGAGGCCGACCTCGTCGCCTCCGCCACGACCGGCAACAAGCGGCTCTACACGATCACCGACGCGGGCCGGACCTATCTCGACGAGAACCGCGCCGAGCTCGACAAGATCAACGCCCAGCTCGATCAGGCTTCCGGCGACATTCGGCAGTCCGCGCTCGGCGAGGAATTGCATGCGCTGCGGCATGCGTTGTTCACGAGACTGCGCAGCGGTGAGCTGACCCTCGAGCAATCCGACAAGCTGCGCGCCATCCTGCAAAAGGCGCGGCAGGACATCGAGGGGCTCTGAAACCGCATGGCGATCTGTCCCACTTGCCCCTTCTCCCCTTGCGGGAGAAGGTCCGCGAAGCGGGGATGAGGGGTGCGGTTCGACAGGAGAACCCCTCATCCGCCCTGCTGGGCACCTTCTCCCGCAGGGGGAGAAGGACAACCGCCGACAGCGGAAGCGCTTACGCGCCCCAAAACTCCGGCCGGGCCTGGCTCAATCGCCCGCCGATCCGCACCGGCGCGATTCTGACCGCGAGGCCGGTTCGGTCATCCGTCTCGACCGCCACTCCGCACAGGGTGGCGGGGCCGGAGGCGGGCTCGAAGCGGCTGCCCGGAAGCTTGGTCAGGAAACGCCGGATCGGCTCGTCCTTCTGCACCCCGATCACGCTGTCGTAATCGCCCGTCATGCCGGCATCCGTCAGATAGGCGGTGCCGCCCGCAAGGATCTGGTGGTCGGCCGTGGGCACATGGGTATGGGTCCCCACCACAAGACTCGCCCTGCCATCGAGATGGTGCGCCATGGCGAGCTTTTCGCTCGTCGCCTCGGCGTGGACATCGATCACCATGGCGTCGCAGCCGCGCCCGAGCGGGCAGGCCTCGGCCTCGCGGTCGACGCCCGCGAAGGGATCGTCGAGCGCGTCCATGAAGATGCGGCCCATCACGTTCATCACCAGCACGCGCCGCCCATCCGCGATCTCGATCAACGCGGTGCCGCGCCCGGGCGTCCCGGGCGGGTAGTTGAGCGGCCGCAGCAAACGCGGCTCGCGCTCGATGAAGATCAGGGCTTCGCGCTGGTCGAAGGAGTGGTTGCCCAGCGTCACGGCGTCGGCGCCCGCCGCGATGATGTCGGCGCAGATGGCTTCGGTGATGCCCGCGCCCCCGGCCGCGTTCTCGCCGTTCACGACCACGCAGTCGAGCCGCCATTCGGCCTTGAGGCGTGGCAGCTCGGCATCGATCGCATGGCGGCCCGAGCGGCCCATGACGTCGCCGATGAACAGAAGTCGCATGGCTCAGATTTCACAAAGGAGGATGTCGCGCTCCGTTACCACGAGATCGAGCGGCTCGTCGTGCGGCTCGCTGGGAACGAAAAGGACTTCCTGCACCGAATAGCCGACCCCGATCGCGCGAATCGTCTTGCGCCGGCGGAGCGCGGCCAGCGTCGCGTCGAAATAGCCCTTGCCGTAGCCGATCCGGTGGCCGCGCCGATCGAACGCCGCGAGCGGCACGAAAAGAACATCGGGATCGACGGTTTTCGCGGTCGCCCGTGGCTCGTCGATGCCGAGCTTGCCCGGTTCGAGCGGCTGGCCGGGCGACCAGAGCCGGAATTGCAGCGGCGTACCCGGCTTGCCAATGACCGGAAGCGCGGTCGGCACGCCCGCATCGGTCAGCGCCGTCAGCAGGGGACGCAGATCCGGCTCGCTGCCGATGGCGGCGAAAAGCGAGACGATCAGGCTGTCGCTTGGGGGCGCGTAATCCAGCACGAGACGCGGGCCGAGCGCCGCGAGCCGGGCGGAAAAGCTGGCGCGAACCTCGTCCGGAGTGGCATCACGCTTGGCTAGGGCCTCGGCCCTCAGCTCAGCCTTCGACAATGCCATGCGTCCGCCAGCGTGGTGAAACAGTACGGGGCCACGATGGCCGTGGGCTTCGATCCCGGGAACCTACAACGTAGGTGGGCGCCGTGTGCCCAAGCCCAGGAGCAAGGACAGGGACAGCTCCCTTGGAATCGATAAGGCCCCGGGAATACATACCTCACGCACCCCGCAGCTCCGCCCGACAAACCTAAGCAAGCCCGAGCCGGATTGCCAGAGGCTTTCGAACGCTTCTTGCGCCTTAAGGCCGAACCCCGGCCAGCATGGAGCGTGCCACGCCATCGATGCGGGTCGCGGCCTCCTCGATGGCGCTCGCGACCGCGTTTTCCGCCGCCTCGGCCGCGGCGCCAGCCGATGCCTGGCCCTCCTTCAAGCTCGACACGTCGGTTTCGAGCTGTGCGAGTCGTTGTTCCGCCTCGGACAACTGATCTGCCAGGGTGAGGGCCGCCATGACGGTGATTCGTTGATCGCCGATCTCGCCGAAGGATTCGCGCAGTTCGTTGATCTTGGCTTCCAGTCTTCGGCCGAGTTGGCGGAGATGATCCTCCTCACCCGGCCCGCAAGCCATGCGATAGACGCGGCCCGCGATCGACAGGGTGATCGTCGTCTGCGTCGCGGGGGCCGCCATCACTCGCCGGCGCCGACGCCGGCGCGCCAGGCAAGGGGCGTGGCGGCATGGCCTGGTTCGTCGTCCTGTTCGGCGGATTCGTAATGCGCCAGAACGGCTTGCACGGTCGAGCTCGCGTGCGCCAGGCGGGCGGAAACCTGGCTGTTGGCGGCCAGCAAGGCGGCGGCCCGTGTCAGCGCGCCATCGAGTTCGGAGGCCAGTCTGGACCGGTCATCCTGCAGCAATGTGAATTCGAGGTCGATGTCGGCGCGACCCGCATCGGCTTCGGCCCGCCGTTCGGCGGCCGATTCGAGATGGTCCAAGGCACCCGACAACCGCGCCAACGCGGCGCCGAGCCGATCGGAAAGACTCATCGCAAGCTCCAGCGTCTGCACAACCCTGGCGTCGATCTTATCAAAGGTCAATAAACGGCGGCTGGCCGGCTCTTGCCCGTGCAATTTTGGGGTCCAATTTCACGCCGAAAGGTGGTAGTCAGGCCGACGCCACCGAGCGGCCTGGGCTGCGTCGCGCGAGGAGTTCTGGTCAATGACGGTCAAGGTTGCCATCAACGGTTTCGGTCGGATCGGTCGCAACATCCTGCGCGCCATCATCGAATCGGGCCGGACCGATATCGAGGTCGTGGCCATCAACGACCTGGGCCCGGTCGAAACCAATGCCCACCTGCTGCGCTTCGACAGCGTGCACGGACGGTTTCCCTTTCCCGTGAAAGTCGAAGGCGACACCATCGATGCCGGCCGCGGCCCCATCAAGGTGACGGCCATCAAGGATCCCGCGGCGCTCCCGCATAAGGAACTCGGGATCGACATCGCGCTCGAATGCACCGGCATCTTCGCCAGCCGCGACAAGGCGGCGCTCCACCTGCAGGCCGGCGCCAAGCGCGTGCTGGTCTCGGCCCCGGCCGACGGCGCGGATCTCACGGTGGTTTACGGCGTCAACCACGACAAGCTGACCCCCGAGCATCTGGTCGTGTCCAACGGCTCCTGCACCACCAACTGCCTGGCGCCCGTCGCCAAGGTCTTGAACGACACGGTGGGGATCGAGCGCGGTTTCATGACCACCGTGCACTCCTACACGGGCGACCAGCCGACGCTCGATACCTTGCACAAGGACCTCTACCGCGGTCGCGCCGCGGCCCTGTCCTCGATCCCGACCTCGACAGGGGCCGCCAAGGCGATCGGCCTGGTGCTGC
>CAXTOT010000034.1:0-53071 GCA_964245915.1 uncultured Lichenihabitans sp. | reverse complement strand
ATCGCAACTCGAAACGCTACCCCGCCGATTCAATCAGCGCGCAAACCGCTCTAGACCCCAGGTTTTTCTCACTATTCGACGAAGCAGAACGATGCGCCGAGTTGCTTGACCCGGAATCGAAGGGGCAGGTGGAGGAAAACACGATCCCGGATCTGAAGAAGAGGGTGTCAGAGCTGGACGAAATGATGAGCCGAGCGATCAAGATGGCCGCCAACGATCGAGCGGTGACTGTTCGCGGGACGTTCCGACCCGATAAATTCGAGGGCGCGAAATTCAAGGACTCCAACATCAAGACGATGGCACGGGAAAAAGCGCAAAAACTGAACGATGACCTCAATCCGTTCAAGGCCTTCGATACAAATCTCAAGATCCTGAAGCAGAACGCCGGGGCCATCTTCTATGTCATGGGGCAGAGCGCCATGGGTCAGGGCGATACCGCATTCATCGTCCGGACGGTCGCGTTGTTGAAGGGGCTAGGGCTGAACGCGATCGGGGTGCAGCACAGCGAGAGCGCATTCGCGTCGGGCAAATCCCATGCGGAGACCAGCGGTTTCATCACGCCGGACAAAATGCGCGAGGCCGCCAAATCGGGCGACTTCATCATCGAAGGGCCGCTCTCGGACCCTATTGCGACGCAGTCCGCCTCAGCTCGCCCGACTTCCGTCAAAGGCGCGACCTCGGTTCCGCCGGTCCACAAAGATGAAAAATCGTCGTCCCCGTCGACCCGAAAGGACACGATGAATTTCCGGGTCGATCCAAAAACGATCCTGAACTTGCGTCTCTACGAATATGGTACCTTGACCCACCGGGGCGGCCAACTCCAGCAGGTCCTCGGCGAAGACAAGAAGAATGTCGCCAACTACGCCGACGACCCGAGACATGCCTTCATGGGCATGGGTCATGGCGAAATCGGTGCCTTCTACAATGCCGAGGCGTCCGGCGCCGGCCAGACGCTGGAGGCTGAATTACTCGCTCACAAGGACAATCATACATGCCAGTTGCTGCTGACGGCAATCGGGCGCGAGCCGGGTGCCGATCTCTACGTTGGCTACGCCAACAAATTGGAATCCGTCAACGCCTGGTGCAGTGTCGTTACTAAATTGACCGGCAGCGCCATCATCGTTGGGATCTATGGTGGGACCAAGATTGCTTCGGAGTTCCTCATTCCGAATGCGCGCCTCCAACTTGTAAACGATAAAGACGACAAGTCCGGCAAAACGGAGCGGGGGCTCACTCGGGAGAGTGGCCAAGCCGGAAGCCTGGTGATCGTCACCAACAACGTTCCGTCGAAAGCGCTGAACGCGCTGCAAAAACGCGCTCGGCCTTTCACCCTGACGACCGGCAATTACTCGATGTCCGAAGCGGTGGAGCGAGGCCATTTCCCGATCTACGAGCAATTAGATTTCAATGCCGGCGTGAGCGTAGCCTTGCAGGCGCAGATCCAGCATGCTGTTGAGATGCTTGGCCTCACCAAAACTGCTTTGGGCACGGCCGTGCTGGCCTTGGCGGCTATTCAGCCTACCAACCTGAAAGATCACGTCGACAGCATCAAGACGGTCCTGGCGCATCCACATGATGTAAAGGTGATCATGCAGATCATTAAGGCGAACACGGATATCAAGGAGACGCTGATAGCACGCCTGGCGAAGCTGATTGAATCTCCATCGGGGCCGAAGTCGGACTCCAAGAAGGGGTAGCGGGATCCCGATCGGCGCCGATCGGGATCCCGCAAGACCGTCGTTCAACTGTCGGCATTCGGCGAGGTTGGCCTGCGCGATGAAACGAAGCTGCGTGCCCGATCACCCGGACGCTGCGGACCTCTCGGCCCGACTCACGCCTCGACGTTCGGGCTCAGCTCCGGACCGCTGCCGGTGTCTTGTAGGCGCTGAACAATTTGCCGCCCATCAGGGTGGCGTGACTGAGGCCAAGCAGCCAGAGAAAGGTCGACCCGGCCGGCGGCATGCCGGACAAGATCTGCTGTCCCGAATCGACGGCGCCGAGCACGCTGAGGCCGCCGATTCCATCGGCGGCTTCGAGCACCAGATTGAAATAGATCGCGGCCAGCACACCGGTGATGGCAATCGTCTGCATCCGAGATGAGTCGACCACGCCCGAATTTTCCTCGGTCTCGCCGTAAACTAGGTCGGAGAGTGCGGCATCCTTCGGGTCAGGATTGATGATGGCGTGAACCCGGCGCGGAGGCAGCACCGTTCCCGTCCGGCGGGCTGTCGCGGGCGCCGCCGGTGCGGTCAGAAAGCTCGAGACGATCGTGGTGCCCCCGGTGATGCCGATCAGCAGCCACAATGCCGGATCCATCTTGGGCAGGAAATCCAACAGCGTCGAGAGCTTGTCGGACCATCCCGTCAGCTGCTGATCGGCTTTTCCGGCGCCGTTGAGATAGCTGATGGCTTCCCGGATGCGGTTCAGGTCATCGGCCCAGAATCCGACGTTGAAAAGCGCGTAGCTTGCAATGCCCCCCATGAGGATGACCAGCCAGACCGCGAACTGGATTCGCGTCAAGCTCATCCGGTTGCGGCGATCGATGAACAGCCCGAACGGCCGGCCCAGCACCCCCACGCCGGCCGAGATCGCGAGCAGCACCAAGGCGGCCATCATCAAAAGGACCGGCATCCGCAACGAGAAGGTACGGCCCAGATCCGAAACGGTCCAACTTGCGGCGGTCCGTTTAAGTGCGGACCACCAGTCGCGGCCGCTGGTATCGAGTGCCGCCGCGGTGGCCGTGCTCCAAGCTTTCAGGCAGTCCCCCGGCGCCGGACCATTGAACAGCCATGCGCGGGGCGCGCCATACAGCGTCGCCGGATTGGCTGGATCGATCTGGGTGGGGCAGGTTCCCGCCGGAACCGACGCTTCGAACGCCTTCTGCGCCGCGCGGGCCGCGTTGCCGACGCTGAGCGACCAGATACAAGCGGCCGCGAACATCGCCAGCATCAGCATGGCCAGCCAGAACGCCGCCGTGGCGGCGCGGGGGCTGACCTCGACGCGCGGCGCCGCGGGTGGAACATAAACGGCCGTCCCCGGCGGCAGGCCGGTTCCCGTCACCAGCGACACGAAGCGGGGCGTATCCTCCCCCTCGACGATCGGACGCGAAAACGCGGACACGTCGCGACCATCGATCGTGTAACGGCCGATCAGCTTCAGCGTCTCCGGCGCGGCCGCGTCCCACGGCGCGGGAGGCTTCAACTCGTCCTGGTTGAGCGTCTTGCCGTCGGCGCTCGGCCAGACGATGGCGCGTAGGCTTTTCAGCTCATTGGGGGTGGAACCCTCGGCCGCGGCCGCACAATCGGCCACGGCCTCCGCGAAGTTCGGATCGTCGCGCGCTGGAAGCGGTTCAAAGCGGGGAAAGCTTTTCTCGACCTCGGCAGCAATGGCCGCAAGTTGCCGCCGCAACGCCGACAACGTGGCAGCATCACCCCCAATAGCGACCCGCAGATCCTTCGTCTCCGCCCAAATGATCTGCGCCCGACCGACCGTGTCCATGCCGCCCCTCCCCCGCCTGCAATCGGGGACTCGCCCCGGCCGCTCAACGCCGCCAGCGCTTCGGCCAACTGCGGCAACGTAGCCTTAGGGGCATAGTCGGCATTGGGCAGCCTGACAAACCGCGTCGGTCCGGTCAACAGTTACAATGCACGTAACCTTTTTTCTTGCATCCGAGGCTACAAACGCTTCTCACGTCCTTTGAAGTATGCTTTACTCAATTGCGAGAGTGCAGCGGTGACCATGCAAGGTTCGCCGCGATCAACTCTTGACAGCTGCTCGGTCGCGTGGGGGGATAACGATGGCCGTCATGGCGCCGGGCGTGTACGTGCAGGAGGTGCCGTCGGCTGACAAGCCGATCGCCGGGGTGGGAACCAGTACGGCTGGGTTCATCGGAGCCTTTACCGACGCCACCATATCGGGTGAGGCTGTCGGCACCGGTGACGGCACCACGAAGGATTTCGCTCTGGCGAATTATCCGGTGGTGACCGACACGGGCAGCTTTACCATCAACGTCGCCGGCAGTGCGGCAACCGGGCATCTGACCAATGATCCTGTCGCGAAGCGCTCAACAGCCACGCTCGACACGGCGCCGACCAGCCCCAACAAAGTAACGGTCGATTACAAGGTGCAGGCGCCTTCCTACCAGGACCCGACGCTCGCCGCGAAACCGGGTGAGGTGAAGTTGTGCACCAACTTCACGGAGTTCACGAAATACTTCGGCAATTTTTCATCGATCGACGGCCAGAGCAGGTTGGCGCACGCGGTCTACGGCTTCTTCAACAACGGCGGCACGCGTTGCTTCGTTGTGCGGCAAGCCCCGGGAACGACGCTCGACGCCGTACTCGACAAGTTCGCAGCCATCGACGAGATCGCGATCGTTGCGGCGCCCGGTATCACGGATGATGCGGCGCGTGCGGCCATTACCACGCACTGCCAGCAGACCACGGGCGATCGCTTTGCGATTTTCGACTGTAAAAAAGACGACACGTTGGCGAGCTTCACGACGACGCCGGCCCTGCCCGCAACCACTTATGCGGCCTTCTATTACCCGTGGCTGCAAGTTTCCGACCCACTGACGAATGGCAGCATCCTGGTGCCTCCGAGCGGCCATGTCGCGGGCATCTATGCCCGCGTCGATACCAATCGGGGCGTCCACAAGGCGCCCGCCAACGAGGTCGTGCTCGGCGCCCTGGGGCTGGGCGCCGCGGTCAGCAAGAACGATCAGGCGGGCGTCAATGAAAAGGGCGTCAACTGCATCCGTTCGCTCAACGGCAATATTCTCGTATGGGGGGCGCGCACGCTATACGGCCCCAATGATCCGGACCTGAAATACATCAATGTGAGGCGGCTTCTGCTGTTCTTGCGCAAGTCGATCGAGGAAGGCACCCAGTGGGTCGTGTTCGAGCCGAACAGCCCGGCCCTGTGGCAGAAGATCAAGCGAAACATTACGGCTTTTCTGACCAATGTCTGGCGCGACGGCGCGCTGTTCGGCGATACCGCGCAGGAAGCGTTCTACGTCAAATGCGATGCCGAGACCAATCCGCCCGAGTTGCGCGATCTAGGCCAAGTGGTGACCGAGATCGGCGTTGCGATCGTCAGGCCCGCCGAGTTTGTCATGTTCCGCATCAGTCAGTGGTCCGGCCCCAGTCAGTGACCGCGCAGCATCCGTCCGGTCCAGGGGAGTAGCGGACGATGTCGGCCTCCCAAACGCCAGGCGTCTACTGGATGCCGGTCAAGCCGGCCTCGGTGGTCGGTTTGGCGGTCGGCGTGCCGGCATTCCTCGGCTTTCCCGCAAATGCCGTGCCGATCAGTCAGGCCCAGCCGTTGCTGCAATGGTCGGAATATCAAGCGTATTTTGGCCGCGAGGCAAACGGCAGCTATCTGGCGTCGGCAGTGCGCGGCTTCTTCGAGAATGGCGGCCAGCTCTGTTATGTGGTGGCGCTCGCCGGACCGCCGGTCAATGTGGATCAAACGCTCGAAGCCGGGCTCGCAGCATTGGACGCGCTGGATGACGTGGACCTCGTTGCGGTTCCGGATCTCGTCAGATTGCTGCAGCCGCTGGTCGCGACCCTGCCACTCAGCCAGGTCGTGCCGCCGTCCATCGGCGATCTCGTGCGCTTGCAGCAGCGGGTGATCGACAACTGCGAAACGCGGGGCGGCCGTTTCGCTTTGCTCGACGCGCCGGCCGACACCGATGTCTACAGCCTGTTGTCGCGCCACCGCGAGCAGCTTTCCGGCACCAGTGCGGCCCTTTACTATCCTTGGCTTCTGGTCGGCAATTCCGATCAGGCCGGGATCCGCGCCGTGCCGCCCTGCGGCCACATCGCGGGCGTCTATGCCACGACCGATCGAACGGTGGGCGTCTTCAAGGCGCCCGCCAATGTCTCGCTCCAGGGGGTGCTCGATCTTAGCCGCGCCGTCTCCGACTCCGATCAGGACCTGCTCAACGGCAAGGGCGTGAACGCATTGCGGGTTTTTCCTGGTCGCGGCATCCGGGTCTGGGGTGCGCGCACGATCAGCTCGGACCCGATCTGGCGATACGTCAGTGTGCGCCGGCTGGTCATCACGGCCGGGCGCTGGATCGAGCGAAATCTCGCGCCGATGGCCTTCGAATCCAACGACAGCCGATTATGGACGCGGATCGTGCGCGAACTGACGCATTACTTCAACGGCCTGTTCGAAGCCGGAGCCATCAAGGGAAGGGCCGCCACGGAAGCCTTCTTCGTCAAATGCGACGCAGATACCAACCCTCCGGATAGTCGTGAGGCCGGCCTGGTGATCACCGAGATCGGCCTCGCGCCCGTGGTTCCGAACGAGTTCGTGGTGATTCGCGTCAGCGTGGCGACCAGCGGAGTCACGCTCGCTTCGGTCGGCTAGCTCGAAGCTTCAACAACGAACGATCGACAGGAGGTAACTGATCATGGCGACTGGCGCGAGGAAAGATCCATACCGGGCCTACCATTTTCTGGTCGAAATCGATGGCATCACGAGTGCGGGATTCCGCGAGTGCTCCGGTCTCGATGTCAGTGCCGATCCGATCGAATATCGCGAGGGTTCGGATCGCACCACCACACGCAAGCTTCCGGGCCTCGCGAAATACGGCAATATCTCGCTGAAACGGGGCACGACGGACGACGCTCAGCTCTGGCAATGGTGCAAGAAAGCCATCGACGGCCAGGTCGAGCGCAAGAACGGCTCGATCATCCTGCTCGACGATACAGGCGCCGAAAAAGTCCGCTGGAATTTCCGCGAGGGCTGGCCGACCAAATGGACCGGCCCGAGCTTCAATGCGACGGGCAACGAAGTGGCCATTGAATCCCTCGACATCGCGCATGAAGGTCTGGAGAAGGCTTGATGCTGCAGACCGAGTTCCCGTTCACCTTGCCGCTCGGCTACGTCGACCCCGAAGGCATTCGGCACGTCGACGGGGTCATGCGGCTGGCGACGGCGTTCGACGAGATCGCGCCGATGAAGGATCCGCGCGTCCAGGCCAATCCCGGCTACCTGGTCGTCATCCTGTTGTCCCGGGTGATCAAGCGGCTCGGCGAGGTCACGACCATCAACCCCCGCGTGATCGAAAACCTCTACGCGGCCGATCTCGCTTTTCTTCAGGATCTCTATGCCCGCGTCAACAATGTGGGCCATGGCCAGCTTTCGGTAACCTGTCCGCATTGCGAGCAGGCCTTCGCGGTGGAGGCCGCCTCCATGGGGGAATGATGGGCTACCCCTCGGAGCGTCTGCATGAGGAGGTAGCCTACATCGCGTATCACTTCCATTGGCCGTACGACCAGATTCTCGGCCTGGAACATCACGAACGACAGCGCTGGGTCGCCGAGATCGGGAGCATCAATACGCGGTTGGGCAGTGAATGAGCGCCGCGTAAGACAATAGAGGGGGGACGGAACCGTGGCAGTATTTGGATTGGGGGCAGCTGCGGCCATCGGCAAAGGTGCGCTTGGAATCCGCAACGATCCCTATGCCGGTTTCAACTTCCTGGTCGAGTTTGAAGGGCTCGTGGTCGCCGGCTTTACCGAGGTCTCGGGCCTGCAGATCGAAACCACGATCGAGTCCTATCGCGAAGGCGGCCTCAATGATTATCAGCACAAGCTCGCCGGCCCGACCAACTATCCGTCCAATCTCGTTCTCAAATCCGGCGTCACCGACCTGCTGCTGATGTGGGCGTGGTACGATGAGGTCCGCTCCGGCAAGATCGAGCGTCGCAACGGCAGCATCTATCTGCTGGATCGTATGGGGCTGCCCGCGATGTGGTGGGATTTAGCCGGGGCCTATCCAGTGAAATGGAGCGGCCCGGACCTGCGCGCTGATTCCAACACCGTCGCGGTGGAAACGATCGAACTGGTGCATCGTGGCATCAGCCGATCGGCCGAAAGCAGCGCAATGTCGGCGGCAAGGCTCGCGGCCGGCGCCGCACTCAATGTGGCCAGGCGCTAGAGCGATGAGTGAACGTCCTCCAGAGCCCCCGACGGCGTCATGCGACGACACGGAAGCTGGCGCGCCCCCAGATCTCTGGCTGGGGCGGCAGCTGTGGCTGCGGCGCGTGCTGAATGCGGGCGTCACGACCGGTGGCGCGACCGCGGTTTCGCGGCGATCGGGTCCGACCTTGCCGCTGCTGTCGACATTGCTAAAGCGCCGCAGAGCCTCGGTGGCGCATCTCAACGGCGATCGAACCGCCCTTGCGGCTTCGCCCACCTGGCTCTCCGCACCAGCCGATCCCGCCGACCGCCCCGCTGTTTGGGGAATGCCCCCTCGCGCCGTTCCCCGCGCGGCGGTTGCGGGCAGCGCCGAGGTTGCTGGCGCCCGCGTTTCGAGTTCGCCTGCGCCGGCGGGCATGCCCGTCACGGAGAAACTATCTCGGGTCGCGCTCCATCGGGTCGATGCGGCGCCTCGAGCAATGACGCAACCGACACTGTCGGCGCGTCCCTTGTCCGGCGGCGTCATCCAAAGGCGCGCCGTCGCGGCAACCGCCGGCGCAACATTGTCGCGGGCAGACGCCTCGCCGGCATCCCTTGCAGCCTCTACACCGCTGGCCCGGCGTGAGTCATCGGCCATGGCGATGGCGACGCGGCCCACTCCATTGGGGGCCGATGCGCCGGCAGAGACTCGAACCGTGGGCGCCCCGCGACGTGCCGCGGATGCATTCGCGCCACATCCAGTCGCGATACCCACGCAAATCCGTGGCACCGGCGGCCGTGTCGGGCCGCCGCTGCGGCTGGCCGCGCTGGTCGATCCGGAAAGGCCACCCGAAAAAGCAGCGCCCGCGCGGGTGCCTCGCGGCGTCGCGGATTCCTCGCCCGGAGCCACGCCATCGTTGCAAGCCCAGCTGACCGACGATGGTGTCGTTCACTCCCTTGCCGGCCCGATGCCGGTGGTGGCTCCTGATCGCCCTGAGGTGTCACCACCGGAGGCACCCGTCGGCCGTTGGCGCGGGACGGTACGCGCGCCGGCTCCAATCGCCACCGCTATTGCACCGCGCCGCGAGCCGCTGACGCCGTGGTCACCCTTGCACGATCCCGCCGGAACGGCGCCTCGGCCATCGCCATCCCCGTCATTGGCACCGCTGTCGCTCGTTCGTGCCACCGCGCCTCACGATGCCGGCATGCCCTTGTCCCGACCGCGTGGCGCCCTGCCGCTCGCCCTTCCCGCCGCCGCGCCATCTGCACGCACCCAAGCCGGAAAGACCGACGTCAGCGCAATACATCCGCGACCGTGGCCCATCCAGTCGCGCGATCCATGGCCCGGGGAAGCCCCGGTGGCGGCTACGTCCCCGTCATCTCCGCCCGACGCGCGCCGCTCGCGGGAGCCGATGAAGCTGGGTGCCGCAGAGATCGGCCGGGTTTCCGAACGGGTCTATCAGCTGCTGGTGGACCGACTCGCGCTGGAACGTCAGCGCAGGGGAGCCTGAGCCATGGCGCTCGCGAAGGCGACGATCGAGTACAACAAAACGAAGATTTCCGTGCTGTTCAACCCTGGAGAATACCGGCTCAACAAAGGCAGCCAAATCAGCGAATCCGACACGCCCGGTTTGGCCTCGCCGATCCTCCAATACATTGGCGGGCGTGCGCGGACACTGACGCTTGATTTATTCTTCGATACCTTCGAAGCGAACGACGACGTCAGCAACTATACGAACAAGATCTATGCGCTGCTGGACATCGATCGCGATACGCACGTTCCGCCAATCTGCACCTTTCGCTGGGGAAGCCTCGTTTTCACGGGCGTGATCGAATCGGTCGACGGCCGCTTTACTTTGTTCCTGCCCAACGGCAATCCGGCCCGAGCGACGTTGAGCGTCAGCTTCAAAGAGGCCGTCGACATCACCAAGGCGGTGCGCAAGACGCCGACCGCGTCGGTCGATCGCCGCAAGACCCGCACCGTCAAGGGCGGCGAAACGCTCAATACCATCGCGGCCGAGGCCTATGGCGATCCGGGCCAATGGCGGCCGATTGCGCGCGCGAACGGCATCACCGACCCGCTGTCGGTTCGGCCCGGACAGCAGCTGATCCTGCCCCCACTGACATGAGCAGCAGCAACTCTCCCCCTTATTTCGCGCCCGCGTTCCGCATCAAGGTCGGCGGGCAAGTGCTTGAGCCCACTCAGGAGAAATCCGTCGCCGAATTGACCGTCACCCATGAACTCGGCGCCAGCGATCAATTCCGGATCGTGTTCACCAGCCCCTATCCCACCCTGCCCTGGACGCATGGCAAGGACGCGGCGCTGTTCAAGCCGGGCGTGGGGGTGACGATCGAAATGGGCTATGTCGACGCCACGCAGCCGCTTTTCAACGGGGAGGTCACCGGCCTGGCGCCGAACTTTCCCTCGGACGGCGCCTCAACCTTGCGCGTCGAAGGGTTGAGCCGGCTCCACCGTCTCGACGGCCCACGACGCACGCGCACCTTTCAGGAGGTCACCGACAGCGAAATCGTGCAAAGGGTCGCGCAGGAGGCCGGGCTGTCGTCCCAGGCCGACTCGACGCAACTCAAATATCCCTATGTGATCCAGAACAACCAGACCGATTTGGATTTTTTGCGCGAGCGCGCGAACGGGGTCGATTTCGAACTGCTGGTCGACGATCGCACGCTGATCTTCCGCAAGTCGAAAGCCGGCTCGGCCAAATCGGTCTCGCTGAAATGGGGTGAATCGCTGCGGCGTTTTCAGCCGATCCTCAACAGCCTGCAACCCGTGACCGAGGTCACGGTGCGCGGCTACGATCCAATGACCAAGGCGGAAATCGTCGGTCGTGCCGCTGCGGGCGCCGAGGAGACCACGATGGGCCAGCAGAGCGGGGCAAAACTCGTCAATGCCGCGTTCGGATCGCGCGCCGAAATGGCGGTTGACCGGCAGCCTTCCTCGCAGGCGGAGGCCGAGCAGCGCGCCAAGGCGATCTTCAACCAGCGCATGATGGAGCTGATCACGGGCAACGGGGTTTCGATCGGAGACCCCGCCCTGAGGGCTGGCGCCGTGGTCGACATTGCCGGTCTCGGCGCGGACTTCAGCGGCCTCTATTACGTCGTGCGCTCGACCCACTCGATCGGCGCCGGCGGTTACGAAACTCAGTTTTCAGTGAGAAAGAACGCGTTGACATGAGTGATTCGCTTTTCGATCTCCTAACGCCAGCGTCGGACGCGAGCGGACGCATATTCGGCGTCGCGGTGGGCATCATCACCAACAATCAGGACCCTGACGGTCTCGGGCGGGTGCGGGTCCGTTTCCCTTGGCTCGACGATGGGGCGGAGAGCTCCTGGGCCCGCGTCGCCAGCCCCATGGCCGGCAACCAGCGTGGCCTCTACTTCCTGCCGGAGGTCGAGGACGAAGTTCTGGTTGCATTCCAGCACGGCCGGCCTGAGGCGCCGGTCGTCCTCGGCGGCCTCTGGAACGGCAAAGACAAGTCCCCGGCCGACAACGCCGACGGGAAGAACAACATGCGCGTGCTCAAGTCGCGCAGCGGCCATCTCGTTCGCTTCGACGACACGGACGGCAAGGAAAAGATCGAGATCATCGACAAGGGCGGTAAGAACAAGGTCGTGATCGACAGCGCGGCCAATACGGTGACGATCTCCGCCGATGCCGACGTCGTGATGGAGGCCGCCAACGGCAAGATCTCCTTCAGCGGCGCGAGTGTCGAGATCAAATCGACCAAGGGCGAAATCGCACTCACCTCGCAGGGCGCGATGACCGTGAAGGCGCAAGCGGATCTCACGCTCAAGGGACAGATGGTCAACATCAACTGAAGAGCGCTCCGTTCAGGCGCGAGGGGAAACGCGAGATGCCCATGCCGGCGGCGAAGAAAGGTGATCAGGTGGTCGGGATCGACACTCACATCGTGATGGTTCCGACCCCTCCGGGGGCGCCCACGCCGACGCCTCTGCCGCACCCGTTCGCCGGCCTGCTCGACAATGGCCTCAGCCAAGACGTCAAGATCATGGGGCAGCCCGCCGCGACCGTCGGCAGCATGGCGAGCAACCAACCACCGCATATTCCGACGCCGCCCGGCACCGCCTTTCAAAAAGGGCCGGCCAACAAGGCGACCGTCAAGGTCGGCAGCGCCACCGTCAAGATCAACGGCAAGGCGGCGGCGCGGGCCGGCGATCCCGCCGAGACCTGCAACGATCCGACCGATCTGCCGGTCGGCAAGGTGATCGCGGTCGGCACGGTTCTGGTCGGCTAGCCTGGGGGGCAGATTGTGAGCGCGGACTTTCTGGGACAGGGCTGGAAGTTTCCGATCACCGCGGCATTCGGCGCGATCGTGCGCAGCGACGCCGACTCCGGAATCGACGAGTCGATCTGGCTGATTCTCGGCACCGCCAAGGGCGAGCGCGCGATGCGGCCCGACTTCGGTTGCGGCATTCACGACCTCGTATTCTCCCTCAACAATGCCGCCACGGCTGCCCGTGTTGTGGAAGAGGTTCAGGATGCCCTGGTGCTTTGGGAGCCGCGCGTCGACCTGCTTTCGGTCGACGCCACTACCCCGGAAAACCATCCGGAAACGCTGATGATCGCGATCAGTTATCGGGTGCGCGCAACGAACAACGTCTTCAATCTCGTGTATCCCTTCTATCTCGATCAGGCCGCGGCATGAGATCACTGGCGCCGCCCGCGATCGACAGTCGCACTGCCGCGGATATCGCGGCCAAGGTCGAGGCCTTGCTCGGGCGGTATACCGCAGGGGCCTGGAAGCCGGGCGACACACCGGATCCCGGGCAGGCCCTCGTGAACATCTTCGCGCATTTCACGGGCATCATCATCGATCGCCTCAACCGCACCCCGGACAAGGCGTTCATCGCATTCCTGAATATGATCGGCGTCTCACAACTGCCGCCGCAACCGGCCGTTGCGCCGCTGACTTTCCATATCGCGCGGGGGGCAACCGGCGACGCCCGTGTTCCAGCCGGAAGCCGCGTCGCCTCGACGCCCGCGCAGGGAGAATCCGATCCGCCGGTCTTCGAGACGACGAGCGAATTGTTTCTCACCGGCGCCGAACTGGTCGCCCTTTATGTCAAGGATCCCATACGCGACGCCTGGGGCGATCTTTCGGCTCTGGCTACCGCGGCGCGTTCGGCCACACCGATCCCGGGTTTGACCCTATTCACAGGCAGTCAGGCGGTCGAGCGACGGCTGTGGATCTCCGACCCGATGTTCACAGGCCAGGGGCCGCGCGACGTTACGATCGCGATCTCGGCGGGGCCGAGCGACGCCACCTTCCCGGATCTCGAATGGGGGCGGTGGGATGGCGTGTCCTGGCAAACCTTCGACAAGTCGTCGTTCACGTTCAGGCGTTCGAATGGCGGCCTGCGATTGACGTTCAGCAACATGCCGCCGCTACCGGTGGCTGCCGCCGTGCAGGCGAACGGCACGCCGAGCCCCTTCAGTGGCGCCTGGCTCGGGGCGCGGTTGCCGCATGATCTTGCCAACGCGGCTTTCGCGCTGCCACCGCAGCAGATCACGACCATCAAGGTCAATATAGCGGCCGCGCGCGACCAGTTGTTCCCTGACGCTGTGTTCAGCGGCTCGGCGGCCGTCGATGCCTCGAAAGATTTTCTGCCCTTCGGCGAGAGACCGAAGCTCGGCGACGTTTTTCTGCTCGCCTCGAACGCGGCCTTCGCGCCGGCCGGGCCCGTGGACAGCGACAACCAGCAGATCATTACCCTGACGATCTCGGCGAGCGATCTCGAGGGAGGGCGCCTGCCGCCACCAGACCCCGGGGCCAAAGACGGCGGAAAGGTCACGCTCGTCTGGGAATATTGGAATGGCGGCCGCTGGCGCCCGCTGGGCCAATCGAACGAGGGATCGCCATCGCTCGCCAACCCCGACCACACCGACTTTGGCTTCGCCGACAGCACGCATGCCCTGATGGGGATGAAGCAGGCCGGCGACGCGGCGGTCACCTTCCACCGACCGGCCGACTGGGCCCCGTCGGCGATCGCGGGACAGCTCAACTATTGGCTCAGGGTGCGCATTGCGGGCGGCGACTATGGACGCGACGCCTACTACACAAAAACAACGGTCGACGGGAAGGATGCTTATACGCTCGTTGCCGCAACCTGGCGGCCGCCGTCATTGCGGGCCATCGCGCTCAGCTACAAATACACATCGCCCGCGGTGAACCCTCAGCGCGTTCTACTCGAAGGCAACCAGGTCTTGACCGATCAGTCGGCCACGATCGCGGCAAAGGGGGCGGCATTTGCGCTGTTTCCGCCGGACCCCGACCCGACGCCGTCGTTCTATCTGGGATTTCGTCGACCGGATGCCGCGACCGCGTTCGCCAATCAGCCGGTGACGCTTTACGTCGGCATCGAGGCGAATAACTATAAACCGACAAAGCGCGTCGACCTGCCGACGGCCGGCAAGCCGCCGGAGGTCGCGTGGGAGTACCGCAGCGCGGATGGCTGGCGCTGGCTCGGGGCGCAAGATCAGACCGCCGGCTTCACGCGCGATGGGCTCGTCACGTTCATGGGTCCGGCCGATCTGACGCCGACAATCGCGTTCGGCCAAACCGCCTGTTGGCTGCGCGCCCGCTTGGACAGCGGGAATTACGCCGTTCTTCCGCGCGTCAACCGGATCCTTACAAACACCGTCTGGGCCCAGCACACGGCAAGCAACGCTAACGAGGTAGTAGGCTCGGGCACGGCGGAGCCCGGTCTGACTTTCTACACCGGCATGACTCCGGTGCTTGTCGGCCAGCGCGTCGAGGTCCGGGAATCCGAACCGCCGTCGGCAAGCGATCAAATGGTGCTGAAGGCGGAAGAGGGCGCGGATTGCGTGACCATCGTCAACGATGACGCTGGCACCGTCTCCGAGGTTTGGGTGCGGTGGCACGAGGTGCCGGACTTTTATCAATCCGGGCCCGGAAGCCGGCACTACACGCTGGATCGGCTCACCGGCGCCATTGCGTTCGGGGGCGGTGACCAGGGACGCGCGCCACCGCGCGGCGCCAACAACATTCGCATCTCCTATCAGAGTGGCGGCGGCAGCGTGGGCAACCGGCCGGCAGGCGTCATCACGCAAATGAAGTCGGCGATTCCTTACGTCGATTCCGCCATCAATTACGAAGCGGCCGCGGGTGGGGCCGACTCCCAGAGCGTGGATGAGGCGCGCCGCCGCGGACCCGCGATACTGCGTCATCAGAACAGGGCGGTCGCGATCGCCGATTACGAAGATCTCGCCTTCATGGCCTCCCCGGCGGTCGCGCGCGCCAAATGCATTCCCACGCGCGCCGCCGACACGGCTGGCCATGTCGAGCTGATCGTCGTGCCGCGCAGCGACGAGACCCTGCCCGTTCCAAGTCTGGAGCTCCTCCAGCGGGTTCAGGACTTTGTGACGTCGTTCGCTGCCCCGACGGTCGACCTCGTGGTTCGTGGCCCGGATTGGCTCGGGGTCTCGGCCCATGTGGAACTCGCCCCGATCTCCTTCGACAATGCGATGGAGCTTCGCAATGCGGTGCAGAGCCGCTTGACGGCGTTCCTCAATCCGCTCACCGGGGGGGTCCGCGGCGAGGGTTGGGAGTTCGGGCGTCGCCCGCACCGTTCGGATTTCTATGCGGTGATCGAGGCAGTCGAAGGCGTCGACTACGTCCGCGCGTTGACGGTCACCAACCTGGTCGATGCGCCGGACAGCGACGCCACTCTGGTTTATGCCGGGCCCATCGATATCGTCCTGGTCGCGCCGTCGCGGACAATCCCTTGACGGATATTTGGCCCTCAGCCATTTTTGGGCGCTGCGACATCAGACAACGTCGAAGCAGGCGGGGAAGCTGATGGCGATCGCGGTTCCGAATTTGGATGACCGCTCATACGCCGACCTTGTCGACGACGCGCGCGCGCTGATCCCCGTCTTCGACCCATCCTGGACCAATCACAACGAATCGGATCCCGGCATCACGCTGCTCGAATTGTTCGCGTGGCTCACCGAGATGCAAATTTACGCACTGGATCAGATCACCGATGAGCATCGGGTCACGTTTCTGCGTCTGCTGAGGGGACCCGAACTGGAGCCCGACCGGAACCCCGATGGAACGGTCGACGGGATCTGGCTGGAACAGGAAACCGCCAACGCTCTCGGCCTGATGCGTGACATCACGCGCGCGGTTTCAGCCGCCGACTACGAAAAACTGGCTTGCCGGGTTCCCGGCGTGAAGCGCGCGCGTTGCGTGCCCCGGCGCAATCTGGATGCGGGCAGCGAAGCGGCCGCTCTGGCGCCCGCGCCAGGGCACGTCAGCCTCGTAATCCTGCAGGCGGACCGGCTGTCGCGCAACGTCGACGCGCTTTGCTCGACCGTGCGCCAGAACCTCGAGCCCGCCCGAATGCTGACCACGAGGCTGCATGTCGTGTCCCCGACCTGGGCCCCCGTCGCGACCCGTATCATGGTGGCGCGCCGCTCCGATATCCGGCCAGACGTTCTCGAGGCGTCGATCCAGGATCGGCTTGCCGGCTGGCTCGATCCCTGGACCGGCGGCGACGGGGACGGTTGGCGATTCGGCCGCAATGTCTATGTCTCGGAACTGGTCGCAGCACTCGAGGCGATCCGCGGCATCGACTATGTCGGCGACGCCATGCTGGACAGCCAGGCGGCGTTCGGCGCGCCGCGCCAACAGGCGGCGCAACCGATCTGGCACGACACCGGCGCCCAGGTGGGGCTCGCGCTCGCGGATCATCACTTGCCGCTTTCGCCAAAGGACGCGCATCAGATCGTCGTGGCCGACGGGCTCGAGCCGGTCAGCATCACGGTGCACGTGACACCGACGACGGCTGGCGCCCCCGATCCGGCCACGACGCGGCGTATTTTCATGCAAACCGTCCGGGACTTTCTTTGGTCGCTACAGAAGAGCGCCTACGGTGGGAGTAAAGGCGCGCTGCAAGGCAATCAGCCGATCGTTCTTTCGGAGGGCGACATTCGCAATGCCTTGGAGGGCAGGCGCCAGGTGACGGACACTGCCTCCGCCTTCGCCATAACGATCGTAGCCGATCCGGCGAAGCGCGACCCGAACGCCAGCACAGCCGTCTATAGTTTTCCCGCCGGAAATTTCTTCTACGCGGACTGTAGCGTCGAGATCGTAGGGGCCACCGCGTGACCGACCCCGCTCCTGTCCAGCCCCCCGTCGAAAGCCGCTACCTCGATCATCTTCCGGCGATCTTTCGCACGCCCGCGCAAGCCAAGACGCCGAGCTTTCTCGGGCAGTTCCTGCGCGCCTTCGAGGACGTGTTGAGCGGCGCCGGCAAGGCCGACTATCCCGGCTTGGCCGAAAAAATCAGCGGAATTGCGCCGGACGCGAACGGCGCCCGCCCGCTCGCCGGCCTTTACCGCTACGCCGAACCCGGCCCTGGCCGGAAAGACGCGGAGCGCACCCCCAAGGAATTTCTCGACTGGCTGGCCGGCTGGGTAGCGCTGTCGCTGCGCGCCGATCTCAAGGAGGAAACCCAGCGCGAGTTCATCGCGAGGGCCGCATCGCTCTATCGTTCGCGCGGAACCCCGAAGGGCCTCGCGGACGTGCTGGGAATCTACACCCAGTTGGGCGTCACCGTCGACGAGGGCGGACCCGGGTTCCGCATCCGAGAAGCTGGCGATACCGCGATCCTCGGCACGAATACCGTGCTCGGCGGATTCGTGCCGCATTATTTCGAGGTCACGTTGCGGCGCTCCAGCATACCGGAGGACGTCGCCGGGGACCTGGCCAAGACGTCGCTCCCCGGCGAGCAGGGCGCGCCGTCTTTGCCAGAGGAGCTCGCGCGATATCGCACCATCGCAACCGAGATCATCGAGGCCGAGAAGCCGGCGCATTGCTTTTACCGCCTCAACATCATCTCGGTATCGCTTCAGATCAACGTCACGTCGCGCGTCGGCATCGACACGCTTCTTGCCAGCGAACACGCCTAATGACGCAAACTGCAGTGGGGGAATACAATGTTGAAGCGCGTCAATTACTTCGACGGACAGTTTCTGCGCCCCAAGGACTTCATCGACGAGCAGACCTACCAGATCGAATTGCGGCAGAAGCACAACAGCCTGCTGCATACCTGGGGCGTCGCCGACGGCCTGGTTCCATCGGCCGATAAGGGGGCCTCGCGGGTCAAAGTCAGCCCCGGCTTTGCGATCGACATTCTCGGCCACGAGATCGAGGTCGACGACGAGGGGCTCAGCCCGGATCTCAAGAATTTTTCCGGCAAGTCGCCCTTTGTCACCATAGCGTGGAATGAAACACCCACCGACAAGAGCACCGAGGCTGGAACCGTCGGCGACACCCGTGTCGCGGTCACGCCGATCATCGCTTTGACCGAGACGCCGATTCGCGGCCAGCAGTTGGTCCTGGGCCAGGTTACGGTGGACGCGCAGGGCGGCTTTCAGAGCGTCGACGCGAGTTCCGGCGTTCGCACCATGGCGGGAGCACGGGCCGGCGACCTCACCGCCATCAGCCTGAGCCTGACAGGCCTGAACATCGACCCCAGTCAACAACCGCGTTTGAGCGTGACCACCGCCGCGCAGGTCGACCTCAAGGGCGGTCTGCAGATCAACGGAAATCTGGGCGTCACCGGCACTGTCGGCTTCGGGACCACGACCCCGGCGCAGAGACTGGACGTGGTCGGCGGCATCGGATTTTCCGGCACCGGTCTCAACGCGCAGGACAAGAAGCTCTACGCCCCGGCAGACGGCGACCTCGAATGGATGACCAACAATGCGGCGGGAGCGCATGGCTTCGCGGTTTCCCAGCAGGGCGCAAAGGCCGTCTACCTCAACACCTCCGGCAGTTCCTACCTGAACGGCGGCAATGTCGGGATCGGAACGACGACCCCGGCCCAGCGATTGGATGTGGTCGGCGGCATCGGATTTTCCGGCACCGGTCTCAACGCGAAGGACAAGAAGCTCTATGCCCCGGCCGATGGCGACCTCGAATGGGAGACCAATAACGGGGCGGGTTCGCACGGCTTCGCGATTTCCAATCAGGGCACAAAGGCGATCTATCTCAACACGTCCGGCAACTCCTACCTGACCGGCGGCAATGTCGGCATCGGCACCACGAGCCCCGCAACCAAGCTCCATCTGAATCTCAAAATCGCGGATGACAACGCCAAGGCCTACGACGCCAATGCCTTGATGGTCGTGCATCCCACGCCGTCAGCCGCCGCGACGCTGAACGATCCCAAGGATGTTCTTTATCTCGGTCGGCAAGGCACGTCGGGGCAGGCCTATGGCGCCATGGCCACCTATAAGCTGTCCCGCTACGAAAATGCCGGCACCAGTTCCCGCACGCGCCTCGACCTCGCCCTGACGCATGATGCCTTCAACGACACGACCGTGATGACCTTTCTCTCTTCCGGCAACGTCGGCATCGGGACGGCAACCCCGGGCTACAAATTGGAGGTGAACGGCGTCGTGAGCGCACCGGCATTCATCGCCTCCAATCCGATGAACGACCGCATGTATCCAAGCGATGCTTTGATCTACCAGGAGATATTCGCAGCGAGAGACTCGGGAGCCATAAGACTTGTCGGCAATGCGCCTTATGACGACCACACCTATGCGGGCGGCAGCCTGTGGGCGCGCCGGCATATCATCAAGTTCGGCTCCGGCAATGACCCTGACGGGAGCGGTGCCCTCGTCACGATTCCGGCCGGTTACACAACTGTTTGGGTGCGCGTGCTGGGGGACCGTTGGAACGTTATCAAGGCGAAGTATGCGGACGGAGCTGCCGAAGATGTCGGTACTTTTATTGGCGGACTACGTTCCCTCAATAGCTATTGTCCGGATGGAAGCACTGCGGACGGCTGCTGGATAGGCGATGACGCCTGGGGAAACAAAGGCGTCGGAGTCGTCGCGCACCAATGGGTGCCGATTCCGGCGGGCAGACCGGGCCAACTGGTCTTGACGTCCAAGCCCAGCACATCGCACGATTTCTGGATATCCGGGCTCGCGTTCAGCCGCAACCCATGGGGCCATGCCACTCAACATGCGCTCGGCTATCCTTGGGCCGTCAATGGCGGAGTGGCGAATGCGGTCGCCTGGGATAATGCAAATTGGAATCGTGACGTACTATCGAAAATACTGCCTCAGACCAAGCCGCTCCTGAAGGTACCGGTCGTACCGACTGGTCGCGACAAGCTGCTCTACGCCGTCGACCATAACGACAACTGGGCTTGCAGCCTTCACGTTGGCATCACCGTCAATGGCGAAGCTATAGAGCGCTTCGTGACGACTTATGACAACCCGTTTGCGCGGCATTGGAATAGCAAATTCTATGAACGATACTTGGCCGCAAGGATTCCGGCACGTCTCACTCAAGGTCTCCGCTTTCTCGACGTCCAGATCGACATGATGATGCAGGATAACAGCAATTTCTATTTTCGAGAAATGGGGACTCACGATTTCCAAGTTCCGGGGACGGTGTGATCCGCATCGGGCAGGCCCGATGCCATGATGAAGCTGTCGAAAGCCGGGATGCCGCGGGTGCGACGGCGATACTCGACTGAACGGCAGATGTATCCCACCGGGGTCGATACGGGGTTCGACAGGCGGGCGCGTCGAGCCGGCAAGAACAGCAATGGGGAGGGTCCAATGGTGAAGCGGCTCAACTACTTCGACGGACAGTTTCTGCGCGCCGCGGATTTTTCCGACGAGCAGACCTATCAGATCGGGATGCGTCAGAAGCACAACAGCCTGCTGCATACCTGGGGAATCGCCGACGGGTTGTGGCCATCGGCCGACAAGGGCGCGACACAGGTCAAGGTCAGCCCGGGCTTCGCCATCGACATTCTCGGCCGCGAAATCCAGCTGGACACCGAATATCCCACCGAGGACCTCTCTGCCCTGGCCGGGAAATCTCCGTTCATCACCATCGAATGGCACGAGGTCGACGCGGATATCACCACGGAGGCCGGCGGAGCCGGCGTGACGCGGAAAGAACTGAAGCCGATCATAAGAGTCTCGGCGGACGCGCCGACGCGCGGCGAGCAACTGATCCTGGGCACGGTGACGCTCGACAGTGCCGGCCATGTCAGCACCGTCGACACGACCTCCTCGCTTCGTACCATCGCGGGCGCGCGCGGCGGCGACCTCAGCGCGGTCAGCCTGACCTTGGCCGGGCTGAACATCGCCCCCAACGTGCAGCCGCAGTTGAGCGTGACGATTCCCAGACAAGTGGACCTCCAAGGCAGCCTGCAGATCAACGGAAATCTTGGCGTCACCGGAAACGTCGGTATCGGGACGACGAGCGCGGGCGCGAGGCTGGAGATCGCGGGGACGACTGCGGCGGCGGGAGTCCTGAGACTCGATGGCGGCGACAGCTGGAACGGCGGCGGCAATGTCGCGCAGATTGCCTTCGGCTATAATGGTACGGCGCAATATCCGAGTTTCATCGCAACCCGGCATAACGCGGCAGCCGCAAACAACGCGATCCTGTTCTACACGGGCGATGGCACAGCCAACGGCGTGTTCCCGACCAATGCCGTGCTCGGTCTCGCGATCAACAGCGGCAGTGTGGGCATCGGCACCGCGAACCCCGCAACCAGGCTTCAGCTCAACCCCAAGATCGTCGATGACGCCGGGCGCTCGCTCGACGGAAACGCCTTGATGGTGGTGCATCCAACACCGACCGCCGCCACGACGCTGAACGATCCGAGGGATGTCCTCTATCTCGGCCGACAAGGCACGAGCGGGCAAGCTTACGGAGCCATGGCCAGCTACAAGCTGTCGCGCTACGAGAACAGCGGCACGGGTTCGCGCACCCGCCTCGATCTCGCCCTTACGCATGATGGCTTCAACGATGCTGTCGCGATGACCTGGTTGTCGTCCGGCAACGTCGGTGTCGGGACCGTGAGCCCGACCGCTTCGCTCCACCTCAAAGATCCGGGTTCGAACCGGTTTACGCTGCGAATTCAGTCGGCAGCCGGCAATACGGGGAATGCGTGGGGCGGCGTCGCCTTCTCGGGCGAAGACGCGAATTCAAAGGGCGCCATCATCTTCCAGAGTCTCGGCACGAGTTATTCGAGAGGAAATTTGATCCTGGCGCTCAACAACGCCGAAGACGAGACGAGCGCAGGTCCCGCCAATGCCGTGATGACGCTGACGCCGAGCGGCCGAGTCGGCCTCGGGACAGCTGGGCCGGCATCGACTTTGGACATTGGCGGAAACGCCGCCAACAACGTTCAGGCCATTCTCACGCGGGGCTCGGACGTCAACTTCCAGCTCTATGCGGCAAACGGGGCGGGTAACAATCCTGACAACCTGCAAGCGGTGTTCGGCCTCAGATATGCCGGGGCCGGCGATGGAGCCACGCTGAGCTTCAGGCGCGGCGGCGGTGCCACAGATTCATCGTTGGCGTTCAACACCAATGGTCAGGAACGCTTGCGCATCAACAGCGCAGGCAGTCTGGTCAGCCCAAAGTGGCGGGTGACGCAAGTGATGAACCAAGTGCAAGGCTCATTGCCCAAAAGCGCTCCTTTCGCGTGCGGTGGCGGCACCTTGATGATCATTTTTTCTGGCTCTGGTCGGTCGCAATCCGTGTCAACGATAGGTATGGACCTCCAAATCGATGGCAATGCCGTGGCGAGTGCCCGCGCCTGGACGAATGAGACAGAAAGTCACAAGGCATTTACCACCAACATCCTCGTGCAGTCGAATGTCGCGGCTGGAAATCACACCATCACACTGGTTGCTCTGCCCGGCACCATTGTGGACATCAATGATTATTTTAGCGTTACGGTCCTGGAACTGCCATTCTGATGCAGATAAGATATTTTCTCGGACACTTCCTGTTGGTCACTGCTGGAGAACCCAGGGTATTACAGGTTGCTGTGCAAGCTCGCGCAAGAACACGCAGCTCAGGCGCAGCGACCCGCTGACCTAACTTTCTAGTCTCGAAACTGCCACACAGAGTCGAAGCGATTGGAATTAAAATCATGCGTGAGCAAATCACCAAGCGACTTGGCGAGTTGAAGGCGGACTTCGAGGCCGGCCAGGCTCGGCTCGCCGCCCTCGACCGGGAAGCGACCCAGTTGCGCGAGACGCTGCTGCGCATCAGCGGCGCGATCCACGTGCTCGAGGAGACGCTCACCCAGGGCGAGCTGGCGCCCCAGCCGGCGGGTCCCGAATGACGCTTGGCGCCTCAGCCGATCCTCCTCCATCAGACGCATTCGCGGATTCCATCCAGCACCTGAAGGCCGAACTCGAGCGTCTCGATCTGATGATCCGCCACAGGGTCGAGCGATTGCGGCGCCGACAGCCCTCGGGCGAGCCGCTGTCGTCGCTGTACATCTCGGAAGCGGAAGTCGATGCCCTGCTCGCCCCGGACAGTGATCGCCCGGTCGACCAGCAAGACGAGGTCGAGTCGGGCGTGTCGGCCGCGCTCGAAGTCCTTTCCATGCGGATCGACGCGCGGGTCGCGGCCAGCCGCGCGCGCGGCGTCGGGCTGCGGCTCGACCGCTTGGTGCAGCGCTGCGGCCTCACTCGGCTCGAGCGCTACGTCCTGCTGATCGCGCTCGCGCCCGACATCGCGCCGCGCTACCAGCGGCTTTATGCCTATCTGCAGGACGATGCGACGCTGCGCCGGCCTAGCCTCGATTTCGCGGTCGATCTCGCCTGCGACACGCAGGACGCCGGTTTCGCGGCGCGGCAGATCATCGCCGCCGAGGCGCCGTTGCGTCGGCACCGCCTGCTCGCGCTGACCGGCGAGCCGCCGCCCATCGACGTCAAGGCCGAGGACGGTGTCCTCGACTATGTGCTCGGCCTCGAACATCTCGATCCCCGGGTCGCGATTTGCGGTCGCCGCGTCGAATCACGCCGGCAACTCGACGATCTTCTGCTGCCAACCGCGGCGAGCGAGCGCCTGACCGCATTGGCCGTATCGGGCATGCCGCCCGGCGGGCTGGTGCTGCATTTCCAAGGCCGCTATGGCAGTGGCCGGCAGTCCACCGCAGAGGCTTTGGCGCATAGCTTCGGTATCGCTTTGCTGGTGGTAAACGCCGTCCATGTCGCGGCACTGACCGAGCCCGAGGCGCGCACGCTGATCGCTGTGATCGCACGCGAAGCGCTGCTGCGCGGCATGGCGGTCTATTGGGACGGCTTCGACGCGTTTCTCGACGACAATCGGCGCCCGCAGCTGCGAGCGCTGTCGGAGGCGTGGTCGGATGGCATTGTCTTCCTCGCCGGCGAGCGCGCCTGGGAACCGCGGGGCGCACAGATCCGGTTCGCCCAGGTTAAATTCCCGTTGCCGAGCGCTCTTGATCGCATCGCATTGTGGCGCCGCGCGCTGGCCGGCCTGCCGGGCACGCCCGGCGACGACGACCTTGCCACGCTGTCGAGCGGCTTCCGTTTTACCGGCGGAGAAATTCGCGACGCGGTCGCAACCGCCCGCGACGCGGCGCGATGGCGCGGCGCCGAGTCGATAACCCTTGCCGAACTCCAGGCCGCCTGCCGACGCCATTCCAGCCAGGGGCTGACGGCCCTCGGCCAGAAGATCGAACCGCGCTTCGGCTGGGACGACTTGGTGCTGCCTTTGGACCGCATGCAGCAGCTCCGCGAGATCGCCGATGGCATCAAATACCGCACCCGCGTGCTCGATCTTTGGGGGTTTGGCGACAAGCTCTCCTACGGCAAAGGCATCGTGGCGCTGTTCACGGGGTCGTCCGGCACCGGCAAGACCATGGCGGCCGAGGTCATCGCGGGCGAATTGGGGCTCGACCTCTACAGGATCGACCTTTCGGCGGTGGTGAGCAAATTCATCGGCGAGACCGAAAAAAATCTAGCGCGCGTCTTCGCCGAAGCGGAGACCAGCAATTCGATCCTGTTTTTCGACGAGGCGGACGCGCTGTTCGGCAAGCGCAGCGAAGTGCGCGACGCCCATGATCGATACGCCAATATCGAGACCGCATACCTGCTGCAGCGCCTCGAGACCTTCGAGGGGATGGTAATCCTTGCCACGAACCTCAAGAAGAACATGGATGAGGCCTTCGTGCGCCGATTGCGCATCGTTATCGAATTTCCCGTTCCAACCGAAGCGGATCGCCGCCGCATGTGGTCGGCGATCTGGCCCAAGGCGACCCCGCTCGGCAAGGACGTCGATTTCGACGCGCTGGCGCGCTTCGTCTTGTCAGGCGGCAACATAAAAAATGTCGCGCTCGCCGCGGCGTTTCTGGCCGCGGCTGACGGCGGGGTGGTCACCATGGCGCACCTGGTGGGCGCCGCTCAGCGCGAATTGCAGAAGATGGGCCGCTTCCTCGCCCCGGGCGAACTCGCCTTGGCAGGATTGACGGCGGGACCAACAAACCACGCTGGCGTCTGAGGCATCGCAGCTTGTCGTCTCGGGCGCGCGATCCCATGATTGGAAAGCAGCCCGCAGGATCGCGCATGGAGCCGTTTTCAATCAGCTGCGGGCGCGCCAGGATCGGACGCTAGGCAGGATGTGCCGAGGTCTTCGATGTTGACACTATGCCTTTGCGCCCAGTCGGCTAGGTTTTGCGGTCGGTATTTGCCGTCGTTGCGCCAGCGCTCGAATACCGAAGCGTCGATCGTCTCGTTGATCGTATGGACGGTCGTTTCGGTACGAGGCTCGGGTGGACGGTCTATCGCGCGCCAATGCCGTTGCTCGCCATGCAGCAGGGCATAAGTGCCGCCCATGAAAGCTTTGAACGAGTCGTCGATCGCGCCGCTGCCGGCATCCTCGTCAACATCAAGGGGCTGCCGGAAGACGAGCCCATGCGTCTCGGCCTTGCGCATGAGCCAACGCAGCGGAAGCTGTGCCAGAAGATCGTCATAGCTGCCGCCGCCGACATTGCCATGCGATCCCACGAACCAGCGCTGCTCGACACTGTCCAGAGACCGCGGCGACGTGAACGGCGCGGACGGGTTCGTGCCTGGCACGTACTGGCTCAAAAGGGTCGCGTCGAACACTTTGCGGTTCTCGTCGATCGCGAGCGCATGAAATTCGTTCTCCTGCGTCCTGCGCAGATTGACGTCGAGAAAGCTGTGATCCCCGCCCGTGATCAGGTGGAAGGCATTGTTGGTGGCTAAGGCGCCGACCGTGTCCCACACACCTGTAAATTTGACCGGTACAGGATTGCTGTAGCGGACCAGCCAGCGTTCCTCGTTGGTGAAGGTTGCATGATCCCTGCCCGGCTCGATCAGCTCGTGGATCGACAGCGCATCATTGCCGCGCCGATACCGGGCGTAGAGCTGATTTATCGAGAGCGGCGCGCCGAGTTTCAAAACCCCGCAGCGCGAGATCAGGCCGGACAGGCTCCGCGCCGCGAAGGCGCCGCGGCTAAAGCCGAAGATAAAGATCTCATCATTTCCCGAATAGTTCTCGACCAGCCATTGATAGGCTAGCGTCAACATGTCGTCGATGCCATAGCCGAAGATGCCGCCTCGCAAGGTTTGCCCGAAGCTGGTGCCAACTCCGGCGCTATAGAAAATCAGCTGATTCGATTCCGGAGCGGAGGCACAAAGGGACTTCAAGCGCCAGACATTGGTGTTTCCGATCGCTTGCTCCCAGGTTCCGTCAAGAAACACGGCCAGCCTACGACCAACTTGCCCCTCCGGCTGTGTACCCGCCATCTCACCCTCCATGTTTGTAGCTCAATTATGATGGGCGCATTGCACGATAATGTGAGGCTCGGAGGCGCGCCTTCCACGGCGAAATGTTGCAAACCCCTGGGCATCTGGCTTGGCCGCTTTCCGGAAGAGTTCACAGTCGAGGCGCGCCCGCAGCTTCACCCGGGCCATCCCGCACAGGCAAGCCTAAGGTCCGCCGAAAAACTCGCGTGTGGAAGCCGACGACTTCCTCCGCTCACGCATTCAACAATCCAGATCAACCCTTCGGCGGATCCTCGAGCTTGGCGGCACGAGGCTTGACAGCACTGGATTACCCACGTTTAATTCCATTCATTGGAATTATGTCGCGACGGACGGCCGGCTGACGCCCGAACCGCGACGGTAGTTCAGGGGACACGATGGACGCGAGCCCGCCGCCTACGGTTCCGATCGGTCATGCTGACGCCCGGCCCGTAATCGGCATTGATGTCGGCGGAACAAAGATCCTAGCCGGCATCGTAACCTCGTCGGCGGAGGTCTTGTATACGCAACGCGCCTCGACGCGCGGGTCGGATCTTCTCCCCGACATCGTGTCCCTTGCCGAAACCACGCTACGCGAAGCGGCCGGCCGCGGCTTGTCCATCGCGGGCGTCGGCGTTGGCATGACGGGCTTCGTCGACCGAGCAGGCGGCCGGCTCATCCGCTCGATGAACATGAACCTCAACGATCTGTCGATCGCGGAGGAGATCAACCGGGCGACATCGCTTCCGGTGAGCGTCGACAACGACGTCCAGGCCGCCACGCTCGGGGAGCTCCGCTTCGGCGCCGGACGTCGATACCGGGATTTCCTGTTGTTCAATGCCGGCACGGGGCTCGCAACCGGGATGGTGTTCAACGGCCAGATCTACCGCGGCGCGAGCGACGCGGCCGGCGAGAACGGCCACAGCAGTGTCGATCAGAGCGGGAACACGATCTGCTCCTGCGGCATGAGCGGTGATGTGGAAATGCTGCTTCTCCAGGCCCGGGCGGGGAAGGCGACGGTCCCCGCCTATCTGCCCAAGATCGAAGCGCCGCCCCGGATCGATTATGGCTACGTGGCGCTCAGCATGGTGCAACTGGTCAACCTCTTGAACCCGGCTGCGATCATGCTCGCGGGCGGAATGTTTTTCGGCAACGCGCTCGCGACCGACTGGGTGATTCGGGCCGTCCGCGCCCATGCGCTGCCCATGGCCCTGCGCGGACTCGACACGATCGCGCTGTCACGCACGGCGCCCCTCACCGGCCTCGTCGGCGCCGCCACGCTGGCGATGGCCGCTCCGACCCTGTCCAACATGCAGGAGGCCTGATTGCCCAGCCTGATGATGCAATCCATCCTCGAGCAGCCCGAGGCCATGCGGCGGTTGCTCGCGAGCAAGCCGGATCTGACGCGGCTCGCGTCGGCGCTCGGCGACCGCGGGATTCGCAAGATCTGGCTGATCGGGTCGGGAACCTCGCTGTTCGCCGCGATGATCGCGGCGCGCTCCTGGGAGCACGATCTCGCCATCGACTGCGAGGCCGTGAGCGCCCTCGAATTCGTGGACGACGAACTGAACCGTGTGGGCCACCGCGATCTCGTCGTGGCGATCTCCCAGAGCGGCGCCTCGCTGACCCTACTTGAAGCCGTGCGCCGCGCGCGGTCCGCCGGTGCCCTGACGCTTGCCGTAACGGCCGACCCGGCCGCACCGGTTCCGTCCGCGTCGGAGTTCAAGGTCGATTGCCTGACCGGCGAGGAGAAGAATCTCGGCAAGACGAAGGGCTTCTCGACCACCGCGGTGGCCGCGGTGCAGGTCGGCGCTGGGCTGGGCGGATTGCTGGGCCGTGGTCGCTCCGAGGACATCGAGGCGGCCTTCGCGGCCCTGCCATCGGCCTTCGCCCAAGCCATCGAAGTCAGCGCCGCCCTCGCCAAGCACCACGCCGAGCGGTTCGCCCTGTCGGACGTCCTGTATGTGGTCGGCTCCGGAAGCACGATGCCGACGGCCCTCGAAGGCGCGCTGAAGATCCTGGAGGTCGCCAAGATGCCGGTCCTGGCCAAGGACCTGGAAGAGATGATGCATGGCCCCTACAACGGCGTCGGCCCTCAGACCGGCATCATCATCGTGGTCGACCATGCGGTTCGCCAGGATCGCCTCGAGCGCTTCCTGGCCGGAACGCGCCTGATCGAAACCCCGACGCTCACGATCACGGCTCCCGCTGAGGCCGATGTCCCCACGCGGTTCGAATGGGTCCTGCCGGCCCTCGCCAACCCAGCGCTTCGCGCGATCGTCGGCGTCGTTCCGTTCCAGCTTCTCGCCGAACGCCTCGCGACCCTGCGCGGTGTCTCCGCCGACGAGGCCCGCTACCCGCAGCTCTACCCCGTCTTCGCGTCCAAGAGCATCCATCTTTGACGCCCTCGACGGCCACGCTCCCGCCCACGGTGATAATGGAGATCTCACATGCGAAAGACGGTTGCATACGGTTTGGCAGCAGCGCTGACGATCGGCCCTGCGGGTCCGGCTCTCGCCTCGACCACGCTTCACGTGATCGTGGCGCACTACAGCGATCACACGCGTGACACCTTCGAACACGCTGCCGAGCGATTTGAAGCCAAGCATCCGGACGTCAAGATCACCGTCGAGGATGTGAGCTGGGACAATCTCCAGCAACGGCTGGCCACCGACATCTCCGGCGGCACGACACCCGACATCTCGATCATCGCGACGCGCTGGGTTCTCGACTATGCCCAGAACGATATTGCCGAGCCGCTCGACAGCTATATGTCGGCATCCTTTCGCGACAGATTCTATCCGAACCTGCTGTCGCCCGGCGTTGTCGACAACAAGACTTACCTGCTCCCGCTTCTCGCCTCGACGCGTGCGGTTTACTACAACAAGGACATCTTTAAGGAAGCCGGCCTGAGCCAGCCGCCCGCGACATGGGACGAGCTCCAGGCCGATGCCGAGAAGATCAAGGCCAAGAGCCATTACGGCTTCGGCGTGCAGGGGAAGGAGATCGAGACCGATACTTATTTCTACTACCCCTTCTGGACTTATGGCGGGGAGATTCTGGCCAACGGCAAGTCGGGACTGGATAGCGACGCGGGCGTGACCGCGGTGAGCCTCTACAAGTCGCTCATCGACAAGGGGCTGACGCAGCCAAACCCCACGGGATCCAATCGCCAAGACATTGAGACCCTCTTCAAGCAGGGGCGGATCGGCGCCATCATCAGCGGCCCTTGGCTGCGCGGCCAGCTCGCCTCCGAAGCACCGAACGTTCACTACGGTATCGCGGCTGTTCCCAAGGGAACCACCCAGGCCACCTGGGCGGGCAGTGACAGCCTGATGCTGTTCAAGGGCAGCAAGAACCAGAAACTCGCGTGGCAATTCATCGAGGAAAGTCTGTACTCGCCGGAAACGCGGCTCGAATTCGACCGCACCGAGGGCTTTCTGCCCGTCCTCAAGGAGGAGATGCAGATGAAGGGACTGGCCGAGGACGCCTCGCTCAAGTCCTTCGCGGACATGCTCAGCTTCGCCAAATTCGCGCCCCTCATGCCGAATTGGGAACAGGTGGTTGCCGCGACCACGTCCGCGCTGCAGCAGGTCTATCTGGGCCAGCAGCAACCGAAGCCCGCGCTCAAGGCCGCCGCGCAGCAGATCGACGCCCTGATCACGCATTGAGTGCACAGCGGCCGCCGCCCGATGTCGCGCTCCCCGCTGACGGCCTTGCTGATGCTGCTGCCGAGCTTCGCTCTGGTGGCCGGCATCATCGGCTATCCGATTGCCGATCTGGTCGAGATGTCGACCCATGTGGTCAATCGGTTCGGGCGGATCGGCAGCTTCGTGGCGGCGGCCAACTTCGCGGAGCTTTCGAGGGACCCGATCTTCTGGGCGAGTTTTCGGCGCACGATCTACTGGACCGTGTGCGTGACCGGTGCCAGCGTGCTTATCTCGCTGCCGGTCGCCCTCGTGCTGGCCCGGGATTTCGCGGGCCGCTGGCTTGCCCGCCTGATCGTCCTCCTGCCATGGGCGGTCTCTGCCACGATGACGGGGATCGTGTGGCGCTGGATCCTCGACGAGCAGTACGGTTGGCTGAACACCATCCTGATCGAGAGTGGCGTCGTCACTCAGCCAATTGGTTTCCTGGCGACGGGCGACCTCGCCTTTCCGGCCGCGATCCTCATCGGTATCCTTTCGGCCATCCCGTTGACCGTCGTCATCTTCCTCGGTGGCCTGTCGTCGCTGCAGACGGAGATATTCGACGCGGCGCGGATGGACGGCGCCAAGCGGTTCAAGCTCTTCCGTTACCTCACCTTACCGTTGATCCGGCCCTTCATCGAGATCGCGGTCGTTCTCAACATCATCTATGCGTTCAACAGCTTCGCCATCATCTGGGTCTTGACGCAGGGCGGGCCGGCGAACAGCACGGATATCCTGGTCACCTACCTGTATAAAGTGGCCTTCCAATACGGAAAGCTGGCGGAAGCGTCGGCGATGTCGCTCGTCATGTTCGCCTTCCTGCTGATATGCAGCATCGTCTACGTGATCCTCGCGGCGCGGACCAAGGCCGCATGAGCGCGCGGAGGAAAGGGCTGCGGACCGCGGTCTATTGTTGGGCCGCCCTCGCGCCGCTTTTCGTGCTGGTCCTGCTCCCCTATGCGGTGATGCTGACCACGGCGCTGAAGCCGAGCGTCGAGATCTTCGCCTTCCCGCCGCAGGTCCTCCCCCAGCATGTCGCCTGGGGCACGTTTGCGCGGATGTGGGGTAAAACCGATTTCGGCCAGGCCTTGCTCAACAGCCTCCTGGTAAGCCTCGGCTCGACGATCGTGACCCTGGCGGCCGCGATACCCACGGCGTATGCGATGACGCGATACACGTTGCCCGCCAAGGGAGCCCTTCGCAACATCCTGCTGCTGTCGCAGATGATGTCCCCGGTCGTGCTGATCATCGGCCTGTTCCGGCTGATGGCCATGTTGAACCTCATCGATAGTCTGTGGTCCGTGATCCTGACGATGGCAGGGTTCAGCGTGGCTTTTGCGGTGTGGATGCTGCAATCCTACTTCGCCACCATCCCCAGGGATGTCGAGGAGGCAGCCCGGGTCGACGGGGTCGGGCTGCTGGCGAGCCTGTGGTACGTGTTCCTGCCCCTGGCGCTGCCGGCCATCGGCGTCACCGCGATCTTCGCCTTCATCGGAGCCTGGACCGACTTCATTCTCGCCTTCACCTTCCTGCGCAGCCAGGGCCAGCTGACCGCAACCATGAAGGTCTTCTACCTCGTGAGCGGATCCTACCATGTCGAGTGGAACGACGTCATGGCCGCGTCCCTGGTCACGACATTGCCGGTCGCGATCGTCTTCGTCCTGGTTCAACGGCAGATCGTCGGCGGACTTTCTGCCGGGGCGGTCAAGTAGGCGACCCTTGCACGGTCGGCCGGATCGTCAGAGGCCCGTGTTCGATGGCTGGTCCCAGGCGTCGGCGGCGGCAAGGCCTTCCGGCGCCGGCTGACCGCGCATCGGCCGATTGGGCGTCGACTTGAACAGCAAGGAGGACGCGGCACTCGTCGCATCGAACAGGGCCAGCGACGCAGCGCCCATGGCCGGAATCATGGGGCCGGGGGTGGATTTGAGCACCCGCTCGGACCGATCCTCCCGTTGGCTGGCGACCGAGCGCGGCAGCGGCAATATCCGCTGGTAGAGGGCATCGAGCAGGGTCTCGGGAAGGATGCCGCCCAACAGCACGGTTTCCGGGTCGAAGATGTTCTCGATGTTGATGATCGCGGTCCGTAGGCCATCCGCGGCCTGGTCGATCCAGGCCTCCAGGCGGGCATCCCCACTGGCAAGCGCGTTGGCCAGCACCTGGCCCGAAGCGCCACGCGTCGGCGCATCGATCGCGGCCAAGGCGGACGCCATCGAGGCATATTGCTCGAGGCACCCTCTGGAGCCGCAGGGGCAGGCCCGGCCGCCCGGACGAACGATCATGTGGCCGAACTCTCCGGCACGTCCATAGCAGCCACGGAACGGCTGCCCTGTCTGGATGATCCCGCCGCCGATCCCGGCGCCGAAATAGAGGTACACGAAATCCCGAAAGCGACGGCCTTCGCCGTAGAGGGCTTCGCCGGCGGCGGCCGCCCTCGCGTCGTTGTCCGTATAGATCGGCATTCCCAGGGCGGCCCCGAGTTCCCTGTCGATCGACCGGCCGCGCCATTGCCGAATCGCGTCGTCCGGCGCGAGGCCGATGAAGCTGCCCCGCGTCGTGAGCCCGGTCATGGCGATGCCGGTGCCCAGGACACGATCATCCGGGCGCAAAAATTGGCGGCGGAGGTCTTGGACGGCCGTTCCCAACTCGCGGAGCACACGATCGGGCGACGCTTTCCTGGCCTCGATCGCGACCTCACCGAGCCGGTCGCCGAGGATGTTGACAAGAACCACGAAGACACGGTCCTTGTCGATCGAGGCCCCGAACGCGAACCCTCCCCGTGGATTGAGGCTCAGATCGACGGGGGGCTGGCCGCGTCCACTGCCGGCGCGTTTCTGCGTCAGGATCAGTTCCGCATCGATCAGCGAGGCCGTGATATTGGAGATCGTCTGCGGCGCCAGGCCCGTCAACCGCGTCAACTCGGCCCGCGACAAGGCGCCGTGCACCCGGATGGCCTCCAGGACGAGATGGCGATTGTAGCTGTGCGCCGTGTCGAGGTTTGTCCCTTCGAAACCCGAGCTGCGCGGCATCCTGTCCTGCATTCGTCCTTTGCCGCGATGGGGGAGCACATCGCCTCACCCCTAATGAAGCGCCGGCCGAGTCGAGGTCAAGGCATAGATGCGGCCCTTCCTTGCCGGCTCGCAACCGGGACCACTCTCGCGCGAGCCGCTCACCGGCCGACTCCCGGCAAAGAAACCTTGGCCAGAAAGCGCCTGGTCTGGTCGAATGCGCTCGGAATCTCGTGCCAAGCCGTCTCGTCGGCATGCATCTCGAAGACGGACTTCACCGCATCGGGCGTGCGTCGCTCAGGATCGAGGTAGACGCCCTCGCTCTCGCGGATGATCGTCCGGGCGAAGACGCCCCCGCCGGCCGAGAGGATCATCTTCGAGGGGGCGTCTTGACTGACGAGGTAGAGGAGGCCCGGCGTGATGGTTTCGGGGCGCAGACGGCCGTGCTGCTGTTCCGGGAGCAGTTCCTCGGTCATGCGGGTCGCGGCAGTCGGGGCAAGACAGTTCACACGGATGTCGTATTTGGCTCCCTCGGCGTGCAGCACGTTCATCAGCCCGACCAGGGCCATCTTGGCGGCCGCGTAGTTCGACTGTCCGAAATTGCCGTAGAGACCGGACGCGGAGGTCGTAAAGACGATGCGTCCGTAGCTTTGCGCCCGCATGATGTCCCAAACCGCCTTGGTGCAGGTCGTCGACCCCATCAAATGCACGTCGACAACCTTGCGGAAATCCTCCGCCGGGAGCTTGGCGAAGCTCCTGTCGCGCAGGATACCGGCGTTGTTGACGAGGACGTCGACGCGGCCCCAGCGGGACATCGCGGCCGCCACCATGTGTTCGACCTGGCTCGGGTCGGAAACATCTGCGCCGTCGGCCATCGCGTCGCCGCCGGCCGCCATGATCTCGGCCACCACCCGCTGAGCCTGTTCGGCGGATCTGCCCACGCCGTCGCGGGCTACTCCCAGGTCGTTGACGACGACGCGCGCTCCAAGCGCCGCGAGCCCAAGAGCGTGGGCCCGGCCGAGACCGGCGCCGGCCCCCGTCACGATGGCGACGCGGTCATCGAAGCGTATGGTCATAAGGAGCCTCTCTCGATTGGCGCCGGGTGGCGCTACCAATGTACCATGGGCAGACCCGCGACCGGACTGCGGAACCAGGGAAGCGAAGTGCCGCGCAGCAGCCCAATGTAAACGTTGCGCAGATCCGGGCCGCCGAACGTCACGCTGGCGAACCAGGGCCCTATGGCGCCGCCGGTCGCGAGCATAACATCCGGCGTCAGCCTATCCTCGTGGAAGGCCTCCATCAGCCGCGCGCTCGCTTCGGCGTTGTCGTCGTCGAGGATGATCCGAAGCTCGCCCTCCGGCGTCAGCGCGAAGACGCGGTCGGTGAGGATGTGGGTGCCCCAGAGATTGCCGTAAGCGTCGAACGCTATGCCGTCGATGAACGCGTTGTGGTCCGCGGGCCCAAAAATCTCCCGCTCCGACAGCGAGCCGTCCTCGCCGACGCGGAAGCGCGTGATATGGCGGCCGGTCGTTTCAACGACGTAGAGCCGCTCCTCCTTGGCGTCGAGCCGCACCTCGTTGGTGAAAGCGAGGTCGGTCGCCACCGTCCGCACGGTGTTGCCGTCGACCAGGATGATGGAGCCGTCGCAGACGCGGGGGCTCATCGCCTCCATCCAGTTCTTGATCTGCGTCGACACCGTGATCCACAACCGATCCTTGCTGTCCCGCAGCACGAAATTGACCTTGCCGATCGGCCGGCCGTCGATCTGGTCGAGCACCACGCTGGTCGCGCCATCGCGGGTCATCAGTTCGAGGCGGTCGGTGCCGAAATTCGAGATCAGAAGCGAGCCGTCGCGCGCGAAGGCGAGCCCGTTCGGCAGGGTTCCCTCGGTGAAGCGCCTGGCCTCGTCCTGCGCGGACGCAAAGGTCTTGCGGACGCTCTGGGTCACCAGCGTCTGAGTGCCGTCGGGACGAATGTGCACGACGCCGCCGCGAGCATCGGCCGCCCACAGGCTACCGTCGCGTTCGGCGAGAACGCATTCCGGCCGTTGCAAGTCGGTCCCGACGTAGCGCACCTGCTCGCGCGAGACGCTGAAACCGTCGATCGGATTGGCAGTCATCGGTCGTCCTCCCCAAAGCGCGGCATCGTTGGTGCGCCGTAGACGAGGTCGATGCGCGGCACGCACCGCCTCAGAAATTGACGCGGTCGCCCCCTTTGAGGTCGAGGGCCTTGCGCGCCTGCTCGGGCGTCGCGATGGTGTGGCCGAGTTCCTCGAGGATGCGGCGGATCTTGGCGACCTGTTCGGCATTCGAGCCCGCCAGCCTGCCCTTGCCGATATGCAGCGAATCCTCGAGCCCGACCCGGACGTTGCCCCCAAGCATGGCCGCCTGGGTGACGAACGGCATCTGGTAGCGGCCGGCCGCCAGTACCGACCAGACGTAATCGTCCCCGAACAGCCGGTCCGCCGTCTGCTTCATGAAGGCGACATTCTCCATCTCGGCCCCGATGCCGCCCAGGATGCCGAACACCGACTGAACGAGGAAGGGCGGTTTAACGAGGCCCGCATCGACGAAATGGGCCAGATTATACAGATGGCCGATGTCGTAACATTCGTGTTCGAACCGCGTGCCGCAGCCCTCGCCGAGATGTTTGAGAATGTAGGCGATGTCGCGGAACGTGTTGCGGAAGATGAAATCGTCCGTCGACTGCAGGAACGGCTGCTCCCATTCGAATTTCCATTGCTTGAACTTGTTGGCAAGCGGATGCAGCGCGAAGTTCATCGAGCCCATGTTGAGGGAACAGAGCTCCGGCTGGGCGGCCAGCGGGGCGGCGAGCCGCTGTTCCATCGTCATCCCGGCGCCGCCGCCGGTGGTGATGTTCACGACGGCGTCGGTGGCCTGCTTGATGCGCGGCAGGAATCGCATGAATACGTCGGGGTTCGGGGTCGGCTTCCCGGTGTCCGGATCGCGGGCATGCAGGTGGAGGATCGAAGCCCCGGCTTCGGCCGCCTCGATCGACTGCTGGGCGATCTGGTCGGGCGTGATCGGCAGGGCATCCGACATGGTGGGCGTATGGACGCCGCCCGTCACCGCGCAGGTGATGATGATCTGCTCGTTCTTGCGGGCCATCGACCCGCCTCAGCGAGCGGTGGCGCGGGAAACCACCGGCAACGTCACGGTCGGCATCATTTCTTCTCCCTCGAGAGCTTTGGGCGGTCTTTGCTGCCCCGCGCGAGCGTCCGGATGCCTGCGCAGCCGAACGCGACCGCGTCCTGAATCATCCTGGCCGTCGAGGGATCGGCGAAGGCGTCGCCGGCCAAATCGAGGACGCGCCATTCCGTCCCCATGGCGGCCATACCGACCGCGAAGGCGTAGAGGTAACCCCGGACGGCCCCGTCGACGGTGAGGTCCGGCACAGCATCTCGGATGGCCGCGATGAAGAGCTGGGCGACGGCGTCGAAGTTTTCGGTGATGACGCGCTGCGACACGGCATCCATCGAATTGCCGAGCACGGCCAGCAATTTGATGTAGGCATAGCCGCCCGGTGTCTCGTTCCTGGCGATCTCCATGGCGGGCCGCAGGAACACGGTGATGATGTCCTCGAGTGTCGGTGAGTCCGAGGCGAGGACTTCTTCGAGGCCACGGCGGCGTGCCGCGTTGATGACGTCGGCCCGCCGCTTGATCACGGCGTCGAGGAGACCCTGCTTCGACTTGAAGTAGTAGGCGATCATGGCCTGGTTGACGCCAGCCTCGCTGGCAATGGAGCGGAGCGAGGCGCCTTTGTGGCCGAACTCTGCGAACCCCCGCTCGGCGGCGTCCAGGATGGCTACGCTGACTTCGCTCTCGAGGCGCATCTGCGTCAGCATGGGCGCGGTCTCCTATTCTGCAATCGTTTAACGAGACGACCAGGGATGGTCAAGCACGAGGGTAGCGGGTCGCAGCCTCGAAGAAACCCGTAGCCGATCACGGGCTGCATCGCTCAGGCAACCTCGAAGAGGCCGGCCGCGCCCATGCCACCTCCGACACACATGGCAACCACGACACGGCGAACGCCGCGCCGCTTGCCTTCGAGCAGCGCGTGGCCCACCAGCCGCGCGCCGGACATCCCGTAGGGATGGCCGATCGAGATCGCGCCGCCGTTCACGTTGAACGACGCAGGGTCGATGCCGAGCCGGTCGCGACAGTAGAGCGCCTGAACTGCAAAAGCCTCGTTCAACTCCCACAATCCGATGTCGCTGATCCCGAGGCCGTGGCGGGCGAGAAGCTTGGGCACCGCGAAGACGGGGCCGATCCCCATCTCGTCCGGGTCGCAGCCCGCAACCGCCATGCCGTGATAGAGGCCCAGCGGCGCGAGGCCGCGCCGCGCGGCTTCCCCGGCCTCCATCAGGACGCTGGCGGAGGCGCCGTCGGAGAGTTGCGAGGCGTTGCCCGCAGTAATGAACCGCCCCGCCGCTACCGCAAGGTCCCCGCCGAACACCGGCTTCAACCCGCCGAGGCCGTCCAGGGTGGTGTCGGGCCGGTTGCCTTCGTCGCGGTCGAGCGTCACCGCCACGTGGCGCTCCGCCCCGGTGGCACGATCCACGGTTTTCATGTGGCTTTCGAGCGGCACGATCTCGGCGTCGAACCGGCCGTTCGCCTGGGCGGCCGCCGTGCGCTGTTGCGACTGCAGCGCGTAGGCATCCTGCCGCTCCCGCGACACGCCATAACGCTCGGCCACGATCTCGGCGGTCTCCAGCATCGACATGTAGATGTCTGGCCGGTGTTCTCGCAGCCATGGATCCTGCGCCCGGTCGAGGTTCATGGCCGGCGTCTGCACGAGCGAGATGGACTCGAGCCCACCCGCGACTGTGATCTGCATGCCATCGTGCGTGATCTGCTTGGCGGCCGTGGCAATCGCCATGAGGCCCGAGGCGCATTGCCGGTCGAGGGTCATCGCGGCCACCGAGGTGGGCAGGCCCGCCCGGAGGGCGGCTTGGCGCGCTACGTTCATATGGGTCGAGCCCTGTTGTAGCGCCGCGCCGAGGATCACGTCCTCCACGTCGCCCGGCTCGATTCCGGCGCGCGCGACCGCGCTGGCGATCACGTGGCCGCCGAGCGCCTGAGCCTGCGTGTCGTTGAAGGCCCCGCGAAAGGCCTTTCCGATCGGCGTGCGGGCGGTTGAGACGATGACGGCTTCGCGCATTCAGGTGCTCCCGTCGCTGGGGCTTGGTGATCGGCGGCCGGTGCGCCGCCGTTCAGATCGACTCGACATTGCCGTCGATCCCGAGCGACTGGCCGGAAATGTTGAAGCCTCCCGGACCCAGCAGGAACAGCACCATCGCGGCGATGTCCTCGGGCGCCGTCATGCGACGGAGCGAAATCCGCTCGACCAGCTGCTTCTCCATGGCCTCACGCGAGAGGCCGAGCTGGGCGGCACGATCGCGGATGACCCCGGTCATGCGCGGCCCGCTGACGGCGCCGGGGAGAATGGCATTGACCCGGATGCCGGCGGGGCCGAGCTCCTTGGCAAGGCTCTGGGTGAAGCCGACGACGCCCCATTTTGCGGCCGCATAGGGGGTGCGGAAGGCGTAGCCGAAGCGGCCGGCCGCGGAGGACATGTTGATGATGGCGCCTTGCTGCACCCGTTTCAGCAGAGGGACAGCGTGGTGGGTGCAGAGGAACTGGCCGGTCAGGCCGACGTCGATGGTGCGGCGCCACTCGGCGGGCGTGATCTCTTCGACGCCGCCGGTCGGCCCCGCGATGCCGGCGTTGTTGACGAGGGCGTCGAGCCCGCCGAGCGTTCGCTCCACATCCGCGAAGAGGGCCGCGACACCGTCCTCGTCCGACACGTCGCAGAGGCTCGTCCCATGGTCCGGATGGGCCGCGGTGAAATCGTCCAGGTGCTCGCGCGACAGATCGCAGACGTGCAGCCGCGCGCCGGCCTCGATCAGAAGATCGGCGATGGCGCGGCCGATCCCGGACGCCCCGGCAGTGACCAGCACACGCAGGCCCGGCTGGAGTTCAAATGGACGCATGATCGGCCTCCCTGGCTGACGGGTAGGGTCCCATGACCCGGTCATTCGGTGCGCTCCCGCAACCCGAAAACGGCGGCCAAGATGACGCTCCCGAAGATGATGTCGCGGGCGGAGGCCGGCATGGCGAGCCCGTTGAGGATCATGGTCAGCGCGGTCAGCAGGAGCGCGCCGCCGAACATGCCGAGATAGTGGCCCCGGCCACCGGTCATCAGCGTGCCGCCAATGAGGACGACCGCGATCGCCGACAGCAGGTAGGGGTCGCCCATGTCGTTGAAGGCCTGTCCGGTGAAGCCCACCAGCATGATCCCGACGAGAGCGGAACAGAACCCGCTGAGGGCGAATGTCGCGACCAGCGTCCGTTCCACGGGAACCCCCGAATAGAGCGCGACGGTCCGGCTGTTGCCGACCGCGAGAAGGCGCCGCCCAAACGTCGTGCGGCTCAGCAGCAACGTGGCCAGCACCACGAAACAGGCCAGGGCGAGCACGACCGGGGTCATGCCGGCGATCTTGCCGGTCATGAGCCAGCTGATCGAGGGTGGCGCGGTCCCGGCCGGCGTTCCATTCGAATAGACGAGCGCGAAGCCTTGCAGGATGCCGTTCATGGCCAGGGTCATGATCAGGGGGTCGATGCCGAGAGCCACGACACCGACGCCGTTCAGCGCCCCGCAGACGATGCCGAACCCGAGCACCGTCGGGAGCACCCAGACAGCTGCCGCGTCTGAGCCGCGTGACAGCGCAGCCAAGAGGATGCCGCTGAACGTGATAATGGCCGGCATCGACAGATCGAGGCCGCCGCTGATCACCACGGCCCCTTGCCCGAGCGCCAGCACGGCCGTGAAAGACGACAGGACGACCAGGGCGTTGGAATAGGCTCCCGGTGTCAGGCGGCTGCCGAACATCGCGAAGGTCACGACGAACAGGCCCATGAGAGCGAGGTAGGACGGCAGGACGTAGCGCAGCGTCGCGCCGTGCTGGACGATCCAGCGGCGCCACGCGGCGCCGGGCAAGGTGTCGTCGGCGCGCGGCGCGCCTACCCGGCCCGCGATGGCGACGCGGGAGGGGCCGCGACCGCCCGACCGCCGCCGGTCCCGCCAGCGGGCGACCGCCGCTTGGACCCCGCGCAGCAGCCGCCAAATCGGCGCGTCACGGCCGAAGGCTCCGCCCAGCATCGCCAGGATCAGCAGGCCGCCCTCGGCCACCGTGCTGTAGAAAGTCGGCACGTTGAACACGAGCAGAAGATTGACGATCAGCATCAGCGTGAAGGCGCCGAGCACCGTGCCGAGCGCACCGCCACGCCCGCCCACGAAGGTCGTGCCGCCGAGGACGATTGCCACGAAGATCGGCAGTAGCATGGGTGGCCCGACCGTCGGATCGCCCGACCCGGTCTGCGCCGCCAGGAAGACGCCCCCGGCCCCGTAAAACGTCCCCGCGATGACGTAGGACCCGAAGGACGTCCAGCCGACCGGAACCCCCTTGGACCGCGCGGCCTCCGGGCTGCTGCCGACGGCGTAAAGGAAGGGGCCGAACCGCGTGAGCTTGATGGCGGCCCAGATGAGAAGGGCGATGCCGAGGATCAGGACGGGCGTCGGCAGCAGGCCCGGGATGGCGTCGCCGACGAACACTTGCGAATAGTCCGGCGGCAGCGCCCCACCGGGCTGATCGAGGACGAACAATGTGATCCCTTCGACGATGAACATCGTCGCGAGCGTCACGATGATGGGTTGCAGGCGCAGCGCGACGACGCAGAAGCCATTCACGGCCCCTACGATCGTGCCGGCCAGCACGCCCAGCAGGGTCCACAGGATCATGGAGGACGGCGTTGGTCCGAGGTGGGCCGCCACGAGGCAATTGGACAGCGAGATCACCGCACCGGCTGAGAGGTCGAGCCCGCCCGCAATGATCACGATGGTCTCGCCGATCGCGGCGAGCGCCAGCGTCGTGGCGCTGCTCGCGGTGCTGGCAAGATCGAAATAGCCGAAGCCGTGTGCCAGTTTCAGATCCAGGACGCCGAACGCCAGCAGGAGGGTTGCGACCGCGATCAGGAGGCCGGAACTGCGGCGCAGAAGACGGCCGCCCGACCGCAGGCCGATGCCGCCGCGTGCCGGCAAGGCGGTCATTGTGCTGCCTCGTGGGACACGGCGCGCCGCGCCGTCGGCTCCGCGCCGAGCATATGGGCGCCGACGCGCTCTTCCGACAAGGCTTCGGTCAACTCGGCCGAAATGCGGCCCCGGTAGAGGACGAGGATGCGATCCGACAGACCGATCAGCTCTTGCGTCTCCGTCGAGTGGAACAGAACGGTACCGCCGGCGTCGGCGAAGGCGCGGAGGAGCTGGTAGATCTCGTGCTTGGTGCCGATGTCCACGCCCCGGGTGGGGTCGTAGACGAGAAGCACCTTGCATCGGGTCATCAGCCACTTGGCCAGCACTATCTTCTGCTGGTTACCCCCGCTGAAGGATGCGGCCGCCTTGTAGAGCGCGCGCGGGTGGAGCTGCACCTTCTTGAACTCTGCGTCGGCCGAGCGACGTTCCCGTTCGAGGTCGATCCACCCGAGTGTCGAAAAGGCCTGGAGGGTGGGAAGCGAAGCGTTCTGCAGTCCGGTCTGCTTCAGCGCCAACCCCTGGATCTTGCGGTCCTCGGGCACGAGGCCGATGCCCGCGTCGATCGCGTCGCGCGGGCAGGCGAGGCGGATCGGGCGTCCGTCGCGCTCGATCGTTCCCCGATCCAGCGGCTGGACGCCGAACAGCGCGTTGAACAAGTCGAGCTGTCCCATGCCTTGCAGGGCCGCGACGCCGACGATTTCACCGGGCCAGAGGTCCAGCCCCACATCGGCGAGACGATCCCCAACGCAGAGGTGCCGCGCGGCCAGCGCGGGCGCGCTCTTCCGGGCAACCTGCCGTGGCGATCGGGCCGGGAAGGCGACGTCGACGGACCGGCCCATGATGAGGCTGAACACCTCGTCGTCGCTCACCTCGTCGGCCCGGAAACTGCCGACATGCGTGCCGTTCCGCAGGATCGAGAAGGAGCCGCAGAATTCCCTGACCTCCTGCATGCGATGCGTGACCAGCACGACCGTGGTCTGGGTCGCCCGGAGTGCCCGGATTCGCTGGCCGAGCCAGGCGACGTCGCGCCGCGACAGGGCTGCGGTCGGCTCGTCGAGAATGAGGATGCGCGGCGCCCGCGAAATGGCACGCGCGATCTCGACCTTCTGCCGCAGCGCGAGGTCGAGATCGCGAACCTCGAGCCGCGGGTCGATATCCGGGAGGTCGAGATCCGCCAGGATGCGGTCGACCCGGCGGCGGGCTTCCCGGCCGTCTTGGAAGAGACCGAAGCGGAGCGGCTGATCGGGCAGCAGCAAGTTCTGTCCGACTGTCAGATCCGGCACCAGCGGGATCTCCTGGAAGGCGGTCTCCAGGCCGACGCGGCTGGACCGCTGCCGGCTGTCGAGCACTTCCTCGCGCCCGAAGACCCGGATTGTGCCGGAGTCGGGCTGGACGATTCCGCTCAGAATCTTGACCAGCGTCGACTTGCCGGCGCCGTTCTCGCCCAGAATCGCATGCACCGCGCCTTGGCCGATGCTGAAGGTCGCATCGGACAAGGCGACGGTGGCTCCGAACCGCTTGGTGACACGATCGAGCGCGACGGCGGGGTTCATGCTGGTCTGACCGGGCCGCATCATCCTTCTTTGGGACGCGTCACTGACGCTTCTCCGGCTCTCCGGACAGGGCGGCCTGGAACCCGACCTCGGGCGTATCCGGGTCGTAGATGTTCGAATACCAACCCGAGGGTACGATCGCCGGATCGAAGGCATTGCACCCGTTCTTGAGTTCGTTCCAGTCGCCGGACTTGCAGAGCTTCACGTTGTCGGATGTAACGGCTTCGAGCGGCATGATGGTAAGCTTCGGCACGGTCCCACCATCCAGCACCTTGATGGCCATTTTCAGCGCGAGCGCACCCGCCGCGGGGTGGCTTTCGAGCGACATGCCGGGCGCTCCGAGCGCCTGGTAGTCGCCGCCCGGGCCCTTGACGCTGTCCTTTGGCAGCATCATCACCCGCATGCCGTTGGTGCCTTCGGTGCCGCAAGGCAGTAGCGTGGCGAGCCCTGCCGCGCGCTCCATGGACCAGGACTGCATGCAGCCCGCCGCGCCCCAGACGCCGTTGATGTCGGACCAGCTTCGCGTGCCCAGGGTTTCCGTCAGAACCTTGCGGACGACGGCCTGCGACCACATTCCGTTCGGCTCGGCGACGATCTTGATGTCGGGATATTTCTGGAACACCGCATGGGCGGCGGTGTTGCGGTCGGTATCGACCGACGTGCCGGGCACCCCCGTGATGAACACGAGATTACCCTTGTAGTTCATTGCCTTGGCGACGTATTCGGCGCTCTGCGCGGCAAGTTGCGTCTGGTCCGTGACCACGTTGTAGGCGCAGGGCTCGGTGACCGGGAATCGTAGGCGAACACCACGATGCCGTGATCGCAGGCGTTCTTGATCGACGCGTTCAGGGCGGTCGGCGAGATCGGGTAGACGATGATCGCGTCGGCACCGGCCTGCACCATCGCGTTGAGTTGCTGGATCTGTTTTTGCGCCACGGGCCCCGCAACCTGGGTCTGCAGATCGACCCGGTCTGGATAGGCCTTAGCCATCGCATTGATCATATTCTGAGCCTCGGCCTGCCGATCGTTGCCGATGTAGCTCATACTCAGGAATATTTTGTACTTCTTGGCCTCGGCCGCATGGATTTTACCAACTTCTGCACAGAACAAGATAGAACAAAAGACAGCGAATAGAACTTTTATGGCGCGTATTGTCATGGCGTAACCTCCCGAACCGCATACGGTCTGATGCCGTTTTGCGAAACCAAAACAAGACTGTTTAGGTATACCAGTGATCGATAAGCGTTAACATGCCTCGCATCGTGCGAACCCCATCGAGGCTTTGCTAATTATACGTTTAGATGGTGATCACCGATTGTCAAGCGGCGCGCGCAAGCGGCGCCCGTCGTGCGGCTGGATGGACCATATTGGCTTGACCAGCTGTGAAACCGTCTTCGGCGGGAGCCGCTCGGATTGGCTTTCAGTCCACGCGGATCCGGCGGCCTGAAAGCCACCATTTCCCCACGGACAACCGCAAAAGTCCTGGACAAGCTCGGCCCTGCTGGCGCAACTTGCGGCATATTGAATTTTCGAGCCAAGGCCGTCCGCTCGACGCGCCAAGGCTCAATTATCCCTGTCGCGCCATTGCCGGGTGTGCCTCATGCGAATGCTCAGAACATTGTGCGTTACCCTTGCTTGCCTCGGAACCTCGCTGGTGCCGATGGCCGGCGCCATCGCACAGACGGCCGACGCCGCCGCCACCGCGCCGGCGGGAACGAGCGCATCCGACCTCGGGCTTGCCGAGCTTACGGACGACCCCAGCCCGCAGGAGTTGTTTCAGGAGGTCGTCAACGCCGCGGCGCAGGATGATCCCGCGGGCGCCGCCGCGAGCGTCCAGTTTTTCAACCTCTACGGTCCGTTCCGCTTTCCCAACGATACGACCTTCGACGTCACGCTGCACCAGCCGCGCACCGATACCTTCGGCCTGGACATCAGCCACTACACGGCGCCGACATTTCCCGTCGAACAACTCGCGAGCAGGAACGTCACGTTCCTCTACATGAAGACGACGCAGGCGACGGGGCTCGACGGCGCCTTCGCAAAGTTCTGGGATCGGGCCGGAAAGCTGCCGAAAGGCGACGAGGTCCACCGCGGGGCATATCACTTCCTGACCTGCGGCGATCCCGGCGTCTCCGCCGCCGCCTGGGGCAAGACCCAGGCCGACACTTTCGTGAAGGTCATCAAGGCCAACGGCGGGCTCAAGCCGACCGACATGCCGCCCGCGGTCGACCTCGAATGGGACAGGACGACGACTGACCACGACCGTTGGGTGTGCCGCAAGCCGGCCGAGATCCTTGCCACCGTCAAGGCCTTCCTCACAGAGGTCGAGACGACGCTCCAGCGCAAGCCGATCATCTATACCGCACGTGCCTGGTGGCACGAGCGGATGGGTGCCGAATCGCTCTTCGCCGACCTCGCCGGCTACCCGATCTGGCTGGCCGATTATTCGAAGAAGTCGCGCGCCAGCGAGACGCCGCCGGCCATCAACGGGTCGCCCTGGGCCTTGTGGCAGTTCACCGACGCGGCCACCATGGCAACCGGGTACAATCGCGGCTTCGACGCGAATGTATTCAAGGGTCCGAGAGCCACATTCTTCTCGACCCTGCAGGTCGCCGACTTCCAATGATGCGCCGCCACCCCATGCTGTGGGTGGCCGCCATCCTGTCCGTCGCCGTGACAGCCTGCGTCCTGACGCTCGTCCCGGCCAGCGCGGACGACGCCGGCTACTCCGGGGTCTGCGCCAACGGCGCGCCCGCGAAGGAACAATATTGCCGATATTTCCGCCACTTCAGCACCGCGTCGGGCGGGACGCTGGACTCGCGCATCGCCGACAGTCTCGGCGTGCAGCGACCGGACCAGACGCGGTCCATCGCACTGGTTATCGCGATCGGCAAATATCCCCGCATGGCCAACGCCGACCTGTCGGCGGCCAGCGCCGACGGCGACCATCTCGAGGCGTTCCTCACAGGGCCGCAGAAGTTCGACGAGGTCATCGTGCTGCGCGACGGCGATGCAACCTACGATGCCATCTCGTACTTTCTGACCGACTACCTGGTGAACCGTGCGGGTGACTTCCGGGGCAAGGCGCGGTTACTCATCGCCTATTCGGGGCACGGGCGACCGGAGGCGTCGGGCGAGAAGGCCGCCTTCCTGTTGAGCAATATCGAGGATGTCCACGGCGCGAAGGACGTCTATCCGATGTTCGTCTTCTCGGGGTTCATCCAGGCGCTGGCCGACCGCTATTTTCACGTCCTGACGCTGATCAACGCCTGCTATGGGGGAAGCTTCTTCAGTTTGGCGGCGGCAGGCGGCAGCCCGAACACGGTCGGGCTGCCCGGCTCGTACGCCATCACGGCTGGGCCCCAGGAGGACGAGGTGCCCGCCCTCATCCCGAGCCGCGGCAGCCTATTCTTCGACCTCATCGTCGACGGCGTCAGCAGGGGAATCGCGGACCGGTCCTATTGGGATTTCTTTGCCTCCCCGGACGAGCAGGGCAAGCAGATCCGAAAGTTCGGACTGACGCGCACCGAGTCGCTCGACGGCTATCTGGCGAGCGCCTACGATCGGATCGACGCGCTGCGCAAGTCCGATCATGCGTTCAGACCCCTGGTCAGCCCATGGTTCGGACCCGCCCAGGCCGGCGTCGCCCGCGGCGGCTTTTTCTTCCTCTCCGATGTCGAAACCGGCTCGCCGACGGCGCTCGTCGACGCCTACGGCAAGGGCGAGGCGACCGCCCAGATCTTCGGCACGGCGCAGGGGCCCGGCGGTGTGCCCGCGCCCGAGGAATTCTCGGTGCCGGCAGGGCCGGTGAGCAGCCTGCCCGGCCATCCGGAGGTCAAGATCTTCAAGCAACCCGGCGTCTATCCGATCCAGGGCTACGACGTGTCGTCGGCCGACGGATCGATCGACTGGACGGTGTTCGCGGCCCATCAGCACCCCCGCTTCATTTACGCACGGGTGCTGGGCTGGAAGGGGTTGGACCCCACCTTCGCCGATCGCAGCAGCCATATCGCCGGCCTGGGGATCGACCGCGGCGCCTACCTCAAATTCGATTTCTGCAAGCCCGCGACGGCCCAGTTCGCCAGCCTGAGGCAGGCGGTTCCCCCGGAGCCGGGACTGCTTCCCATCGCCATCGAACTCGTAACGCCCTCGGCGGACCAGGACGCGCAGCAGGGCGTCCATCAGGTGCCCTGCTACCAGAGCATGGGGGTCGCGGCGGCAAAGAACGAGATCCTGAAGCTCGCGGGCCTGATCCGGGCCGCCTACGGCAAGGTGCCGCTCGTCTCCGGAAACGTCTACAATCTGTCGATCCTCACCGACGAGCGGTTTGATTCCGAGATGATCTGGCTCAATGCCTATACGGCGTCGAGCAACAGGCTGAAAGGGCGCAATCCCTGGACCCTGTGGCAGTATTCCGGCACGCTGGACGTCAAGGGGATTGGCCCGCGCACCACGGGCGAAGTCTTCTTCGGTACCGAAGAACAATATGTGGCCTTCAAGGCGGGCGCGGGCAACGTCGCCCTCGAGGCGGCTTTGAAATAGCCCTGCCCAAAACAGCGGCTTTCGCCGAACGTCCTGAGATCGCGCCAGTCTCCCGAGCAAACGGAACCGGGCAAGCCGCAGGAGTGCGTGGTGGGCCGGGCAGGACTCGAACCTGCAACCAGACCGTTATGAGCGGCCGGCTCTAACCATTGAGCTACCGGCCCCAGCCAACGCGGCGCTGCCCGGATCGCCAGACAAGATCGGGCAAAGAGGATCGCGCGCCGACCCCCGTAGCCCCGGACGGGCGCTCCTGTCGAGATCTAGTTGGAGGGTTCCGCGCGCCAACTTCCTTCCAAACCGATGCCGCGGGCGGGCTTCTTGCGTCGAAACGAGGCCGGCCCGGGGGACGCGACCGAGCCGCGGCGTTCGGCAAAGCGGCTCGAAACGACCGTTTCTGCGCCCGCAGCGACGTCGCGCGAAACCGCGCCACGAAAAGATTACGTCAGGATTTAGAACCATTTGACAGAGGCATCGGGCTACCCCGATGATGCGCGCCAGCCGCCTCGAGGCACTCGGCCGACCGCTTGCCGCGATCGTGCTGGCGCTGGTGAGTGGCACCAATCGGGGTTCTTAAAATGCGTGAATTGGACTATTTGAAGGTTCAGCATGCGATCGGCCGTCTTTCTCGGCGAGATTTCATCGGCCGCGTGACGGCGCTCGGCGCCTCGGCAACCCTCGCCGACTCGCTTCTGCTCGGCACCCGGGCTTTCGCGGCCGAGACCGCACGCAAGGGCGGCACGCTGCGGCTCGGCCTCGGCGGCGGCAGCACCACCGATAGCCTCAATCCGCTGAGCTGGAACGATTCGGTGATGATCGATGTCGGCTTCGGCATCTTCAATGGTCTCGTCGAAAACAGCGCCGAGAACCGCCCCGTGCCGGAACTCGCCGAAAAATTCGAGCCCAAGGACGGCGCCAAAACCTGGATCTTCACCCTGCGCAAGGGCGTCCATTTCCACAACGGCAAGGAATTCGACGCCGACGATGCCGTTTACTCGCTGAACCTGCATCGGGGCGACACCAAATCGGGCGCCGCCGGCCCCATGAAGGCCGTGACCGACGTCAAGAAGACCGACAAGAATACGATCGAAGTCACGCTCGCGTCGGGCAATGCCGACTTCCCGACCGTGCTGACCGATTATCACATCATGATGGTGCCGAATAGTTTCACCGACTGGGCCAAGCCCGTCGGCACCGGCGCCTTCACGGTCGAAAGCTTCGACCCAGGGGTTCGCATCGCGCTGAAAAAGGCCGGCACCTATTGGAAGCCCGACCGCGGCCATCTCGACGGTGTCGAATATAACGTCATCAACGACACCAGCGCCCGCATGAACGCGCTGATTTCCGGCCAGGTGGACGCCATCAACCGGGCCGACCCCAAGACCGTATCGCGCATCGAGAAAAGCCCGACCCTCGAGATCGTGCGCGCGGCCGGCGGCTGGTATCCGGTCATGGCCATGATGGTGAACAAGACGCCCTACGACAATCTCGATCTGCGCCAGGCTCTCAAATATGCGGTCGATCGCGAACAGATGATCAAGACTCTGTTCTCCGGCTACGGCACGCTCGGCAACGACAATCCGATCCCGAAAAGCGATCCTTATTTCAACGCGCAGCTGACCCAGCTGAAATACGATCCCGACAAGGCGAAATTCCACTTCAAGAAGGCGGGCCTCAGCGACGCCAAGATCGTGCTGCAGACCTCGGACGCCGCCTTCAATGGCGCGGTCGACATGGCGACGCTGCTGCAGGCGACCGCCGGCAAGGCGGGCATCACAGTTCAGGTCCAGAAAGAGCCGGCTGACGGCTATTTCGACAACATCTGGCTGAAGGGCGCCTTCGTGGCGAGCTATTGGGGCGGGCGTCCGGCCGCCACCCAGATGCTCGACATCGCCTACCAGAGCAAGGCGCCGTGGAACGAGTCACACTGGAACAATGTGAAGTTCGACCAGCTTCTGGTCCAGGCCGAGAGCGAGACGGACGAAGCCAAGCGCAAGGGTTTCATCTGGGACATGCAGGCCATGCTGACCGAGGAGGGGGGCACGCTGATCCCCTGTTTCCGCGACTGGCTCGACGCGCATAACAAGAAGGTCGGCGGTCACACCCCGCACAGCGGCTTCGACATGTGCAACGGCCGCGTCGCGGAAAAAGCCTTCCTGAAGGCTTGATCCTTGCTCAAGCTGATCGCCCAGCGCCTCGTCCTCGGTCTGCTGACGCTGTTCGCGGCGTCGGTGCTGATCTTTTCGGGCACGGAGATTCTGCCGGGCGATCTCGCGTCCGCGATCCTGCAGCAGAACGCCACCCCTGAGTCCCTGGCCGCGATGCGCAAGGAACTCGGGCTCGACCGCCCCGCCGTGGTGCGCTACGGCGAGTGGCTGTCGGGCGCGGCACACGGCGACCTCGGCCATTCGCTCGCCAACAGGCGGGACGTCGCCGAGGAAATCGGACCCCGGCTGAAAAACACAATCTTTCTGGCGCTCTACGCGGCTCTCATCGCGGTTCCGCTCGCGGTCGGACTCGGCTTGATGGCGGCCATCAATCAGGGTGGCTTCTACGACCGGGCCGTCAACGTCATCACCTTGATGACGATTTCGGTGCCTGAATATTTCCTGGCCTATATTCTCATCAAATACCTCGCGGTGCGGCTCGGGCTGTTTCCCTCCCTGGCCAACGTGACGCCCGACACCCCGTTCCTCGACCGGCTCAATCTGACCTTCCTGCCCATGATGACCCTGGTCCTGGTCATCGCGGCCCATATGATGCGTATGACGCGCGCCTCCGTGCTCAGCGTCATGGCGAGCCCCTATATCGAGATGGCGCTTCTCAAGGGGCTGCCGAAATGGCGCATCGTGGTGCGCCATGCCTTCCCCAATGCGCTCGCGCCCATCATCAACGTCATCGCGCTGAACCTCGCCTATCTCATCGTGGGTGTGGTGGTGGTGGAGGCGGTGTTCGTCTATCCGGGGCTCGGCCAGTTGATGGTCGACGCCGTGTCGAAACACGACGTCCCGGTCGTGCAGGGCTGCGGACTGATCTTCGCGGCGGCCTTCATTTTGTTGAACATGACGGCCGACGTCCTGGCCATCATGAGCAATCCCCGGCTGCGGCACCCGCGGTGATTTGAAGGGACCGGCATAGGGTTTGCCTGCCCGGCCCAGAACCGGCCGCCGGAGGCCGGAACACGATCGGTGGAGCCATGACCATTTCTCAGCAATCGGCGGTCGGGTGGAGGCTTCCAGCCTTGCGCGTGTTCGGGCACAAGCCAAGCCTGACGGCCTGGATCGGGCTGTTCATCATCGCGGTCAACGTGGCGGTTGCCCTGCTGGCGCCGCTGATCGCGCCCTACGGACAGGCCGATATCGTGGGCGATGCCTGGCTCGATCCTGACGGGACCTATTGGCTCGGCCTCGACAATCTCGGCCGCGACATCCTCAGCCGCCTGATCTACGGGGCACGGCTCTCGATCGGCCTCTCCTCGCTGATCACCTGTCTTGCCTTCCTGATCGGGATCGTGGCGGGGTTCGCGGCCGCCACGGTGGGCGGCTGGGTCGACGCCCTGTTGTCGCGCATCGTCGATCTCCTGCTCTCGATGCCGATCCTGATCTTCGCCTTCATGATCCTCTCGGTGCTGGGCACCGACATCCCGGTGCTGATCGGCACCATCGCGATTTTGAACTCGACCCTGGTGTTTAGGCTCGCCCGGGCGGTGGCCATGAACATCGCCTCGCTGGAATATGTCGAGGCCGCCAAGGTTCGCGGCGAAGGGCTGTGGTGGATCATTAGCCGCGAGATCCTGCCGAACGCCATCCCGCCGCTCGCGGCCGAATTCGGCTTGCGCTTCTGCTTCACCTTCCTGCTGATCGCGGCCTTGAGCTTTCTGGGGCTCGGCATCCAGCCGCCGCTCGCCGACTGGGGCAGCATGGTCAAGGACTACCGCGACATGATCAACCTCGATTCGGCCGCCCCCCTCTACCCGGCGGCCGCCATCGCGATCCTCACCATCGGCATCAATTTCGTGGTCGACTGGATGCTGTCGATCCACTCGAAGGGTCACGGGGAAAGCGCATGACCGCCACCAACGCACGCAAGGCCGTGGGCGACGGCTTGCTGCAGGTCGACAAGCTGCGCATCGAGGTGCGCACCGATAAGGGACCCGGTCCCGTTCTGGTCGACGACGTCAGCTTCACGCTCAAGCGCGGCGAGGTCTTGGGGCTCATCGGCGAGTCGGGTGCCGGCAAATCCACCATCGGATTGTCGACGCTGGGCTACAGCCGTTCGGGCTGCGTGGTCACCGGTGGATCGATGATGTTCGACGGGCGCGACATCCGCACCATGAGCCGCACCGAGCGGCGCGATCTGCGCGGCCACGGCGTCGCCTATATCGCCCAGAGCGCGGCCGCCTCCTTCAACCCCTCGATCACCATCATGGACCAGGTGTGCGAGGTCGCGGTGCGCCTCGGCCTGATGAGCCGGGCCGAGGCCGAGGCCAACGCCAAGGCGCTGTTCCGCGAACTCGAACTGCCCAACCCCGATACGTTCGGTTCGCGCTATCCGCACCAGGTCTCGGGCGGACAGCTCCAGCGGGCGATGGCCGCCATGGCGATGGCGCCGCGGCCCGATCTCCTGGTCTTCGACGAGCCCACCACGGCGCTCGACGTCACCACCCAGGTCGACGTGCTGGCCTCCTTCCGCAAGCTGATCCGGGAACACGGCACGGCGGCGCTCTACATCACCCACGATCTCGCCGTGGTGGCGCAAATCGCCGACCGCATCATGGTGCTGCGCCACGGCAAGATGGTGGAAATGGGCGACGCCTCCCAGGTGCTGCTGCAGCCGCGCGAAGAGTATACCAAGCGCCTCGTGGCCGAGCGGGTGTTCGGCCATTCGGGCGCGACCGAGCCCCAGGCGGGCGAGCAACCCCTGCTCCGCATCAAGGATGTCAGTGCGAGCTATGCCAAATTCGCCAATGTGATCTCGGATGTGAGCGTCGACGTCATGCGCCGCGACACGGTCGCGGTGGTGGGCGAATCGGGGTCCGGCAAAAGCACGCTGGCGCGCGTCATCGTGGGCTTGTTGCCGCGCAGCAAGGGCGAGATCACGTTCGACGGCAAGAGCCTGCCCGCGCGCCTGTCGGACCGGACCAAGGATCAGCTTCGCCGCGTCCAGATGATCTACCAGATGCCCGATGTGGCGCTGAACCCGCGTCAGACCCTGCTCGACGTGATTGGCCGGCCGATCAAATTCTACTTCAACCGGTCGAACGAGGAGGTGCGGGCCCGGGTCGTCGAACTGTTGCGTCAGATCGACCTGCCGGAAAACTTCATCACCCGCTATCCGTCGGAACTCTCGGGCGGCCAGAAGCAGCGGGTCAGCATCGCGCGGGCGCTGGCGGCCGAACCCGACCTCATCATCTGCGACGAGGTGACCTCGGCGCTCGACCAGCTCGTGGCCGAAGAGATTTTGCGCCTGTTGAAACGCCTGCAGGACCAGCTCGGCGTCTCCTATCTCTTCATCACCCACGATCTCGGCACGGTCAAACGCATCGCCAACAAGGTGGTGGTGATGCTGAAGGGCCGGCTGGTGGCGGCCGGCGACACCAGTGAGGTTTTCGCGCCGCCCTACC
>CAXTOT010000033.1:0-54052 GCA_964245915.1 uncultured Lichenihabitans sp. | reverse complement strand
CGGACTGAAACGGGGATGCAACTGTGAATTTTCAACTGGTGCGGGCGAGCGACACGGAAATCGCGATCTGGAACACGGATCACGGCCACATCTTCATCTATGGTATCGAGCCGCGCGCCCGTGAACTCACGCAACTCTATTACAAGAACATTCCGGACGCCGAGCAGGACGCGGTCAGCATGACGGACGAGGCCCTTCGCTTCGCCACCGAAGAAGCGCGCAGCCGGCAGCTTTTGGGCTAAGCCCATCCAAGACGTGCCTCATCGCGCTTCCCGCTTGCGGAATTCGTAAACTTTGGCAAAAGTCGCGGCCCCGCGCGGCCCGGCCGCGCCGGTGCGTCGATGTCCAGTCAGGTGAGCCGCCATGAAAGTCACTCTCGAACGCGCGGCCCTCTTGAAATCGCTCGGCCATGTCCATCGCGTGGTGGAGCGAAGGACCACGATTCCGATCCTTTCCAACGTCCTGGTCCGCGCCGAAGCCGGCACGCTTAAGTTGAAGGCCACCGACCTCGACCTCGAAGTCACCGAAACCATTGCGGCCGACGTCGGCCAGCCGGGTGGCACCACGCTGCCCGCCCACGTGCTGCATGAGATCATTCGAAAACTCCCCGATGGCTCGCAGGTCACGCTCGAGATGGCGGGCGACGCGACACAGCTCGTGCTGCGGTCGGGCCGCTCGCGTTTCCAGCTGCAATGCCTGCCCGAAAGCGATTTCCCGGATATCTCGGCGGGCGAGTTGACTCATGCGTTCAGGCTGCCGGCCGCGCAGCTCAAGCTGCTCATCGAGAAGACGCAATTCGCCATCTCGACCGAGGAGACGCGCTACTATCTCAACGGCATCTACATGCACACCATGGAGGTCGAGGGCCGGCCGGTGCTGCGCGTGGTGTCGACCGACGGTCATCGGCTGGCGCGGGTCGAGGTCCCGGCACCGGCGGGTTCCAGCGACATGCCGGGCATCATCGTACCCCGCAAGGCGGTGTCCGAGATCCAGAAGCTGATCGAGGACCCCGCGGCCGAGATCGCCGTCGAACTGTCGCAGACCAAGATCCGCCTGACCTTTGGCGATGTGGTGCTCACCACCAAGCTGATCGACGGCACCTTCCCCGATTACGGCCGCGTGATCCCGGCCGGCAACGACAAATACCTCACCGTGGAGAAGGCGCCGTTTGCCGCCGCGGTCGACCGAGTGTCCACCATCTCGTCCGAGCGCGGCCGGGCCGTAAAGCTGTCGATCGCGGATGGCAAGCTGACGCTCAGCGTCAACAACCCGGATTCGGGCTCCGCCACCGAGGAACTCGACGTCGACTATGACGCGGCCCCCATGGAGATCGGCTTCAACGCCCGCTATCTGCTCGACATCACGGCCCAGCTCGACAACGACACGGCGCTGCTGAAACTCGCCGATTCCGGCTCCCCGACGCTCGTTCAGGACCGCGAGGGCGCGGCCGCCCTCTATGTCCTGATGCCGATGCGGGTTTAGGGAATAGGGGGCAGGAACCCCCATCCGGCGCTTCGCGCCACCTTCCCCGGATCGGGGAAGGATAGGCGCAAGCAAAGGCGAACATGGCCGACCGCGAGCAGGAGACTTTGCAAGACGGAGCGCCATCCCTCCCCGATTCGGGGAGGGTGGCGCCCGGCAGCTTGACGGGTGGGGATGCTCCATCCGGTCATTCCTCGGTTCGCCGCCCCGCCGTGCGCCGCCTCATCCTGGCCGACGTCCGCTCCTATCCCGCGCTCGATCTGCGCATCGACGGTCACGTGGTCGTGCTCACGGGCGACAACGGCGCGGGCAAGACCAACCTGCTCGAAGCCCTGTCGCTGTTCACGCCCGGCAGGGGATTGCGGCGGGCGGAGGCGGGCGACATCGCGCGGCAAGGCGGGGCTGGGGGCTGGGCGGTGTCGATCGAGCTCGACGCCACCGGCACGGACGAGCCGGCCCGACAGCTCGGGACCGGCATCGAGCCGAGCGAGGGAGCCACGAGCCGCCGTTGCCGTATCGACCGGGCGATGGTGACCTCCGCCAAGGCCTTTGCGGATCATCTGCGGATCGTCTGGCTGACGCCCGCCATGGACAGCCTGTTCCTGGGACCGGGCGCGGAGCGCCGGCGCTTTCTGGACAGGATCGTTCTGACCATCGACCCCGAGCATGCAACCCGCGTCGCGGCGCTTGAACGGGCCCTGCGCAACCGTAACCGCATCTTGGAGGACGGCCGGAGCGGGGGCTTGAATCGGGCCTGGGCCGAGGCGGCTGAGCGCGAGGTCGCGAGCCTCGGCGTGGCGGTGGCGGCGGCCCGCCACGAGACCGTGGCGCGACTCTCGGCCCTGATCGCGGCCGCGCGGGACGACGCTTCCCCCTTTCCCTGGGCCGCGGTGACGCTGGAGGGCGAGATCGAGCGGCTGATCGCCCAACACCCCGCGGTCGAGGTCGAGGACCGTTTCCGCGATCTCCTGCGGGCGAACCGTTCCCGCGACATGGCGGCGGGCCGAACCACGGTCGGGCCCCATCTGGCCGACCTCGCGGTGCGGCACGGCCCCAAGGACGTGGAGGCTGCCCGCGCCTCCACGGGCGAACAGAAGGCCCTGGTGGTCGGCCTGGTGCTGGCGCAAGCGCGTCTGGTCGCGGCGATGAGCGGCATGGCCCCCTTGATCCTGCTCGACGAGATCGCGGCGCATTTCGATCCGAAGCGCCGGAAGGCCCTGTTCGAGGCGCTCGGCGAGATCGGCGGCCAGGTTTTCATGACGGGCGCCGATCCGCAGGCTTTTACCGATACGGGACCCGATGCGCTTCGTTTGCAGATCGAACCCGGACGCGTGACGCCGGCCGCCTCCATCTGATTTCAGCTCACCGGGCGCGCCATATGGCCGCTGACGGCCCCGCCGACCTCCGGCCGCAGCCGCAAGATCTCGAAGAAGGGCAGGATTGCCACCGCGCCGATGACGAGGAAGGCCGCTTGGAAGGCCAGAATGGCGTGGTGCTGCGCGCCGCTGCCCGTGACGGCTTCGGCGGCGCGGAACGTGATGGCGCCGAGCGCCACCCCCAAGCCGACGGCGAGCTGGAACGAGGTGTTGAACAGGGTATTGGCCGAAGCCGTCAGGCGCGAGGGCATTTCCGCGAAAGCCAGGGTGTTGAGCGCCGTGAACTGCATCGAGCGACTCGCTCCGGCCAGCATCAGAATGAGGATGGTGACCCAGAGCGGCGTCGAACCGCCGATCAGCGCGCAGGCCGCGATCGAAACCGCGGTGACCCAGGTATTGGCGAGCAGGACGGTGCGAAATCCGAACCGGCGCAGGATCTGGGACGTGAAGGGCTTGATGCAGATGTTGCTCAGCCCGTACCACAGGATCAGCAAGCCCGACGAAAAGGCATTCATGCCGAGCCCGATCTGGAGCAGCAGCGGGAGCAGGAACGGCAGCGTACTGATCGCCGTGCGGGACAAAAAGCCGCTCAGCATGGTGACGGTGAAGCTTGGCACCTGGAAAGGCTCCAGCGCCACCAGCGGATGCGGATGGCGCCGCGCATGCCGCAGCGCCATCCAGCCCAGGGCGCCGCTGGCGGCCAACACCAGGCAGGCGACACGCCAGTCGGTTCCCTCGCGACCCAGTTCGTCCAGCCCACAGAGCAGCAGCGCCAGCCCGAATCCGTTCAAGGCGAAACCGACACCATCGAAGGGGCGCGGCTCGACCTCGTTCGAATCGCGCAGCAGCCACACCGCGAGCCCCAATCCCGCGATGCCGATCGGCAGGTTGATGAAGAAAATCCAGCGCCAGGAGGAGAAGCTGGTGATGAAGCCGCCCAGCGGCGGCCCCAGCACCGGGGCGACGAGCGCCGGCCAGGTCAGGGTCGCGATGGCGCGCATGAGATCGCGCTTGGCGGTTCCGCGCAGCACGACGAGGCGCCCGACCGGCGTCATGAGCGCGCCGCCGCAGCCCTGCAGAATGCGCGCCAGGGTGAACTGGAGCGGGCTGCCGCTCACGCCGCACAGCACCGAGGCCAGCGTGAACAGCGCAACGGCCCCGGTGAAGACCCGGCGCGCCCCGAACCGGTCCGCCGCCCAGCCACTCGCGGGAATGAAGACCGCCAGGGTGACGAGATAAGCCGTCATCCCCGTCGCCAGAGAGGCGGGCGTCGTCTTGAAGGTCTCGGCCATCTGCGGGATGGCGGTCGCGATCACGGTGCCGTCGAGGTTCTCCATGAAGAAGGCGCCGGCCACCAGCAAGGCCACGAGGGTCGCCCGGCCGGACGGGTTTTGCGGAGTGTCGGACATGGAGAATCGCAACCGGAATCGGTGAAGCAGAGGTTGGCCGTTATGACGGGCGCCCCGCCCCGGACACAAGTCGCTTGACAAGGACGCGCATTGATCCGAAGGCGCCCCTCCACGCCGACGGTGCTCGATCGCCATGCTCCCCACCCTCGACAGTTTTCGTCGCGTCGTCATCAAGGTCGGCTCTTCGCTGCTCGTCGACCGGACGGCGGGCCAGCCCAAGCGGGCATGGCTCGAAGCCTTGGCCGACGACATCATGGCGCTGCACGGGCGCGGCGCCGAGGTTTTGGTGGTGTCGTCGGGCGCCATTGCGCTCGGCCGCACGGTGCTCGGCCTGCCGCCCGGCGCGCTCAAGCTGGAGGATAGCCAAGCTTCCGCCGCTGTGGGGCAGATCGCCCTGTCGCGCGTCTGGGCCGAGGTGCTTGGCGCGCGCGGCATCACGGCCGGGCAGATCCTCGTAACCCTCGGCGACACCGAGGAGCGCCGCCGCTATCTCAACGCGCGCGAGACCATCGGCCGCCTGCTCGCCATGCGGGCCGTGCCGGTGGTGAACGAAAACGACACGGTGGCAACCAGCGAGATCCGCTATGGCGACAACGACCGGCTGGCGGCGCGCATCGCCACCATGGCGAGCGCCGACCTGCTGATCCTGTTATCCGACATCGACGGACTCTATACGGCGCCCCCCGCCGAGAACCCCCATGCGACGCTGATCCCCGTGGTGCCGCGCATCGACGTCGCGATCGAGGCAATGGCGGGCGGCGCGGCCTCCGAATTGTCGCGCGGCGGCATGCGGACCAAAATCGAGGCCGGCAAGATCGCGACCGCGGGAGGCACCCATATGGTGATCGCCGATGGGCGCCTGAACCATCCAGTCCGGCGCATCGCCGAGCGCGGTCCCTGCACCTGGTTCCTGACCGGGCAAACGCCGGTGGCGGCGCGAAAAGTCTGGATCGCCGGGTCGCTGGAACCGCGCGGGCGCCTGACCCTCGACGACGGCGCGGTGCGCGCCCTGCGGGGCGGCGCGAGTCTGCTTCCGGCGGGCGTCGTCCGGGTCGAGGGTGAGTTCGCGCGTGGCGATTGCGTGCGCATCCAGGACGGCGCCGGCCAGGAACTCGGCCGAGGTCTCGTGGCCTATGACGCCGCGCATGCGGTTCGGCTCGCGGGACGCAACTCGCGCGAGATCGAGACCGTGCTCGGCCAGGCGGGCCGGGCCGAAATGATCCACCGCGACGACATGGTATTGTGGGGCGAGTGATCGCCCCGCTTGTTCGATCCTCAATACGTCTTCCAGCATGTTGGCCGCTCTTCCGTCGCCGCAAGCCATTCAACGATAAGCGTAATTTTCCCGAAAGAATAGCTTTTGGCCGGAACGCTGGCCGCTAGCCACTGGCATGGCGACCGGCGCCGTTAGCCCCGGAGCGCGAGAATTCGGCTCCGGCACTGTGGAACTCCAGACAGGCCCATGGAATTTGCGAGCCGGCAACCAGCCGAGACGAGAGCCCCTTGTTTATGCTGCGAAATCGGCTCTCACTTAGCCTCTGTCGCAATCGCCGAAAAACGCTCCGGAGACATTAAGAATTGTTCATGCGAATCAGCAGGATAGCTGTCCGCCCATTGCGAGGGAAAAATCCGCAGGTTTTTCAAAATAACGCTTGTGCAGGGGAAGCGTTTTCCCTATCTACGGTCTTGCCCAATTTCGCACGTGCCTGTGGTCGTGTGTCGGTTGATGGGGTCCGGACAAGAGGCCGGTAAACCATCAGTATGAAACCGGCAGCCGGAGGCGAACCGGCGAACCCCGCCAAACGGGGGACGCGACTTGAAGCAACGACGGACCGGGCTTTTTCGTCTCTGTCGACCCTCCAAAGGTCGGCTACGAAGAGGCTTGTCTTTCTTGCCGGGTGTGCGGACAGGGTTTTCCCTATCCAATCGATGGCTATTCGCATCGTAAGGCAATTCGCCTTTCGAAACGCATAGTCAACGGCGCAGCATCTGATCGGTTGTTTGCCGGCGCGCGGGTCTCCCTCACGCGACGTCACGCGCACCGGTCGCGGTTGGCATCGCTCATCGAATGGTCGCGTCTCCATCGCGCGCCAGACGAGGTCGCGTCGCCGCCGATCCCCTCTTCTTGTTCGCTCCGGCTGTGGGACACCGCGCCGGGAAGGGATTGCCGCCATGACCGACCGTATCCACAACTTCCTCCGCAACCGTCGCGACGACGGCCCGTGCCTCGTGGTCGACCTCGAGGTCGTGAATGACAATTACGCGACCTTCGCCAAGGCGCTGCCCGACACGCGCGTGTTCTATGCCGTGAAGGCCAACCCAGCCCCCGAAGTGCTCGACCTTTTGGCTCGCCTCGGCTCCTGCTTCGACGCGGCCTCCGTGGTCGAGATCGAACAGGTTTTGGCCACCGGCGCCTCGCCCGACCGCATCTCGTTCGGCAACACCATCAAGAAGGAGCGGGATATCGCGCGCGCCTATGGGCTCGGCATCCGGCTCTTCGCGGTGGATTGCCAGGCCGAGGTCGAGAAGATTTTGCGTGCCGCGCCCGGCTCGAAGGTGTTCTGCCGCATTCTGTGCGATGGCGAGGGTGCCGAGTGGCCCCTGTCGCGCAAGTTCGGCTGCGTGCCCGAAATGGCCGCCCGCGTGCTCGAGAGCGCCCATCGGCTCGGGCTCGTGGCTTACGGCCTGTCGTTTCACGTGGGATCGCAGCAGCGTAACCCGCGCATGTGGGACGGCGCACTCGCCTCCTCGGCCAAAATCTTCAAGGACCTGGCCGAGCGCGGCATCACGCTTCAGATGGTGAACCTGGGTGGCGGCTTCCCGACCAAATACCTCAAGGATGTCCCGGCGGTAAAAGCCTATGGCGAGGCGATCTTCAACTCGCTGCGCAAGCATTTCGGCAACCAGATTCCCGAAACCATCATCGAGCCGGGCCGCGGCATGGTGGGCAATGCCGGGATCATTGAGGCCGAAGTGGTGCTGATCTCCAAGAAGTCGGACGCGGATGCGATGCGCTGGGTCTATCTCGACATCGGCAAGTTCAACGGGCTTGCCGAGACCATGGACGAGATGATCCGCTACCCGATCCGCACCGAATTCGACGGCGACGAGGCCGAACCCTGCATCATCGCGGGCCCGTCCTGCGACAGCGTCGACGTGCTCTACGAGAAGGAGCCCTACCTGCTTCCCGTGAGCCTCGAGATCGGCTCCAAGGTGCTGATCGAGGGAACCGGCGCCTACACGACCACCTATTCGGCGGTCGGCTTCAACGGCTTCCCGCCGCTCCGGTCCTACGTGATCTGAGTTACGCGTTTGGGGCTGCGCTTGGCGCCGCCCCTTACCGATGCCCCAGCATCAGCCTGCGCAAGCGCGTGTCGACATGCGCTTGCTCGACCCTGTTTCCACCGGAGAGGATCATGACCGACCTCGCGTCCACGCGGCCCTTCACCAGCTTTTCGGCCGCGTGGCGCAATCTGCGTCCGGTCGCGAGCAGCTTTCGGCTGCGCGACGAACGGCTGGGCGACTTGGCGGCTCGTGACCTCCTCCTCGATGCAAGCTTCGGCTTGTCGCGCCATGAAAAGACCTGCGAGCGCTTGCGCGAAGGTCGGCTCGCGGCCGATGGCCTGAGCTTCGTCGCGACCAGCGCTGCCGCGGTGATCGGCACGCTGCGGTTCTGGCATGTGGAGACGGGCGACAGAGCGGCGCTGATGCTGGGGCCACTGGCGGTTTCGCCGGACCATCGCTCGGCCGGGATCGGCCGCGCCATAATCGAGCACGGCCTGCGGCGCGCTAAAAAGCTCGGCCATGACGCCGTGATCCTGGTGGGCGACGCGCCCTATTACGAGCGGTTCGGCTTTTCGCGCCGGCATACGCTGGCGCTCACCCTGCCCGGCCCGGTCGATTTCGAGCGTTTCCTCGGTCTCGAACTGGTGCCCGGCGCGCTCGAGGGTTCCAAGGGGCGGGTCGTCGGCGCCGGGCTTCTGCTCACCGAGCGCGACCGCGAGGGCTCGCGCCTAGCGGCGTAAATCGAGCCTTTGAAAGTCGACGTGTGGCCGAAATCGCCGAAGGTGTGAAGCGTTCTCGGTGATCAGATCATCGGGACGCCCGGCTCGAGCCCGAGCAGAACGCGACCCGGGGGCACCATCAAGCGGGTCGCAAAGTTGATGTGCTGACAGGCCGCATGAACGTCTCGAAGCTGCGCGGCGAAGGGCGCCTCTTTGAGGACGGCGGTGCTGCCCGCTGCGGCATACATCCTCCCAACCACCTCCTTGCCGGCGTCGCCAGCGTTCCAGCACGCCATGCGCAGCATCGCCTGCTGTTCGATGGAGGCGGGCTGGCCCGAGGAAATCGAGGCCCATATCGAACCGACCGCTTCGAAGGCAAAAGCGCGGGCAGCTTGGAGCCGCGTTTTCGCCCGTGCGACTTCGAGTTGAACATTCTCCTGCTCGCACAGACGGCCCGGGCTGAAGAATGCCACCTTGGTCTGGGCCAGATCCGCCAAAGCGTCGATGGAGGCTGCCGCAATACCGAGTGGAAGCCCCATGACGCCAATGGCGGCCGAAGAGGCGAAGGGCAAACTCGATAGAGGGTCTGGCTGCCGGTTCGGCATCTCCATGGTGGTCGTGCAATCGTCAGGCACCCAGACGTCCGTGCATACCACGTCATGACTGCCGCTCGACCGGAGACCGTCACCGTTCCAATTGCCCATAACCTGCACCATCCGGGAGGGCAGCAGGGCGAAACGCTGCACGGGTCGGCCATCCTCGAGCCGCGGCGCATCATTCTCCTGTTCGATGCACATGAGGCCGGAGATGACGCTGTACCGGCTGAAACTCGCCCACGACCAGCGCCCGTTGATTCGCCAGCCCTGACCGTCCCGGGTGAGGGATCCGGTTGGATGCGCACTGCCGCTGAAGCCGAGCATCGTCCCGGCCGGCAATAAGCGGCGCATGGGCTCGGCCGCCATTTGCCCGAAGAAGCGCGAGGCCGCCGACGAAATCTGGGCGCACCAAGCCACCGACGCGTCGAGCCTGGCCAGGGCTTCTACCGCCTGGACGAATTCGAGCGGATGCGTGGCCCGCCCCCCGAAGGCGCGCGGCAGCCAGAGCTGCCCAAACCCGCCCTGGATCACGGCGTCCGCCACTTGCGGGGGAAGGTCCGGTCCCTCGGCGAGAGCCTGACGGTGCGCCTCGATCAACGGACCGAGGGCCCGGGCCGCGATCACCATCTCGGGGGGTCTATCACCTGCGTTCGAGGCTTTCATCTCGTTCATGGCGCAAAGCTCCTCGGCGTCCGAGATCGCGAAGACCAGGCCGACCCTCCTGCCCTCGCGCCTCGCGCTGGCGGAAGAGATGCGGTGGGTGATCTTCCCTGCGACCAGCGATGGAACTTCGAGGACCTCGGCTACGGAACGATGTCGCGCGTAGGTCCTAAGGTTACGCAGGTAGTCGATGTGGCCCGGGCGCCCTGCTGCGCGTGATTGGCCGCCATGAAAAAGGCCGGCCGCTCACGCGGTCGGCCTTGATTTAGCGCCGTCGATGGCGGGTTCACGCCCCCTTGAGGCTGTCGAAGTCGAACGGCAACGAACGCAGCCGCTTGCCGGTTGCGGCGAAAATCGCATTCGAGATCGCCGGGGCGACCGGCGGCACGCCGGGTTCGCCAACGCCCGTGGGGGCCTCGGTCGAGGGCACGATATAGACCTCGATTTTGGGCATGTCGCTCATCCGCAAGGGCTGGTAGGTGTCGAAGTTGGCCTGTTCGACGACGCCCTTGTCGAAGGTGATCTGGTTGCGCAGCGCGGCCCCGAGGCCGTAGCCTGCCCCGCCCTCCATCTGGGCCTTGATGACGTCGGGGTTGACCGCGACGCCGCAGTCCACCGCGATGACGATCCGGTCTACCTTCACGTCGGCCCCATTCACAGTCACGTCCGCCACCATGGCCACGTAGGTGTCGAAACTCTCGTGCATCGCGACGCCACGTCCTTTGCCGGCCGGCAGCTTCTCGCCAAAACTGGCCTTCTCGGCCGCGAGCTTCAGGACGCCCACATGGCGCGGCTTGTCCTTCAGCATGGCGATGCGGAACGCCACCGGGTCCTGCCCGGCCGCATGGGCGAGATCGTCGACCATGACCTCGACCGCCTGGGCGGTGTGGCTGTGGCCGACCGAACGCCACCACAGGGTGGAGACGGGCGATGGCGCGTCATGCCATTCGACCTGACGATTGGGGATCGCATAGGGCATGTCGGACACGCCCTCGACCGCGGTCGCATCGACGCCTTCCTTGAACATCACTGGCTCGAAGGCGGTGCCCTTCATGAAGGACTGGCCGACGAGACGATGTTTCCAGGCCGCGATACCACCTTTGGGATCGAGCGCCGCCTCGATGGCATGGTAGAACATTGGACGGTAACGCCCGCCCTTGATGTCGTCCTCGCGCGTCCAGACAAGATGCACCGGCCGCTTGCCGCCGCTCTTCTTCATGATGGCGGCCGCCTCGGCGAAATAATCGCCGTTGGGGGTCGCCCGGCGCCCGAAGGAGCCGCCGGCCCAGACCGTGTGGATACGCACTTTGTCTGGTGTGACGCCGAGGGCCGCGGCCGACACCGCCTGCTCGATCGTGGGGAATTGCGAGCCGGCGTAGAAGTCGTACGACCCGTCTGCCGCCTGTTCGATGGTGCAATTCAGCGGCTCCATCGGGGCATGGGCCAGGAACGGGAAGCTGAATTCCGCCTCGATCACCTTGCCGGACGATTTTAGCGCCTGCTCGGTATCGCCGGCCTTGACGGCGAGCGGCCCCGGGGTCGCGGCCAGTTTCTTGTAGTCGGCCAGCATCTCGGCGCTGGAGCGCATCTCGGCCTTGGCGTCGTCCCACTCGACCTTGAGGGCCTCGCGGCCCTTGTTGGCCGCGTAAGTATTCTCGGCCAGCACCGCGACACCGTTGGGGATGGTGACCACGTCCACCACACCCTTGACGGCTCTCGCGGCGGTATCATCCACACTCTTGAGCACTCCGCCGAAACGCGGCGAGCGCAAGATCACGGCCGTGACCATGTTGGGACGGCGGACGTCGAGCGCGAACTTGGCCGACCCGTCGGTCTTCACCACATGATCGATGCGGTGGAACACCGTGCCGATCAGCTTGAAATCCTTGGGGTCCTTCAGGGTCACCGAGACCGGAACGGGCTGGGCTCCCGCCTTGGCGGCAAGCTCGCCGAACGTCGCGGACTTGCCCGACTTGTGCTTGAGCACGCCCTTCTCGACCGTGATCTCGGTCGCCGGCACCTTCCACTCGTCGACCGCGGCCGCGATCAGCATGGCACGAGCCGCAGCGCCCGCCTCACGCAGCTGTTTCCAGCTGTTGGCGGTCGAGGTCGAGCCGCCGGTGCCCTGGATCGGGCCGAAGGCGAGGTTGTTGTAGAGTTGCGCGTTGGCGGGTGCGAATTCCGAGCGCATCTGCGACCAGTCGGCGTCGAGTTCCTCGGCCACGATGGTGGGCAGGCCCGTCGTGACGCCCTGCCCCATGTCGAGGTGCTTGACGATCACGGTGACGGTGTTGTCGGGTGCGATGCGCAGGAAGGCATTCGGCCGAGGCGTATCGACCAGCGTCTGCGTGATGGCCTTGCCGCCGCCCGGCGACTCCTCGGCGAAGGCGCGCCCGGCGCCGAGCACGAAGCCGAGCACCAACGCGCCGGCGCCCGAGATCTTGAGGAAGTCGCGCCGCGATGCCGCGGCAACGGCGTGCTCCGGAAACGCCAGTTGCTCCGGGAAAGCCGGAGCCGTCATGGTCTTGCTGTACATGGCCGATCCCCTCAGGCGAGCTTGGTCGAAGCGACGTGGACGGCGGCCTTGATGCGCACGTAAGTGGCGCAGCGGCACACATTGCCGTCCATGGCGGACACGATATCGTCGTCGCTGGGCTTGGGGGTCTGGCTCAACAGGCCGATGGCCGACATGATCTGGCCCGACTGGCAATAGCCGCATTGCACGACGTCGAGATCGCGCCAGGCCGCCTGCACGGCTTCGGCGACCTTGCCGTTCACGCCTTCGATGGTCGTGATCTCATGGCCTGCAGCCATGCTGACCGGAGTCTGGCACGAGCGGGTCGGCTGCCCGTCGAGATGGACCGTGCAGGCACCACACTGAGCGATGCCGCAACCGAATTTGGTGCCCGTCATATTGAGCACGTCGCGCAGCGCCCAGAGGAGCGGCATGTCGCCGTCCACGTCGAGCGCGTGCTCGGAACCGTTTACCTTGATGGTGATCATTGGAGGTCTCCACGGAGGAGGCGCGCCCATATGGCGGCCCGCACCGGATGGCTGGAAACGAGATGTGGAGACGCCGCCGTTCCGACGAACGGTGGCATCGCGCGAGGTCGGAAGGTCGAAGAACCGGGTGAGCCGGGGCCCCGACCACGCGGGGCGGGACGGCAGGTTGGCGTCAGGATCGATCGACCCGAGGCGCGCGCAAACCGCTTGCGCACAATCCTTATAGGCCGAACCCGGCACTCCGGCTAGTCAGTTTGCAGCGATTCCAGAAAGCGCTCGCCAGCTCCGGTCGGGCGGATGATGGGTTTGGAGCCCAGTCCGACAAAGGACGGTCCGATCAGGCCGACGGCTCGTGCAACGCCGCGAGATCCGAACGGACGCGCGCCAAGCGGATTTGCGCCGCGACCAAACGGGCATGGGCCGCCCGGCTGCCGGAGGCTTCGGCCGACGCGCCAAGCAGCGCCTCCGCCTCATCCAATCGCCCGAGGCGGAACAGCGCCCCCGCCCGAGTGATGCGAAGCGCCGGCAGTGGGGCGATTTCCAGTGCTTCGGCCGACCAGCGGTCGAGTTCCGCCGCGGTCAGGAGCCCTTCGCCGTGCTGCGCTTCCCGCACCACCAGTTCGTCATGCACGGCCAGGCGTTCCAGCCAGGTGAGATCCGCGCGCGCCAATACGTCTCGAAGCACGCGGCTCATATCCCGCCGGGCCCAGGCTTCCTTCAAGCGCTCGGGACGCGTGAGCTGGTAGGCGATCTCGGGCAGCGCCGGTGAGGGCGGCGGGGCCGGCTCGGTGATGCCGAGCCGGCGCGTCAGGTGGGCTTGCGCCCCGACCACGGGCGGCGTGTCCCGATTGCGGAGAAACCGCCGCAGACGTTCCCCATCGCTGAGGTGCAATCCGTCCCGTGCTTTCCAGCTGCGCGGCACGGCGGCACTGACGATCTCCAAAAGTTGCGCGAGTCCGGCCGGCACCGTCCACCATGCGGATATCGGGTCGACTGCCAAAACGGCGCCAAGTCCAGCCAGGAGCAGCGCATTACCGCCCATGCCGCCCAAAATGTAGGAAATCATCGCCAGCCGGCGCCTCTGAGGCGAGGCCAGGGCGACCACCTGGCCCGACACCGGCCAAAGGCGCAGCACCAGCCAAGCGCGGCCGATCCGAATGCGCACCAGCGGCGGACCCCGGCCGATCCGGATCATCCGCAGTTGCAGTCCGAACCATCGGCCCACGGCGGCGTGAGCGGCCTCGTGCACCACCAACCCAAGCGTCAGCGACAGCTGGAAGGCCAGCAGGGCGCCGAGGATCAGCATCGACTGATCGACCCGAGCCTGGGCGGCATCCAATTGCGCCTGGGCGAGTTCCAGCTCCGTCATCGGCCCCGTGCCTTCATCAACGCGCGGCGTCCTGGATCACCAATCGATAAACGGGGCTTTCATGTCAGACGAGTGACCTGTCCGGTTGTTTGGAAGTTTGGCGGCAGGCCGAGGCCGGCATCCTCGATCGCGCGCCCTGATGGCGGCTGGCCCCCTCCTTGACGCTTGACCTCAAGGTCTCGCTTCGCTCTAACCCGAGGCGTTCCCCCGCGCTGTTTTGACCGACCCAGAGATCACCGATGACCGAATGGACCCAGCACGCCCAGTTCGACGGCCCCATCGTGATGGTCGGCTTCGGGTCGATCGGCAAAGGCGTGCTGCCGCTCATCGAGCGGCACATCGGCCATGACAAATCCGCCTTCACGGTGATCGCGCCCGACGACAAGGATCGCGCTCTCTTGGACGAGCGCGGCATCGCGTTCCGGCATGAAGCGCTGACCATCGAGAATTACATTCACATCCTGAAGCCGCTGCTGACCGCGGGAGGCAAGCGCGGCTTCCTGGTCAATCTATCCGTGGACGTGTCTTCGGTGGCCATGGTCCGGCTCTGCAAGGAGATCGGTGCGCTCTACATCGACACGGTCGTGGAGCCCTGGCCGGGCTTTTACACCGACACGCGGCTCACCGTGTCGCAGCGCTCCAATTACGCGCTGCGCGAATCCATGCTCGACCTGCGCCGGGCGCATCCGGGTGGGCCTACGGCGGTCACTACTTGCGGCGCCAACCCCGGCATGGTGTCCTGGTTCGTCAAGCAGGCGCTGCTGGACATCGCCAAGGCGACCGGCGCCCCCGTCGGCGAGCCGAGCTCGCAGGCCGAATGGGGTCGGCTCGCCCAAACCCTGGGTGTCAAAGGTATCCACATCGCCGAACGCGATACCCAGCGGGCCAAGACGCCGAAGCCGCGCGGCGTCTTCGTCAACACCTGGTCGGTCGAGGGTTTTGTCTCGGAAGGGCTGCAGCCCGCCGAACTCGGCTGGGGCACGCACGAAAAGCGCATGCCGCTCGAAGGGCAGCATCACGATTTCGGGCCAAATTGCGCCATCTACCTGCTGCGCCCCGGCGCCGGCACGCGGGTGCGCTCCTGGACCCCCACGGCCGGCCCACAGCACGGCTTCCTGGTGACCCATAACGAGGCCATCTCGATCGCGGACTATTTTACCGTGCGCGAGAACGGCAAGGCCGTCTATCGCCCGACGTGCCATTATGCCTATCACCCCGCCGATGACGCGGTGCTGTCTTTGCACGAGATGGCGGGCGCCCAATGGGTACGCCAACCCGAATGGCGCATCTTGGGCGAGGCCGACATCCTCGACGGCATCGACGAGCTTGGCGTGCTGCTCTACGGGCACGCCAAGAACGCCTATTGGTATGGCTCGCAGCTCTCCATCGAGGAGACGCGGGAACTCGCGCCTTACCAGAACGCGACCGGCCTGCAGGTGACCTCGGCGGTCCTGGCCGGCATGATCTGGGCCATCGAAAACCCGGAAGCCGGCATCGTCGAGGCCGACGAGATGGACCACCGGCGCTGCCTCGAAATCCAGATGCCCTATCTCGGGCCGGTGGTCGGCGCCTACACGGATTGGACGCCGCTGCAGGATCGCGGCGACGGGCTGTTCCCCGAAGATATCGAGCGCGAGGATCCCTGGCAGTTCAGCAACGTTCTGGTGCGCTAGCGGCTCGAAGCCTCATGCCGTCCCACTCGGCGCAGAGCGCGTTCTGGGGCCCGGGCGGCGGCGCCGGATCGGGAAGGTGACGAGATGGGTGAGCAGCGAGCCCACCACCAATCCCACCCCGGCGGCGAAAAAACCCGCCGTCGTGACCGGCATGGCGGGCTGGTAGTCCCGATAAGCCTGCCGCGCGATTCCAGGATCGAAACCCTCGGCTAGAACCACGTATTGCCGCACCGGCCCGGCGGTCTCCAAGGCCCGCTTCTGCCACTCCAGCTGGTCCTTGCGGTTCACGCTGTCCTCGAGGCTCCTGCCACGGTCCTTGGCCAGCATGTCTGAATTGGCCTTCAGCCGGTTGATGGCCTGTTCGCGATCCAGCGAAAGCGCCGCGGCCTCGGTATCGAAGCGCTCGATCATGGCGTTGAGTTCGTCGATCGCGCCACCGAGCCGCTGCCGGTACTGCTGGGTGAATTCGGGGAGTTGCGAGAACAGGCCCGCGAAGAGCAGGCCGATCGCCAGAGCGAAGCGTCGAAAGATCACGGGTGCACGCTCCTCTTCAAAGTCGGCCGGACGTCACCCGGTGGGGGCCGCGGCGTCAAGCAAACCTTGCGCCTTGAGGTCCGTCCAGAGCGCGGCCGGCACCGGGACCGCAAGGTCCGCCATGTTGGCCTCGATCTCGGCCGGTTTCACGGCGCCGAGCACCAGGGTCACGACCGCGGGGTGAGCCAAAGCGAAGGCGAGCGCGGCCTGCCGCAAGCTCACGCCATGGGCCCGGCACACGGCCTCGATGCGCGCCACTTTGGCCAAGATCTCGGGGGGCGCGGCCTGGTAGTTGTATTTCGCGCCCGCCACCGCGCCGGTCGCGAGGATCCCCGAGTTGAACACGCCCGCCAAGAGAATGCCGATGCCCTTCGCGGATGCCAGCGGCAGGAAGGATGACAGCGCCGGCTGCTCGAGCAGCGAATAGCGCCCCGCCAGCATCATGACGTCGAAATCGCCCGCACGGGCGAACCGTTCGCACATGTCGGCCTCGTTCACGCCGAGCCCGATCGCCTTGACGCTCCCCTCGGCACGCAGCCGGTCGAGCGCCCTATAGGCGCCCTCCATGGCTTCGGCGAAGCGCTGGTCCACCATGGCGGCCCCATGGGTCCAGACGTCGCAATCGTGGATCAGCAGAATGTCGAACCGCGACAGTCCCGTGCGCAGCAGCGATTGCTCGACCGAGCGCAGCGTCCCATCGTAGGAGTAGTCGAACCTGGCCCGATGCGGGAAACCACCCGCGAAACCCGGCGAGACGACATCGGGGCTCGGCTCTTCGGGCGCCGTGAAGGGGTCCATCCACCGTCCGACCTTGGTGGAGAGCACGAAGGAGTCGCGTGGCAGATCGCGCAACACGCCGCCGAGCCGCGCCTCGGCGAGGCCATTGCCGTAATGCGGCGAGGTATCGAACACCCGGATGCCGGCCCGGTAGGCGGCCGCGACCGTCGCGTGGCTCACGGCGTCGCCGAGCTTTTCGAAAAGATCGCCCAAGGGGGCGCTTCCGAGGCCAAGAGGCGTAAACGTCAGCGCTCCACCGCGGCGTGTCGGCAACGTCCTCGTCTGCCCAACGTGCATCGTTTGCCTCCCCAAGCTTGGCTGTCATTGATTAAAGCCCAGCATAAGCTACACCCTAGGCTGAACCAACACATGACCCTCGCGTTATCGCGGTTGGACGGCGATTCGGCGTGTGGTCACGGCGCGAGACTGTCATCTCTCGCCGCTAGGGTTGCAATCCATGGAGCGGCGCCCTTGTTCGGCGCGCTTGACCGAGGCAGAGACGAATCATGGACGACATCGACCTTCTCAGCATCAACACGATCCGCACCCTGTCGATCGATGCCGTGCAGAAAGCCAATTCAGGGCATCCCGGGGCCCCCATGGGCATGGCACCCGTGGCCTACACGCTTTGGCAGGATTACCTACGCTACGACCCAAGCCAACCGCTTTGGCCGAACCGCGACCGCTTCATCCTGTCGGCCGGCCATGCCTCGATGCTGCTCTATTCGATGCTGCACCTGACCAAGGTGCAAGCCGTCAACGAGGAATACGAGACGGTCAATCGTCCGGCGGTCAGCATGGACGACATCAAGAGCTTCCGGCAGCCGGGCAGCGCCTGCCCGGGCCACCCAGAATACCACTTCACCAGCGGCGTCGAGGCCACCACGGGGCCGCTCGGCCAGGGCGTGTCGATGAGCGTCGGCATGGCGATCGCGGAGAAATGGCTGGCCACCCACTACAACCAGCCAGGTCACAAGATCATCGACTACAACATCTATGCCCTGTGCAGCGACGGCGAGATGATGGAGGGGATTGCCAGCGAAGCGGCCTCGCTCGCGGGCCACCTCAAGCTCGACAACCTCTGCTGGCTCTATGATTCCAACAACGTGACGCTCGACGGGCCCGCGTCCTGGACGTTCAGCGAGAATGTGGCGACCCGCTTCCTGGCCTATGGCTGGAATGTCGTCACCGTACAGGACGCCAACAATATCACGCAGATCAAGGCCGGCATCGACGCTTTCCTGCTCGAACGCTCGCGCCCCACGCTGATCATCGTGGACAGCCACATCGGCTACGGCTCGCCCAACAAGCAGGACAGCAACAAGTCGCACGGGGAGCCACTCGGCGTCGAAGAGGTCAAGCTGACCAAAAAGGCTTACGGGTGGCCGGAAGACGCGCAGTTCCTCGTGCCCGACGGCGTTTATGAAAATTTCGCGGGCGGCATCGGCAAGCGTGGCGCCGAGCTGCGGTCGAAATGGGAGCAGCTCTTTGCCGCCTACAAGGGCGCGAACGCGGATCTCGCGTCGCAATTCGAGGCGATGGAGCATCGCATCACGCCGGAAGAGGCGCTGAGCGCCATTCCGGTCTTCCCGGCCGACGCCAAGGGCCTTGCCACCCGGGACTCCTCGGGCAAGGTCGAGAACGCGGCCGCCCAGCACTATCCTTGGCTGCTCGGGGGATCGGCCGACCTCGACGGCTCGACCAAGACCCGCCAGGTGTTCGAGGGCTCGTCGGCTTTCACGCCCACCGATCGCAGCGGACGCAACCTGCATTTCGGGGTGCGCGAGCATGCCATGGGGGCCATCTGCAACGGTCTGGCGCTGTCCAAAATCCGCTCCTATGCCTCGACGTTCCTGATCTTTTCGGACTATCTGCGCCCCACGCTGCGGCTCGCGGCGCTCATGGAATTGCCCACCATCTTCATCTTCACGCATGATTCCATCAGCGTGGGCGAGGACGGACCGACCCACCAGCCGGTGGAACAGGTGGCGAGCCTGCGGGCCATCCCGGGTTTGATCACGATCCGGCCCGGTGATGCCAACGAGGCCGCCGAGGCCTGGCGTGCGATCCTGCCTTTGAAACATCAGCCGTCCTGCCTGATCCTGAGCCGACAACCGCTGCCTACCATCGACCGGCAGAAATTCGCCCCGGCCTCGGGTGTGGCCAAGGGCGCCTATGTGCTGGCCGACCCGGCCGACGGCAAGAAGCCCCAGGTGATCCTCATCGGCACAGGCAGCGAATTGTCCCTCGCCCTGGAGGGTTGGGAAGCCCTCGCCAAGGAGGGCATCGCGGCCCGCGTGGTGTCCATGCCATCCTGGGACCTGTTCGAGAAACAGGATAAGGCCTACCAGGACAGCGTGCTTCCGGCCGAGGTTCCGGCCCGGGTCGCCATCGAGCAGGGCTCGACGATGGGTTGGGAGCGCTACACCGGCCGTCTCGGCGCCGTGATCGGCATGCATAGTTTCGGGGCCTCGGCCCCCATGAAGTCGCTGATGACCAAGTTCGGCTTCACGCCCGAGAAGGTCGTCGAAATCGCCAAACAGCAGATCGCCAATCACGCCCATCCGAAAGCGGTGAACGACTCCGCCGCGCGTTAACCAGCCGAGACGCTCCGAAAGGACCATGTCCATGAACCCTCTTCAGCAACTCGAGAGCTGCGGCCAGTCGCCCTGGCTGGACGACCTCCACCGCGACCTCGTACGGAAAGGCGAACTCGAACGCCTGATCCGCGAGGACGGCCTGAAAGGTCTCACCTCCAATCCGTCGATCTTCGAAAAGGCGATCGGCGAGACGGACGAGTACAAGGACAAACTCGAAGAGCTGCTCGGCAAGGGCGAACTCGACGACATGCGGGTCTATGAATCGCTCGCCGCCGAGGACATCCAGGGCGCCACCGACCTGTTCCGCCCCGTCTACGAGGCGAGCGGCAAGAACGATGGCTTCGTGAGCCTCGAGGTCTCGCCCTATCTCGCCCATGACACGGAAAAGACTGTGACCGAGGCCAAGCGGCTCTGGGAGATGGTCAAGCGCGAAAACATGATGGTCAAAATTCCCGGCACCCGGGAGGGGATCCCGGCCATCCGGCGAACCATCGCGTCGGGCATCAACGTCAACGTGACGCTGCTGTTCGGAATCAACGAATATGCGGCCGTGGTGGAGGCCTATATGTCGGGTCTCGAGGATCTGGTGAAGAGCGGGGGCGACGCGTCCAAGGTCGCGAGCGTTGCCAGCTTCTTCCTGAGCCGGATCGACACCGCGGTCGAAAAGCAGCTCGAAACCAAGCCTGACGCCGACGCGGCGTTGGTCACCAAGGTCATCGACAAGGTCGCCATCGCGTGCGCGAAGCTGGCCTATCAAAAATACCTGGAACTCTACTCGACGCCGCGCTGGCAAGCCCTTGCCGCCAAGGGCGCCAAGCCGCAACGGCTGCTGTGGGCCTCGACCAGCACCAAGAAGAAGACCCTGCCGGACACCTATTACGTCGATGGGCTGGTGGGCGACCACACGGTCAACACCATGCCGCCCGCGACGCTGAAAGCCTTTCGCGAGCATGGCAAGGCCGGCAAGGACGCCATCTTGTCCGATCTGCCGCAGGCGCGGGATACGATCGCGGCCTTGCACAGCCTCGGCCTATCGCTCGACGCGATCACGGACGAACTCGTCAAGGACGGTGTCACAAAATTCTCGGCCGCCTTCGATACGCTCTTGGGCGGGGTGGCAAAAAAGCGGCGTGAACTGGCCCACCGACAGGACCAGAGCGAGCCATCCCTCAAGAGCAACCGCGCGGTCGCCTGACCCAAGAATCCGGCCGCCACGGCACGCACGCAACGGAGTTGACCATGCAATTGGGGATGATCGGGCTCGGCCGGATGGGGGGAAACATCGTTCGGCGGCTCATGCAGCATGGCCATACGTGCGTGGTCTATGACCGGAGCACCGACGCGACCGAGGCGGTCGTGAGGGACGGGGCGACCGGCGCCACTTCACTCGAAGATCTGGTGGCCAAGCTGCAAGGCAGCCCCAAGGCGGTGTGGATCATGCTTCCCGCCGGCAAGATCACCCAGGACACGGTCGACCTGTTGTCAGGCCTGCTCAAGGCGGGCGACATCATGATCGACGGCGGCAATTCCTTCTACAAGGACGACATCAGCCGCGCCGCGGCGCTGCATCCCAAGGGCATCGACTATGTCGACGTCGGCACCTCGGGTGGCGTCTGGGGCCTCGACCGCGGCTATTGCATGATGATCGGCGGCAGCAAGGCCGCGGTCGACCATCTCGACCCGATCTTCAGCACCCTGGCTCCGGGTATGGGCGATGTGGGACGCACGCGGGGGCGCGAAAGCCTCACCGACAACCGGGCCGAGCAGGGCTATATCCATGCCGGGCCGACCGGCGCCGGGCATTTCGTCAAAATGGTCCACAACGGCATCGAATACGGCCTGATGCAGGCCTATGCCGAGGGCTTCGACATCCTCAAGAAGAAGAATTCCGAGGAATTGCCCCCGGGTCAGCGCTTCGACCTCAACCTGACCGACGTCGCCGAGGTCTGGCGGCGCGGCAGCGTGGTCAGTTCCTGGCTCCTCGACTTGACCGCCCTGGCCCTGACCAGCAGCCCCGATCTGGCGCATTTCTCCGGCCATGTCGCGGATTCGGGGGAAGGCCGCTGGACGCTCGATGCCGCCGTCGAGGAGGCGGTGTCGGCCAATGTGCTGGCCGCGGCGCTATTCGCCCGGTTCCGCTCGCGCGAGGAACACACCTTCGGCGAGAAGCTGCTGTCCGCCATGCGGTTCGGCTTCGGTGGCCATGTCGAGACGGGCGTCGTTGCCGAACCCGCTCACATGACCACGGCCCTCAAGGAGCAACAGTAATCATGACGGCTCCGACCGACGCTCCCGCCCCGGCTCCGGCTCCGGCCCCCAAGCCGGGTCCGTGCACCATCGTGATCTTCGGCGCGAACGGCGATCTGACCAAGCGCCTCGTCACCCCGGCGCTCTACAATCTCGCGCTCACGGGTCTGCTGCCCGACAATTTCGCGCTCCTCGGGGTCGATCATAACGGCAAGGACGACGTGGAGTGGCGGCAGCACCTCACCGAAGCCATGCAGAGTTTCGTCGGCGGGACCGGCGAGTTCGATCCGGCGAGCATCGACCAGAAGGCCTGGGGCTGGCTCACCGAGCGCATGTTCTACCAGGTTGGCGATTTTGAGGATTCCGCCACCTACGAGCACCTTCGGGATGTTCTCAAAGGCATCGACGAAAAGCGTGGCTGCGCCGGTAATGTGATCTTCTATCTCGCGGTCGCGGACAGGTTCTTCGGCCGCGTCGTGGACGAGCTCGGAAAGGCCAAGCTGGTCGAGTGGGGCGACGGCAAGGACAAGCCTTATCGGCGGGTCGTGATCGAAAAGCCGTTCGGCCACGATCTGCCATCGGCGCGCGACCTCAACGCCAAGATCCTGCAGTCGCTGCGCGAGGACCAGATTTTCCGGATCGATCATTTTCTGGGCAAGGAGACGGTCCAGAACATCCTGGCGTTCCGCTTCGCCAACGGCATGTTCGAGCCGCTGTGGAATCGCGACCATATCGACCACGTCCAGATCACGGTCTCCGAGACCGTGGGTGTCGAGGGGCGCGGCTTCTTCTACGAGGCGACCGGCGCGCTCCGCGACATGGTGCCGAACCATGTCTTCCAACTGCTCTGCATGACCGCCATGGAGCCGCCGACCTCGTTTGCGGCCGATGCCATCCGGTCCAAGAAGGTGGACGTCTTTGCGGCCATCAAATCGGTCTTGCCCGAGGACGCGGTGCGCGGCCAATATGATGCCGGCACCGTGCTCGGAAAATCCGTTCGAGCCTACCGCACCGAGCCCAACGTCAACCCCTACTCAGACGTCGAAACCTATGTGGCCTTGCGGCTGGCGATCGACAATTGGCGCTGGGCCGGCGTGCCCTTCTACATCCGCACCGGCAAATACATGACCGCACGGAACACCGAGATCGCCATCCGCTTCAAGTCGGCCCCCACCATGCTGTTCGACGGCATGGACGGGGGCTCGATGCATCCCAATTGGCTGGTGATCCAGGTCCAGCCCAATGAGGGGATTTCGATGCAGTTCGAGGTGAAGCGACCAGGCCCGGTCGTCGAGCTGAAATCGGTGAAGATGAGTTTCGCCTATAGCGACTGGTTCCCGACGCAGCAGAACGTCGGCTACGAGACCCTGCTGTACGATGTGATGATCGGCGACCAGACGCTGTTCCAGCGCGCCGATCAGGTGGAGGAAGGCTGGCGGATCGTGCAACCCGTGCTGGACGCCTGGGCCAAGGTCAAACCGGACGACTTTCCGAATTACATCGCGGGCACCGCAGGGCCGGCGGCCGCCGATGCCCTGTTGGCCCGTGATGGAGGACGCAGCTGGCGGCCGGTGACGGTGGATTCGGGTCCGAAAAAGCTCGAGCCGGGCAAGACGTCATGACGGGCGAGCCGCGTCCCACGGCACCGGTCGAGCTCGTGGTGTCGGATATCGACGGCACCCTGGTCAACAAGGCCAAGGTGCTGACGCCGCGTGCTCATGCGGCTCTGGAAGCGCTGAAGCGGCGTGGCATCGGCTTTTCGGTGGCCAGCGCGCGTCCACCCGTCGGCCTGCGTCACATCGTGGACAGGCTCGGGATCGAGGTTCCGGTCGGGGCCGTGAACGGGGCTGCGATCATCCGCCCGGACCTGAGCATCATCGAGGAGATGCTGTTGCCGGCCGAAGCCGCGCGCCTCAGCATCGAACTGCTGCGCCAGCAAGGCATCGATGCCTGGCTTTTCACCAATGACAAGTGGTTCCTGCGCGACCCGAACGGCGCCCATGTGGACCACGAGGCGAAGACGATCGGACTCGAGCCCATCGTGGTGGACGAGTTCGACGACGCCTGCCTCCTGCAGACCCTCAAGATCGTCGCGGCAAGCCACGACCACCCCCTGCTGGCCGAATGTGAAACCATCCTGCAGGCCGCGCTCCGCGGCTCGGCGCTCGCGACACGCTCGCAGGCCTATTATCTCGACGTCACCCACGCTCGGGCCAACAAGGGCGCCGCCGTCACTGGCATCGCGCGCGCCATGGGGGTTCCGCTCGACCGCGTGCTGACCATCGGGGACGGCGCCAACGACACCCCGATGTTCAAGGTGAGCGGGTTCAGTGTCGCCATGGGCAATGCGGCCGACGCCGTGAAACATCTCGCCACCGTGGTGACGGCCAGCTCCGAAGAGGACGGGTTCGCCAAGGCGATCGAGCGCTATGTGCTGGGCGGCGAACATCCGCCGGCCGTGTGGAGTTCGTCGACCCTGGAAGGCGCGCCATCATGACCAGCGACAGCATGCCGAAAGGTAAGATCTCCATCCTGCTCGCGGATGTCGATGGCACCCTGGTGACGGAACAAAAGGTGCTCACCGAGCGGGCCGTGGCGGCCGTGCAGGCCCTGAAGGCGAAAGGCATCAAATTTGCCATCACCAGCGGGCGTCCGCCCAAGGGGATGGCCATGCTGGTCGAGCCCTTGAGGCTCGACACGCCCATCGCGGGCTTCAACGGCGGCGTCATGGTGAACCCCGACATGTCGGTCATCGAGGCCAAGACGCTGCCGCCCGATGTCGCCCGCCAGACCATCAAGCTCATCCGCGATCATGGCATGGACGCCTGGCTCTACACGGCCGACGACTGGTTCATCCTCGACGCCAAAGCGCCGCACGTCGAGCGGGAGACCTGGACGGTCAAGTTCGAGGCCGTCGTGGTTCCGCAATTCTCGGAAGAGGCGCTCGACCATGCGGTCAAGATCGTGGGGGTCAGCGACGACCGCCCGCTCGTCGAGAAGGCCGAGAAGGATGCGCAGGCGCAGTTCGGCGACAAGGTTTCTGCCGCCCGCTCGCAGCCCTACTACCTCGACGTCACCCATCCCGAGGCCAACAAAGGCTCGGTGGTCACGACCCTGTCGAAGCGGCTGAACATCCCGGCCGAGGAGTTCGCCACGATCGGCGACATGCCCAATGACGTGAACATGTTCCGCAAGAGCGGGTTCAGTATCGCCATGGGAAATGCGAGCGATGACGTGAAATCGCGGGTCAGCGCCACGACCGAGTCCTACAGCGACGAGGGTTTTGCCAAGGCGGTCGAAAAATACCTGCTCGGCGCCCCCTCCCCGGGCCAGGACGGCACCGGGCCATGAAGCAATTGTTCATCGCCCCTTCCATCCTGTCCGCCGATTTCGGCCAGCTTGGCGACGAGGTTAGGGCCGTCGACGTGGGCGGCGCGGACTGGATCCACGTCGACGTCATGGACGGGCGGTTTGTGCCCAACATCACGATGGGTCCGGTGGTGGTCGAGGCTGTGCGGCGCGCGACATCGAAACCGTTGAACGTGCATCTCATGATGGTCGAGCCTGAATTGATGATTGATGACTTCATCAAGGCCGGAGCCGATCACCTGATCGTGCAGGCCGAGCCGTCGTCGACCATCCATCTGCACAGGCTGCTGAGCCGCATTCGCGACAGCGGCAAGAAGGCCGGGGTGGCGCTCAACCCGGCCACCTCGCCGAGCGCCATCGAATACGTGCTGCAGCTCTGCGACATCGTGCTTGTCATGACCGTGAACCCTGGTTTTGGCGGGCAGCAATTCCTCCCCGAAATGCTGCCCAAGATCAGGGCGGTGCGCGCCATGGCCCAAGCCCGCGGGCTCGATCCGCATATCGAGATCGACGGCGGCATCACCACTCAGACCATCCGGTCGGCGGTCGAAGCCGGGGCCGACGCCTTGGTGGCGGGTTCCGCCATCTTTGGAAGCCGGGATTACGTCCAGGCCATCACCCGCCTGCGTGAAGCAGCGGCATCCACGCCCTCGCTCCGCGAGCCGACCCATGCCTGAGACAAGCCTGAGTACCGCCCATCTCACGAGTTTCGACACGCCGGCCGTGCTGGCCGACGAGGTCGCGGGTTGGCTGCTGGGGCTTGCGCTGGCGAGCACTGGCCGCTTCAGCATCTGCCTCTCGGGCGGCTCGACTCCGAAAGCGCTCTACGAGCGCCTGGCGCAGCCGCCCTTCCTCAAAAAATTCCCCTGGGAGAGGACGCACGTCTTCTTCGGCGACGAGCGTTTCGTGCCGGACGGCGACAAGGACAATAATTACACGATGGCCTCGGCGGCCCTTCTGTCGCATGTGCCGATTCCGATCCAAAACGTGCACCGCATCATCACCGAGGTGGCCTCGGCCGCCCATGCGGCCGAAGCTTACGAGGAAGAGCTCAAGCGCTATTATGGCGCCGACGGGCTCGATCCGCATCGCCCCCTGTTCGAAGTGAACCTTCTCGGTCTAGGGCCGGATGGGCATACGGCCTCGCTGATCCCCGGACAATCGGTTCTCGACGAGCGCACCAGATGGGTGGCCGAGGTCTCCCAAGGCCGTCCCGAGGTCCGCATCACCCTGACCTATCCGCCGCTGGAAAGCGCGCGCCACATCGCTTTCCTGGTGACCGGAGCCGCGAAGGCCGACATGCTGGCCCATATTCGCTCCGGCGCCACCGACGTGCCGGCCGGCCAGCTCCAATCGCGAGGCGAGGTTAACATTTTCGCGGATCGAGCTGCGGTCGGGGGCTGACGCTGGCTCGATGGGCGCGGTTGCACCCCGTCAATGCCGTCGTTTAGGCCGACGTGAAGCGTCAGGCCGGAACCCAGATCCACGTCGCGGCCGAGATCTCACTCTGGCTTCCGGGCTCGCCTGTGGCGCCCCGAAATGACGGCCTTTGGTGATCGAAGGCCCCCTCTATCGACCTTGACGCCCTTTATCCGGCCGGCGCCGCCGCCGGATGGTCGACGTCACGCCACAGAGCGACACCGCCCGTAATTCCGGCGTCGTTGGAGACGATCTGCACCTTCGGGCCGAGGTCGCCTTCGAGCCTCTTGGCGTTGCCGCCGCCGATATACAGGGTGTCGTAGTGGGCCAGCGCGTCCAGGATAGCGATGACCTTGTGGACCCGGCGGTTCCAGCGCTTCGGTCCGGCCTCGGCCAGGGCGTCCCTGCCGATATAATCGTTGTAGGTCTTCTTGCCGTGGACGGGATGGTGGGCGAATTCCAGATGCGGCGCGAGCCGGCCATCCTCGAAGAGCGCCGTCCCGGCGCCCGTCCCTAAGGTAAGCACGAATTCGAGCCCCTTGCCGGTCACGACGCCGAGCCCCTGGATATCGGCGTCATTGGCGAGGCGCGTCGGCTTGCCAAACCGGTGCGACACCGCATCCGCGAAGGCATAGCCCGCCCACTCCGACCCGGGAAAATGCGGGCTGGTGAGGACATGCCCGCCCCGGACCGCGCCCGGGAACCCGACCGAGATCCGATCGAAGGACGGCAGGGTGGTGGTAAGCGCCGAGAGTTCATCCAGCATGAGCACGGGCGACAGCCCGGCGGGCGTCTTGCGCCAGGCCTTGTCGTGGATCATGTGCCCTTGGCCGTCGAGAACGGAAGCCTTCAGGCCCGTTCCGCCGATGTCGAACGCCAATGTCTTGGGATCGTTGATCGTCTTGAGATCGTTCATCGCGCCATCCTGACGCCACGTCTCACGCTTGCCGGCATGGCTTGTTCCTCGCTTGCGAATCCGCGCCGTCGCGGGGAAATCGAACACGCCTTTGTGTTGAGGATGTCGCGAATCGTCAAGATCGGCGCAGGCGCGCATCGCCCCGCGTTTTCATTTGGCCGCAATCATCCTATTTCAGGCAGCCATGCTGACAAGCACGCTCACGGCGTTTCGCGACGATCCGCTCGACCACTCAAAAGAGGCAAACGCCCCCGACTTCGCGGGCGTGCCCGAACGGCTGTTCGTCGCAGCGTTGCCGGAGACGCAGTGGTCCAGACTGGGCCGCGTGATTCCGAGCGCCACGCTGTCGGTCGTGGTGCATCTGCTGCTCGCCCTCGGCTTCGTGCTGCTCTGGCGCACGATGGTGCAGGACCTCACGTCGCGTGAGCCGATCTCAGTGGAGATCGTTCACTCCATTCCCGGCGAGGACGCCAAGACCGGCCCGAAGGCGGAGCAGCCCAAGGCGCCGGAGCCACCCAAGCCACAGGCCCCGGCCGCGATCCCGGCGCCGCCGCCTTCGCCCGAAAAGGCGGACACACCGGCCGATCCGCCTGCCGCGATGCCATCCCCCGAGGAAACCCGCACCCAAGCCTCACGTGCCCCCACCCTGGTGGCGCCGCCGCCGGAACCCACGCGGGCCGCCAGCCAGACCGAAAAGAACGAAAAGGCCAATACGGCCGAGCAAAAGCCCGACCAGCCACGTCCGCCCCCGCCGGTAGCGGCCCCGGAAGCACCGAAAATCCTCGCCGCGGCGCAGGCCGACAGCACGATCGTGGCGCCATCCACCAATCCCGACCCGCCGAAACCCGACAAGCCGGTCGAGGCCGATCCAGCCAAACCTGATGCCGCTGCGGCCCTCGCGGCCGCCTTACCCATGAACCCGATGGGTCTACCGTCCACGTTCCGCGCCATGCTGTCGTCCCGGGGCGACAGCGACAACCAGCAGTATAAGGGCGTGGTCTACGGCATGCTCGGGCGCGGACACGCCCGCGAGGTGGCGCAGGAGGCGGAACACCGGGGGCTGAAGGGGCAGGTGATCGTGGCGCTCACCATCAGCGACGCGGGCACGATCGACAAGATCGCGGTCGTCCAATCGAGCGGCCATCCGGATGTGGACACCATGGCCCTGAAGCTCGTCCAGGGCGCGGCGCCGTTCCCGCCGCCACCGCCCGGGACACAGCGTTCGTTCACGCCCGCCATTTCATTCGGCGGCGAATAGGAACGGCGGTTCAGCGGCTCCGGGCAAAATGCAGGCATTGCTCGAGCACGTGACGCAGGATGTCGGCCATCGGGGCCGCATAGTCCGGCTCGAAGGCGGTCGGCCAAGCGCTTTCCTCCACGGGTCCGGGCTGTTCGCGCATATAGCCCCGGCAGGCGAGTTCCATCTGGACCGCGTGAACGCCGTGGTCCGGCGCAGCATGGCGGCGGGTGATAGTGCCGCCCTTGAAGCGGCCATTGGTGACCCTGCCGAGCCCGGAGGCGTCGCAGACGGCCTCGATCGCGGCCGTGAGCGCGCCATCGCAGCTCGCCCCCGAATTGGTGCCGATGTTGAACTGCGGCAGCAGCCCGTCGAACAGCCGGGGCACCAGCGAGCGGATCGAGTGGCAATCGTAGAGCACAACGCGGGACTGGACCTCGCGCAGGCGCTCGAGTTCGGCCGAGAGCGTCGCGTGATAGGGATCGAAATAGGCCGCGGTCCGGCTCGCGACCTCGTCGGGCAGCGGCGCCATGCCGGGCCGATAGAGCGGTTCGCCATCGAAGGTCGTGGTCGGGCAGAGCTCGGTGGTGGCCTGTCCGGGATAGAGCGACACGCCCGCCGGGTCCCGATTGATGTCGATCACGGTGCGGCAGATGGCGGTCTGCACGATCGTGGCGTCGAGGTCGTGCACGAAGCCGTACAGGCAGTCGATCCACCAGTCGGTGTCTTTGCGGGACCGCCAGGGCGAGACGAGCCGGGCCTCGATGTCGGCCGGGATGACGGTGCCCGTATGGGGCAGGCTGACGAGCAGCGGCGCCTTGCCCTGCCGCACGCTGAGCCAGGATGGGGGCGCGGTCAACGGCCCGCCCAGACGCGGGCATGGAGGGGGTTGAACCCCATGCGATAGACAAGTTCGGCGGGACGCTCGACATTCCAGATCGCAAGATCGCAGGATTTTCCGGTCTCGAGGCTACCGATCTCGCGGCCCAGCCCGAGCGCCTGGGCGGCCGTGCGCGTGACCCCCGTGATGCATTCCTCCACGGTCATGCGGAACAAGGTGGCACCCATGTTCATGGCGAGCAGCAGCGAAGTGAGCGGCGAGGATCCGGGGTTGCAATCGGTGGCGAGCGCCATCGGCACTTTTTGGGCGCGAAAGAGATCGACGGGAGGCTTTTGCGTCTCCCGGAGAAAATAATACGCGCCCGGCAGCAGCACCGCGACGGTCCCGGCCCGCGCCATCGCGGCGGCACCGGCCTCGTCCGTATATTCGAGGTGATCGGCCGAGAGGGCGCCGTGGCGGGCCGCCAGCGCGGCCCCGCCACCATTGGTCAGTTGGTCGGCATGAAGTTTGACGCGCAGCCCGAGCGCCGCGGCAGCCTCGAACAGGCGCCCGCATTGGCCGGGGCTGAACGCGATGGTCTCGCAAAAGGCGTCCACCGCATCGACGAGTCCCTCGGCCGCCAAAGCGGGCAGCGTGTCGCGACAAAGTCCGTCGATGTAGCGCTCCTTGTCGCCCCCGGCCTCGGGCGGCAGCGCGTGGGCGCCAAGGAAACTCGTGACGATCCGCACGGGTCGCAAACCCTCTAGCCTGCGGGCGGCCCGCAACATTCGGGTCTCGGAGGCCTGGTCGAGCCCGTAGCCGGACTTGATCTCGATCGTCGTGACGCCTTCGGCCATCAGGGCGTCGAGCCTCGGCAGCGCCAAGGTTACGAGCTCCTCTTCGCTCGCGGCGCGCGTCGCCCGCACGGTGGACAGGATGCCGCCGCCGGCCGCCGCGATCTCGGCATAGGAGGCGCCCTGCAGCCGCAGCTCGAACTCGTGGGCACGATCGCCGCCGAACACGAGGTGAGTGTGACAATCGATGATGCCGGGCGTGATGAGCCGCCCAGCGCAATCGATGGTTTCGCGCGCCTCAATCCCGGCCGGCAGTTCGGCGGCGACACCGAGCGCCATGATGCGGCCGTCGCGGCAGCCGATGAATCCGTTGTCTATGATGCCGAGCCCGCCCCGTTGCGGGCCGAGGGTCGCGATATGCGCGTTGGTCCACAGGCGGTCGAGTGTGATCTTGTCCGGCACGCCAATTCCCGCGATGGTGACGGCCTTCATCGCCTTGGCCGTCGCGTCTTGTCGCAGGTCAGTGTTGGTCCGGACCACCCCATGCACAAGCTTTTTCTGGAAACCGCCCTGCTGCCGGACGGCTGGCACGATGCGGTCCTCCTCACGATCGATGAGGGCCGGATCACGGCGGTCACCACGGGACCCGATCAGGATCGCGCGGGCTCGGAGCGGGTCTCCGGCGTCGCCCTGCCCGGGGTCGCCAATCTGCACAGCCATACCTTTCAGCGCGGCTTTGCCGGCCTGACGGAACGAAGAGGCGAGACCGAGGATCATTTTTGGACCTGGCGTGACGCCATGTACCGCTTCGTCGGCCTGCTGACCCCCGAGGACGTCGAGGCCATCGCGGCCCAGGCCTTCGTGGAGATGCTGGAGAGCGGCTTTGCCGCCGTGGCGGAATTTCACTACCTGCACCACCGGCCGGACGGACGCCCCTATGCCGACCGTGCCGAGCTGGCGGGCCGCATCGCGGCCGCGGCCGAGACGACCGGGATCGGCCTCACCTTGCTGCCGGTTTTTTATGCCCACGGCGGGTTCGGCGATCGGCCGCCGACATCCGGGCAGGCCCGGTTCATCAACGATCTCGACGGCTTCGCGCGAATGCTGGAGGGGTCCGGGCGCGCGATCGCGTCCCTGCCCGAGGCGCGCCTCGGCATCGCGCCGCATTCGCTGCGGGCCGTGAACGTCGGCGAACTCGCGGCGCTGCTCCGGTTGAACCCGAGCGGGCCGGTGCATATCCATGTCGCCGAACAGGTTCGCGAGGTCGAGGATTGCCGCGCCGCCACCGGGGCCCGGCCCGTGGAATGGCTGCTCGGCCATGCCGAGGTCGACGCGCGCTGGTGCCTCATCCACGCGACCCACATGACGGAACAGGAGACCAGCGCGGTGGCGCGTCATGGCGCCGTGGTGGGCCTCTGCCCCGTCACCGAGAGCAATCTCGGCGATGGCATCTTTCCGGCCACCGCCTATCTGGCCGAGGGCGGGCGATTCGGCGTCGGCACCGATTCCAATGGGCTGATCGCGCTACCCGACGAGTTGCGGACGCTCGAATACAGCCAGCGGCTGCGCGACCGCGCTCGCAACCGGCTCGGCGTCGCGACATGCTCCACCGGCCGGCGTCTTTTCGACGGCGCCTCGGCGGGCGGCGCCCAGGCGCTGGGTCGTGCGAGCGGCGCCATAGCGCCCGGTCACGTGGCCGATCTCGTGGTGCTCGACCGCGACGATGTCGCGCTGCATGGGCGCGTTGGCGACACCCTGCTCGACAGCTGGATCTTTGCGGCGCCACGGCCGGTGGTGGACGCCGTCTATGTGGCGGGGCGGCGCGTCGTCGCGGGCGGCCGGCATCCCGAGCGCGATCGGGTGGCGACGCGATTCAGGACCACGATCGATCGGATCGCGGCGCAAAGCTGAGGCCCTCCGAGCCGAGCGCCCGGTTCTTGACACAAACGACAATCACGTCCTATGAGACGGACGAGGCGTTCGTCAAACAGAACGCGCCAGTCGAGCGGATCCGTCCGCGCGAGCCTTCCGGGCGCAGGCGCAACAGGGCGACGCCGGAGGGGATCGCTCCGTGGGATTGCACGACGCCAACCTGAATTCCCGCAGCCGCGAAACGGACGCTCCGACCAGCCTGGTCGCCACCTTCCCGTCCGACCAGCCGCTCGTCATGGATGCGGGTGGGGCCGTGACGCCCCTGACGGTGGCCTACCAGACCTATGGGACGCTGAACCCCGATCGCTCCAACGCCATCCTGGTGTGCCACGCCCTGACGGGCGATCAGCATGTCGCCAATGTGCATCCCGTCACCGGCAAGCCCGGATGGTGGAGCGCCATGGTGGGTCCCGGCCGGCCGATCGACACCGACCGGTTCTTCGTCATCTGCTCCAATGTGGTGGGCGGCTGCCTCGGCACCACCGGCCCCGCCTCGCTCAACCCCGCGACCGGCCGCCCCTATGGGCTAGACCTGCCCGTGGTGACCATCCGGGACATGGTGCGGGCGCAGGCCCTGCTGATCGATCACCTCGGCATCGAGACGCTGTTCTGCGTGGCCGGCGGCTCGATGGGCGGCATGCAGGTGCTGCAATGGGCCGCCCTCTACCCGGACCGGGTGTTTGCCGCCATGCCGATCGCCACCGCGGCCCGGCACTCGTCGCAGAACATCGCGTTCCACGAGGTTGGCCGCCAGGCCATCATGGCGGATCCCGAGTGGCGGAAGGGCCGCTATCTCGACGAGGGGGCGCGGCCGGAAAAAGGTTTGTCGGTGGCCCGCATGGCGGCCCACATCACCTATCTGTCCGATCAGGCGCTGCATGCCAAGTTCGGCCGCAAGCTGCAGGATCGCAGCGCCCCCACCTTCTCGTTCGACGCCGATTTCCAGATCGAGAGCTATCTTCGATATCAGGGCCGCAGCTTCGTCGAGCGCTTCGATGCCAACTCCTATCTCTACATGACCCGCGCCATGGATTATTTCGATCTTGCGGCGGATTACGGCGGCAGCCTTGCGCAGGCCTTCAAGGGAACCAAGGCCCGCTTCTGCGTCGCCTCCTTCACCTCCGACTGGCTGTTCCCGACATCGGCGTCGCGCGCCATCGTGCACGCCTTGAACGCGGGGGGCGCTTCGGTCTCCTTCGTCGAGATCGAGACCGACAAGGGCCACGACGCCTTCCTGCTGAACGTGCCGGAACTGATCGCGACCTCCGGCGGCTTCATCAACGCTGCAGCCCGGGCGCGCGGGCTCGGCTGATGGCGGTTCAACCGGGGCCGATCCCCTCCGCGGCGGCGCGCGAGGCGGCCCGCTTCGACCTTCTGCTCGTCGCCGGCATGGTGGATCACAACAGCCGCGTGCTCGACCTCGGCTGTGGCGACGGCGAACTTCTGCGGCTTTTGGCCGACACGAGAGGCGTGGATGCGCGGGGGTTGGAGCTGTCGCAAAAGGGCGTCAACGACTGCGTGTCCAAGGGTCTTTCGGTCATTCAGGGTGATGCCGACACGGACCTTGCCGATTACCCGGACGATGCCTTCGATTACGTGATCCTGTCGCAGACCTTGCAGGCGACGCGCAGGCCGCGCGTCGTGCTGGAACAGATGCTGCGGATCGGCCGGCGCGCCATCGTGTCGTTTCCGAATTTCGGCCATTGGCGGATCAGGATCGACGTCGCGCTATGGGGCCGTATGCCGGTCAGCGAGAACCTGCCGTTCCCCTGGTATGAGACGCCGAACATCCATTTCTGCACGATCCGGGATTTCCTCACGCTCGTGAGCCGGATCGACGCCAAGGTGGAGCGGGCGGTCGTGCTGGATGGCGCTGCCGACCCGATCCGCGATGGCGCCCCCGCGTGGATGTGGAATCTGCTCGGGCAGCAGGCCGTCTTCATGCTGCGGCGCTGAACGGCATCAAGCCGGATGGGCACCAACGAGCCGTGCTCGCGCTTGCGAGAATAGGCGGCGTCCGCCACCTTTGCTCCGTGCATGGGATGGTTGTTCGGCGATCGAAAGCGGCCCATAGTCTCACAAATGCCACAGGCGGCCACTATCGCCAGCCTCCAGATCCCCACACGAAAGTTAGTCGCGCATGATGATTCGCACTGCTACGGCGATGGTCGCTCTCACCCTGCTCGCCGGCGCGCCCGTTCATGCCGAAACGACGCCTTTGCAGCTGCAGCCGGCGCGAAAGCCGGCCGCTACCTCACCTGACGCGGGGCGTAAGGCCGACTCTTTGACGCCGGCCGAAGTGGTCGCGAAAGCCAACGACTATTTCAACCATGCCCAGACGATGGTGACGGATTTCGTGCAGATCGGCGGCGATGGGCGTCGAACGGATGGCAAATTGTTCGTGGCCAAGCCCGGCCGCATGCTGTTCTCCTACGCACCGCCCGCCACCCTCGAAATCGTGGCGGACGGGACGTCGGTGGCGGTCATCGACCGCAAGCTCCACACGCAAGACCTCTATTTCATCAGTCAGACGCCGCTGAAATTCCTGCTCACCGATCACCTCGATCTCGCCACCGACACCAAGATCCTCGACGTCGCGAGCGACGCTCAAGGGGCCTCGGTGGTGGTGGAGGACAAGGCCACGTTTGGCGGCACCTCGCAGATCAGGCTGTCGTTCAACCGCGACCCGTTCGCGCTGAAACAATGGACCATCACGGATCCGCAAGGTTTTGAGACGGTCGTCTCGCTCAGCGATATCGATCTAGCCCAAAAGCCTGATCCGGGGCTGTTCCACATCAACAGCGAACGTTTGCTGAACTCCAAAAACTAGGCCCGCCCGCTTTTCGCATGGCCCTCGAACCCGCGTTCCTCGAAAGCCTGAGCGCGATCACTGGCGCCCGTTTCGTCGTGACCGATCCCGATGTCGTGGCGGATTATCTGATTGAGCCACGCGGCCTCTATCACGGCGCTTCGCTCGCCGTGGTGCGTCCCGGTTCGACCCCCGAGGTCTCGGCAATTCTGGCGCTCTGTCACCGCACCGGGACCGCGGTGGTGCCGCAGGGCGGCAATACCGGTCTGGTGGGCGGCCAGGTTCCCTTCGAACACGGACGCGAGATCGTGCTGTCGCTGCGCCGGCTGGACCGCGTGCGCGAGGTGGACGCGACCTCGAACGCCATGACGGTGGAGGCCGGGGTCACGCTCGCCCGCGTACAGGCCGAAGCCGAAGCCGCGGGCCGCCTGTTCCCCCTCTCGCTCGCCTCGGAGGGCTCGGCCACCATCGGGGGCAACCTCGCCACCAATGCCGGCGGCACGGCCGTTCTGGCCTACGGCAATGCCCGCGATCTGGTGCTCGGGATCGAGGTGGTGCTGGCCGATGGACGCGTGCTGGCGGGCCTCAGCAAGCTGCGCAAGGACAATACGGGCTACGACCTGAAACATCTCTTCATGGGTCAGGAGGGCACGCTCGGCATCATCACGGCAGCGAGCCTGAAACTCTTTCCCCAGCCGCGCGGCCGGGAGACGGCTTTCTTGGGATTGGCAGATCCCGCCCGGGCGCTCACGCTGCTGAGCCTGGCGCAAACCCGCGGAACCGTGACGACCTTCGAGCTGATCCCCCGCATCGGCGTCGATTTCGTGCTGGCCCATGCGGGCGGGCGCGATCCTCTCGCAGGCCGCCACGCCTGGTATGTGCTGATCGAACTCGTGTCGGGCCAACCCACGGGTCTTGCCGCAACCCTGGAAAACCTGCTCGAAGAGGCGGCCGGGCTCGACATGATCGAGGATGCCGCGATCGCGGCCTCGCTCGATCAACGCGAGGCTTTTTGGAAAATCCGCGAGGAGATGTCGAGCGTGCAGGGCCGCGAGGGCGGCTCGATCAAGCACGACGTCTCGGTGCCGGTGTCGCAGGTTCCGACGTTCTTGGCCGAAGCCGATGCCGCCGTTCTGGCCCGCATGCCGGACGTCCGCATCGTGGCGTTCGGCCATTTGGGCGACGGCAACCTGCACTACAACCTGTCGCAGCCGAGGGGCGCCGACAAGGCGGCCTTCCTGGCGCGCTGGGCCGAGATGAACGAGGTCGTGCATGCCGTGGTGGCCAGGTTCGGCGGCTCCATCGCGGCCGAACATGGGGTGGGCCGTTTGAAGCGGGACCTCCTGCCGGGCGTCAAGGATCGGGTGGCGCTGGAGCTGATGCGGACCCTCAAGGCCGCGCTCGACCCCAAGAACATCCTCAATCCGGGCAAGGTGATCGGGCTCGCCGACTTGGACCGAGCTTGATCGCTTCAGCGGCGGTTCGACGAGCTTTGCCGGACACCCCGGGCCTTGGCGATGACGCGCCAAACCAGTGTGATATGGACGTTCCCATCATCATGAGGAGGTGGGCATGACCATTCGTCCTTTCACGATCCGTATCCCTGATGAAGCGATCCAAGATCTACGGCGTCGGCTGCAGGCGACCCGTTGGCCAGTGTCTTTTGATGATGCGGGCTGGGAGGACGGCGCCAGCCTGTCCTTCATCAAGCGTCTGGTCGACCATTGGCTTCATCGTTTCGATTGGCGTGAGCAGGAAGAACGACTGAACCGCCTGCCACACTACATGACCACGGTGGACGGGCTTGACATCCACTTCGTGCATCAGCGCGGCACGGGGCCATCCCCTTTGCCGCTGGTCGTGACCCATGGTTGGCCCGGCTCCTTCACCGAGATGGAGCATCTCATCCCCCTGCTCGCCGATCCCGGCGCTCACGGCGGCGATCCCGCCGACGCGTTCCACGTCGTCGTTCCTTCGCTGCCGGGGTATGGCTTGTCGCCGACGCCATCCCGTTCGGACGTGAGTTCCCGTGAAATCGCCATTCTGTGGCGCGGCTTGATGGCCGGCCTCGGCTACGAGCGGTTCGCGGCGCAAGGCGGCGACCACGGCGCAGGCGTTTCGATTTGGCTCGCCCGACTATTTCCTGAAAACAGTTGCGGCATCCATCTCAACTTCATGCCCGGCAGCTATCAGCCAGCAGTCGAGGCGACGACGCCCATCACGGCCGATGAGCAAGCTTTCCTCGACCGACGGATGGCTTGGTCGACGCTGGAGGGGGCTTACGCGGCGCTGCATGCCACCAAGCCGCAGACGCTGGCTTTCTCCCTGACCGATTCCCCTGTCGGTCTCGCGGCCTGGATCGCCGAAAAGTTCCGGTCGTGGACCGATTGCGACGGGGACCTCGAGCGGGTCGTCTCGATGGACACGCTACTCACCGACATTTCGCTCTACTGGTTTGGTGGCAGCCTGAACGCGTCGTTGCGGCTGTATAAGCAGAACCGTTTGCGTCCATTGGTCTTCGCGCCCGGCGAGCGGATCATCCCGCCGCTCGGCATGGCGCTGTTTCCGCATGAACTGCCCATGCCACCGCGTTCCTGGGTCGAGCGGGTCTTCGACGTCCGGCGCTGGACGCAGATGTCGGCTGGCGGTCATTTTGCCGCGCTCGAGCAGCCGGAACTGCTGGCCGGGGAGATTCGCGCTTTCTTCCGGCCGCTCCGTTCACAGCGTTCCTGAAGGCGGACGTCCAACAGTTACGGTCCATAGTTGGAGCGGACCTCCTCGTTCGGCGGCCAATCGATCCATTTGTCCCGCCGGTAGTCGAACACGCGGCTCACCCGCGTGCCGTCCCAGCGGTAGTTGAGGTGCCGTTCCTGGCGCGGCGGCCGCACGGCTTTGGGTCTGAATGCACCGACGCATTCGCCCCCGGCCCAACGCACACTGGGGTAGACGACGCCCTCGCTTCCAGCATCGCGCAACGCCGCCGCATATGATCTGGACGAGACGTAGGAGTTTGGATCCAGGACCGCGGAGCGCTGCGGGTCATCAAGGGCGCTCACGTCTTCGAACGCACAATCGACCGCCCCGACCAGGACGCGCATGTCCTCCGAGCGCGGCGGGTCGTCGGCGTCGCGCGCGAAATCCTCGAAATGGAAGACCGTCTCCGCGATCGCGGTCTCGAGCGACGACGCCGCATAATAGACCCCGAAACGGCCGTCGCTGAAGCGCGAGCCTTTCGGGTTGACGTGGGTGAACGACGCCATGACATAGGACGCGCCCGGGCCGGACAGGCGGTCGTCCCTGGCCACCAACGCGATATTGCCGATCTCGTCACGAACCCGCGGGTTGGTGAGTTGTTCGAGCTGGATCAAGGCCTCCCAAACGGCAGGATCGGCCGAGACTCGTTCGAAGAGGTTGATGGGCGGATAGCGGGACGCGATGACGCGCCAAGCGCGACGCCAGTCCAAATGCCGGGTCGCCATCTCAGCTCCAGGGCGCCCGGGCGGCGTCGAGATAGGACCGCACGGCGGCGAGATCCGTCATATCGCCGGCCTTCATGCGCGCGATCGGCGTCTGCCCGCCGAAGGATCGATTGGGGCGCTTGATCCAGCCGTCCGAAAGCCGATCGTCGGCATAGAGAAGCTGCAGCGCCTTGAAGATTCCCGCGACGTAGCCGATGCGGCGCAGCGTGTCGTTCGACAAGCGGCCACTTTCACCGCGGCGCCAGGCGTAATAGGCGCTCTGCGATGGCGATCCCAAGAGGATACGCGCCTCTTCGGGGGAAACATCCCAAAGCGCCATGATGCGAAAGAAGCCGACCAGGGCCGCGGCTGCGGGAACCGGCGTGGCATCGATCGAGGCTTGCGCCAGACTCATCGCCGGACTCCATTCTGTATTCGCACAAAATAGCGGAGTGATTGCGAATCCGCAATGGACGCTAGCACGCCCGAAGCCTCAACGGTCAATGTCCCGCCAGGCGCGGATCGGTCGGGTATCCCGACCCGGCCGCATTCCCCAATGGTCGCACAAACGGTGCAGCGATTCGCGGAGCCGTTCCAGGATCAGGGCCTCGGCGGTTCGGGCATGGCCAGTGTCGGTGACCAGCGGGATGAGGGCCGCGACGGTTCGGCTCTCGACCACGATGCCCGACAGATAAGGGAGGAGGCGGGTGCCGACCGCCAAGCTGGCGTGGCGCAGGGCGTCCCTGTGGCGGAGGGCCGCCTCGGTGGGCGCCGTGGCTCCAGGCCCCGTCCCGTCGACGCTGTCGCGGGTGAAGTCGAAGCCCGACAGACCATCGAGGCGGCCGAGATGCCAATGGCGCCGAAACCTCTCGCCTGCCTCCCACAAAAGCGCGTTCCGGCTCGGGCTTTCACGATCGAGGAGTTGGCGGTTGCGCAGGAGGTCGAAGGCGTCGGCGAGACGCCGAACCCCCTGCCCGTCCACACCGGCGGCGCCGTCCCGCCCCGCATGGGCGAGGCGCTCGGGCGTGGCGTCTTGCCGGCTCGCAACCTTGGCGGAGCGTCCGCCCGCGAGCGTGACTTTGCGCGCCCGGCGCGCAGCCATGCTCAACGCTCCCCGACCGAGAGGCCGAAACGGGCCAGTGCGGACCTCGCCTCGTTCAGACTGCGCACGACCGCGAAGGGGATGCCGAGCTGCCGACAGAGATCGCCAAAGGCGGCCTGATCCGGGGACAGGCGGGCCGCCTGGGTCTTGATCTTCAGGCAGGCCACCTTGCCGGAGCGGCCGAGCAAGAGAAGATCGGGCACACCAGCCACGAAGGCCGGCACCGCGCGGTGACCCGGCGGCCGGGCGTGCTCGGGATCCCGTGCCGGGCGAACCACGATGAGGTCGGGTTCGGCGGTCGACAACAGCCTGAGAATCTGAGCCTCCACGATGGCGGGATCGGCAGGAAGCGGCGAGTCGAGGCCGAAGCCCCGGGAACGGGACGTCACGACGCGGGCCGGGCGGCTCGTGCGCGGCACAGGGATCGTCATCGGACGGTCCTCCTGCGGCTCAGCCCGGCGTGCACCGCGCAATAGGCGCCGCGCGCTTGCGGCAGACCACAGAAACGAAAATCCTCGTCGTCGACTTCGCCGGCCGGCCAGCGGCAATCCCGGTCCGACAATGCCGCGACCGCGCGCGCGGCCGGCGGAAGATGCGGCGGTGCCACGGGCAGGGCCGGTGGGGGGAAGGGCTCGCTCGGATGACACCTCGGGTCGAAAGCATACATGGGCACCCCCAATCTGGGCCAATCCATCGGCCGTGTTTCGTAATCTCGATAATGTGCCCTATATGGGCATTTCCGTCAACGGAAATGTTCTCTATATGTTCCGGACGCGTTCGAGCACCTTCGGTGGCCAGGCCGGCACACGCGGCCGCCCGCCCCATGCTCGCTTCTGGGTTGGAGTCCACCGACAATCGCCGGGCGATTCGGGCCGGGCCGATGCTGCTTGTGGGGGCGAGGCGATGGCCAATAACTTGCGCTTGCTGCGCAATGGACGGGGATGGTCCCAAGAACAGGCTGCGGCCGCTCTCGGGACCACGCGCAACCAATATGTCAAACTGGAGGGCGGCACCCGGCGGCTCAGCGACAAATGGATCGAGCGGGCCGCCGAGGCTTATGGGGTGGACCCGGGGGAGATCGTGCGGGGCCACCGCGGTCTTGTGCCCATTGCGGGCTACGTCGGGGCTGGCTCGGCGGCCGTCTTCTACGGCGAAGGACAGGGCCAATTGGGCGAGGTTTTGGGACCGGAAGGCACGACCGAGCAGACCGTCGCGGTCGAGATCAGGGGCGAGAGCCTCGGTCCCTTCTTCGACGGCTGGCTGGTTTTCTTCGACGACGTCCGCTCGCCCGTGACGGACGACATCATCGGCAAGCTCTGCGTGGTCGGGCTGCCCGACGGGCGGGTGCTGATCAAGCGCCTGGTGCGGAGCCGTGGATCACGGACGCTGTTTCACCTTTACGGACAGTTCGGCGACCCCATTCTCGACACGCCGATCAAATGGGCCGCCCAGGTCAAAAGCGTGACGCCCCGCTAGATCAGAATCGGATGTTGCAAGCCCTCTCGCTAAAGGCCCAGCGCGGCCCGGAGCTCGCTTCGGGCCGCTTGATAGTCCGTCTCGAATTGCGGCTGCCGCAGCGCGAAGGCCGCGATGATCGAACCCGAAATCCGGCCCATCTCGATGTCGGAGGGAAAATGCATGCCGGCCACGAGCCGATTTTGGGCATAGATCCACGAGCGCTCCATGATGGCCGAGCGTTTTTCGGGCAGCATATCGCTGAGAACGATGCCCATCAGCGTGCCCATCGATGCATGCGACGACGGCCACGAGCCCGAGGTCGACAGTTTGACCACCGGCTTGATGAGGTCGCTCACCAGATGCGGCCGGCTCCGATTGAAGCTTGCTTTGGCGGGCTCGATCACGGCGCGCTCGGTCGCGGCCAGACGGGCGAACAGAGCGGCCGTCTTGGGCAGGATCTCGGGCGTGAATTTTGGGCCGAGGACATCGGCAAAGCGCCAGACTTCCTCCACGGCATCCGCCTGGGCGCGGGACACCATGTCGGCGGTCCGGGTCACCTGGATCACCAGGAGCTCGCCCAGTTCCGCCTTGGTTTCGGGAGAATCCGCAGCAGGCGGGGGCGGCAGAAGGCGCGTGAGATCGACCGTCTTGGTGTCGAAATAGGGGCTCGCGTCGAACGGCGCCGTGGTTTCGGCCGGGGCTGGGGCGCCAGCGAAAAGCAGCAGGGCGAACGCGGCAAGGGCGAGGCGCATGGATACTCCGAAACGGGCCGCAGCTTTACCCCTCCCCGATCGCGGCGGCAATGTCGGGCTCGCCGGATGGGACCGCCCGTTTAGCCGCCGGGCAATCCCGCCAGCCTCAGACTTTCGGCCCAAAGCGCCGCCGCGGCTGTGTCGTCCCGGGCGGGCGGCTTCGGAGCGATGATCTCGCATTGGTCGAAATATTCGCCGCTGACGCCCGCCACCTCGGGCGCGGAGGCGAGATGGATCAAGGTCTCGGCTCCCTGTTCAGGCGAGATCGCGAAGAGTTTGAGGAAGCCGATCGCGGGCTTCATCCAGCCGGCATTGTTGTCCCCGAAGCGGGTCGCCACGAAGCCCGGATGGAAGCAATTCGCAGTGATGCCGAGCGGCCGCCAGCGCCGCGCCAGTTCGCGCGTGAACAGGATGTTGTCGAGCTTGGACTTTCCATAGGCCTTGAGGCCGTTGTAGCGCACGAGGCCTTGTGGATCGGCTGGATCGAAGCTGGCGCCGCGGTGCGCCGCCGAGGCCGTGTTGACGACGCGAGCGCCTCCTGCGGCCGCCAGGGACTCGCGCAGGCCGAGCGTCACGACGAAATAGGCCATGTGATTGAGCGCGAAGGTCCGCTCCAGCCCATCGGACGTGAACCCGAGCGTCCCGAACATCGCGCCCGCATTGTTGGCCAGCACGTCGATGCGCGGCTCAGCCGCCGCGATCTCGGCCGCGACGCGTTTCATTTCGGAGAGGCTGGAGAGGTCGGCAAGGTGCAGGCTGTGGTCGGCGCGGGGATTGCGGCGCCGGATGCGTGCCAGAGCTGTGTCGGCGCGGGCCCGGTCGCGCGCGATGAGCACGATCCTGGCGCCGCGCGCCGCCAGAACCTCGGCCGCGACGGCGCCCAGGCCCGAGGTGGCGCCTGTGATCACGACGGTCTTGCCGGTCATGGAGGCCTCGGTCGCCATCGTGCCGCTCCCGTCTTGAACTTCGAGGTCTCATAGCACGCGGGCGGACGTTTCCTGGTTGTTCTCGCGACCGGGGCCGGCGAGGTTTGGCGACTGGCGGAATGGTGTGATCCGCGTCAACGTCGAAGTAGCTCGCGACCGCAGCGCCTTCGGCAGCTTGGTTCACTTTAGTTGCAGCGCCTGCTCCAGTTTCAACCGAATGAACCGCTGATAAGGGATTCCGACGCGCATGGCCTCGGCTCGCACGGCGTCCAGCAATTGCTCCGGTAACCGAAGCGTGACGGACTTGTCCTTCCATTTCAGTTCAAACCGCACGGGAACCATTTCGGACAGATCGTAGGTCGTGAGATCTGCGTCGGCCACAAAGGCTTCGGCTTCCGCGTCACTGGTCAATGTGGGCAGTCGTTGCTTCATAACTCTTGACCTCCTTCGCGTGCATATAGCTGGCGCTGACGGGTCGGATCAAAGTCCACGCACCCTCCCGCCGCAGCGTAAAAGCGAGGAACATCCAGCGACCTGCGGCAGTCGTGCCAATCGCTTTGAACCGCTCTTACGCCCTTGAATGCTCCAGGTCGGGCGCGACCCACACGTCGCGTAAAAACATCGCCTCGATCTCGGTGCAAGAAACTCCGTGGTTCTGACACTTCTCGGAATTTCCATCATCCCAATCGAAGCCATCGAACCGCATCGTCAATTCCGCATATTAGAATGTTGTATGTACAAATATAAACATACGCAGATCAGCGCCCGCCGCTGACATCCAGAATCGCGCCGCTCGCGTAGGAGGAGGCGTCGCTGAGCAACCACATGATGGCCTCCGCAATCTCCTCCGGTCGGCCGGCACGGCCGAAAGGCGTGGTGACGCCAAGCCGATGGGCCCGATCCGGATCGCCGCCGCTGGCGTGGATGTCGGTCTCGGTCAGGCCGGGCCGGACCGCGTTCACCCGCACCCCGTCACGCCCCATCTCCTTGGAAAGCCCGATGGTGAGCGTGTCGATTGCGGCCTTGGAGGATGCGTAGTCGACGAATTCGTTCGGCGATCCAAGGCGCGTCGCGACCGACGACACGAGCACGATCGAACCGCCGCGACCACCTCGGCTAAGGGCAAGGCGCCGCGCGGCTTCGCGCGCGCAGAGAAAGGCCCCGATGGCGTTCACCTCGAACATGCGGCGGATACGCTCGGCGCTCATGTCGACCAAGGGCATGGAGGGTGCCGTGATTCCGGCATTGACCACGACACCGTCGAGCGGACCGAAGGCCCGCTCAACCGTGTCGAACAGGCCCACGATATCGGCCTCCACCGCGACATCGGCCTGCAGGGCGACCGCCTTGCCGCCGGCATTCACGACCTCCGCCATCACGGCCCGGGCGGCGGCCGCGTCGGCGCGGTAGTTGACGCCCACCGACCAACCCCGCGCGCCGGCCAGAAGCGCGGTCGCCCGGCCGATGCCCCGACTCGCGCCCGTAATCAGGATCGTCTTGCTCATTGTTTCCCCACAGAAGGCATAGCGTCGGATCGATCACCCTATCCCGCCAACACCTTGAAGGCTCGATCGGGGTCATCGTTCACCAGCGCCAGAAGGGACTGCGCGGCTGGGTCCGGCATTGTCCGGCCCTGTTCCCAATTGCGCAGCGTCGCCAGCGGAATGCGGAGCGCTTTGGCGAACTTGTCTTGCGACAGGCCTAGTCGCGCCCGGATGGTCGCGACGGGAACGATTTCGCGGAACCCGGTCACTGGGGCGTCCGGGTCCTCGCCATCCTCGATCATCTGGCGGCGGATGTCGTCCTCGGTCGTCGCCGTCAGCTTGGCGCGGCCAACACGCGCGGCGGCCTTGGCCTGTTCGGCCGTCATTCTCACGAACCCGCGCTCCCGATCGCTCTTCGCGTCGATTCAAAGTCCACGAGCGCAGCCGTACGCTCAAAGCGTACAAATAACAAAGGAACATGTACGCTGCAAGCGTAGATTAATCCGGAAACACCACGGTTTTATGCCCGTTCACCAGCACCCGGTCGGCCAAGTGGTAACGCACCGCGCGCGCCAGCACGCGCCGCTCGATGTCGCGACCCTTGCGCACCAGATCCTCGGGCGTGTCGGCGTGGGTGATGCGTTCCACGTCCTGCTCGATGATGGGCCCCTCGTCGAGGTCGGCGGTGACGAAATGGGCGGTCGCGCCGATGAGTTTGACGCCGCGATGGTGGGCCTGATGATAGGGCTTGGCGCCCTTGAAGCCCGGCAGGAAGGAGTGGTGGATGTTGATGCAGCGGCCCGCGAGCTTGCCCGACAATTCGTCGGACAGCACCTGCATGTAGCGCGCCAGCACCACGAAATCGGTTCGCGTCTCCTCCACGATCCGCAGCAAGGCTGCTTCCTGGACGGCCTTGGTGTCCTTGGTGACCGGGAGATGGTGGAACGGGATGCCGTCGAGGTCGAGATGCGAATAGGTTTCGCGCGGATAGTTCGACACGACGGCCGCGACCTCCATGGCGAGTTCCCCGATCCGCCAGCGGTACAGCAGATCGTCCAGGCAATGATCGAACCGCGACACCATGATGAGCACGCGCTTCTTGCGATCGAGCGGGCGCATGGTCCAGTCCATGCCGAATTTCTCCGCGATAGGCGTGAACCACCGCTCGATGTTTTCGGCCGGAGGCGAGGCTGCGAGCCGCCGGAACACCACGCGGATGAAGAAGCGATCCTGATCGTCGAACTGATGCGAATTGCGGATGTCGCAACCGTGATCGTAGAGGAATTGCGACACCGCCGCCACGATCCCGGGCCGGTTGGCGCAGGACAGGGTGATGACGAACTCGTCCGACATGTCGGTCTCCGATGAATGATGGCGCGAGGACGGTGGCTACACCTTGGATAGGGCCACGACCCGACAATTCCGTTCCGAATGCGAATCGCGATGTTCCGAAAGCGCGGGGCTAATCGGGTGGCCCGAGTTCGGGGTAGCGGAAGCAGGTCACGACATGGTCATTGACGATGCCGGTGGCCTGCATCCAGGCGTAGACGATCACCGGGCCGACGAATTTGAAGCCGCGCTCCTTGAGGGCCTTGGACATGATAACCGACAAGGGGGTTTGCGACGGCACCTGGCCTTTGCCGGCCCACGCATTCTGGATCGGGGCACCGCCCGCCAGGCCCCAAACGAACTCGGAAAAATCGGACCCCGCCTCGCGCATCGCCAGATAGGCGCGGGCGCCGCCGATCGCGGCCTCGATCTTGGCGCGGGAGCGGACGATGCCGGCATCGCCCAAGAGGCGGGTCACGTCAGCATCGCCGAACCGCGCCACGACCTCCGGGTCGAAATCCGCAAAGGCGGCCCGAAAGGCCTCGCGCTTGCGCAGGATGGTGATCCAGGCCAAGCCCGCCTGGAATCCGTCGAGCACGAGTTTCTCCCACAAGGCACGCGAATCATATTCCGGCACCCCCCATTCCTGGTCGTGATAGGCGCAGTAGAGCGGGTCGTGGCCGGCCCATTCGCAACGATGCAGCAAATTGGCTCCTTCAGCGTCGGGGTAGGAAGACTTGCCGCAGCCAAGGCTTACTTCAAGTAACATTCGTTTTTTTGGCGTCGGTTAACCAGTTCGAAAACTTGCCGGGGACGGCCGCAATAACGCCCGGTTCGAGGCTGGGCCGTTCACTGGACTTATACCACCCCGTGTGCAGGATCGGCCACGTTGTCAAGCAACCAATTTGGAGCATCGAGTGGCCATTCCGTTCAAAGCCGCGAGCACGTCGATCGCGCTGAAATCCGCTCCGATCAATTCGGCCTGGATCATCGAGGGAAACCCCGTGGCGCGCGCCGCGGAGCTGACCCGAAGCCCCGACCAGACCGCCTATACGGTTGTGTGGGACTGCACCAAGGGCACGTTCGACTGGACCTATCACCTCGACGAGACCATCCATATCCTCGAAGGGTGGATCACGCTGAGTGACGCCGGCAACCCGCCGCGCCGCCTCGGGCCGGGCGACGTCGTGTTCTTTCCCAAAGGCTCACAAGTCCGCTGGGAGGTGGAGAGCTACGTCAAGAAGGTCGCGTTCTTCCGCCGCGTTGTGCCCAACCCGCTGATGATTGCCTTCAGGACCCTTCGCGCCGTCAAGCGGATGGTGAAGCGCGCCCCCGCCACCGAGGGCGCCGGCCTGATGGGTGACGGCAATCCCGCGGCCGGAACGGCCCCCCGCATCCTCCAGTCTTGAGCCGGGCGATTTAGGGCGTCGTCACGCGGGCCGCAGCGGGCCGCGCGGCAGGCGAGCGAGGTCGAAGGCCTCGACATCCCGCAACAGGTCGATGAAGGCGGCCGCGCCGAACGCCGCGCTGGCCTCGCCCTTGTCGACCGTGGCGGCCGCCGCATTGCCCATGGCGCCGGCTTTCGACACGTCCTGGGCCATCCAGCCGAACCCGATCGGCTGGGTGACACGCAACTGCTTGAACTCGGCCTCGATGGCGACGCTGGTGGGCACGAAATCGCGCGCCTCCGCCAGGCGCACGAGGTCAGGACGAAAACTCCGCATCAAGGAGGTCTCGACCTCGCCCGCATGGATGCCATGCTGGCGCTCGGCCGGCGGATAAAGCCCGTCCGGGTAGCCGAACCTGTGCCAGGAGGCCCCGACCACCAGCATGTCGAGCCGGACCCTGAGATCGCGCGCCACGATGTCGATCGTCGAGACATTGCCGCCGTGCGAATTGACGATCACCAGCTTGCGGCAGCCCGCGCGATGGACGCTTTCGCCGATCTCGGTCCAGGCCCGCATGGCGGTCTCGGCCGAGATCGTGAGCGTGCCGGGAAAGTCGAGATGTTCGTTCGACTTGCCGACCGGCTGGATCGGCAGGAACAGCACCGGCAGGTCATCGGGCACCTGAGCGGTCACCCGCGCTATATAGCCCTCCATGATGAAGGTATCGACGCCGACCGGCAGGTGCGGGCCGTGCTGCTCGACGGCCGCGACCGGCAGAACCGCGATGGCTCGTCCCATGTCGGCGGCCTGGAACTCCGGCCAGGAGAGGTCCGCCCAAAACTTGCTCTTGAACATGCCCATGGCTCGATTGCCCGCTTTTCGCTCACTTCGCCGCGACGGCTTCGATCTCGACGAGAAATTCGGGGCGGGCGAAGCCCGACACGATCATCAGGGTCGAGGCTGGGGGCGGCCCGCTCAACACACTGTCCCGTGCCGCCATATAGGCGGGCAAATGCTCGCGCGCCGTCACATAGGCATTGAGACGCACGAGGTCTGAAAGCGTCATCCCGGCTTCGGCCAGGATGGCGCCGATCGCCGCAAAGCAGAGCAGCGCCTGGTCATGGGCGCCGGACGGAACCACTGCATCAGGTGAGATACCGAGCTGGCCCGAGCAAAAAACGAGGCGCGCGCCGGCCGGAACCTCGATGCCGTGAGCATAACGCGCGAAGGGCGGATGAATCGTGGGTGGACTGAGAGCTTTGAGCATGGAATTTAGGCTAAAGGAATTGGCGGGTTTTTGGAAATCGGCCGGCGGGCACGAAGCTTGCTGTTTTGTCAGATCAAGCTTGCCTGCCCGGCTTCTCACCCATGGGCTGGGTCCAACGAGGGGAATCGTCATGGCCAGGATCAAAAGCGTCGCCACGCTGATGCTGCTTCTGGGCGGCAGCATTCCGGATGCCGCCTTCGCGCTCGACAAGGTGACGTTCGGCACCAATTGGTTGGCCGAGGCCGAACATGGCGGGTTCTATCAGGCCGTGGTCGACGGCACTTATGCCAAATACGGGCTCGATGTCACCATCCTGCCGGGCGGCCCGCAGGCCGACCACGAGATCCTGCTGGCAACCGGCAAGCTCGACTTTTACATGGGTGGCAACATGCTGCAGGCCTATTCGGCCGTGGAACAGGGCATCCCCACACTGGTGGTGGCCGGCATGTTCCAGAAGGACCCGCAATGCGTGATGTCGCATCCGGGCGTCGGGTTGGACCACTTCACCGATCTCAAGAAGGCGGATGCCATCTTCATCGGCAAGGAGGGGCTGGCCTCCTTCTATAGCTGGATGGTGTCGCAATACGGCTTTTCGGAAGACAACGTGAAACCCTACACGTTCAACACCGGACCCTTCATCGCGGACAAGACGTCGGCCCAGCAGGGCTATGTCACGTCCGAACCCAACTCGGTGGAACAGCAGGCCGGCTTCAAGCCAAACGTCTTCATCCTGGCCGATCAGGGGTTCAGCACCTATGCGACCAATATCGAGGCGCGCCAGGACATGGTGGTCAAGAATCCGGGCCTCGTGCAACGCTTCGTGGATGCATCCACGATCGGCTGGTATCATTTCCTTTATGGCGATCCTGCCAAGGCCTTTACGGCCATCAAGAAGGACAATCCGGACATCACCGATCAGGAACTCGGCTTCGCCTATGACGCGATGAAGCGCGACGGTATCGTGGATTCGGGCGATACGCTGCAACTCGGCATCGGCGTCATGACGGATGCACGGCAGAAGGACTTCTTCGACAAGATGGTCAAAGCCGGGGCCGTGAAGGCCGACGTCGACTATAAGAAATCCTATACGCTGCAGTTCGTCGGCAAGAAGGTGGGTCTCGACCTGCGGCCCAAAGACTGATGGACCACGCAGGCCACTCAAAGCCGTCACGTTAGACGCAAGGAGTTCAAAATGGCCGGTGTCATCTCGGTGATGTACCCCAACGTCGCGGACGCGACCTTCGACCTCGACTATTACTTGGCCAGCCATATGCCCATGGTGCTGCAGCGCTTTGGGCCTTTCGGCATGACGGGCTGGACCGTCGCCAAGATCGTCGGCACGCCCGACGGCAGCAAGCCCACCTCCTCGATCCTGGCCACTCTCACGTTCGACGGCGTCGAGAGCTTCCACAAGGCGCTCGCGGCCGAAAGCGGCCCGGTGCTGGCCGACGTGCCGCGCTTCAGCAACAAGGCCCCCGTCTTCCTGATCGGCGAGCTTGTCGGCCAGGGTTGAGCGAAGCGCCGAATGAACGCACGGCCGCAAACCCTGCCGCCCCACGTCGCATCCGAGGCCCTCGTGGCCTTGCGGGGTGTGTCCAAGACCTTCGCCAACGGCACGGTGGCGTTGAGCCGCCTCGATCTCGAGGTGCGGCAGGGCGAGTTCCTGTCGCTGATCGGCCCCTCGGGATGCGGCAAGTCGACCGCACTCCGCATCATGGCCGGGCTCACGGATGTATCGGCCGGGTCGGTCGAGCATCAAGGCGACAGGCGGGACATCGGCTTCGTATTCCAGGAGCCGACGCTGATGCCCTGGGCGAGCGTGTTCGACAACGTCTGGCTGCCGCTGCGCCTGCGCGGTGTGCCGCGCGCCAAAGCGGCGGCCGCGATCGAGGATGCGCTGGCGCTTGTGGGCCTGTCGGGCTTCAGCAAAAACTATCCGCGCGAACTCTCGGGCGGCATGAAGATGCGGGTGTCGATCGCCCGGGCGCTCGTAATCAAGCCGGCCCTGCTGCTGATGGACGAGCCCTTCGCGGCGCTGGACGAGATCACCCGGTTCCGGCTCAACAACGACCTCATCCGGTTGAAGGCCGACCTCGGCACAACGGTCGTTTTCGTGACCCATTCGGTCTACGAAAGCGTCTACCTGTCGAGCCGCATCATCGTCATGGCGGCCCGCCCCGGCAGAGCCATCGACGAGATCACGGTCGCGGCCCCCGCGGTGCGGACCGAGGCGTTCCGCTCGACCTCGACCTATGTCGAAACCTGCCAGGAGGCCTCGCGCTCGCTGCACGGCGCCATGGCGGCGGGGGACGATCTTTGAGCGCGCTCGATCCTGCAGGAACCCCCTCGGGCACCGCAACGAGCGACGGGTCGGCGGGCACACGAGGGGCGTGGCGGCGGCTGTCGCCCCATCATCTCATCGATTATGGCCTGCCCTGTCTGGTCTTCGCGGCGGCGCTTGGCGTCTGGGAGACGATCGTCCGGACGAACCAGATTCCGCCCTACATCCTGCCGGCCCCGAGCCTCGTCTTCGCGACGCTCCTCAAGGATTGGTCGATTCTGTCCGCCTCGCTGCTCGTCACGCTGCGGACCACGCTGCTGGCGCTTGGCTTGGCGGTGGTGGGCAGCGTGGCGCTCGCCATGCTGTTCGCCCAGTCCAAATTGATCGAGCGGTCGTTCTTTCCTTTCGCGGTGATCCTGCAGGTGACGCCGATCGTGGCGATCGCGCCGCTCTTGCTGATCTATCTCTCGTCCGGAACCGCGGTCCTGGTCTGCGCCTTCCTGGTGGCGTTTTTTCCCATCCTGTCCAACACCGCGCTGGGGCTTGCCTCGGCGGACCACAACCTCGTCGAACTCATGGATCTCTACCAGGCGTCGCGCTGGCAGCAGTTGCTGCGCCTGCGGCTACCCTCCGCCCTGCCCTATTTCCTGGGGGGCTTACGGATCGGCGGCGGCTTGGCGCTGATCGGCGCCATCGTGGCCGAGATCGCGGCAGGCTCGGCGGGCCAGGGCTCCGGGCTCGCGTTCCGCATCGTCGAGGCCGGTTTTCGCTTGAACATCCCCCGCATGTTCGCGGCCCTGGTGCTGATCTCGCTTACCGGGATCGCGATCTACGTCGGGCTCACGGCGCTGAGCTACGCGCTGCTGCACCGCTGGCACGACAGCGCACGCAAGAAGGGCGTTTGAATGAGCCGAAGTTTCCGCCTTCCTGCCGACGCTTCACGCTGGGCCGTCGCGGGCGCTCGGGTTCCGGCCTGCCTGCTGCATGGTCACGCCGGCACCCCCGACCGCGAAGGTCTCGTGCGAGTGGACCTCGTCGTGGCCGGCGGCAAGATCGAGACCATCGAACCCGCCTGCAGCGTTCCGCTTCCTCCCGACTGTCCAATCCTAGACCGGCCGGGACTGCTGGTGCCCTGTTTCGTCGATGCCCACACCCACCTCGACAAGGGCCATATCTGGCCGCGGGCGCAAAATCCGGACGGCTCGGTCATGGGCGCAAGAAACACCGTGCCGGGCGACAGGATCGCGCACTGGACCGCGGAGGACGTGCGAAGCCGCATGGAGTTTTCGTTGCGGGCCGCCTACGCCCACGGCACCCGGGCCATCCGCACCCACATCGACACCTATGCGGCGCAGACCCGGATCAGCTGGCCCGTCATGGCGGCCGTGCGCGAGACCTGGGCGGGCCGCGTCGAGCTTCAGGCTTCGCCGCTGTTCGGCATCGACCTCGCGCTCGACGACGGCCATATGCGCGATGTCATCGACATGGTGGGCGAGTTCGGCGATTGCCTCGGCGCCGTCACCTATCCCGGGCCGGTGCTGCGGCCCGGCCTCGAGCGCCTGTTCAGGCTCGCTTCCGACCACGGCTGGGAACTCGATTTCCACGCCGACGAGACCAACGATCCGAGCGTGAATTCGCTGGCCCTGATTGCCGAGATGGCGATCGACTTCAAATTCGAACGGCCGATCCTGTGCGGCCATTGCTGCACCCTGTCGCTGATGCCCCCCGACGAGATGCGTCGCACAATCGAGCTCGTGGCGAGAGCGGGGCTGTCCATCGTGTCGCTGCCGATGTGCAACATGTATCTGCAGGATCGTGACGACCCCGCCCGCACGCCGCGCTGGCGCGGCGTCACCGCCATCAAGGAGTTGCGGGCCGCGGGCGTCAACGTGATGATCGCGAGCGACAACACCCGCGATCCCTTTTATGCCCACGGCGATCTCGACATGCTGGAAGTGTGGCGCGAGGGCACCCGCATCGCCCATCTCGACCATCCCTACGGGACCTGGGCCGAGCTGATCGCCGCCAACCCGGCCCAGGCCCTCGGCCTTGCCGAACCCGGCCGCTTGCGCGCGGGCGGTCCCGCCGACTTCGTGATCCTGCCAGCCCGCAGCCTGTCCGAACTCATGGCGCGCCCCTATGAAGACCGCATCGTGGTGCGCCTTGGCCGCCCCGTCGAGGCCAGCGTGCCCGCCTATCGCGAACTCGATCACCTCGAAGGTCTGCGACCGTGACATACGACATCGAGGCCCTGAAACGCCGCCTCGGGCCGATCCGCCAAGAGGACAATCCCGCGCTGGTCAAGCAGAAGAGCCGCGACTTCTTCTGGTATTCACCAATCCTCAAGCGCCAGCTCGACGCCATCACGGGCGACATCGTGGTCAGCCCGCGCTCGACCGCCGAAGTGGTCGAAACCTTGAAGATCGCCCACGAACTGGCAATCCCGGTCACCCCACGCGGCTCGGGCACCGGCAATTACGGTCAGGCCATGCCGCTGTCGGGCGGCATCGTGCTCAATCTCGCCGACATGCAGGCCGTGACCTCGGTGAAGCCGGGCCGGGTGGTGTGCGAACCCGGCGCCGTGATGGCCGATATCGACAGGGCGACAGGCGCTCATTCGCGTCAGGAATTGCGCATGCACCCCTCCACCTACAACACCGCCTCGATCGGCGGCTTCGTGGCGGGCGGATCGAGCGGCATCGGTTCCATCAATTGGGGCGGCCTGCGCGACCTGGGCAACATCCTGCGCGTCAAGGTGGTGACCATGGAGGCCAGCCCCCGCGTCCTCGATCTCACCGGCGAGGACCTCAACAAGGTGGCCCACGCCTACGGCACCAACGGCATCATCACCGAAGTCGAGATGCCGCTGACCGGCGCCCAGGACTGGATCGATCTCATCGTCGGGTTCGACAATTTTGCCGAGGCGGCCCGCTTCGGCAATCTGCTGGGCGAGGAGGACGGCATCCTCACCAAGCTGATCACGCCCATCGCGGCCCCCGTGCCGCAAACCTACCTGCTGCGCCACAAGCGCTTCTTCCCCGAGGGCAAAAGCATCGTGCTGGTGATGGTGGCCGAACCTGCGCTCGATGCCTTCAAGACCTTCGTGCGCCGGTTCGGCCGGGCCGAGATGCTGTTCGATACCAGCCGCATGACGCCGGGCGAGCGCGCGGGCCTGCCGCCCAACTACGAACTCTCCTGGAACCATACGACCTTGCGGGCGCTGCGCGTCGATCCCGCCATCACCTATCTTCAGGTGCTGTTTCCCTTTCCCGACCAGCTCGACACCATCGCGAGGGTCCACGCTCATTTCGGGGACGAGGTGATGGGCCATCTCGAATTCGTGCGCTTCAATGGCAAGATCACCTGTTTCGGACTGTCGCTGGTGCGTTTTTCCACCGAAGCGCGGCTCGACGAGATCGTCCGCATCCACGAGGACATGGGCGCGCCGATCTTCAACCCGCACCGCTACACGCTGGAGGAAGGCGGCATGAAACAGACCGATGCGGTCCAGCTCGCCTTTAAAAGGGAGGCTGATCCGCAAGGCCTCCTCAATCCCGGCAAGATGATCGCCTGGGAGGACC
>CAXTOT010000032.1:0-54253 GCA_964245915.1 uncultured Lichenihabitans sp. | reverse complement strand
CGGCTGATCGACCGCAACACCACGATCCCCACCAAGAAGAGCCAGGTGTTCTCGACCGCCGAGGACAGCCAGACGGCCGTGACGATCCGGGTGTTCCAGGGTGAGCGCGAGATGGCGGCCGACAACAAGGTGCTCGGCCAGTTCGATCTCGTCGGCATCCCGGCCGCGCCGCGCGGCGTGCCGCAGATCGAGGTGACCTTCGATATCGATGCCAACGGCATCGTGAATGTGACCGCCAAGGACAAGGCCACCAACAAGGAGCAGCAGATCCGCATCCAGGCTTCGGGCGGGCTGTCCGAGGCCGACATCGACAAGATGGTCAAGGATGCCGAACTGCACGCCGCCGAGGACAAGCAGCGGCGTGAGTTGATCGATGCCAAGAACCAGGGCGAAGCCATGATCCACTCGACCGAGAAGTCGATCGCGGAATTTGGCGACAAGGTCTCGGCCGCCGACAAGAGTGCGGTGGAAGGCGCGATCTCGGCCTTGCGTCCGGCTCTCGAAGGCGAGGATATCGAGGCCATCAAGAGCAAGACCAACGACCTGATGCAGGCCTCCATGAAGCTCGGCGAAGCCATGTACAAGGCTCAGTCGGGTGGCCCGGGCGAGACCCCCGAGGCCGCCACGCACGCCTCCACCGAGGAGGTGATCGATGCCGACTTCAAAGAGGTCGGCGAGGACGATCACAAGCGCCGCGCCTGACCCTCGGGCGTCAGCAGGGCACCGGTCTAGCTTACGGCGCCGGTGCCCCATAGCCTCGAGTGATGATGCCGCGGCCCGGAACACGGGCCGCGGCCCTCTTGTCGGGCTCGCCGCAAGGTTGGCCCGGCATTCGTGTGAGATGACGGATTTCGGGTCGACGCTGCACCGCCCCCCGTGTAGGCACGACTGCTTCACCTAATCGCAAGTTTGGACGCGCCTTGAATGGCCAAAGCTGATTTCTACGAAATCCTCGGCGTGACGAGGACCGTCACCGAGGCGGAGCTCAAGGTGGCGTTTCGCAAAGCCGCCATGCAGTGCCATCCGGATCGACATCCGGGCGACAAGGCGGCGGAGGCCAAGTTCAAGGATTTGAACGAAGCCTATCAGTGCCTGTCGGACAGCCAGAAACGCGCCGCCTATGATCGTTTCGGGCACGCGGCTTTCGAGAATGGCGGCGGCATGGGGGATGGGTTCGGCTCATCCATGGCCGACATCTTCGACGATCTGTTTGGCGACATGATGGGACGGCAGCGAGGCGGGCGTCCCAGCGCGCGCGAACGCGGGTCGGACCTGCGCTTCAATCTCGAGATCAGCCTCGAGGATGCCTTCCGGGGCAAGACCGCGACGGTGAACATCCCGACCTCGATCTCCTGCGAGGCCTGTTCGGGCAGCGGCGCCAAGCCGGGCTCAAAACCCCGGCAATGCCCGACCTGCGGGGGTCAGGGCCGCGTGCGGGCCCAGCAGGGTTTTTTCGCCATCGAGCGGACCTGCCCAACCTGTCAGGGCCGCGCCGAGATCATCGACAATCCCTGCAGCGTTTGCGCCGGCTCCGGCCGGGTGACGCGCGACAGGGCCCTTTCGGTCAACATCCCGATGGGGGTCGAGGACGGCACGAGGATCCGCCTCGCGGGAGAGGGCGAAGCCGGCCTTCGGGGCGGCCCGGCCGGGGACCTCTACATTTTTCTTGCGGTGAAGCCGCACCAATTCTTCCAGCGCGATGGCGCCGACCTTTACTGTCGCGTTCCCATCTCGATGGTTCAGGCGGCGTTGGGTGGCGAGTTCTTCGTGCCGACGGTGGACGGCACCCAAACCAAAGTCAAAGTTCCCGAAGGCACCCAATCGGGCAAGCAGTTCCGGATAAAAGGCAAGGGCATGCCGATCCTGCGCTCACGCGAGCTGGGCGATCTCTACATTCAGGCCATGGTGGAAACCCCCCAGAGCCTCAACAAGCGACAGCGCGAACTGCTCGCCGAGTTCGACTCGATCTCGTCCAAGACGACGCATCCGGAGTCGGCCGGCTTCTTTGACAAGATCAAAGATTTCTTCGATCAATTAAGTCAGTAAGATGACAGCCGTCCGGCTGACCGGGTGGGGGATTCGGGTTGCGTTCGCCTTTGTTCGAGACTGATCGCCTGCCAAAATACAAAACGAGATCGCCGTCGAGCGACCGTTGGGAGGACGAGGCCAGATTTATCCGCACGTGGCTCGAAAAGCCGCTGACGACGGGCGCTGTATCGCCGTCGGGACGATCTTTGTCACGAACCATGGCGCGCTGCGTCGACCCCAACCTGCCTGGGCCGGTCATCGAGCTCGGACCCGGAACGGGGCCCGTAACGGAAGCGCTGCTCCGGCGCGGCATCTCTGCCGACCGTTTGATCCTCGTCGAATTCGATGTGGCCTTCTGCAAGCTGTTGGCGCGTCGATATCCGGGTTGCCGAATCGTCCAGGGCGATGCCTATTCGCTCGGCCGCACGCTGCGTGACCTGGTGGCTGAGCCGGCCGCCGCAGTCGTGTCCAGCTTGCCGTTGCTCAATCGGCCGGAGAGTGAAAGGTCGCGCCTTTTGGCCGACGCTTTCGCGCTGATGCATCCGGACGCGCCCTTCGTCCAGTTCACCTACGGACTGTTGTCGCCGATGCCGAAACAGGGTGAGCATGCGACCTGGCCCTACCAAGCCAAGGCGTCGGCCCCGGTCTGGCTCAATCTCCCGCCCGCGCGTGTTTGGGTCTACCGGCCCGCCCGCCGGCTGAACGGGCATGCGCTGGAGCAAAAGCCGGATCTGCTCGACAAGCTCAAGGCCGGAGGCGAAAAGATCGGAATTGAATTGCGCGAACAGCGCGAGCGTCTTCGCATGGGCTTCGTGGTGCGCTCCTCGGAGGCCCGATCCGAGCTGAAGGCCCGCACCGACAAGGTCAAGCTCCGCCTGGAACGAGAAGGCGCCCGGCTGAAGGCGGTGCGCGCCGCGCGGTTGGAGCGAGCCGAACGATTCGGCGACAAGCGGCACCACTGGTAGAAGGGTCGAGCAGGCTTTATTGGTCTAGGATCGCGCGGCCTCTGCGGGCCGAACGCCCCCTGGACCGCCTCATGACTCCTAACGCTCGGACGCTCGCCTCCCTGGTCGCAGTTGCGATGACGGCCTGGGCCTGTCCCGCTGCGGCCCAGGCGGGATCGGTTCAGTCGCCCTACGTCGTCCTCGTCGACTACTCCGTCGAGGCCAAGAATCTGGACGAGCTCAAATCCCTGATCTTGGGTGTGGCCAGCGCCTCGATCGCCGAGCCGGGTTGCCGCCGGTTCGATGTCATGGCGCCCACGACGCCGGGCCACATCCTGCTTTGGGAGGTGTTCGACGACGCCAACGCCTTTCAGGCGCACACCGCCTCGGTGCCTTTCAAGGACTTCGTGGCAGCTGCAGGCAAGCTCGGCGCGACCCGGGTCGCCACACCCGGGAGTTTCGTTGTCACCCTGCAAAAGCCCTGAGCACTGCCCATAGATCCCCTACCCGTTGAGGCTGCCCATCGTGGCCTCCGGATAGCGCTGACCTTCGGCGGCGTCTAACGGAAACACCTGGTCGATCTCGTCGAGTTCTTCGCGGGTGAGCACAACATCCACGGCCCCGACGTTTTCCTCAAGGTAGACCCGCCGCTTGGTACCCGGGACCGGGACGATGTCGGCACCCTGGTTCAACACCCAGGCGAGCGCGAATTGCGAGGCCGTGATGCCCTTGCGTTCCGCCATCGCCTGGATGGCGGCCACGAGTTCGAGGTTTCTCTTGAAGTTGTTGCCCTGGAAACGCGGGCTTGTGCGCCGGTAATCGTCCTCGGCGAAATCCTCCGGCTTGGTGATCGCACCCGTGAGAAAGCCGCGACCGAGCGGACTATAGGGCACGAAGCCGATCCCGAGCCGGCGGCAGGTGTCAAGGACCTCGCCCTCCATGTCGCGCGTCCACAGCGAATACTCGCTCTGCAGCGCCGTGATCGGATGCACCGCATGCGCGCGCTCGATCGTGGCGGCCGACGCCTCGCTCAGCCCGAGATAGCGCACCTTTCCGGCCTTCACGAGGTCCGCCATCGCGCCCACCGTGTCCTCGATGGGGACGTTACGATCCACCCTGTGCTGGTAGAAAAGGTCGATGCTGTCCACCCCCAGCCGCTTGAGACTGCCGTCGGCCGCCTCGCGCACCCAGGCCGGGCTGCCATCGATGAAGCGCCTACCGCTCGCGTCGACGCGATTGCCGAATTTCGTCGCGATGACCAGCTTCTCGCGCTTGCCCTTGATGGCCGCCCCGATGAGCTCTTCGTTGGTGTGGGGCCCATAGACGTCGGCGGTATCCAGGAACGTGATGCCGAGCTCGACTGCGCGCTCGATGGTTTTGGTCGACTCGGTGTCGTCACGATTGGAATAGAAGGCGCTCATCCCCATACACCCGAGACCAATGGCGGAAACTTCTGGCCCGTTGTTCCCAAGACGACGCGTTTTCATGCTTTTGTCCATCAAGACTACGGCGCCAACAGGCGCCAACAATTTTTGCAAGGGTTTGTGGCCGGCCGCTCCAATCGAAGCGAAGCCGGGTCCACGTCGTGTACCTATGGCCCGGGCCAACGATGTCCAGGGTGTCCCCGCGCCCGGACCGCATGAGGACGACGGGCGAAAACGCACGCTTGATCGGCACCGAAAGCATTGCATCCTGGCCGATCCTGCCGGAGAAAGGGCGCCATGACGATTCCACACCGCGATCGCTTGATCGTTGCTCTCGATGTTCCCGACATTCGCGCCGCCGAGGCGCTCGCGGGGCAGCTTGGCGACAGCGTCACGTTCTACAAGATCGGGTTGGAGCTGGTCTATGGCGGCGGACTCGATCTCGCGGAACGGTTGATCGGCACTGGCCGCCAGGTCTTCCTCGACCTCAAGCTGCACGACATTCCCAATACGGTTGCGGGCGCGGCCGCCCAGGTGGCCAAGCTTGGCGTGACATTCCTCACGGTGCACGCCTATCCGCAGACCATGCGGGCCGCGCGGGATGCGACCCGGGACACCGACCTGCAACTGCTGGCCGTCACAGTTCTGACGTCGGCCGACGACGCCGACCTGGAGGAAGCGGGCTATCGTTTCGGGACCGCGGCCCTGGTGGCGCGCCGCGCCCAACAGGCGCGCGACATCGGTATTGCGGGCCTCGTTATGTCGCCGCGCGAGGTCGGCTCCGTGCGAAAGCTGGTGGGTCCCGCCACGGTGATCGTGACCCCCGGCATTCGGCCCGCAGGTGATGCGGCGGGCGACCAGAAGAGGGTCATGACCCCGGCCGAGGCGATCGCAGCCGGCGCCGACTACCTGGTGGTCGGGCGGCCGATCACGGCCGCGCCCGACCCGCGCGTTGCCGCGCAAGCCATCCAGGCGGAGATCGCGGCGGCAGTGGCGCGGCATTGATGCTCGCGCTCGCGCCGAGCCCGCCGTAAGCTCGCGCCATGGACCACGGGACCCCGTTTTTCGGCGGCGAACGCCGCGCCTACCATCACGGCCGGCTCAAGGAAGCGCTCGTCGAGGCGGCCCGCATGCTGGTGTCGGAACGCGGGCCGGAAGGCTTCACCCTGGCGGACGCCGCCAAGCTCGCGGGCGTGACGGCGGCCGCGCCCTATCGCCATTTCGCGGACCGCAACGCGCTTCTCGAAGAGCTGACGCGGCGGGGCTTCGAGCTGTTCGGCGTGAAACTCAGCGAGGCCTGGGCCGACGGCAAACCGGACGCCGCGACCGCCATGAGCTGTATGGGCGAGGCCTATCTGGCTTTCGCCAGGGACGAGCCCGGGCTCTACAGTGCCATGTTCTCGAACGTCCGAACCCTCAATGCCCCTGAGGTCGGAGCGGCCGCCACCCATGCCCTCGAACTGCTGCGCGGCGCCTCCTCGGCGCTGCTGTCGCATGCCGGGGTGACGGGCGCGGACGCGCGGGCGTTGGCCTTCGAGATCTGGTCCATGTCGCACGGCGTCGCCATGCTGGCGCTTGCGGGCCATCTCGATCCGGCCTTCGACGGGGCCGATCCGAGCGTCATCCTGCGACGGTCCATTTGGGCGCTGGTCGATGCGGCGGTCCGCAGCGCCCATATGGCGGGGCAACCCACAAAGCCCCGTAGCTGAAAAGCGGCGCGGGAACGTCCGGACCTCCCTTGCCGTTTGTCTGTCGGACAAGGAGGTCCATCATGACCGATAGTTTCAGCACCGCTCAGACCGGAACCCGCAGCGTAACGGCCTTCTTCGACACCAGCGAACATGCAACGATCGCCAAGAACGACCTCGTGGCGGCGGGCGTGCCGGCCACCTCGATCACCATCGTGGGCAGCAATGCCGACAACTTCACGGCGACGGAAGACCAGCACCAAGGGTTTTGGGAGTCGCTGACGAATTTCTTCATGCCCGAGGATGATCGCCGGGTTTATTCCGAGGGGCTGCGGCGCGGCGGCTTCGCGCTCTCGGTCCGCACCACCGAGGCGCTCTACGACAAAGCCATCGACGTCCTCGACCGCGACGGCGCGGTGGACCTCGACGAGCGCGAGGTGGCCTGGGAAAGCGAAGGCTGGAGCCGAGCCGGCGGCGGGGTCGACAATCTGGCGGCCGACACCACCCCCTACAAGCCTTCGGACGCGAGCACGGCCGGGTTCGGCGGCTCCTATGCGGGCGAGGATGGGCTGGCCATGCAAGCGAGCCAGCCTGGATTGATAAGCGTGGTGCCGACCCCGTTTGAGGGAGCGCCGGTGACCGAGGCCGAAAATCCGGACGTGCGCGAGCGTATTGGGGCCGGAACCGCCAGCCAGACCGCGCCCGCCTCGACCGGCGGGCCGCAGACCTATGCCAACCCGGCGACCCCGGCCACGGATGCGGCCGTCGATGCCATCACGGGACGCAGCCCACAGGATCCGGCCGTCCGACGCGACCTCGACCATGGCCGCAGCCGGGTGCGCAGCTTCATCGTCGAAGGCGACGTTAACCGCTGAGCGACAAAGTCACCTCGGATCAGGAGCCCGCGCCAAGGCGCGGGTCTTCCATGCGAACGGCATAGAACGACGCCAAGGCGTCCCGAGTGGGGCAGGGTTCGAAGGACGCTGCCGACCCTTGCCGCGCCCTGCCCGACGGTCATGGCGAGACCAGCAAACCCTCATAATCGTAGATCCATGTCTCGCCGCCCCTGTCCACCGATGGTGTCGACGAGCTGCTGGATGGAGGCCTCGACGATCCCGATCGCGCCGCTGCCGAATTCGAGGTCGTTGAAGGCGTGTCTCACGGCCGAATCGTTGAGAGGCCTAAGGTAGGTCCGGCGGCCCACAAACAGATTGTACGTCGTCCTTGCCCCCCGGATGGACCATCACCGGCCCATCGCCCGCTCGCGCGCGGATCGAGACAGGACCGAACGCGGCGCGCCCGGTAGCGCGCGGGCCGTCAAGTTCGCGGGCGCGTGGATCGGATTGGCGAGGAGGAATCCCCACACGAAGTCGGTCTGCAGGGCCAGAAGCGTGGGCGGTTGGCCGCTCGTATTGTACCACTCGGGTACGGGAGTCCCATTGGCACTTGGCAGATAGCCCGACTCGGTCAGCCCGTTCACGAAAACGCCGAGCGGCAGGGGCGTTGTGCCGCCGGCATTCGTGCTCGCCCGGGCATGGCACGTCATGCAAGAGGAACTCGTCACGAAGCCGGCCTCGGTGACGCTGTTGCCGAGATGGGCGGGATGGCCCGTGGCATCGGTGAAGTCCACCTGCGTTCCTTTGAGCCGATAGCTCAGCCAAGCGCGATCGGCCGGCTGCGGGACCAGGGTCGGATTGTCATCCGTTCCAATGTGCAAGGCTGCAAACACTTCCGAGAGACTGGTCCGCCGTTCACCGCCGGGATAGGTGCCACCCGGGTCGAGCACATAGGAAGGCAAAGGCAACCCATCACAAACCTCGTTCGGCCGGGTATAATTGCGAGCGAGGCCCGCGGCCACCTTGTCGGGCGAGGTATAGCCGTAGGAGTCTTCGCATCCCGTATAATCGCATCGACCGGGATTGTTGACGTGTTCGAATGTCGTCCAAACCCAATTCGGGATGTCTTTCGACGAAAAGTGGATTGCGACCAGCCAGTGCTCCCCGGGCTGCAGGATCGAGCCGTTGTCGTCGAGCACCGAGCTGGTGATGCTCATCTTGACGTATGGGTTGTGCGGGTCGTCATGCAGGCCCATGGCCTCCGCGCGCTCGCGGCTTAGCCAGTCGCTCTTGATCATCACGGCGTCGGACGGGAACGAGATCTCGGCCAGCGTACTGCCGCCGTCTGCGAGATGGTACGGGGCCCCGGTCTTTGGACCCGAGAGATCGGCCGCGTTGGCCTCGAAGACCTTCACGATGCCTTCCGTGTTGTAGAGATCGTTGCGGAACACGTAGTCGAAGAAGGGCTTGTTGCGGAACACCACCTCCGCCATCGACTGACGGATGTGACGCCCCTTGCTGGGATCGGGCGCCGCAAGAATCTCGGCCGCCAGCGTGGCCTCATGCTGCATCGCCTCGCGGAAGCGCGGACTCGCGGCAAAACCCGGGGTGTGGGCCTTGGAAGGGAGTGCGCCGATCCGCACCGGCATGGTGCCCGGCGCAATGGTGTGGTCGCCAGGGAAATACGGGCAGAACTTCGCTTTGTAGGTCGCATCGTCATAGCCCGGATTGGACGCACCATCCGGATTGCAGCACGCACCTGCGGGCTGGCCCGGACCGCACATCGGGTAAGGTTGGCCGGGATCCTGGGCCAAGCCGTTCCCCGGCCAGGTCTCCTGATCGGCCGCCCAGTTCCGCCAAAACTGCCCCGTGACAGCCTCGGCAAACAGCTTCCAGGCAAACATGTCGGGGCAACTGACCGCTGGATTGGTGACCGGTTGCTGCGCCACGAGGCGCCCCTCCACCACATGCATGGCACAGCCAGGCTGATCCTGCACGCGGCTGAGGAAATATTGCACGTATTTCAGACTGTCCGGCGCTTGGCTCGTGGTGCAGATATCGGCCGACCAGGCGGCCGGGGCGACGGCCAGAAACGCCGAGACCGTCGCGGCCAGAATTTTGCCTCGCATGAACTTCCTCCAATATATTCTTCTTTATACGCATAACAATTACACGGTCATCGTCAGTAAACTTGCGCAGCTTTGCTCCCGTTACCATTCCACGGCGGCCGACGAACTTGGCCCTAGCTTATCGAAGAAGTTAAGCCGAGAAAGAGGGAACCGACAATGCCAAGTTAGGCAGAATTCATCATTTTTTTGTGACGGCCTATGCCGAACGCCAGCTTTTAAGGCCCAACAGCTTCTCGCCCAGCGGCGTCAGTTCGGCAGTCGTTGCATTTTGCTTCTCCCACGCGCGCGGATCGCCCGGAAAAGCCTCGCGCTTGGGATGTTCGAGGTTCCGCCACAAGTGGACCCGCTCCTGCCGCTCGGAGTCGTTATCCTCCTCGGCCGGATGCATCGAGACATACTGGGCCATACGGACGCGGTTCTCGGAATGGTTCGGCCGGACCCCGTGCGCGAGCAGGCTGTTGAAGATCAGCATGTCGCCGGCCTCCATCTCGACGTTGACGATCGTCAGCCCAGTCGTGTCCGGGTGCATCGGGTCACGGTCGGCGGGCTGGGACTTCACCCAGTCTTCGAAACCATAGAACAATTCGGGAATGCACTGGAACCCGCCGACGTCGCCGTCCTGCTTCTGCAGGCTAAGCACGCCTTGAACGCCGATCGGCAGCGGGCGAATCGAGGTATCCACGTCCCAGTGAATGAACCCGTTCGGATTGCCCTTGACCTTCCTGGGCGGGTTGAGGTTCGCCCGGTCGATCGTTACCCAAAGATCCTCACGATCCCAAATGTCGACGAACACGTCGTAGACGCGCTGTTCCTGTCGATTGTCCCACAGATACTGGTGATTATAGATCTCCAGCATGCCGGTATTGTTGAGCTCCTTCATTTTGTGCTCGCGGCGCTGCGGCGCGTACCAAGTCGAAGAATCCTTCGGGTCTTTCTCGTCGAACCGCCAGAGCAGGTCGACCAAGCGTTCGACATTGGCGGGCGGCACCACCTGGCGAACGATCACGTAGCCCTTGGTGACCCAGTGATCCCAGTCCTGGGCCGACAAGACCCGGAGCGGAAGTCGCTTCTCGATGTCCTTGGGCTGGGTGGTGACGAGCGAGGTGGACGGGTGAGCGTCCTTCTTGAGGGCTGCCTGGGCCATGCTTTACGTCCCCGAATCGAGATGACGATCCAAGACTAGCCCCGGCGGCGGCCTCATGTTGGCGCCGGGCGGCGAAAACTGATACTATCCTGGCGTCATGTTGCTTTGGGCTGGCGTCTGGACAGGATCCCATGAGGCCCATCCTCGAGAAAGTGGCGGTCCCCGGGGACTCGTCCTGGGCGCTTCTCAACCGCCGGTTGGATGCGGGCATCCCGTTCGAATGGCATCACCATCCAGAGTTCGAGCTGACGCTGACGACCAACAGCCGGGGCCAACGTTTCGTCGGCGACAGCATCGAGGGTTATGGTGACGGCGATCTCGTGCTTCTCGGCCCGAACCTGCCGCATACATGGTTTTCCGGCGACAAGATCGATGCCGCTTCTCCCCATGTGGCGCTGGTCATGTGGTTCCGGACGGAATGGGCCGAGAGTCTCCTCGGCGTGCTGGTCGAGATGCGAAACGTCCAGCACATGCTGGCGGCTTCCGACAGGGGGATGGCTTTTTCGCCGTCCGCGACCGCCCGGGCACGACCGCTGATCGAGGCCATGCCGCGACTCGATGGGTCATCGCGGCTTCTCAACCTGATGCAGGTGCTGCAGATCCTCGCAGGTGACACCGAGGCGGTCGCGCTCGCCAGCCCGGCGTTCCGCGCCACCACGGCCGCGCCGTCGGATCGGGACCGGATCGACCGACTGCTCGACCACATCCACGCGCATTATGATACCGACCTCCGGGTCGAGGATCTTGCGCGCATCTGCTGCCTCAGCGTGTCGGGATTTCAACGCCTGTTCCGACGGCACACCCAATTGGCCGTCACGGAATATACGACGCAGTTGAGGATCGGGCAGGCCTGCGCCCTGTTGCTGAGCACGGCGCGACCGATCGCGCATATCGCCGAGACGGTCGGCTACAGGAACCTGTCCAACTTCAACCGCCAGTTCCTTGATGTGAAACGCCTGACCCCGCGCGACTTCCGCCAGGCGCATCAGCGCCACGACAGGCGGGGGATGTAGCCCCGGCATCAAAGCGTTTGGCACGCCTCAGTTCAGCGGCTTCAACTCGCCCATCATGGTGGGAATCAGTTCCGAGACGGTCGGGTGGATCGGGACCGAGCGCTGTAGTACGGTATAGGGCGCCCTTGCGTACATGATGTCCAGGAGCCCGTGGATGGCTTCGTCGCCGCCGGTGCCCAGGATCGCGGCCCCGAGGATCTGCTTGGACTCGGCGTCGACCAGGACCTTCATGAACCCCTGAGTCTCGCCCTTTTCCACCGCGCGTCCTACCCTGGTCATCGGGCGCTTGCCGATCAGGGCGGGTTTGCCGGAGGCGCGGACGGCCGCTTCGGTCATGCCGACGCGGCCCAAGGGGGGATCGATGTAGAGTCCATAGGCCTCGAGCCGGTCGCCGAGGCGGCGCGGGTCATTGTCCAGCAGGTTGGCGGCCACGATCTCGAAATCGTTGTAGGACGTGTGGGTGAAGGCACCCCGGCCGTTGCAATCGCCGAGCGCCCAGATCCCGGGCACGTTCGTGCGGAGCTGGTCGTCGACCTGAACATAGCCCCGGCCGTCGACCGCAACCCCCGCCTTGTCGAGACCGAGATCGTCGGTGTTGGGCCGACGGCCGACCGCTAGCAGCACGTGCGAGCCCAAAATCTCCGGCTCGCCGTCACGGCAGTCCACGCCGACCGCGATGGCGCCGTCGCGCGGCTCGAACCGGATACATTCGGCATTGAGCCGCAGCGCGATACCCTCCGCATCCAGGATGTCGTGGATCGCGGAAGAGACGTCCTCGTCCTCGCGTTGCACGAGGCGGGCGGCTTTTTCGATGACCGTCACAGCGCTGCCAAAGCGCCTATACATCTGGGCGAATTCGAGCCCGATATAGCTGCCGCCCACGACCACCAGATGCTTCGGCAGCACCGCGAGGTCGAGCATGGCGGTGTTGGTCAGATAGGGCACCTGGCCCACACCCGGCATGTCGGGCACGATGGCGCGGCCGCCCACGTTGATGAAGATGCGCTCGGCTTCGAGCGTATCATCGCCGACCTCCACGGTCCGCGGCGACGAGAAACGCGCGTGGCCCTCGAACACGGCGCACCGTTCCATGGTTTTGAGCCAGTGTTCGACACCCTCTCGGGATGAGGTGCGAACCGCTTCCATCCGGGCCCGCACCTTTGCCATGTCGACCGTCACCGGCCCGCCGACAACGACGCCGTAGTCATCCGCACGGCGTGCCAGATGGGCCGCATAGGCGCTCGCCACCATGGTCTTGGTTGGCTTGCAGCCGGTGTTCACGCAGGTGCCGCCGAACAGCTTGCGCTCGATGAGCGCCACCGTCATGCCGGCCTGCGTCAAACGGCCCGCCAGGGGCGGCCCGGCCTGGCCTGCCCCGATGATGATCGCGTTGAAAAGCTTGTTCATCGCAGCCCCATGACGACCAGGATCCCCACCACGATGGCGACGGCATCCTCGATGAGCGCGGCGGGCAAATCGCGGCCGACCGCACGCGCGAGCCTGGACCGAACCTCTGCACCGCCCAGGGTTCCGACCACGGCGCCCGCGAGACCGGCGATGAGGCCGCCCGCCAAGGCACCACTGCCAAGACCGATCGCGGCGCCACAAAAGGCGCCGCTCACGAGCCGGGCGCCGAACTGCATGGGCACTTTGCGGCTCGGCGTATTGGGCAGCGTATCGGTGACGTATTCGACAATCGCCAGGATGCTGAAGATGTAGGGCGTGTAGGCGTATCCCAGGAAGGCCAGCCAGGTGTCATCGAGATGGAGCCAGCCCAGGTGGGCGGCCCAGCTCAGGGCAGCGGGTGCCGTGAAGGCGCGCAACCCCGATACGATGCCGATCACGAAAGCCAGAAGATAAATCGACATCGACCGTTCCCCCAATTCTGTGCAGGGATCATGGCAGGCCGCGCTACCGCTGACCACGGGAAAGCTGGCCGGCGGGGCGACCAAATCGGACCTCCGAAGGCCTTGACGAAGCCCCCACGACCCCCGATGTTAATGCTCGTCACATTAGACATCGGCCAGGTGGCCGTGCGACGGAGAAGTCCCATGAATTCGTGTTCAAGCGCGGCCAGCGGGCACGCGGGTTGGCGATCGGAATGGAAGGGCGGTTGCGGCGGCAAGATGCGGTGGAAGCCGATCGAGATCGCGGCCCTGGTGCTCGGCTTTGCGATCTATTGGCCCATCGGGCTCGCGATCCTGGGTCTCAAATTCGCGCAGCGGCGTGGCTACACGCTCGAAGATGCGATGACGGCGGTGCGCGCGAAATTCGCCGGGTTTGGCCCGCAGGCCGAGCAAGGGAGCCAGTGGCGCCCGTTCAGCTCCGGCACGAGCGGCAATGCGGCCTTCGACGATTGGCGCAAGGCCGAGATGGAGCGCCTCGAGCAGGAGCGCCAAAAGCTCGATGCCGCCCAACGCGAGTTCGCGGACTATATGGACAACCTCCGGCGGGCCAAGGACCGCGAGGAATTCGACCGGTTCATGAACGAGCGGAACGCGAAGACGTCCGGCGCGAACCCGGCTTAAGCAAAAGGGCTCCCCATCCGGCGCTCCTTCGGAGCGCCTCCTTCCCCCGGTGCGGGGAAGGAGGATGCCGCGGCGGCAAAGACGACGAAGTTGGTCCGTTTTCCTTATCGGACCCGGGCTATCGAACTTACAGATCGCCAACATCGACGCGGATGCGTTGCGCCGTGCCCTTCTCCCCTTGCGGGAGAAGGTGCCCGAAGGGCGGATGAGGGGTTGCCGATCGCTCGTCCCCTCATCCGGCGCTGCGCGCCACCTTCTCCCGCGAGGGGAGAAGGGGTGTCCGCCGACCGCCGGGCCTGTCGAGACGATCTGTGAATACTAGGCAATGCCTGGTGGGTATCCCGCAGCGTGACAGGTGGGGAACATTCGTTGTCGTTGGCCTCCCGATCCAGCTTGCTTTAGCCAGCCTTAACAACTTTCGCGCAATTGTCGCCGTATGGCGCGTTGCGTTTGGCCACTTTCGGCGATCGCCCTGCTGGCGTTTCTGGCAGGCTGTTCCCGCTACGATCACCAGGAGCGCCCGGCATGGCGGAACCAGGCAGAGGAGGCGTGCCTCGCCCAGCACCTCGTCGAGCCGAGTGATTACCTGCAGCCGAGCCATGCCATCGACGGGCCCGGCATATGCGGCCTCAACCATCCCTTCAAGGTTTATGCGCTGGCGGGCGGCACGGTGCGGCTGAAATCGGCCTCCATCCTCGCTTGCTCCATGATCCCGATGCTCGACGCCTGGATCAAGGATGTGGTGCAGCCCGACGCGCAAGCGCGGTTCGGCGAGCCGGTGGCGCAGATCAACACCATGGGCACCTATTCGTGCCGCGGCATCAACAATTTGGGGGGTGCTCAGCTCAGCGAGCATTCCTTTGCCAATGCCATCGATGTCGGCGGCTTCGTGCTGGCGAGCGGGCGCGAACTCAATGTCATGCGCGGCTGGAAGAGCCCCGACGACCAGGAAAGCGCCTTCCTGCATGACGCGCATGGCGGGGCCTGCAGCTATTTCACCACCGTGCTGGGGCCGGGCGCCAACATCTTTCATTACAACCACGTCCATATGGACCTGGCCATGCACGGCAATACGTCGCGGGGGCCGCGCCGCTATTGCAAACCCGCGCCGGAGAACCAGCCCGAGCCGCCGCGCCGCGACAACCTGCCCGATCCGCCGATGATCGAGGAGGAACAGGATATGGCCAGCGCCCCCATCCCGGCCCCCTCCTATACGGCCCGCCAGAGTTTTGCGGCAGCGGTTCCCGATGCCCCCATGACCCGGGCGCGGCCGACCTCGCGCAGCACCAGTGTGGTGGCCATGAACCCCGGTCCCCGAGTTACCGCGGCGCCCGGTTCGTTCGAACCCATGGCGCTCGCCCCACTGCCGCGCGTGGCTCGGCATGATTCGCCCGAGCTCGACCTCGACCAACTCGGCACCAGCACCGAGACGAGCTTTCCGGCTGGATTGATGGCCAGCCCGGACCGCGGGATCCCCCGTCCACCGGAGGGCGTTCCGGGCGATCCGGATGCGACGTCTTCGATCAAGCGATATCGGCGCTAAACTCCCGATACGGCCGGGCCGATTTGCGAAACCGCCCCGCGGTTTCTATATCTCGTCGACAATCTGGAGCGCCGGCATGGCCGAAGATGGCTTTATGGAACCGCCGCCCGCCGGCAGCGACACCGAGCGGCAACGCGCCGAACTCCTTGCGGCGGCTCTCACGCTGCGGCAGTTTGAGCTGATCTCGCGTGCCCTGGCCGAACCGCGGCGTTATCAGATCCTCAAGCAACTCGGTGCCTGCAAGGCTCCCACGGCCTGCAGCAGCTTGAACGAAACGCATCAGGTCAGCGCCGCCACGATCTCGCATCACATGAAGGAATTGGAGACGGCCGGCCTCGTGCGCATCGTCCGCGAGGGAAAGTTCGCCAGCCTCGTACTGCAGCGCGACGTCCTCAAAGCCTACCTCGATCAACTCGGAGAAATCTGAAGCCGCGATCTCAAATCTTCGGTTACCCTTGTAACGCTTCGACGATCATATAACTGTCTACACGTCAGCCAAAAATGGAGACGTGTCATGAGCAAGCTTGCAGACAAAGTCGCGGTGGTAACGGGAGCCTCAAAGGGCATCGGGGCCGGGATCGCCAAGGGATTGGCGGCCGCAGGGGCCGCCGTGGTGGTGAATTACGCCTCCAGCCAGGAAGGCGCCGATCAAGTCGTGGCGGCGATTACCCGGGAGGGCGGCAGAGCCGTCGCGATCCAAGGCGACGTCTCGAAGGCCGCCGATGTCCAGCGGCTGTTCGCCGAGACGAAAAAAGCTTTTGGGCGGTTGGACGTTCTGGTGAACAACGCGGGCGTCTATCAGTTCAGCCCGCTCGACTCCGTCACCGAGGACGAGTTCCATCGCCAGTTCAACACCAACGTGCTCGGCCTTCTTCTCGCGACCCAGGAGGCCGTGAAGCATTTCGGTCCCGAAGGCGGCAGCGTGATCAATATCGGATCGAACGCCAGCCAGATCACGCCGCCCAACACCGTGATCTACACCGCCACCAAGGGCGCCGTGAGCAGCATCACCCAGGTGCTCGCCAAGGAGCTGGGACCGCGGAAGATCAGGGTCAATTCCATCAACCCGGGTCTCGTCGAGACCGAGGGCACCCACACGGCTGGCGCGATCGGCAGCGATTTCGAAAAGCAGCTGGTGGCTCAGACGCCGCTCGGGCGATCGGGGCAGCCCGCCGATATCGCGCCCGTCGCGGTGTTTCTGGCTTCGGCCGATTCGGGATGGCTGACCGGGGAGCTGCTTCTGGTCTCCGGCGGCCTGCGATAGCCTGCGGGCGCCCAGCTCTCACGCTTACGACGACGCCGCACTTCCCGTCGCCGTGGCCGGGTCAATCCCGGCCGCGACGAGCGTCGGAGCCACCGATCAGGCGGCCAGAATGGTCTTTTCGATATCGTGCACCGAGGAGCCCGTCATCTCCTTGGCGATCTCGCCCAAAAGCTGGGCCGAGAGCTGCTTGTGATAGTGCTTACGCAATTCGCCGAGCGCGCGCGGCGCCGCGATGATGACGAGCTGCTTGATGTGGCCCTCCAGCACCTGCTTGTTGAGATATTCGACGACGCCGCCGGAAAAGCCGTCCTCGTCGATCTGGCCGCCCGCAGGATTGCCCGGGCTGCTCTGATGCCCGTGATCGGCGCCCTTGTGGTCGGTGCCGATGGCAGGATGCGGCAGCGCGGTCAGCTTCAACTCGGCCTCGTGGCCGGTGTTGTGGTAGAGGCTCAGCTTTTGGCCATCCGCGACCGCGATCGTCGATCCAGGGGGAACCAGCATTTTTGATCTCCGAAAAGGGTCACGGGTGACCGGGTTCGGTTGCCAACGCATGCGGAAGGGTTTGGATACGGGCGCGGCTGACCCGAACGCTTAATAGGCGTTGGACTCTCTGATCACCACGAGCCGCTCGCGCGACGGCTCGGATGCCATCGGGCGGTACGTCAGGGGGATGGCGGTTTGGGCGGCAGCGGCCGCGCGCCGGCCGTTCCCCTCGACGGCACGAAGCTGCAGGATCATGGTCGCGGTATTGAAGGTGAAGAGCGCCATGAAGACGCTCGCCGTGATCAGCACCACGATGTCGCAATCGCTCAACAGGCTCAATCCGGCAATATGGCTTGGTCCCGCGATCAGCATGAAGAACGTCAAAGCGATGAAGATCATCCGCAATTCGGTCGGCCCGAGATACATGAAGGTCAGCTGGAACGTCCCGGTCACGTGGTTGCGCAGGAACACGTGGATACACAGGGCGAGATAGCCCACCACCGCGAAGAGCGCGATGTCCAGCCGCACGTAGTGCGACAGGCCCATGCCGCCGAACATCAGCAGGGTACAGAGCGCGTCGACGGAGTGATCGAGGAAATAGCCGTATTTCGGCCGGGTGACCTTGCGGTAGCGGGCAAGGCTGCCATCGAGGGAATCGCCGAACCAGTTGAGCACGAAGCCCAGAATGGCCAGGAGCAGAAAGCGGGCGTCGACGCGGCTGGCGAGATAGCCGATGGGGACCAGGAAGGCACCCGCCACGCCGAGCGCCGTCAGGTGATCGGAGGTCACGCTCTCCGGCATCCAGGAACAGCTCCAGTTGAGGAAGCGACGCTCCTGGCGGGCGACGATATTCTCCTGGACGCGGTTCATCGGCTGCATGGGCTGGGGTCTCTTGGCCGAATAAGTTGATGGCCAGATAGGCAGGGACGGAGCCGGCTTGTCAAAAGGGGGTTTAAAGGCGCCGCACCACAGTTTTTCTGTAACGTCCTGATCTCTCGACGAGAATTCGTCGTTGCACAAATGCAACAGGGCTGGATTATCTCGATGCAGAGCTGGGCCGTCCTTGCGAGCCGCAGGCGAAGCAATCCAACCGCCGTGCGCTCACCCCTGGATTGCTTCGACGCTGCGCGCCTCGCAATGACGGCGCGGCAAATCCTCTGTCACCTCGCCTGGGCCGCTCACGAGCGTCAAAACCCGCCGGTTTCCTGCCGGTCCGTGGCGTTGAGCTCCAGCGCATCGCGCAGATCGCGTGAGTCGGTCAGCCGGCGGCCTTGTTGGCGCAGCCGTCGCAACAGCGCCGCATCCGGGAACGGGCAATAGGGCAGCGTCCTGCTGGGCGTGCCCTCGGGCATCCCCTCCCGCGCGATCGCCTGCAGTACGCCGTCGAGCAGCACGCGGCCGCGTTCGTGCAGCAGGATGGAGGCGCGCGACGCCGTGGTGCCGGCCGGCAGCGCCACGGCCTCCTGGGCCAGGATCGCGCCCGCGTCGATTTTTGGCACCAGACGATGGACCGTCACCCCGAAATCGGGCTCGTCCTCGGCAAGCGCATGGATGGTGGGCACCGGCCCGCGATGGCGCGGCAGCAGACCCGGATGCACGTTGACGCCGCCCAAGGGGGCCAGGACCAGGGTGGCGGCCGAAAAGATCTGGTCGAAATGGAAGGAAACGATGAGGTCGGGCTTATAGGTCGCGAAGGCCGCCGCCACCTCGGCGCCGTTGACGTCGTCGACCCGCAGCGTCGGGATGCCGTGCCGCGCGCACAGGGTTTTGAGCGGCATCGCCGTGGCGGGCGTGGGTTTTGGCGCCAGCGTGGCCGCCATCGGATGCAACCCGCGCAGCAGATCCGGCAGGCCGAAATTGATCGCGAGATAAGGCAGGATCGCGGGCCCCGACCGTTTGACGTGCCGCCAGGTCTGCCCGAACAGACCGCCCGTATTGGGCCGCTCGGCATTGGACAGCCCCACGAACGCGATCTCGCTCGCATGGTCGCCCACGAACCGCCGCACCGCGCGCGCGTTCGGCAGTGCCTCCAAAACGAACAAAGCCAGGCGCGGGGACCTCACGGGCGGGGATTCTCCTGGGATGTGCGGGGCGAGCGCCGCGACCCTATAGGGGGACGTGGCGGGACGGCAATGGATTTGGTGTCCCGCGGAGCGCCGTGGGACGGTGTTCACCTCTCTCCGCAACGGCTATCGGAGTCAGAGATCGTCGGTTATTGACGCGATCGCGTGCCGGTCCCCTTCTCCCCTCGCGGGAGAAGGGGACCGGCACATCCCGACGACGAACCTGTTCGGTGAAGCGCCATGCCAGAGACGATCTCCCCAGCGAGGCAGCTCACTGGCCAGTGCTTGTGCGGTACGTTGGAATACAAGGTCGCGGACGCCTTTGCCTACGCGATGTATTGCCATTGCTCGCTGTGCCGACGCACGACCGGGTCGGCCTTCAAGGCCCTGGCGGGGATCGCGGGCCGGCACCTCACCCTGACGCGCGGCGAGGACGCGGTGCTGCGCTACGGCGACGACCTCTGGCACAACGTGAACTGCCGCCATTGCGGGTCGCTGCTCTATGCCGTGGTGCGCGACGGCGCTTATGTCCACGTCTGCATGGGAACTCTGGTGGACCCGCCCTCGATCCGCCCCAGCATGCACATTTTCGTCGGCTCGAAAGCGCCGTGGTACGACATCACCGACGACCTGCCGCAATACGAAGCCTTCCCGCCGGCCTGACCCCGGCTCAGGCCGATGATGTCCGACTTTCGTCGTAGGCTGGAAGGTTTTCTGCTGGGGTGTCCCACGCCAGCTTGTGGCTGACCCAGACACGGAAGGTTGGCGGCAGGGCGTTTGGATCATCGAGGCTGCAGGTCATGATGTCGATGCTGTCGGGGTGTTGCTCATTGCGATAGGTGAGCGGTGATCCGCACCGGCCGCAAAAAGTGCGAATGACATGCGGAGACGAGCGGAACGTGACCGGCTCTCCTTGGGTGAAGGCGAAGTCCGCGATGGGAAACCCGGCAAATGGCAAGGTGGGGGCGGACGCTGCCCGACGACACGTCTGGCAATGGCAAATGCCGCTCGCAAGGGGCTCACCCTGAACCCTGTACCGAATGGCCCCACAGAGACAACCACCTTCTTTCATCGTGACGCCCCCGAGACGATCCGTTTCATGCGTAGGCGGCACTCGTCACCTGGGCAAGTGTCTTTGAAATCAGGCTCTGCCCTTCCATCGTGTTCATGAGGGCCCCGCCTTGGTCATCGGTTCCCTGCTGATGATCAAGGGGCTACAACTATGCCGATGATCTGCCCACGAATTTCGCGAAATCTAGTCATCACGGACGATGCGAAGCTCGCGGCGCAGCTTTCGTGCGTGCTTTCGGATCCTAACAGCTACCTGCCGGTGATTGAGGGGCCGCGAATGACTCGAGCCGACCGGCAGGCAGAGATCGCCCGTCGAAACAACGCGATTTCAAGGGTCAAGCCGGAAGCGATCTTTTTAGCCGGACTGCCGGACGACACAATGGCAGCACTTAAATCGGGTTTTACCCATCGCCACACGTCGCGTTTTCGTTGCGTTACAGCGGACGAAATCACTGGCTTGCAAAACGCTCGATTCGCCTCACCGCCACTCGCCTGGGGAAATGATCGCGTTGGTATAGGATTGCTTAAAGCACTGCGCGCTAGGCGAAACATCGCCTTCGATGCTCGCCCGTCCCCTGTCGAGAACGTGCCCTCGAAGTCGTCACACTTGGTCGTCTGCGAAGACGGCGATGAGCTCTCCCAGGTTATCGCAGCGAATTACGCATTTTCCTTGCGCGCTGGCCTGTTTTTGATCAAAGAGGTTGAAGTTAGCATAACTGACGGATTGCTAGAAAACCTCTACTCTTCTTATGAACAAAGGGAGACGTCAGCGACAGAGGCGCTGCAGTGTGTTCAGGAGCGGATTCGCGAGATATGCTGTTCAATACCTTTGCCCCCGAACGGCTCAATCACCTTCGTCACGAGCGGCCTGCCATTCGGGTTCGCCGTGCATGAGTGTCCTTCTACGCATCTGATTAAATATCCAGACCTCGGCACTGCGATCATCAATGGTTTTGCGGCAGAGCAATCAGGTACGCCCGGCGTCGAATTCGCCGCGCTGATCGATCCAACAACGACAGACTCCAAGGAAATCGGAGCAGTAGAAAAGATCCTCGAACCGAGGGGTGCTTTCCTCCGCACCTATTATGGACCTAGCGCAAACGTCAGCGATATCACACGCATGATGGAGCTTTTCCCGTATGATTTGCTGCTGATCGCCACACATTGTGGCGATGTTTCTGGGCATCGTTGGACTTACAATTTCAGTGACTCGGAGGGCCTCGAACGTGAGCTTATTGTAGATATTGCCCTCGGCGTCGGGCACACATCCGATCCAAAAATGCTCGCTGTTACTCAGTCCTTTCGGATTGTTTCTCTCGACGGAGTAGACTGGAATGATTACGCTTCAAAGAAACACCTTTACGTCGGAACAGCCATATCCGATTTTATAGAAAGAACGCGCGGAGATAATCTTGTCCCTGTGAAGAAGGATACCGTGCACCGCGTTTTCGGCTCGGCAGCTTTGAAGATGCACGATGGTAATCTAATTTTACTGCCAAAGCCGCTCGCCGGTGAAGGCACCCCGATCATCATCAACAACGCATGCGTTTCCTGGCACAGGCTCGCAAGAAATTTCATGTTCGGCAACGCCCGAGCTTACGTCGGGACATTAGTCGAGATATCCCCGTTTGAAGCTCAGGATGTCATAATCAAACTCTTTGAGAAGCATTTCACTAAGCCGTTACCCGCCGCCTTATGGTCGGCTCAGCGCGATGTGTACGGTTCACAAAAACGGCGCCCCTATGTTGTAACAGGCGTTTATACACAATGGATCCGGGCAAGACGGCAAAACGTCGTTCTACATTTAGTTTCTCGCCTCTCCCGGACACTAGCATCTTGGAATAAACTTCTGGCGGCTGAAATACAGACAGACACGCCCCGCTACAAGATGATCGAGCAAGCGGTCGTCTTTTATCAACAAGAGCTGGCCCATTTTCAAGATCTTAACAGCCGGCATCCCCCCTCGTCATAATCCAATCCATGTTCATTTCTGCTAAAGCTGCACTTGGTAAGTTCGGGTACAGGAGTAGGGCCGAATCGGGACGCAACTGCGCATAGATGCCGCTTAGTCAAGACTAGTCGGAGCTTTACCCCCTCGCCCCACCCCAAACCCACCCCCCGTCGGCGTCTTCACCGTGATGGCTTCCCCGGCTTCCAGCACCGTCTGATCGCAGCCCTCCAGCGCCTCGATCCGCCCGTCCAGCCGCCGCACGCTGTTCTCGCCCAACTCGCCCTCGCCACCGCCCTGTACGCCAAAATTCGGCACGCGGCGGTGGCCCGACAGCAGGGCGAGGTCCATGCGTTCCAGGAAGCGCAGGGTGCGCTGGGTGCCGTCGCCGGCGTTCCATTTTCCCTTGCCACCCGAGCCGGGGCGGATGTGGAAATCCTCCAGTACGACCGGAAAACGGAATTCCAAAATTTCCGGGTCGGTGAGGCGGGAGTTGGTCATGTGGGTGTGGACCCCGGGGGCGCCGGAAAAGCCGGCCCCCGCGGGCGCGCCGGAGCAGATGGTCTCGTAATATTGGTAGCGATCGTTGCCGAACGTCAGGTTGTTCATCGTGCCCTGCGCCGAGCCGAGCGCCCCCAGGGCGCCGAACAGGGTGTCGGTGACGGCCTGGCTGGTCTCCACATTGCCCGCCACCACGGCGGCCGGATATTTGGGTGCCAGCATCGACCCCTCCGGGATGATTATCTTGATCGGCCGCAGGCAGCCCGCATTCATCGGGATGTCGTCGTCCACCATGACGCGGAACACGTAGAGCACCGCCGCCCGCGCCACGGGCTCGGGAGCGTTGAAATTGGTGGGCTGCTGGGGCGAGGTGCCCGAAAAGTCCACCGTGGCTTCGCGCTTCTCCCTGTTGATGGTGATCTTGACCCGGATCACCGTGCCCTGGTCCATCTCGAAGGCGAATTCGCTATCGGCGAGCTTCGCCACCACGCGCGCCACGCTCTCGGCCGCATTGTCCTGCACATGGCCCATATAGGCCTGCACAACCGGCAGCGAAAAATGGTTCACGGCGCGCGCCAGTTCGGCCACGCCCTTGGCATTGGCGGCGATCTGCGCTTTCAGATCGTTGACGTTCTGCACCGCGTTGCGCACCGGATAGGGGCCGGAGGCCAGCAGCGCGTTGAGCTCCGCCTCGCGGAAGCGGCCCTCGTCGACGAGCTTGAAATTGTCGATGTAGATGCCTTCCTCCACGATGGTGGTGGCGCGCGGGCTCATCGAGCCGGGGCTGACGCCGCCGACATCCGCATGATGGCCGCGCGACGCCACCCAGAACAGGATCTTTTCGCCGCCTTCGGCGAAAACAGGGGTGCAAACCGTGATGTCGGGCAGATGGGTGCCCCCATTATAGGGGGCGTTCAGCGCATAGACGTCGCCGGGCCGCACCGTGCCGGCATTGAGCCGGATGATGGTCTCGACCGACCGATCCATCGAGCCGAGATGGACCGGCATGTGGGGCGCGTTGGCCACGAGACTCCCGTCCTGGTCGAAGATCGCGCAGGAAAAGTCGAGCCGTTCCTTGATGTTCACCGAATAGGCGGTGTTCTGCAGCGTCACGCCCATCTGCTCGGCGATCGACATGAACAGGTTGTTGAAGATTTCGAGCAGCACCGGGTCCGCCACCGTGCCGATGGCGGTGCGTTGCGGCAGCACCTCGACCCGGCGCAGCACGACATGATCGAGCGGGGTGATCTCGGCGCGCCAGCCCTGCTCGATCGCGATAGTCTGGTGCGGCTCCACCAGCAGCGCGGGGCCTGCCACTTGGTGGCCGATCTGCAGCTGGTCGCGGGTGAACACCACGGCGTCGCGCCACTGGCCGTCGGAATAGAAGCGCGTGCGCAGGCGCGGCTCCGGCACCGGCGCCTCGACGGGCTCGCGCGGGATCTCCTCGAAGGCGGCGCCGCCCCCCACGGCCTCCACCGAAAGCGCCTCCACCACCAGCGCCTTGGTGGCATCCATGAAGCCGAAGCGCGATTTGTGCGCGGCCTCGAAGGCCTTTTGCATCGCCTCCAGCGAGCCCGCCTCGACGATCAACGAGGTGTCGGTGCCGGCGTAGCGCACGTGGGCGCGGGACAGGATCGTGATGGCTTCCGGGTCGACCCCCTGCCCTTCCACCTCGGTGCGGGTTTCGGCGGCGAGCCGCGCCTCCACGGTTGCGATGGTGTCGAGCACGGCGGGGGCGAACGCCTCCTCGATGCCCTGCTGACGCACGCTGCGGATGTCGGCGAGGCCCATGCCATAGGCCGAGAGCAGGGAGGAGAGCGGATGCAGGATCACTGTCTCCATGGCGAGCGCATCGGCCACCGCGCAGGCATGCTGGCCGCCGGCGCCACCAAAGCAGTTCAGCGCATAGCGGGTGATGTCATAGCCGCGCGCCACCGAAACCTTCTTGATGGCCTCCGCCATGTTGGCGACCGCGATCCGCAGAAACCCGTCCGCCACCTCTTCCGGGCCGCGCCCGTCGCCCACTTCTGCGGCCAGCTTGGCGAAGCCGGCGCGCACCGATTCGGTGTCGAGCGCCTCGTTCTGCTTCGGCCCGAAAATCTTGGGAAAGAAGTCGGGCAGCAGTTTTCCCGTCATGACATTGGCGTCGGTGACGGCCAAAGGGCCGCCGCGCCGGTAACAGGCCGGCCCCGGCGCGGCGCCGGCCGAATCGGGGCCGACGCGGAAGCGGGCGCCGTCGTAATGCAGGATCGAGCCGCCGCCCGCCGCCACGGTGTGGATCAGCATCATGGGGGCGCGCATGCGCACGCCCGCCACCTCGGTCTCGAAGGCGCGTTCGAATTCGCCGTCGAAATGCGCCACATCGGTCGAGGTGCCGCCCATGTCGAAGCCGATCACCCGATCGAAGCCGGCGGCCGCGCCCGTGCGCGCCATCGCGACCACGCCGCCGGCAGGGCCCGACAAAATGGCATCCTTGCCGGCAAACAGGTTTGCCGCCGTCAGCCCGCCCGACGACATCATGAACATGAGACGGGCGCCGGTGCGCTCGACGTCCAGTTCCCGCGCCACCTGGGCGACGTAGCGCGACAAAATCGGGGTGAGATAGGCGTCCACCACCGTGGTGTCGCCGCGCCCCACCAGCTTGATCAGCGGGGACACGACATGGCTCACCGAGACCTGCGGAAAGCCGATCTCGTTCGCGAGCGCCGCCACGGCCTGCTCGTGGGCGGGAAAGCGGTAGGCATGCATGAACACGATCGCGACTGCGGCGTAGCCCTCGCGCTTGGCGGCTTCGAGGTCCCGGCGAACCGCCTCGAGATCGGGGGTGCGCTCCACCGTGCCGTCGGCCAGAATGCGCTCGTCCACTTCCACCACGCCACCGTAGAGCTGCTCGGGCTTGATGATGTTCTTGGCAAAGATCTTGGGCCGCGCCTGGTAGCCGATCCGCAGCGCGTCGCGGAAGCCCTTGGTGGTGACCAGCAAAGTGCGCTCCCCCTTGCGCTCCAGCAGCGCATTGGTGGCCACCGTGGTGCCCATCTTGACGGCCCCGATGCGGCCGACCGGGATCTCGGCCCGTTCGGCGAGTCCCAGCAGCGAGCGGATGCCCGCCACCGCGGCATCCTTGTAGGCGCCGGGGTTTTCCGACAGCAGTTTGCGGGTGTGAAGCGCGCCCTGTGGGTCGCGCCCGATGACGTCGGTGAAGGTGCCGCCGCGGTCGATCCAAAAATCCCAGGCGCCCGCGCCGATTGCTCCGTGCTGCACCGCTTCGCTTCCCACAACCCACCCCCGCTCAATCGTGGCCGCCGGCGCCCGGCTGTTATCGGAACACCACAGCGCTCGCCATTCGCATCCACGGTCGCGTCCACCGCCCGGCAAGGCTTGACCCCTCGGGGTCCGCCGTCGCATCGTCCGGCCGACTTATCGGCAAGGATTGTCGCAATGCAACGTGCGTTCCAAGGCTTGGTTGTGGCTCTCGCTCTCATGGGCGTGATGGACGCGGCCGCGGCGCGGACGGTGGTGCCGGCGGAAAAGCGCTTCTGGTCCTATGACGGGCAGGTGCCGGCCTGCGACAACCCCGATGTGCTGAGCCGCATCACCGACCGGTTCGGCCAGGCGGAAGGCGAATACTGGAGCTCGAAGCTGGAGATCGTCAGTTTCGATCACGTCCGGGTGGACGCCCTGCGTCCCTGGGGCCTCGACCATATCCCGCGCAATTTCTGCCAGGCCCGGGCCCTTCTCAACGACAACAGCTATCATGAAGTGTCCTACAACGTGGCCGAGGACCTCGGCATGATCGGCATGGATTTCGGGGTCGAGTTCTGCGTGGTGGGGCTTGATCGCGAGTTTGCCTATGCGCCGGCCTGCAAGGAAGCCCGTCCCTAACGGCCCGGCCACCTTAATGCGCGCCTTGCTCGGAGCCGTCCTGGCCGCCTTGGCGGGGCTGACCGCCGCCGCGAGCGCCCAGGGTTTTGACGTTTCGCCGCGCGGCTCGCAAAACCCGCCCTGCGTGCTGGACAAATGCCTCAACCCGGCCGCGGCGCCGGAACCTCCGGCGGACGGGGATAATGGGGCTGTGGGCCGGAGCACCCCGACAGTCATCGCGCAGTCGCGACCGAACGGCCCGGTCGGAACGCGGGCGCCCGGCGCCTTCGATTTCTACGTCCTGGCGCTGTCCTGGTCGCCCGGCTTCTGCGACACGGGCGGCGACAGCAAAGCCCCAAGCCAATGCGCGGACGGCGCCAATCTCGGCTTCGTGGTGCATGGCCTGTGGCCGCAGAACCAGCACGGCTACCCGTCGAACTGCGACGCCGGAAGCCGGTTTCCCTCGCGCGCCGCGCTCGACCAGGTTCGCGGCCTCTATCCGGACGACGGGCTCGCCCGCCACGAGTGGCGCCAGCACGGCACCTGCACGGGCCTCAGCCCTACCGACTATTTTGGCCAGGTGCGGCGAGCCCGAGACGCCGTGGCGATTCCGCCAAGCCTGCAGGCGCCGCACGATCCTCAAACCATGGCACCGCTGGACATCGCGCGCGCCTTCACGGAGGCCAATGCCGGGCTGCGCGCCGACATGATGGCGGTGACCTGCCGCCAGGGGGAATTGGAGGAAGTGCGCCTCTGCTTCACCAAGGACCTGCGCGGCTTTACCACCTGCCCGGAGATCAGCCAGGGCTCGTGCCGCACCCGGCAGATCAGCGTCCTGCCGGAGCGCTAAAGCGCCTCTACTCTCCCTCCCAATAATCCACGGCGTCGCCGGCGCGGCCGCAGAACTGGAAGCGGCGCTTGGCTTTGTCGCCGCCAGGCGGCGCCCCCACCATGACGCCGAATTTCTCGCTGTCGGGATATTCCGTCACGTCGGGTTCGCGCATGGTGCTGATCGCGAGGTAGCGCAGATCCTCGGCTCCCGTGTTGATGAGTTGGTGGGCCGTCTCGGGGCCGCCGGCCCGGCACATGATGACGTCGCCGGACTTGACCGCATGGGTCTCGCCACCGTGGCGCAACGTGCCCTGCCCGCCCAGGATCACGAACATCTCCTCGTTGCCGTGGTGATTGTGATAGGGCCAGGCCTTCTTGCCTGGCGGCACGACGGTGATGCGACAACCCAAGAGCTCGGCGCCGAGCGCCTTGCCGATCTGACCCATCCGGGCTTCGTAAAGCTCGCCATGCGCCTGGATTGCCAGGGGTACGTCGTTCAGGTTCATGAATGGTTTCACGATGCCTCCTGTCGTAACGGACGCGATGCGTCTTCGCTTCGTCGCGTGCCGGCACCATTTTCACAACCCGCGATCAGGATGCAATCCATGACAATGCGACAGTTGCAAACGCTCGACCTCGTCGGCCTGCCCTTCGACCTCGGGGCGGCCGGCCGGGGCTCCGCTTTCGGGCCGGCAGCTTTGCGCGCCGCGGGATTGCCGGGGCGACTGCGCGACCGCGGGTGGGGGGTGGAAGATCACGGCGACCTTGCGTCACCCCCAATCTCCGACATCGGGGACTGCCTCGCCGGGCACGCGCATCATCGCGGCGCCGTGGCGGCCTGGACGCAGGCCATCCATGATCGCGCTTACACCACCGCGCGGGCCGGCACGCTGCCCGTCTTCATGGGCGGCGATCACAGCGTCTCGATGGGCACGGTGAGCGGGGTGGCGCGCGCCTGCCGCGAACGTGGGCAAGAGATCGCGGTGCTATGGCTCGACGCTCACGCCGACTTCAACACACCCGCGACCAGCGCGACCGGCAATGTGCATGGCATGGCGGTGGCCTTTCTGGCGGGGCTTCCCGGCCTCGAGTGGGTGCTGCCCGATCGGCCCTTCTTGCCGATCCTCCCTCAACGGGTGGCGCTGTTGGGATTGCGCGACGTGGACACGGCCGAACAGGCAGCGCTCGATCGCTCGGGCATTTCGGCCATGCCGATGAGCGCCTTGCGGGCTCGGGGCATCCCCGTGGTCGTGGATGAGTTTCTGGCCCGAATCGATTCCCGGACAACCCATTTGCACGTCAGCCTGGACCTCGACGTCATCGATCCCGCGCTGGCGCCAGGGGTGGGAACCGGGGTTGCGGGCGGCGCGACCCTCGACGAAGCCCGGCTACTCGCCACGATGCTGGCGCGGAGCGGCTTGCTCGGCTCGCTCGACCTCGTCGAGCTCGATCCGACGCTCGACCCTTCCGGCCGGAGCGCCGAGATCCTGACCGATCTTGCGGTCGCTTTGTTGAGCTGAACGGGGCTGTTTTTTTCGGCTCGGTCCCGGCTTATCGACGCTTTCGTTCCGTCCCTGGCTCGTCATGAACTACCGTCACGCCTTCCACGCCGGCAATTTCGCGGATGTGTTCAAGCACATCCTGCTCACGCGCATGCTGATCCATCTCGCGCGCAAGCCCACGCCGTTCCGCTATCTCGACACGCATGCCGGGATCGGCCTCTACGATCTTCATGGCGAGGAGGCGCGGCGCGGCGCGGAGTGGCAGAACGGCATCGGCCGGATCGATCCGGATCGGTTTCCGGAGACCGCGCGGGCGCTGATCGCGCCCTATCTCGACATCGTGGGCCCACGGGATGCCACGGGCCGGCCGTCGCTCTATCCGGGGTCACCGATCCTGGCCCTCGAATTGTCCCGCCCGCAGGATCGCCTGATCTTCTGCGAACTGCACGCCCCCGGGGCCGCGACGCTGCGGCAAAACCTCGGCAAGACCAGCCGCGCCAAAGTCGTGGAGATTGACGGCTATCTGGCGCTGAACGCCTTCGTGCCGCCACCCGAACGACGCGGCTTGGTATTGATCGACCCACCCTTCGAGTCGCGGGCCGAATTCGATGCCTTGCTGGCCGGGCTCGTGGCGGCCCACGGCAAGTGGCCGACCGGCATCTACGTGCTCTGGTATCCGCTCAAGAGCCGGGAGTCCGTCTCGCACTTCACCACAGCCGTGATGGCGTCGAGCATTCGCCGCGTGGCTCAGATCGAACTCATGGTGGATCGAGCCGCCTACCAGCGTGGCCAACTGGGCGGCTGCGGCATGGTGGTCGTAAACCCGCCGTTCCCGCTCGAAGAGGAGGCCGGCCACATCCTGCCCGCGCTCGCGAACGTCCTGGGAAGCCAGGAACCGGGCTCGTGGCAATGGCGTTGGCTGGCTGAGGAATGAAGCGCGAGGCTCGACAGGTCGAGGCCTGTCGCACAACGAATGCGCTCCCGCCTCTCAAAAAAAACAGAAAAAAAGAAAACACGTCGAGGAATGCGCTATGGCGAGTCAGGGCACGGTGAAGTTTTTCAACGGCGAAAAGGGCTATGGCTTCATCAAACCCGATGATGGCGGCCGCGACATCTTCGTCCACGTCACCGCAGTCGAACAGGCCGGACTGCAATCGCTCAGCGAGGGCCAGAAGATTTCCTACGAGATCGAGCCGGACAAAAAGGGCAAGGGCCCCAAGGCGGTCAATCTTCAGGTGATGTGAAGTGGATCGACCTTTTGGGACGGCGGTGATCGAGACCGCCGCGCTTGCGCCAGGCGCTGCCTTTGCTATGGCGGAGTCACCTGTTCTTAGGTGACCGACAATGATGATTCTCCGTTCCTCGCCAGCCTCGCCCTTCGGCCGCAAGGTCAGGATAGCGGCAGCCCACGCCGGCCTGTCGGCCGACCTCTCCGTCGTAGATGCGGACACCAGCAGCGAGACCGATTCACTGCGGCGCGAGAACCCGCTCGGCAAGATCCCGACCCTGATCCTGGCGGACGGGACGACCTATTTCGACAGTGCCGTCATCGTGGACTATTTCGATCACTTGGCGGGCGGAGGCGTGCTGATCCCGGTCGGACCGAAGGCACGATTCCGTTGCCTCACCACCCAGAGCCTGGCCGACGGCATGATGGATGCCGCCATCCTGATCGTCTACGAGGCGCGCTGGCGCGAGGAGGCGATTCGCTACGCCCGGTGGACCGACTATCAGGCCGGCAAGATCGCACGCGGGCTGGCATGGCTCGAAGCCGCGCCGCCGACCGGCACCATCGATATCGCCCATATCGCGACCGCCTGCGCGCTCGGTTACTTGGACCTGAGGCTGGGCGGCGCCTGGCGCGCCGATCACCCCAACCTTGTGGCCTGGCTGGACGCTTTCGCGACCGAGGTGCCGGCCTTCGAGACGACGCGGTTCATGCCGCCCGCGTGACCGGGACGGTGGCGTGCAAGTCCTCGAAAGCGTCGGCCGTTTCTGCTAGCGTGATCGTATGTCAGCACACACGCATGATCGTCTTCCCATTCCGATCGAGATTGCGCCGCTGGTCGAGGCGATTCTGGGCCGCATGGGTCCGGTGTCGATCTGGCTGTTCGGAAGCCGCGCGCGCGGGGATGCCAAAGGCGATAGCGATTGGGATCTGCTGATCGGGCTCCCAGACGGCGCATCGGCCGATCTTCTCGATCCAATGACAGGCTGGACCTTGCAAAAGGAGGCGGGCGTTTCTGCGACCATCCTGACCGCAAGGTCGAGCGATCTCAGCGATGCGTGGGGTGTTCCGAATACGCTCGGATACGATCTTGCTCGGGACGGCAAACGGCTCGATGTCTAAGGCGCAAGCCATCGCGTCTGACCTCCGCATGGCTCTTGTCTGCCTGCGGGACGCGCGAATGCTGCTGGATTCCGGGTCGAGAAATGCCGCCTATCTCGCCGCACAGGCGGCAGAGCACCTGATACGGGCGGTCGCCACGTCAGAAGATCTCCACATTCAGAGGAAGGACGCGCACCAGTTGGACTCGACGGTGAGGCGCGTCCCGGACGTGAACCCTGATCGAGCGGCGTTGCAGTCCATCACGTTCCTCGAAGCATATGCGACAGCCTACCGCTATCCGACGCCGACCGGACGAATGCCGAGCGTGCCGTCCAAAGAGACAATCGAGGGGGCGCTCGACCAAGCTGACCGATTGATCGTGACTCTGTCGGCGTATTTTGGTGTCGAACTCACCGGAAGCGAGCCTGCAAAGCGGGTCGAACCCCGCCGGATTGGGACGTCTTGACCTTCCGCTCACATCCTCACCCTCGCGAGGATCGAGCACTTAATCCGCCGTCGGCAGGCGCCGGATGGTGAATTCGATCTGCCCATCGGCGAGTTCGCGCCAGGACTCGATCTCGGTCATGTAGGCGGCCTTGGGGAACCGGACGAAGCAGTCCTGCGCCATGGCGCGCGCTTCTTCTCGCGGCAGCGTGAAGGTCTCTCGGCGCCAGGCGTCCGAGGCCGCGCGCGACGAGCCGCCGGCGGCCTGCACGCGGTCCCGCCGCTCGCCGAGTCTGCGAGCGATATCAGCCGGGCTTTTTCGCTCGAACCCCATCGGCCACTCCTGCTGACCGTCGTGCACGACGGACCTTCAAGTGCCACGCCCGCTACTTTAATCCACCGGTTGCCAAGGTCGAGTCAATTGGCCGCAGGCACCGGGGATGGTCAGGAACCGGCGGTCTCGCTGGCGATCGCCGAATCGAGAAGGGCCGCAAGTGTTGCGGGGTCGTTCGGGAACCCTGCCCGGATCCAATCGGCCTGCAGCCGCTTGAGCACGGCGCCGACGAGGCGCCCGTTCTTGACGCCCCGTGCCATCACCTCGGCGCCCCCGAGCGGCAATCTCGGGGGCGGCTCGATGCCGACGGTTCGATAGGCCTCGGCCCAGGCGTCCGCCAGAGCCGGATAGGCATCCGTGGCCGCAAGATCGATGCCGTCCCGCGCGGCTTGCAGGCCACATTCGAACAACAGAACCCGGAGCGCCTCCGCGTCCGGAGGGGCGGCGGGCCGCAAGCGGAGGCGCGCCTCGAGGGCACCCAAGAGGCGATCCTGCTCGGCGTTGGACAGTCGCAGCATGCTGCGCAGCCGAAGCACATCGGGTTTGGTTTCCACCGCGACCGCGGCAAGCCGCATCAGCGCGTCGGGCGGGATGGCGCGCGCCGCCTCGATGGCGGCAAGCCGCGCCAGCCGTTCCGGTCGGCAGGCCCCACCCAAGATCACGCTCGCAATCCCGGCAGCCTGCATGGCGTGTAGCACTTCGACGGCGCGGCGCGCGGTGAGCAGCTTCATGAGTTCGGCGCGAATGCGCTCCCGCGACAGCCGCGCAAGCGCATCACGGTGTCGGGTGGCAGCCTCCAGGCCCTCTGGATCGAGCGGACCCGCGGCATAGGCGGCGCTGAAGCGGAAGAAGCGCAGCACGCGCAGATAATCCTCACCGATGCGGCGATCCGCCTCGCCGATGAAGCGCACCCGCCCCGCCGCAAGATCCGCGATCCCGCCCGTGGTGTCGTGGATGGTGCCATCGGGGCTGACCGAAAGCGCGTTGATGGTAAAATCGCGACGTTGCGCATCGAGCGCGAAGTCGCGGCCGAAGCGAACCACGGCATGGCGACCGTCGGTTTCGACATCCTCGCGCAACGTCGTGACCTCGAAGGGCCTGCCCGCCACCAGAACCGTCACGGTGCCATGCGCGATGCCGGTCGGTATCGCGCGCAAGCGAGCCGCCTTGACGCGCGCCACGACGATCTCGGGAAGCGCCGTCGTGGTGACGTCGATGTCGCCGGCCGGCAGGCCGAGAAGACCGTTGCGCACGGCGCCCCCCACAACGCGCGCTTCTTCCCCGTCCTGGTTCAGGACCGCAAGAAGCCGCCGCAATTCGGGATCCGCCAGCAGCGCAGGGTCGTCGAGCCGGCCGTCCGGCGTGAGCCTGAGTGGCCGAGCGAGAGGATCGGTCGTCACTGGAACTGTCCCGGCACCAGGCGTCCGTGGTCGAGATGGGCGGGAATCCAGGCGCCCTGATGCCGGTCCGCGAAAGTGCCGAGCAGCAAAATGCCGATGACGACGAGACTCAAACCCAGCACCGTCAGCACAGCGAGCGAACCGCGCGACCAGCTTTCGGCCACGAAGGGATAGCGCTGCCGCAGGGCGAGAAGCAGCGCATAGGCGATGAACGGGACCGAGAAGAGACCGAGCGCGTCGAGGAAGCTTCGCGCCATCAGAGATAGAGCCGTTCGTAGAGGTTGCGGATCAACCCGGCCGTGATGCCCCAGATGTACCGCTCGCGATAGGGCATCGCATAGAAACTGCGGGTCACGCCATTGAAGTCGCGACTGCCGCGCTGGTGGTTGGCGGCCTCCATCAGGAAACCGAGCGGCACTTCGAAAGCTTCGGCAACCTCGAAGGCATTGAGGGTAAGGGAGAACGGCTCGCGCGCCATCGCGACCGTCGGCACGATCAGAAACCCGGTCCCCGTAAGATAAGGCGCCAGATAACCGAGCGGCGTCACGCTGGCCGGGTCGAGGCCCACTTCCTCCTCGGCCTCACGCAAGGCGGCAGCGGCCGGCGAATCGTCGGAGGCGTCGATCTTCCCGCCCGGAAACGCAATCTGACCCGAATGATCGCGCAAGCCGGTCGTGCGCAGCGTGAGCAGCACAAAAGCGCCTTCCGGCCGGGCGACGACGCAGATCAGCACCGCGGCGGCCCGCGTCTTCGGCCCGAGTCGCGCCGGCAGGCCGTCGAGCATGTGATCCCCGGCTTGCGGGACGACCTCCAAGTCGAACAAGCCGGCGGGCAGCTCGAAATTCAGCCGCGTCCGCGCACGATGCTCGAAATCGACCGCCGACACCTCGGCGAACTGCGGACCCCTCGGGGCGATGCTGGACCTCATCGGATTTCGGTCAGGCTGGCGGCAGGCGCCATGGGGAAAAAGCATCCGCCGGACGCGACCCCGAACATTTCCTGCCCCTCCACGATCCGTGTCTCGCCCCGCTCGGCCAATTCGATGAAGACGGAGCGCTTCACCAGGGCTTCCAGACCGCCCCGCACCAGGACATAGGGCTTGAGACCCCCCGACGCACCGGGCTCGAACCGCAGCGGATGCTGCAAATCGACCGCGACCCAATCGTCGACATTGGTCCGCAAGCGCAGCACGGGTTCGGGTCCCGGGTCAACCGCCAGTTCCACCGCCAAAAAGGGCGCGTCCTCGACCTCGATGCGCAGTTTCTCGACCGGGGTGACCAGCATCATGCCGTCCGGGTCGCGCCGCAGCACCGAGGCAAACAGGCGCACCAGGGCCGGCCGTCCAATCGGTGTGCCATCATGGAACCACGTGCCGTCGCGAGCGATGCGCATGTCGATGTCGCCGCAAAAGGGCGGGTTCCACGATTCGACCGGTGGCACGCCAGGGCCCCGCCCGGCCACGGCCGTCCCCAGCGCGTCCAGGTTCGCCGCAATGCTCATGGAAGCAGCACTTTCTTTCGCCATCATCTCATTTCATGCGTGAGGGGATGATCATCGACCATGCGACCCGGGCGCGCATCGACATTCATGCCGGCTGCCCTAAGCTGCAACCCGGATCTGTGGCGGTCAGCTCCCGTACCGGACCGGATTTGACGGGATTGTCGGAATACGAGCTTACTGGTCGGCACGGTCGCAACCGAACTTCGGCGCTCCATTCCGCCATGTCCCGCACCGCGAACGACCGATATTCAGCAAGGCTGTAGCATGACTCTCGTTCAAGACGGCAGCGTCACGTCCATCGAAGCCGCCGCGGCCCGGTCTGCCGATGCGGCGTTGGAGCGCATCGCGGCGGCGCGCGCCGCCATCGGGGCCGTGATCTTCGGTCAGGAGGCCGTCGTCCAGGAGACGCTGGTCACGCTATTGGCCGGCGGCCATGGGCTCCTGGTCGGCGTGCCCGGGCTTGCCAAGACCAAGCTCGTGGAAACGCTCGGGCTGGTTTTGGGGCTGGAGACGCGGCGGGTCCAGTTCACGCCCGACCTGATGCCGGCCGACATCACAGGGTCCGAAGTGCTCGAGGAGGGCCCCGACGGCAAACGCAGCTTCCGCTTCGTCAAGGGGCCGATCTTCACCCAATTGCTGATGGCCGACGAGATCAATCGCGCCAGCCCGCGGACGCAATCGGCGCTGCTGCAAGCCATGCAGGAGAGCCACGTCACGGTGGCGGGCGCGCCCTATGACCTTCCCCGGCCATTTCACGTCTTGGCGACCCAGAACCCGATCGAGCAGGAAGGCACCTATCCGCTTCCCGAGGCTCAGCTGGACCGCTTTCTGATGCAGATCGACGTGCTCTATCCGGATCGAGCGGCGGAAAAGCGGGTGCTGATCGAGACGACGGGCGAGGACCAGGCCGTGGCCCGCGCCGCCATGACGGCCGAGGATCTCGCGGCCACGCAGCGGCTCGTGCGCCGCTTGCCGGTCGGCGACAAGGTCGTCGAAGCCATCCTCAATCTGGTGCGCTCGGCTCGGCCCGGTGATGGCGCCGCCGATGTCGCGCAATTGGTGGCCTGGGGCCCAGGCCCGCGGGCCGCGCAAGCCTTGATGCTGGCCTCGCGTGCCCGGGCGCTCGTGGATGGCCGGCTCGCCCCCTCGATCGATGATATCGCGGCGCTGGCCTTGCCGGTTCTCAAGCATCGGATGGCGCTCACTTTCGCGGCCCGAGCCGATGGCGAGACCGTGCCGGCGCTCATCGGCCGCCTCGTCGGGCGGCTCGGCTAGCGACGTGGAGGCACGGCTCCTCCCACAGACGCAACGTTTCGTCGAGGCTCGCCACGGACGCGACGCCCTCGACCTCGCCCAGCGCCTTCCCGATCTCGTCGTCTCGGCCCGCGAAATCGCCGGCAGCGTGATGCATGGCGTGCACGGACGACGCCGCGCCGGCACCGGCGAGTCGTTCTGGCAATTCCGTCCCTTCGTTCATGGCGAGGCCGCGGTCGGGATCGACTGGCGGCGGTCGGCGCGCGACGACCGCACCTATATCCGCGAGCGCGAATGGGAGGCCGCTCATACGGTCTGGCTCTGGATCGACCGCTCGCCCTCCATGGCCTATGTGTCGAGCTTGGCCCAGCAATCCAAACTCGACCGCGCGCTGGTTCTTGGGCTCGCGGCCGCCGACCTCCTGGTCAAGGGCGGCGAACGGGTCGGCATGCCTGGCCTCGTGCCGCCGATCGCGCGTCGGACGGTCGTCGATTACCTGGCGCACGCCATGGTGGTCGAGGCGCGCCGCGACGGATATAGCCCAGCCGAACTGCCGCCCGCGATCCCGCTTCCCGCGCGGGCACGCGCCCTCTTTATCGGCGATTTCTTATCCGATGCCGGCGAGGTCGCGCGATCGGTCGCTACCGCGGCGGCCAACGGCGCGGGTGGCCACTTCTTGATGATCGCGGACCCGGTCGAGGAAACCTTTCCTTTCGAGGGTCACATCGAACTCAGCGATAGCGACGGACCGAACCGTCTCAGGATCGGCGAAGCACAAACTTTGCGCTCCGTCTATATGGAGAGGCTGGCGGCCCATCGCGACGCGATCCGCTCCGCCTGCCGGGCCAAGGGTTGGACCTTCTCCATCCATCGAACCGACCGGCCGGCCTCCGAGGCCATGCTGAGGATCGCGGCCTCGTTCGAAGCCGAACGCTGGGCAGGGTAACCAATGTTCGGTCTCCCCCTCGCCTTCACGATCCCGGCCATCCTTGGCGCATTGGCCTTGTTGCCGCCGCTCTACCTCCTGCTTCGGCTGACGCCGCCGCGGCCACGTCCAATCGCGTTTCCGCCCCTGCGCCTCATCCTCGACCTCAAACCAAAGGACGAGACCCCCGCCCACACGCCGCTTTGGCTGCTGCTCCTGCGCCTCGTGGTCGCGGGCCTCCTCATTCTGGCCATGGCGGGGCCAGTGTGGAACCCCTTGCCGGCACTCGGGGGCGGCAAGGCGCCGCTCGTGGTCGTGGTCGATGACGGATTTGCTGCCGCGCCCGATTGGGATGCGCGGATCGCGCTGGCCCGACGACGCTTGGCGAGCGCCCAAGAGGCTGGACGCGTGACGGCCGTGGCAGCCTTGTCGGAAGGCCCGCGCGCCATCGAAGGCTCCGATGCCAGCCGATCGATCGAGCGGCTGCGCGCCTTGCAACCGACCCCCTTCGTGCCCGACCGCATGGCGGTGCTACCGGCCCTGGCGTCTTTTTCCGGCGCGCATCCTGGCACGGAATTCGTATGGCTTGCTGACGGACTCGAGCATGGGCAGGCACGGGCGTTTGCGGAGGGTCTGATCAAACTCTCCGGCGACCATCCGCTCACGATCGTGACCGGCGACACCACCCCACTGGCGCTTGCGGGCACGATCAACAAGGCGGAGGGACTCGACGTGCGCGTGATCCGCGCCGACGCGCGATCGGCCCGACAGGGCACCGTCCGGGCCTTGGACCAGAAAGGCCTGCAGATCGCCGAGGCACCCTTCAGTTTCGACACCGGGACCGAGACCCATGCCCGGTTCGATCTGCCGGTCGACTTGCGCAACGATGTGGCGCAGGTTGCCATCACGGGCGAGGCCTCGGCCGGCGCCGTCAGTCTCCTCGACGCACGATGGAAGCGCCGGCGCATCGGCCTCGTGACCGGAGCGTCGGTGGATGTGGCGCAGCCGCTGCTGTCCCCCTCCTTTTTCATCACCCGGGCACTCGCGCCTTTCGCGGATCTCCGGGAGGCGCGCCCCGGCACCAATGATCCGATCCTGTCGATGTTGGATGATCAGCCGGCCGTCATGATCCTCGCCGACCTCGGAGCCTTGTCGGGGCCAGCGCACGACCGGCTGGCGCGCTGGGTCGAGGACGGCGGTACCCTGCTGCGTTTCGCCGGCACCCGCCTCGCCGGCAGCGCGGACGATCTGGTGCCGGTCGCACTGCGCCGGGGAGGCCGCACCTTCGGAGGATCGCTCTCGTGGGATCAGCCCAAACGGCTCGCCCCGTTCGAACGCGGCAGCCCCTTCTTCGGCCTGGCGGTCCCGGACGAAGTGACCGTCACGCGTCAGGTGCTGGCCGAACCCTCCGCGGGTCTCCCGGCCAAGACCTGGGCGCAACTCGTGGACGGAACCCCTTTGGTGACCGGAGAAAAACGCGGCAAGGGAACCATCGTGCTGTTCCACGTCACCGCCGATACCACATGGTCGAACCTTCCCCTGTCGGGCCTGTTCGTCGACATGCTCCGGCGCGTGGTCGACCTCTCGGGCCAGGGCCCGGCCGCAGAGGCGGGCGCACAGGGCGCGGCAGGCAAACAGACCGCGAGTCTGGCGCCCAATCGCATTCTCAATGGCTACGGCATGCTGGGTGCCCCGCCGCCCACCGCCAAACCCATCCCGGAGACCTATGATGGCCCCGGAACCGCCGATCACCCGCCCGGCTTTTACGGCCCCCTCGATGCCACGATCGCGGTCAACACCTTGGGGCCGGGCGACACGCTGGCGCCGGCGGACCTCTCGGGTCTGTCGTTCCAACACCAACCCCTGCAGGACGTGCAGCCGATCGATCTTCGTGCCGCCCTGGTGACGTTGGCGCTGGTGGGCTTCCTGCTCGACGCTTTGGCGTCCTTCTGGCTCGGTGGCGGCTGGCGACGCCGGCGCCCGGGACCGGCCATTGCGGCGGTCCTGGCGATCGGGCTGCTGGGTGCGGTTCTTGCGGCGGGCCTGCCGGCTCCCACGGCCCGGGCCGACACGGCGCCGATATCGCGGCGCGACATCGATGCCGCGCTGACGACCCGGATCGGCTATGTCGTGAGCGGCGATGCCGCGGTGGACGAGGCGAGCCGGCTTGGCCTGTCGACCTTGTCCCACGCTCTTGCGGACCGCACCTCGCTGGCGCCCGGCGATCCGGTCGGCCTCGACCCGGCCAAGGACGAGCTTGCCTTCTATCCGATGCTCTACTGGCCGGTCGTGCCCACGCAACCCCAGCCCAACGCCGCGACGGTGAGCCGGGTCGCCAATTACATGAAACAGGGCGGCACCATCGTGTTCGACACCCGCGATGCGCTGACGGCCCGCGTGGGTCTGCCGCCAACCCCGGAAGCCGAGTGGCTGAGGCAATTGCTCAGCGGCGTCGACGTTCCCGAACTGGAGCCGGTCCCGGCCGATCACGTGGTGACCAAGACCTTCTATCTCCTGTCCGGCTTCGTGGGCCGCTACACGTCGGGGCAGACCTGGATCGAAGCCCTGCCGCCGGCTTCCCGCGACCAGGGCAATCGCCCTGTCCGGGCCGGCGATGACGTGTCGCCCATCATCATCACCTCGAACGATCTTGCGGGAGGCTGGGCCGCCGACGCCGACGGCGATCCGCTCTACCCGCTGGTTCCGGGCGGGGCGCGGCAGCGTGAACTGGCGATCCGCGGCGGCGTCAATCTCGTCATGTACACGCTGACCGGCAACTACAAAGCCGATCAGGTGCATGTCCGCGACCTGCTCGAACGACTGGCCCACTAAACCAAACAAGGCGGCTTACGCGCAGTGAACAGGTTTTCGGTCGAATTCGCGCCTCTGCTTCCGGTCCCGCTGCTCATCGGGCTCGCGGTGGCGGCGCTTGCCGTGGTGCTGCTCGGGTTTTGGGGTCGTCGCCGTGGCACCTTCTTGCGCGCTTTGGCGCTCGGTCTGATCCTGGTGGCGTTGGCGGACCCCTCTTTCGTGCGCGAGGATCGGCAGGGGCTCAAAGACGTGGTCGCGGTCGTGCTCGATCAGAGCGGCAGCCAGACGATCGGCGAACGCGCCGCGCAGACCGCCAAGGCGCGCGCCGCCATCGAGAAGGGGCTCGGCGCGCTCGGCAACGTCGAGCCGCGCTTCATCGACAGCGAGCGGACCGATGCCGAGAACGATGGAACGCGGCTGTTCGGCGCCCTCAACCAGGGCCTTGCCGACGTGCCGCCCGACCATGTCGCGGGCATTCTCATGGTCACGGACGGCCTCGTGGACGACATCCCGGCCAACGTGGACGCGCTCGGCATCAAAGCCCCTCTGCACGTGCTGGTGACGGGTCACGAGGGTGAGCGCGACCGCCGCATCGAACTCGTCGACGCCCCGCGTTTCGGGATCGTGGGCAAGCGCCAGACGATCGTGGCCCGCGTGCTCGACACCGGCGACAAGGGCGAGCCCGTGACCGTGAACGTGCGCCGCGATGGCGCGCTCATCGCCACGCTCCAGGCGCAGGTCGGCACGCGGATCAACATCCCGGTCCCCGTCGAGCATGCCGGCGCCAACGTGGTCGAGATCGAGGTGCCAACCCTTCCCGACGAACTGACCGCGCTCAACAACAAGGCGGTGGTTACGATCGACGGCGTGCGCGACAAGCTCAAAGTGCTGCTGGTCTCGGGCGAGCCCCATTCGGGCGAACGGATGTGGCGCAACATCCTCAAATCCGACGCCAACGTCGATCTCGTTCACTTCACCATCCTGCGCCCGCCCGAAAAGCAGGATGGCACCCCGATCAACGAACTGGCCCTGATCGCCTTTCCGACGAATGAACTGTTCGGCAACAAGATCACCGATTTCGACCTGATCATCTTCGATCGCTACTCGAACCAGTCGATCCTACCCTTCGTCTATTTCGAGAATATCGCGCGCTACGTGAAGAACGGCGGCGCGCTGCTGATCGCGGTCGGGCCGGATTTTTCCAGCCAGGACGGCCTGTTCTATTCACCGCTCGGCGATCTGTCGCCCGCCAAGCCGACCGGCAGCCTGACCGAGCAGCCGTTCCGGGCCGCCGTGACGGCGGACGGCGAAAAACATCCCGTGACGCGCGGGCTGCCGGGCGGCGACGCCAACCCGCCCGCCTGGAGCCAATGGTTCCGCCAGGTCGATGCGGACGTGACCAAAGGCACGGCCGTCATGTCGGGTGTGGCGGCACGGCCGCTGCTCGTTCTGTCGCGCGAAGCCAAGGGCCGGGTCGCGCTCATGCTGAGCGACCAGATGTGGCTGTGGGCGCGCGGCTATCAGGAGGGCGGCCCCTATCTCGACCTGCTGCGTCGGCTCGCCCATTGGCTCATGAAGGAGCCCGACCTCGAGGAGGAGGCGCTGCGCGCCAGCGTCCACGGCCACGACCTTGCGATCGAGCGGCAGAGCGTGAAAGGCTCGACCGCGCCCGTGACCATCACGGCTCCCTCGGGCAAGACCTCGACCGTGACCCTGCAGGCCGCCGAGCCGGGGCTTTCACGCGGCACCGCCACCGTGGAGGAACTTGGCCTCTATCGCCTGACCGACGGCACCCTGACGGTGCTGGCCAATGTCGGCCCGGAAAACCCGCGCGAATTCCAGGATGTGGTGTCGACCCCCGAGCGGTTGCGGGCGCTCGCCGAATCCACCGGCGGCTCGGTGCGCCGCATCGGCACGGGATCGGGCAGCGACATCACCCTGCCGCGGTTCGTTTCGATGCACGACAGCCTGCGCTACGCGGGCGCCGACTATGTCGGCATCCGGCGCACGGATGCGAGCGTGGTGCGCGGCGTCGGCGTGGTGCCACTCGCCATCGGCCTGTCGGGCCTGCTGCTTCTTCTGGGTTCGACCGTGCTGTCCTGGCTCTATGAGGGACAGAGGTTTAGGCGGGGCGGCCAGGCCTGATCGTCATCCCCGGTAACTAGCCTAGTCGCCGGCGGCCGCCGCGGGATGAAGGGCCGTCAATCGTTGTCGATCTTCTGTCCGATCAAGGCGATGGCGCGTTCGTAGACCGTGGCGGCGTTCCACGCCTGGATGGCCGCGAAATTGGCTTCCCCGGGCTGGTATCCCACCCCGGCGGTCCAGCCATGCGCCTTGAGGAAGTTGGCCGTGGAGGCCAGCGCGGTCCCGGCATTGTCGAGGCTGCCGGTGCCGTAATTCAGAATGTTTTTGGGCAAAAACTGCGTGTGCCCGACCTCGCCGTGCATCGAGCCGAGCGTGTTTTGTGAAAGGACACCGCGATCGATGAGTTCCAGGGCCGCGTAGAGCTGGTCGGTGAAATAGGCGGAGCGTCGGCAATCGTAGGCGAGGGTCGCCACGGCCGAAAGAACGTTCTGATTGCCGCGCATGCGCCCGAAGCCGGTTTCCATGCCCCAGATGGCGAGGAGCGGCCCGGGCGGCACGCCGTAGCGTTGCTGGATGGACGAAAACAGCGCCGCGTCGGAGCGCTTCAGCGTGCGGCCTTGCGCGATGATGGTCGAGCCGCCGCGCTTGGCCATGAACTGATCAAGGGAAAGATGAAAGCTGTGCTGGCCGCGGTCCGCCGCAATCGTGGCCGGGGAATAGCTCGTGCCCTCGAGAGCCGAAATTCCGGCGGTGCTGATGCCCCGCCCTCGCGCCTCCTCAGTAAACTGCGCTTTCCAGGCCTCGAACCCAGCGCCATTGTTGCCGCAGTCCGCGGCCCGCGCGCTGGAAATCCCGATAAGTGCCGCCAGAACGGCGGCAATCAAACGTCCGCAATATCGGCTCTTGGTCATTTAGCTTCGTCTTTGGCGCGAGGGTCAGAAGGGCGTGGCGGCAATATAAATGGCTCCCCCGCGGACAGCTATCGTTGCGCGGCTACATTCGTTCGATAAAATCATCCCGTCCGACGTCGTGGTTAACCCACCGAGGCGGCCGGCTGCCGCCGAGCATCCGGGGCATGACCCGCCATCACATCGCCCCGTGCACTACCCCGCCAACCCCTTCGAAGGCGCCCGGCTCCAGTTCGAGCGAGAGCAGCCGGGCCGGATCGACGGGACCCGGCAGGGTGAGGCGTCCGGCTGGCACCCGGACAAAGCCGTAGCGGCTGTAATAGGCCTCGTCGCCGACCAGGATCACCAGCCTGTGGCCGGCCTGGCGCGCTGCGTCGAGCGAGGCTGCGACCAGCAGGCGCGCGACCCCGCGACCGCGGAACGCCGGATCGACCGTGAGCGGACCGAGCAAGAGGGCCGGAGCGCCCCCACAGGTTATGCGAGTCAACTGGTTGGCACCGACCAGGAGGGTGCTGACACGCGCCACGAAAGACAGGTTTGGGTCCTGCGCGGACCCCTCGCGCAGGCGGTAGGCCGTGCGGGCAAACCGCCCCGGCCCGAAGGCGCGTTCGTTCAGGCGCTCCACGGCGGGCTGATCGCCCGGCGCTTCGGGCGCCACCACGATGGAAAGGCTCAAGGCGGGATCGCTCATCAAGTCACTCGCTCGGCCCGGACCCGAAAAATCCGGAGCGCCCGCCTACCATGTTTCGGCAGGCGCGGCACCGCTCATCACCTCGCCGAGGCGCGCGCGGGTTGCGGCGGTGGTGCCCTCGGGCAGATCGCCGATCGGGAAGAATCCGCTCTCGGCGATTTCCCAATCCGGGGCCCCGCCCTCGAGCCGCTCGAACGCCCGCACCACGTAGGTGACCACGTGATCGCGCCGGCGGTTGAGGAAGATGCCGTGCAGGACGGGCTCGCCCAAAACCGCAATGCGGGCCTCCTCGCGGACTTCGCGAATCAGCGCCGCCCGGGCGGTCTCGCCGGGCTCGATCGCGCCGCCCGGAAAGTGCCAGCCGGGCACATAGGTGTGCCGCACCAAAAACACCTTGGTCTCGCCTTCGAGGATCACGGCCCGCACCCCCATGGTGAGAGGGCGGGAAAAGCGCGCCAAGGCATGGATGAGCCCCGGCATCAGCCTTTGCGTCAAGCGCGGCAAGCTCGGTCGGCCGGACCATCTCATCCTATCGGTTCACCTCGTCCAAGAACCCCGCAGCGGCGGCAACGCTTGACGCCGCCGCCCCCGCCGCGCCACAGGATCGCGCGTGACATTCCTGCTCGCCCACCTCTCCGATGCCCACATCGGTCCCCTGCCCCGACCGCAGGTCCGCGACCTCATCGGCAAGCGCCTCACGGGCTACGTGAATTGGAACCGGCGCGGCCGGCTCCACGACATGACGGTTCTGGCCCAACTGGTCGCCGATGTTAAAAGCGCCGCGCCGGACCACATAGCCATGACGGGCGATATCCTCAACCTGGGTCTTGCGGCGGAATTCCCCTTTGCCGAGGCGTGGCTGCGGAGCTTGGGGGATCCGCACCACGTGAGCTTCGTGCCCGGCAATCATGACGCCTATGTCGGTGCCTCGATGAAGCCGCTCGCCACCACCTTCGTGCCCTGGCTGGCCGACCTCGGTGCCGGCGCGACCGCGACAGTGCCGGCCTTCCCCTACCTGCGGCGGCGCCGCGAGGTGGCGCTGATCGGGCTGTCGTCGGCGCTGCCCACCGCGCCGTTTCTGGCCTCGGGCGCCATCGGGCCGGCTCAACTGGGCGCGCTCGGACCGCTTCTCGCCGCGGCGGAAAGCGACGGGCTCGCCCGGGTGGTGATGGTGCATCACCCGCCCTATCGGGGCGGCGCCAAGCGGGGGCGCGGCCTGCGGGACGCTGCCGCGCTGGCGCGGGTCATTGCCACCCATGGGGCCGAACTGATCATCCACGGCCACAACCATCGCGCCATGCTGGCCCATCTGCCCGGACCGCACGGCCTCGTGCCGGTGGTGGGGGTCCCGTCCGCGTCGGCCGTGCCGGGCAGCCCGGACCATCGGGCCGCCTATCACCTGTTCGGCATCGGCCGACAAGGCTCGGCCTGGTCCATCACGGCACGCCGCCGCGGCCTGCTGCCGGACCTCAGCGGCATCGGCGACCTCGGCGGCTTCGACCTTTCCGCCGGCGGCCTTGAGCCCTTCCCGGTCTAAGGCCTTCGCGAGATCGTCCCGCTCCCGCGCGAGTTGATTTTTACGCCGAGATGGAGTGCCATTGCCCACGGTTGCAGGAGCCTCCAGGTTCACGTTCTGATTATCGACAAGCCGGAGGCGCTCGAGCGCCGAACGATGCGATTGTTTTAAATTTATTGAGGGAGGATGACATGGCACACGAAGCCACCGTCGAAGGCACTGGTAAGACCCTCGAGGAAGCCGTAGCGGCCGCATTAAAGAACGTTCCCAAGCAGGCAGGCGCGGATATTCTCGTCACGCTTAAGATCGTGGAATGGGGATTCAAATCTGGAGGTATTGTCGGCTTTGCCGATTATTGGGTCAAAGCCACTTACGAATGACAGGAAGCCGCATCGCAAGGCCGCACCGACAGACCGTGGTGCGGTCGAGCCACGTAGCGGGCATTTAATCCGGCTAGCAGGGCGTCTTGGTGGTCGAGCCGCACGGATAGGGCGTGGCCAGGATGGCTCGGATCGACACTTTTTTGCCTTCGCTCAACGGCAAGATGTCATCGATGAGCCAGCGTCCCTTGTCGAGCACCAGGTTGAAATCCACGCTTTGCTTGGCCTTCAGGCTCATGAAGGTTGCAGTAACACGCGCCTTGCCATCGGCGGCTTCGGCGGCGTGCAGCACGAGCCCCTTCACCTCCCCGTCCTGGCCATTGATGAACGGGTCCCAGTCGAGGTTGCCGACACCCTGACTCTCCTCTTCGAACCGGTCGTCGGCCGCAAACAGCGCCGCGAGGCCAGGGCTCAACAGGCCGTCACGGTGAGCCGCGGCCCAGGGCGGCTGATTGGCCTTGCCATCCGCGAGCGACAGCTCTTCCAGCCGGTAGGCTTCCTGCACGGGGGCGGTCGGACCGGCACCGTCAGGGGCTGCATGCAGGGCGGAACCGCCGGCCATGAGACCCAGAGCCAAACACGCCAAGAGAACGGGGCACCATCGCATCCATGATCTCCGATCCCGGTATGCCGGCCCTCAATGGGGCAAAGCCACCCAATGTTCGTAAGCATAGCGGAGGATCACAAGGACCAACACGCAAAGCGCGATGATCCCCAGATACTCGAGCAGGAGGCCGGCGGCCCTTGGCGCCCACCCCTTCCGACGGACCGGACCCGGTGTGCCGGTCGATCCCGGCCCGGACGGCGGTTTGGCATTTTCCGCGACCTCGGCCACCCGGTTCGCGGCGAGGGCCTTCTCCCGGTCGACGAGACGTCGCGCGATATAGGCCGTGATGGCATCGGTCATCACGTCCAGCCGCTCGCTTTCGGCGAGCGTGGCGCGGCCATAGCGGGTGTCCTGCACGAATCTGTAGCCACGCTTGTCATGCGCCATCTCCACGAAAGCGATCATGTCGATGAACAAGCGGGGATGCTGGCCGGGGGAGAGGCCCGCATCGAACATCTCGACGTCCTCGGGGATCTGGGCCAGCACCGGCTCGATCGCGTCGCGCAGCATTTCGAGCCGCGCCAGTTCCGCGCCGCGCAGTTCCGCGACCGCCTGAGATCGTTCGGCCTCCTCGACTCGCGCATTTCGGATCGCGGCCCTCAGATTGGGGACCGGTAGGATCGGGTGAGGCGATTGATCGTTCATGGGCGGCTCAACTCTGATGGGCCGGACACCGGAGGACACCCGGACGAAGGCCGATCACGTTAACCAATATAGGCCCGCCCCGACGCGATGTCAGACGCTTTCCGCAGCGCCGCGGCGCGCCCCTGCCGCACCGAATTTTGTGGCCGTGACATCTTCAAATCGTTGTTGCGGGGAAGTCGTCTCGCCCGTTCTTTCGAGACTGACACGCCGCACGTGGCCGAACCGCCACGGGGTCGATTGCCGTAAGGGTCCCATCGCTTCATGACCACCTACCAGCTTGCCCCAGTGCCGCGACTCACGATCGGGGCCGGGGCCCGCCGACAAATCGGGGATATAGCGCGAGATCTCGTCCCGGCGAACAGCACCGTCCTGCTGGTGGCCGACCCCGGTCTCGAGGCCACCGGCATGCCGCGCGAGGTGGCGTCCTTGCTCCGGGATGCCGGGTTCGCGGTCGCAACATTTTCCGACATCAAGAGCGACCCTACCATCGCGCAGGCCAATGCGGCCGCGGCGCTGGCGCGCGCGAGCGGAGCAGCCCTCATGGTGGCGCTTGGCGGCGGCTCGGCGCTCGACCTCGGCAAGGCGGTGGCGGCCATTGCGGCGGCACAGGCGCCGGCCGAGACCTATGCGCTCTGCGCCGCGCCCCTGCCCCGCGATCGGCTGAAGACGATTTGCATGCCCACCACGTCGGGCACGGGATCGGAGACCACCCGCACCGCCATCCTGTCCGCCCCCGACGGCGCAAAACTCTGGTTCTGGGGCGACGAACTCAAGGCCGACATCGCGTTGCTCGACCCCGAGCTGACCGTGAGCTTGCCGGCCGGACTTACGGCCGCCACCGGAATCGACGCACTGGTCCACGCGGTCGAGGCCGCCACCAACCGCAACGCCAATGTGGGCAACGACCTTTATGCCCACGCTGCGATCCGGCTGGTGGCCGAACATCTGCAAACCGCGATCGAGCAGCCGAACAACCTCGCGGCCCGGGAAGGCATGCAGCGCGCCGCGGCCCTCGCGGGCACCGCCATCGACAATTGCGGCACCGCGATGGGCCATGCCATCGGCCACGCCATGGCGTCGCTCCGTCCCATGCACCACGGCCGGGCCGTGGGGATCGCGATGCTGGCCTCCCTGCCCTGGACCGTCGGAAACGATCCGGATGGACGCTTCGCGGCCTGCGCGGCCGCCATGGGCGCCGAGCCCACTGGACAAGGCTTTATCGACGCCTTCACGGCCCTGGTCCGCGGCTCGGGCATGCGGGTCGCCATGGTCGAGGATTTTGCCGGCATCACGCCGCAGGCTCTCGCGGACCAGATGGCGCGGCCCGAAAACGTGCCCATGATCCGCTCGACCGCCCGCGATGCCTCCCCGGCCGATCTGCTCGCCATGGCGCAAGCCGTTCTGGCGCTGAATTGAGTCTCGATGAGCAGCAATGTCTCTGAGGTCAGTCCATCATCCCGAGAGCGCTACGGTGAGCGGATCTCCTGGTCGGTCAAAGCGCTTCCGACCTTTGTCAGTCGTCGGTCGAACGTCAGAAACGCCGCGCAATGCTTGGTTTGAACAAGATGAAACGCATCGGCGAAATCCAGCCCTTGTTCAGCCAATATAAAGGCCGCCTCCGCAAAGGCTCGGCTTTCGAGCGTAACCGTCGGAAGGGCAGAGAAAGCGCGGAGCGACTTCGCGATTCGCTCGAGCGGGTAATCATAGGTGCTCCGAAGCACCCACTCGGTTTCCAGAAGCACGGTCGTACACACGAAAACACGATTTTCGGTGATCAGGATGCGGGCCGCGGGGGACTGGACGGGATCGTCGCCGGTCAGATACCGAACAACGACGTTAGTATCGACTGCGAGCATGTCGCCGCCTCACCTCATCGGCAATTCCGGCATCCATCTCCTCGACTGTCTTGGGCGGTCCGTCATATCGGAGCATGCCGTAGACATCCTCCGGCCGGGTCGCTTCGACGCGTGCTGCTGGACGTAGCAGGACACCGTCGGGCGTATCCTCGACGACCAGACGCGTTCCGGCCGGCCATCGCTTCTGCTCTCGGATGGATTTCGGCAGGATGACTTGCCCCTTGGTCGACACCGTGGTGGTCAACTCTGCCATCGGTCTTTTTCCATGTCGAAGTAAGACCGCGGTAAGATATATGGTGTGGCTCATCCATTCAATGCAATATCGAGATCAAGAGGTCCCGACGGTCTACAGCTAACAACCGAATGCGCGGTGCTCACCCGATGCAGACCCGGCGCATCCGGGGCGAGCAAAGCAAGGGCCAGAACCCCAGGCAGCGTCGGTCTGGTGGCGGGTTCGGCCCAAGGCGGCCGCACTGGACTAAGCGAGAGTAAGCGCCATGACGATCGAATTTCCCGCCGTCGGCGGTCCCGTGAAGATCACCGGCATCGAGATTACCCACCATCGAATGCCGCTCGATCCCCCCTTCAACGCGAGCTGGGACACCCAGCCGCGACGCGCCTTCGAGGCGACGATCGTGCGGGTCCACACCGATGCCGGGCTGACCGGCATCGCGTCGGGCGACACCATGCTGGGGTTCGCGGGACACGAGCACCTCTTCGTCGGCCAGGACGCGCTGGCGATCGAACGGCATTGGCGGGTGCTCAACAACATCCAGTTCCACTGGGGACGCCCCTGGCCGCTCGATCTGGCGTTATGGGATCTCGCCGGAAAAATTACGGGCCAGCCGGTCTGGCGGCTGCTCGGCGGCTTGTCGGACACGGTGCGCCTTTACGCCTCCTCGGGCACGCTCCGGGCGCCCGAAGCCCTGGCGGACGCCGGCGAGGCCTATCTCGACCAGGGTTTTCCCGCCCTAAAAATCCGCTTTCACCGGGGCGATTGGCGCAAGGACGTCAAAGCGCTGGAAGCCGTCCGGGCACGGGTCGGCGACCGGCTGGACCTGATGGTGGATTGCAACCAGGGCTGGCGCATGTCTTGGGACGCTTACCCGTCCTGGACCCTGAAGGACGCGGTGCCGGTGGCGCGCGAGCTGGAGCGTCTCGGCGTGTTCTGGATGGAGGAGCCGCTCCACAGGGGCGATCGGGAGGGCATGCGGCGGCTGCGCGACAAGGTCGATATCCGCATTGCGGGGGGCGAGATGACGCGCGAGCTGTACGAATTCCGCGATCTCATCACCGCGGGTGCGCTCGACGTTCTGCAGCCCGACGCCGCGCTGGTTGGCGGCATCACCGGCCTTCGCCGCGTCGCCTACCTGGCGCAGGAGCACAACCTCACCTTCACGCCCCACACCTGGACCAACGGCATGGGCGTGGTGGCCAACGCACACCTGACCGCTGGGGTCGCGGATGCGCCCTGGCTGGAATTCCCCTACGATCCGCCCGAATGGAGTCTCGAGCGCCGCGACTTCATGCTGGCCGAACCCTTCCGCCCCGGCCCCGACGGCACCGTGCGGCTGTCCGGCCGCCCCGGCATGGGATACGAGATCGACGAGGCGGTTCTCGCCGCAACCAGGATTGGATAGGGCACGTGAAGGCGCGGCCGGGCAGCAACCGCAACATGGACCGGCAATGGCTGCCGTTGAACGCGCTGCGCGCCTTCGAGGCCGCGGGCCAGCACCTGAGTTTCACCGCGGCGGCCAACAGCCTGACCGTTGCGCAGAGCGCGGTCAGCCGCCATGTCATCGTGCTGGAGAAATTTCTGGGCGTCACCCTGTTCGACCGCCGACCGCAGCAGCTCGTGCTGACCGAGGCCGGCCGCCACCTGCTTCCCGTCGTCACCAAGAGCTTCGACCGGATCGATCAGGCGCTCGGCGAGATTGTGGCGGAACGCGGGACCCCGAAACCGGTGCTGCGCATCGCGCTGCCCCCCACCTTCGCATACCAGCTCGCGATTCCGATCCTGCGCGATTTCCGCGCCGAACATCCGGGGCTGTCGCTCGAGATCGTGTCCAAGCCCGCGGGCGAATCCGAGGGCGATGTCGATATCGCGATCATCTATTCGGAGCCGCGCGTCACCGACAACATCCTCGATCTTCTGTGGATGGAGCGTTTGACGATCCTGTGCAGTCCGGCGGTGCCGCGCCTGGAAGGGTCGGACCCGGCCGGGTTCGTGGCCGCGCACGATCTGCTGCACGTCAAGCTCGACGACCGGCCACGCCATTACATGTGGGAGTTGTTCACCCGCTCGATCGGCCGCCCGGACCTCCCCGTCGGCCGCGGGCTCGTCTTCGATACCGCGCAGCTTGCGGCACAATATGCGCTGTCGGGCGACGGACTCGCGCTGGTGGACCCGCTGCTGTTCCGCGAGGAACTGGCGTCCGGGCGTCTGGTTCAACCCTTCGAGCTCAGGCTCGACAACGGCTACGGCTACTATCTGACGACCTCGCCCGAGGACCTCGACAACGAGGCCGTGGCCCTGTTCCGATCCTGGCTGATCCGCCGGTTCTCGGCGATCGATCGCGGCAGCGCCTGACCCAGGTCAGGCGGCATGCAGGCGGCTGTCCTGTTCTTCAAGACGCGCCAAACACATCGCCGGCGTGAGGGGCTTTGCGAAATAATAACCCTGGCCCTCCACGTATCCCATCGCGCGAATGAGATTGGCCTCCTCCTCGGTCTCGATGCCCTCGGCGGTCGTGATCAATCCGAGCTTGTTGGCGAGAACGCCGACCGATTCCACGATCAGGGCGGACTCCGGCTTGCGTGTGATCTCCCGTATGAAAGACTGATCGATTTTGATCTTGTCGATCGGAAATCGTTGCAAATAGCCGAGCGACGAATAGCCGGTGCCAAAATCGTCGAAGGCGATGCGGGCGCCAAGCGCCTTCAAGGACGATAGAATCTGAAGCACCTGATCGGTGTCACGCAACAGCACCGATTCGGTGATCTCGAGTTCGAGCCGGCTGGCGCTGAGCCCGGTCGAATCGAGAACCCGTTGCAGGGTCTGGATCAGACCCGTTCCGCTGAACTGACGGGGCGACAGGTTGATCGACACGCGTACGGACTGGGGCCAAGTCGCGGCTTCCCGGCAGGCCCGCTCGATGACCCAGTCGCCGAGCTCGGTGATCAGCCCGATCTCTTCCGCGATCGGAATGAACACCGAGGGCGGGATGAAACCGTGCCTCGGGTGATGCCAGCGCGCGAGCGCTTCGCAGCTCACGACGTCGAAACTCCTCATGCCGACGATGGGCTGGAAATAGACCTCCAGCTCGTCGTTCCGAAGCGCGGCGCGCAGATCGTCTTCCATCTCCCGACGCTCGCGCAACTCGCATTCCATGCGCGGCTCGAAGAACCGGAAGGTGCCGCGGCCGCCCGCCTTGGCGCTGTAGAGCGCGAGATCCGCGTTGCGGAAAAGCGTTTGCTGATCGGACGTGTAGAGAGACCCGGCAACGATGCCGACGCTCATGCTGACCACGACCGACCTGCCTTCGAGGTTGAACGGTTGGCAAACCGCGGCGCAGATGTCGCGCGCGGCCTCGGCCGAGGCCCGTCGCGCATCCTCGGCGGACAGCAGGACCGCGAACTCGTCTCCACCCAGCCTTGCCACGAGGCGCGCATCCTTCAAGGTCATCTTCAGCCGTTGAGCGACGGCCAGCAGCAGCTCATCCCCGACGGTATGCCCGAAGGCATCGTTGACGTTTTTAAAGAGGTCCAGGTCCAGCAACATGACCGCAAGCTGGCCCGAAGGCGCCTTCCCGCTCAGAAGCGCGGAGAGATTTCGTTTGAATTCGAGTCGGTTGGGCAGCCCGGTCAGAGGGTCGGTGTGGGCAAGCTGGTAAACCCGCTTGTTGCGGCGAACGAGCATGAAAACGAGGCCGAGGCCGCAAGCGATCAGGCTGGCGGTCAGCAACTCGCCCTTGAGGTAGAAGGCGTTCAGCTGGCTCGCTTCCCGTTCGAGCCCGAGACTGGCGGCGTCATTCGTCAACGTCACCAGGAGAATGGTCGCGGCATCGGCTCGAGTCAGAAGCTGGAGGATCGAGGGCGCGTTCTTTTGCTGAAGATTGTCGACCAGATCTTCGGTCGCGCTCAGCCCGTCCGAGAAAGCCGCGACGGCGGCGGCAACCTTCGAATCCGCCTCGATCATTACTCGGATATCGCCCTTCTGAACGACGGAAAGCCGGTTCTGCAGAATGGCAAAACGGAGTTGAACGTCGTCCCTGAGTTCGGGGCTCGGATCCAGCGCATAACGTCCCACCTGGGCCTCGAAGCGAACCAGCTCATTGGCCGTCTGGGTCGCCACGAAGACATCGTTGTAGTGCACGGTGTCGAGCAGTGCCTGCTCGCGTTGCCCCGTCAGCATCGTCGATGCACCGGCCCCGATCGCCAGCGTGGCGGTTAGAACCGCCAAGCTCAACTCCCAGCGCGTCATCCTCGTCGTCTTGGCGGCCAACTTGATCAAAAAACAACCTGGTTCGAGTCGACTATGGAAGTTCAACTCACGAGAGGCCAGAGCAGCGCACGAAACGTGAATCCGCCGAATGAACACGTGGACGCAGTAAATCCGCGGTTAACAAATGTGAAGACGAAGCCTCGGCTTCGCTGGCTCGTTATGCAGTTGTGCATGGTCGGATCGAAAAAACACATGCGGAGCGCAAACCGATCCGGGTTAGCCTCGGCAGCGTGAATGCCGGGACTAAACCTCAGGATCGATCCGACCCTGCCGAGGATAGCGAATGAAAACCCACGTCAAAGTGGTCGTGATCGGGGGCGGCGTGGTGGGGGCCAGCGTGCTCTACCATCTGACGAAAGCCGGCTGGGCCGATGTCATGCTGCTGGAGCGGGCGGAACTCACCTCGGGCTCGACCTGGCATGCGGCGGGCGGCATGCATACCGTCAACGGCGATCCCAACGTCGCCAAGCTGCAGCAATATACGATCAAGCTCTACAAGGAGATCGAGGAGATCTCCGGCCAGAGCTGCGGCGTGCATCTGACGGGCGGCATCATGCTGGCCGGCACCCAGGCCCGGCTCGACTGGCTGAAGCTCGCCAAGGCGCGCGGCCGCTATCTCGGCATGGAGCTCGAGATGCTGTCGGTCGACGAGGCCGCAGAACTCTTCCCAATGATGGACAAGACACATTTCGTCGGTGGCATGTACGACCCGGTCGAGGGCCATTGCGACCCCACCGGAGTCACGACCGCCTATGCCAAGGCGGCCCAGATCGGCGGCGCCACCATCGAGCGCCAGTGCCGCGTGACCGATCTGCGGGCCAGGCCCGACGGCAGCTGGGACGTGATCACCGAGAAGGGCACCATCCACGCCGAGCATGTCGTCAACGCGGGCGGCCTCTGGGCGCGCGAGGTCGGCCGCATGGTCGGGCTCGAATTGCCCCTGCTCGCCATGGAGCACCAATATCTCATCACCGAGGACATGCCGGCGCTGGCGGGCCAGAAGGAGCAGCTGCACTGCATCGACTTCGAGGGCGAGATCTACCTGCGGCAGGAACGCGGCGGCATGCTGCTCGGCACCTATGAGAAAGCCGGCGTGCCGTGGTCCGAGCGGCAGACGCCCTGGGATTTCGGCCAGAACCTGCTGCCCAACGACCTCGACCGGATCGCCCCCGAACTCGAGGTCGGCTTCGATCATTTCCCGGCGCTCGGCGCGGCCGGCATCAAGCGGATCATCAACGGGCCTTTCACCTTCGCGCCTGACGG
>CAXTOT010000031.1:0-54520 GCA_964245915.1 uncultured Lichenihabitans sp. | reverse complement strand
CCAACTACTTCGAGGCAGCCGGATACGATGCAACGTGAGCGGATTCCGCTCTAGGCCTGATGCAGCGCGTGGCGAACCGCGCGCGACAAATCTTTGATCTGGAACGGCTTCCGGAGGATGGCGTCTTTCGAGAAAGCGCACTCGACCGCTCCCGTGTCGGCATAGCCGGTCGCCAGAATGATGGGCAGGTCGGCCCGCTGCTCGCGCGCCGCGGCCGCAACCTCGGCGCCGTTCATCCCCGGCATGGCGAAGTCCACGATCATCAGGTCGGGACGGTCGCGCTCCAAGCGGTCCAGCCCGGCGCGGCCATGCTCGGCCTCGGTTACGGAAAAGCCCAAGGTTTCGAGGCATTCCACCACGAAGCGCCGCACATCGGCGTCATCGTCGATGACGAGAACGTGGCCGCTCTGCAAGTGAAGGTGGTCCTCGGACTCGGCCTCGCCGACGGCAAGGCGCATTTCGTCGGTGGCGCGCAGCCAGATCTCGATCGTCGTGCCGCGACCGACCTCGCTGTCGACGCGTACGGACCCGCCCGATTGATGCGCAATGCCATGCACCTGGCTCAAACCGAGGCCGGTGCCCTTGCCGACGGGCTTGGTGGTGAAAAAGGGGTCGAACACCTTCGACAGAATTTCGGGCGGAATGCCCGAACCCGTATCGGTCACCGAGACGATCACGAATTCCTCATCCTGGCCCAAGGCCGAGCGTGCATTTTCGCGCCTCGTGCCGATCGTCAGCAATCCTCCTTTCGGCATCGCGTCGCGTGCGTTGATGGCAAGGTTGAGAAGGGCGAGTTCGAGCTGGTTGGCGTCGGCCGTCGCAGCTTGATCGGGAACCCGCAGGTCGGTCCTGATTTCAACCGTAGGGCCGATCGACCTTGCCATCAGATCGCGCATGCCGACGATGAGCGCGTCCACATCCACGGCTTGGAGATCGAGCCTCTGGCTGCGCGAAAAGGCAAGCAATTGGCTGGTGAGCTTGGCGGCGCGATCGGAGGCCTGACGAGCCCGATTGGCCATCACCTTGATTCGTTCGTCCGATGAGCGCCGGCCGATCAGGTCGATGTTCCCCACGATCGCTGTGAGCAGATTATTGAAGTCGTGGGCGATGCCACCCGTGAGGTGACCGACGGCTTCCATCTTCTGCGCCTGAACGAACGCCGCCTGGGCGCGCTGGCTCTCGCCGACCGCTTCGCTGACCCGCTGCTGCAACACTTCCTCAGAGCGGCGACGCTCGGTGACGTCGAGCGAGACCCCGCTAATGGTCGGTGCGCCCGCTTTGTCGCCCACGATGGTACGGCCGCTGAATTGGATCCAGTGTACCGTACCGTCTGGCCAAACCACGCGAAGTTCGAGCCGGTAGTCCGCTTCGCCGGCATAAGCAAGCTCGGCTGCCGCTTGCTGTTTCGCTCTGTCGTCCGGGTGGATCGAGACGAGCAGGTCGTCGTAGCTCAACGGGGAATTCGGCTCGCGGCCGCAATGGGCCTTGAACCGATCCGATCCCGACAAGACACGAGCGGATAGGTCGAGGGTCCAGGATCCGAGATGGCCGGTTTCGAGGGCCATGCGCAGTCGCTTCTCGTCGTTGTCGCGGTCGAGCCAGTGCTGCTGGGCCTCATACTGCCGGTCACGGGCTCGGAGCGCAGCCATGGTGGCGCTCATGAGGGTCTCGGCGTTGAGAGGGCGTTCGAGCACCACGACATTGCCGAGCGCGTCCGTCATTTCGCGCAAAGCGGTACGGTTCTGACCTCCGCTGCGCGATGATGAGAGCAGGATGAACGGGAAATCGGCCCACGACGGCTGCGCACCGAGCCAGAGCTTGATGCCCGCAATGGCGCTCGGCAGGAGACTTTCTTCGGTCACGACCGCAGCGCCCGCCCCGCGATTCATCTCGGCGCAGAGGCTCCGGGAGTCGTCACAGACGAAGTGTGACATTGCGCCTCGGGCCAGGACTTGCGCGACGACATCCGCGTCACGGCCGCGGGGTGCGAGAATCAGGATTCGTCGGTCCATCCACTAACTCTCGGACCCGAGCATCGCCACCCCGCCGCTGTAGGTTGCAAGCCCGGTGAGGATGCCTTCGAAATCGCGCAACGCTTCACCTACCTGCAAACCGCCGGCCGTCAAACGAAACTCCCGGATCGTGGTTTCGTGCTCCGCGGCCCGGCTTTTGACCACGGAAATGGCCTTGCGAAGTTCGCCCCTCGCTTCGAAGAACCGGAACAGCATCAAGGCATCGCTGAGGTAGCTGAGATCGACGTCGCTCCGTATATCGCCCAACAACCCGTGCTGGCCGAGGACCAAGAGCGTGATGACGCCTTGCTGATTGAGATAGGTAAGCAGCTCGTGCATCTGCAGCATCAGGAATTGCTGCCCCGGCATGGCCTGGATATAGGCATTCAGGCTGTCGATCACGACGAACCTGCAACCGGACTCGACCGCCTGCCGCACATAATTGGAAAACTCACCAGGCGAGAGTTCGGCTGGATTGATCTGGCGGAGCGTGGCGGTACCCGTTTCCAACGCGGGCTGGATGTCGAGGCCAAGAGCCGCGGACCGCATGACGAGCGTGGCGAGGCCCTCGTCGAACAAGTAGTACACGCCCGTCAGCCCAGCCTTGATGGCTGACATCATGCAACTCACGGCCGTGGTTGTTTTGCCGACCCCGGAAGGTCCGCTGAACAGGATGTTGGTGCCCTGCACCAGCCCGCCGCCCAAGAGCGCGTCGAACTCGGCCGAGCCGGTGGAGATCGCACGCGGTTTGAAATCCGCGTGATGCTCGGAAGCCACCAGACGGGGAAACAGCACGATGCCTCCGGTTTCCAGATTGAGATCGTGGAAACCGCCCCGGAATTTGATGCCGCGCATTTTGATGATCTGCAGTCGGCGGCGCTCGCTGCCGAAGCTTTGCGCGGCTTGCTCCAAGCGGATCACGCCGTGGGCAATGCTGTGCAATTGGAGATCCGCCCGGTCCGCGCTGCGGTCGTCGAGAATGAAGACGGTGCATTGCTGCTTGGCGAAAAACTGCTTCAGGGCCAGGATCTGCCGTCGGTAGCGCAGCGGGTTTTGCGACAGGAGCCGGAATTCGGACAGGCTGTCGAACACCACGCGCTGGGGGTTCAAGGCCTCGATCTGCCGCATCAGACGTTGCGTCGTCTCGCCGAGTTCGATCTCGGACGAATGGAGGACCGATTGTTCCTGGCCCGGATCAAGGCCTTCTTCCGTGACGACTTCGGCGATCTCGATCGGATCGAGGTTCCAGCCATGACTGGCCGCCACGGCACGCAATTCCTCCTCCGTCTCGGACAACGTCAAGTAGAGACCACGTTCCCCCTCCCGCGCCCCCTGCATCAGGAACTGCAGCGCCAGCGTCGTCTTGCCGGTTCCTGGCGAACCCTCGATGAGATACAGCCGCTTTGCAGTGAGACCGCCTCCCAGCACCATGTCGAGGCCGGCAATGCCTGTTGAAACGCGAGTATCGGACATTTCTGGGGTTCACCGCAGATGTGGAAGTTTGAAGTCGAGGAACGATCTCGCCATAACCGTTCGATCGGTGGTGAACGTTGACGGGGGCGCTTTAGTGCCCTTTGGCTAGCGATTTGTGGATGATAGGTCGATTTCCATGGGAGTGTTCAGGTGAGCCGAACCGATTCCTCGCTCGACCAAAGCTATTTCGATCAGCTTTACGCGCGCGATCCCGACCCCTGGCAATTCGCCACGAGTCCCTACGAGGACGCGAAATATACGGAAACCCTGGCGATCCTGTCGCATGACCGCTACCGGCGGGCACTGGAGGTCGGCTGCTCGATCGGCGAACTCACGTTCAGACTTGCGGGCCGCTGCGGAGGGCTCGAAGCGTTGGACCTCGCCGAGGCCGCGCTGAACCAGGCCCGAGCCCGCAACGCGCAACATTCGCAGGTCCGGTTTTCCCGCATGGCCTTTCCCGCCGAGGTTCCGGAAGGTGACTTCGACCTCGTCGTGTTGTCCGAGGTTCTCTATTTCCTGTCGGGTGCGGATCTTGCCCGCGCGGCAGAACTGGTGCGGGATCGGACGATACCGGGCGCCGAGGTGCTGCTCGTCCATTGGCTCGGCGAGACGCCGGATTTCCCGTCGACGGGAGACCAGGCGGCCGACGCCTTCATCGCGGCCGTGCAACCGGAACTGCCCATAGTCCGGCAGTTGCGGCGCGAGCACTATCGAATCGACTTGCTCGCGCGTCGCGCTTGAGCGACCTCAGCAAGGCTTTGGCGCGCTCGATCTCGAGCGGAAGATCGGCGGGCCAGAGCATGGTCAGGAAATAGCGGGTGCTCTCGCTCTCGATCAGGCGCCAGGCTTCGCCAAAACAGCGCTGGGCCAGCATGTGCTCCAAGGTGGACATGGACACGCCGAGTTGCTCCGCATCGGCGATGGAGGCCGTGCGGCGATCGAAGATGGTACGCAGAGTGGCGCGGCACCGGGCGCGCTCGGCCACCACCGCGACCGGTTGAAGTTCCGCATCGCACGGATGATCGACGCCGGCCCCATAGGCGGCCACGAGATCGGCCAAGCCGCCTGGCGCCCGCCCGAGGGTGCGGCAGGACGTGTCGACACGCACGTCGAGACTGTGACGGACCTTGAAGTCTTTCTCGCGAAGCAGCGCGACCAGTGCCCGATCTTCGGCGAGCGGCACGAGCGGCACACCGCCCACCGCGCGATAAGCCTGGCGGGTGACCGCGAGGCTGGCCCCCCAGGCCCAGATGTGGTTCGGCCAGGGATCGTGTGGCTCGGGGTCGAGCGCCGCCATGATCTCGGCCTGCAAGGCCGAGTAGCGTGCCTCCAATCGCCGTGCCTCCGGCATCACGAGGGTGACGGCTTCCGAGGGGTCGAATTCGACCGTTCCCGCGATCACGTCGGCGCCGCGCGCGATTTCGTCCCAAGTGTTGGCAATCCAGTCGGGATGCACGCGGCTGTCGGCATCCGTGGTCAGAAGCAGGGCATCGGGCTCGTCGGCCGCGAGTTCGTCCGCCCAATCGAGAGCCGCGCGCCGCGCATGCCCGGCATTGGCTTGTTCACGCGGAAACACCACCTCGCGGACGTGAATGGCCGGGCTGCCACGTCGTGCCATGGCGGCGGCCGCGAGGTCACGCGCCAAAAGCGCGGTCCCGTCGGTGCAATTATTGGCCAAGATGGCAAGCCGGATCGCGTGACCCGGCAAAGGGTTGCCGCGTCGATCCCGCTGCGACAGCAGCGCTTGAACGCAAGCCTCCAATCGGCCTTCCTCGTTGAGGGCCGGGATCGCCACCACGCTGAGAATGGGCTGCTGGGCGGCCCGTGGTCGGATGAGCCGTGGCGCGCGTGCGGTGGCGGAAGTGGCCATCGATCAATGTGCCGTCATGGAATCGTCAAGTCCCGCCCTTTGTACGTTTGCCATCAACGCACAACAATGGAGAAAGTCGCAGGAGATCGCGGTCGCGTGAAATCAGCCGGGCCGGCGCGATCGGCCTTCAGCGCTCAAAACCACGCAGGCCGCAATGATGGGCTGCCCGTCGATGACCTCGACCCGATGGCGCGCGATCGACACCTTGGCGTCGCGGCCCCGCTCCTCGACCACGAAGCGGTCCTCATCGGTGAGGGTCACCACGACGGTGCTGGGCTCGCGGTCCAGCCCGAGGCCCAGGGCTTTGAGATAGGCTTCCTTCGCGGTCCACAGGCGCAGGAACGTGGCAGAACGTGTCGATGAGGGCAGAGCCTCGAGCCAGCGTCGCTCGGCGTCCGCCAGCATGGCCCAGGCCGGATCGGCGCTCGCGCCGACGAGTTCGAGGTCGATGCCGATCGGCTGGGGCGCCACCGCCATCGCGAGCCAGCCGTCGCGATGCGCGGCCGACACATGGACCGTTGATCGAGGTGCCTGCAACCGGGGCGCGCCCACCGCATCATAGCCGATCGAAACGGATTGTGACGCGAGCCCGAGATGGCGGGCCGCGAGGCACCGCAACAGGCCACGACGGACCAGGAAGTCGGCCCGGGCCTCCGGGGGATGCGTGCGCGCGTCCCGCAGGTCAGCCGCGTCCGGATCGGGACGGGCCAGCGTGGAGGCCGCCTCTGCCATTGAGGTGAGCCAGGCCGCCGGGGAACCATCGCGTTCGTCGGGCAGACCGCGCCACCAACGTAGCCGAGCCTCGGTCGCCTTCATGAGCCATCGGTCCGTGTGGTCATCAACTCGTGCGCGATGCGCTTGGCAAGCGCATCGCGCACGACGCGGAAAGCTTCGAGCACCGCCTCGCGCGACCCCTCCACGGCGGTGGGATCGAAGGTCGGCCAATAGACTACTTCGACCGCCATGGTGCGCGTGAATTCGAGCGCCCGGTGATGCGCTTCGGGCGACAAGGTAATGATGAGGTCGAAGCTGGCATCGTCGAGATCTTCGAACGTTTGCGGCACGTGGCGCGACAAATCGATGCCGATCTCGCGGAGGCTGGCGGTCGTGAACGGATTGGTCTGGCCGGGCCGCACACCGACCGACGCTAGATGCACGGAGGATCGCAGCAGCCGGCGCGCGAGAGCTTCGGCCATCGGCGAGCGCACGGCGTTCTCGGAGCAGGCAAACAGGACGGATTGGGCCTGGACCGTGCCCCGCGTCGGCGCGAAGGCCGGGTCTCGGGCCGGCGCCGGCGCCGTCACCCCTTCCAATGCAGCGCCGTCACGAGGGTGAACAATCGCCGCATCGTCTCGAAGTCGGCCGTGATCTTGCCTTTGAGCCGGGTGGCCAGCAATTCGGCGGCTTCGTTGTGCAGGCCGCGCCGCCCGGCATCGATGGCCTCGATTTGGGCCGGCGACGCGCTGCGGATGGCGGAGTAATAGTTTTCACAAAGGAGGAAGTAATCGCGAAGGATCGAACGGAACGGGGTGAGCGACAGCAGATGGGTGACCACGGGCTTGCCATCCTCGGTGCGGACGTCAAGCGCCAGCTTGGCGTCGCGCAGGGCGATTTTGAGCCGATAGGGACCGCGGCCGTGAAGCGGAACATCGAACAGATTGTCCTCGATCAGGTCGAAGACCGCGACCCGTCGCTCATGCTCCTGATCCGGCGTACCCCGGCCAATCGAGGCTTCGTCGAGCTCGATGCCGACGAGACGATTGGCGGAGCGGACGCCGTCGAGCATGCGGTCAGCTCTGATTGGTCCGGATCGCGACCGAGCGCACGTGGGCCTCCAGGCCCTCGGCGTGTCCGAGCGCGATCGCGGCTGGGGCGAGGTGCCCCAGGGCCACGGGACCGCATTTGAGGATCGATGTTCGCTTCATGAAATCCAGGACGCCGAGACCGGACGAAAACCGCGCCGATCGGGCGGTCGGCAACACGTGATTGGATCCGCCGACGTAGTCGCCGATCGCCTCGGGCGTATGGGGGCCGATGAAGATCGCGCCGGCATTGCGGATGCGATCCGCGAGCGCGTCGGCATCCTTCGCCATGATCTCGAGATGTTCGGGCGCCAGCCTGTCGACGAGATCGATGGCTTCCGCTAGGCGCGGCACCAGCACGATGGCGCCGAACCTGTCCCAACTCGCCCGTGCGATCGCGGCGCGCGGCAGGGTTTCGAGCTGGCTAAGCACCGACCGCTCGACGGCATCGGCGAGCGCGGAATCATCGGTGAGCAGGATCGATTGGGCCGAGGCGTCATGTTCGGCCTGGGCCAGAAGATCGGCCGCGATCCAGTCGGCATTGCCGGTTTGGTCGGCCAGGATCACGACCTCGGACGGCCCCGCGATCATGTCGATGCCGACGGTGCCGAACACGCGCCGCTTGGCGGCCGCCACATAGGCGTTGCCGGGACCCACGATCTTGGCCACGGGCGCGATGGTCGCGGTCCCGAACGCCAGCGCGCCGATCGCCTGCGCGCCTCCGACGCGATAGACTTCGTCCACCCCAGCGAGATGCGCGGCCGCGAGCACCAAGGGATTGATGTGTCCCCGGAGAGCGGGAACCACCATGACGATGCGCGGACAGCCCGCCACTTTGGCGGGCACCGCATTCATCAACACGGAGGAGGGATAGCTTGCGGTCCCGCCCGGCACGTAGAGGCCGACGGCTTCGATGGCGGTCCAACGCCAGCCGAGTTCCACCCCGAGCGCGTCCGTGAAACGGAAATCGGAGGGCTTCTGCCGGATGTGGAAGGCAGTGATCCGAGCGTGCGCGAACCGCAGCGCCTCCAAGGTTTCCGCAGGGACGGCGTCCGCCGCCGCGGCAAGCTCGGATTCGGATACGCGCAAACCGACTTCGTCGAGATTCAGGCCGTCGAAACGGAGCGACAGCTCCACGAGCGCCGCATCGCCGCGCGCCGCGACATCGGCCAGGATGGCGGCCGCCGCCGTATCGACCTCTTCGACGACTTCGCGTTTGCCGGCCAGGAGGGACCCGAACTTCCGCTCGAAATCGGGATCGCGTCGATCGAGCCGGACGGGCATGCAACAAACCTTTACCGCAGCGTCATTGAGGTGGGCCGTTCGGCCTTGGTCGTTATAGGCCTTGCGCCTGCCCCTCGTCGAGGCTGTGGCCCGGCCGGCCGTCCACGGTCCACCGCGGGCCGAGATCGCGCAATTCGGCCTCGAGAACCTCCACGGTGAGCCGGATCTGGCCGTCCCCCGCAAACGTCAGAAGAACATTTCCGGACGGCGGATCGTCCGGCCAAAACGAAATGGCCAGCAGACGGCGGCTTGTCGTAGTGTCACCGAGGTCCAGTCCGTGACTTGCCACCTTCAGCACACGTTCGAAATGCAAGCCCGTCTGGCAGCGTTCGAACCGGCCCGCCGCGGCGAGCGTCCAGTCGAAACGCGACACCACCAGCGCGAAGCGTTTGCTTCTGGCCAGATAGGTCATGTCGCCGAGGGTCACTTCGGAATCCTGCAGATGGGCGGAGACGACGGCCAGATCCTCGGTGTCCACCACGGCGAGCCGAAGGTCTTCCGTCGTGGGGTCCGCGCGCGCTTCCTGTCTGTCAGTTGTCATCCGGACTGTCCCCACACTGCTTTTTGATAGGTTTTTTGGCCGAGGCCGCCGAACCATATGCGCCATCGCCCGTTGTCGTCTCGTTCGCGCGAACGGCTTTGCCGGATGTGAATGAACTTCCGCGCGACGCAGTTCAACGGCCTTCGGCAGTTATGCTCGCGCATCAGGGAGAAACCCTATGCGTTTGACCCGTCTTCTTGCCGCTCTCGGCGTCACAGCCCTCCTTGCCGTCTCGGCGGTCGGTCCGGCTTCCGCCCAGGACCGCATGATGATGCACCGTCACATGCAGCATCGTATGATGATGCATCACATGATGCACCACGACATGATGAGGCACCGCATGCATCACCGTATGATGATGCGTCACAACGGCATGTAATCAGCGCGCCATCGCGGCTGTGCCCCCTAATCGAACGGCGTCGCGCAAGCGGCGCCGTTTTGCTGATGGTCAGCCGGGGTTTGCCAGGCGTTCGATCTGAGCGCCACATTGGCCCAGTTTTTGTTCCAGATGTTCGAAGCCGCGATCGAGATGATAAACGCGGTTCACCATGGTCTCCCCCTCGGCCGCAAGCGCCGCGATCACGAGCGACACCGAGGCCCGTAGATCGGTCGCCATGACCGGGGCACCCCACAGCTTGTCGACGCCATCCACGATCGCCGAATCGCCATCGAGCCTGATCCGCGCCCCCAAGCGCGCCAGTTCCCCGACATGCATGAAGCGGTTCTCGAAGATCGTCTCGCGGATTAGCGACGATCCCTGGGCTTTCGTCATGAGGGCCATGAACTGGGCCTGCAGATCGGTCGGGAAGCCCGGAAACGGCTCGGTCGTGATGTCGACGGGCGAGATTCCTGCGCCATTGCGCTGGACCCGGATGCCCTCGTTGGTGGGCAAGATGCGGACGCCCGCCTCGGTCAAGACATCGAGGGCGCCTTGCAAGAGCTCGGGGCGGGCGCCTTCGAGCATGACGTCGCCCCCCGTCATGGCCACCGCCATGGCATAGGTGCCCGTCTCGATCCGGTCCGGAAGCACGGTGTGGCGCGCCCCCCCGAGCCGGGCGACGCCCTCGATTTCGATGGTGGATTGCCCGGCGCCCTTGATGCGGGCCCCCATCTTAATCAGGCACGCCGCCAGGTCGGCGACCTCGGGTTCTCGCGCGGCGTTGTGGATTACGGTGTGGCCCTTGGCCAGAACGGCCGCCATCAAGGCCGTGTGAGTTCCCCCGACCGTGACCTTGGGAAAGTCGATCTCGGCGCCGCGCAGGCCGTGCGGGGCTTTGGCGATCACATAGCCAGCCTCGATCTCGACCTGCGCGCCGAGCCGTTCCAGCACCATGAGGAGAAGGTCGACGGGGCGGGTTCCGATCGCGCAGCCGCCGGGCAGCGACACGCGCGCCTGACCCATGCGGGCAAGCAACGGCGCCACGACCCAGAAACTTGCGCGCATCTTGGACACGAGATCATAGGGCGCGGTGGTATCGACGATCCGCTCCGCGCGCAGATGCACGGTCTGGCCCGCAATAGAAGGCTCGCCCGGCCGCTTGCCATTGATGGAATAATCCACCCCGTGGTTGCCAAGGATGCGAACCAGCAGGCTGACGTCGGCCAGCCGGGGCAGGTTCTCCAGCGTCAGCGCCTCGTCGGTCAGCAAGCTCGCGATCATCAGCGGAAGCGCGGCGTTCTTGGCGCCGGAGATCTGGATGGTGCCGTTCAGGTCCTGACCGCCCAAGATGCGAATTCGGTCCATTGTTCCTCGCTTAAGTGTCCGCAGGCCCGGATGGGTCGTCGGGGTTTGGCTCCGAAGCCGTGCGGCCCCGAGCCTGCTCCTTGCGCCGCTTTAGGTTGCTGCGCAACGCTTCGGCCAAGCGCACTTCGCGCAATGCCGCACGCTCGGCCTCACGGCGCCGGGCCGCGTCGCTCATCGGAGGCAGTTTGCTATCGGTTCCGTTCGGTGCCATCCGCCTCAGCCTATCGCCCCGTCGCGCCCATTGCCATGTCGCCGCGGCCACAGGCAGCCTTTGAGGCTACAGCGAGAACACGCTAAACGGAATCGCTTTGCGATGCGTGAACGGACGTCGCGAGCGAGGTGAGGACCTTTGGCCAAGGGATCGACAGGACCGGACCTTGACCTCGAGACGCCCGGGCCGGCCTCGAAGAGGGCCGAGGGGCGCGTCGCACTCGTCGATCTCAGCCGAGGTGCGGCCCTGGTCGGCATGGCGGTGTTTCACGCGCGGTGGGACATGGCCTGGTTCGAATTGACGCCCGGACTGGGGGTCGGACCCGGTTGGCAGCTGTTCGGCAACGTGGTTGCGGCCATGTTCCTCGCCTTGTCGGGCCTCAGCCTGATTCTGGCGCAGCGGCGCGGCGCGACGCGCGGTGGTGTTTTCCGGCGATTGGGCCTGCTGCTCGCGACCGCGATGGGCGTCACCCTCGCGACCTGGCTGGTTGTCCCGGGTATGACGATCTATTTCGGCATTCTGCACTGTCTCGCGGTCGGCGGGGCCCTCGCGTGGCCGTTGTTGCGGGCGCGATTGCCGATCCTGGGCGTCACTCTTGCTGCGGTTTTTGCGGCACCCCTGCTGCCGCTTCCGGGGAGCCTCCAGACCGCGGCTTCGGGCTGGCTGGGGCTCGGGTCACGGCTTCCCGCCACGCTAGACTACCGTCCCCTGTTTCCTTGGGCCGGGTTCATCCTACTCGGGGTCGCGATCGGGCGGCTCACCCCGGATCAATGGCTCGTCACCCGGAGACAGCCCAACAAAGCCGCGAGTGCACTGCGCTGGGCCGGCCGGCACAGCCTCATGCTTTATCTCACCCACCAGGCCGTGCTTTTCCCGGCCATTTGGCTGATCGCGCTGACCCTGGGCGGTCCGCCACCGGGCCGCGATCTCGCCTGGTCGCATAGTTTCGAGCGCGAATGCCGGACGGATTGTCTGCAGACCGGCGCCGACGACAAGCTCTGCGCCGGAACCTGCCACTGCACGCGAATGCGGATCGAGGCGGAAGGAGTAGACTCGGGCCTTCGCCTCAGCCCGGCAGCCCCGGAGCATCGGCAGCGGTTGGCCGCGATCACGCAGGCGTGTTTTGGTGATATGCGCTGAGCGCCTACCGCTTCGGCCCCGCCCTCGTTGCGGGCGCGGGCGGCCCGCCCTTCAGTCGAGCTGCTTCATCAGGTCGAGGAAACGATCGGGTATCGGTTGCTTTGCGACGTTTTCGAAAACAGCACGCAGTTGCGACGCGATGTAGGATTGAATGTCCGAGGATGCCGCCGTGACGGTACTGTTTCCATGTCCGGTCACCTCGGGCGGAAGACCAGTCGACTCGGAATCAGGCTCCTCGCCCAACGCCGCCGCCGCGTCAGACGAATCCTGATCTCGATTCGTTCCAGCCATCATCGCTTCTCCGCGCCGTCAACCAGGAGCCGGCTTGCTCCACATCAGCCAATCAAATAGTGTGACCACATCGACCGACGACCACAAGGCTGTCGACACTCCGACCCACAACGAGTTGAACGCGCGCCGGAAACATGGGTTCCGTGATTGGGAACTTTTTTTAGTCTGCCGCGTTATAGCTTGTTTTGACGTAGACAATCACAATCAGGAACGTCGAATGTCGATTTCGCAGGCCATTGCTCCTCATCTGCCACACCTGCGGCGGTTTGCGCGTGCGCTCACCGGGAGTCAGCGGGGAGGCGACGCTTACGTGGTCGAAACTCTGGAAGCGATCGTCGCGGATCCCTCCAGTTTCTCGGACGGCGTCGACATTCGGTGCAATCTATACAAGTTGTTTCTGGCGCTCTGGGGATCCGTTGCCGTCAACGGCAAGACCGAGGGCGGCGCAAGTTCCGACGAGATCGGCGTCGCGCGCCGGCTCGAAGCGATTTCGCTCAGGCCGCGGGTCGCCTTGCTGCTGAATGCCGTAGAGGGTTTCGAGGTCAACGAGGTCGCGCGGACTATGAATACCTCGGTCGCCGAGGTCAAAGGCCTGCTCGAAAAAGCCAACCTCGAGATCGCGGAGCAGATCTCGACCGACGTGCTGATCATCGAGGACGAGCCATTGATCGCGCTCGACCTGCAGAACGTGGTCGAGGATTTGGGCCATCGTGTCGTGGATGTGGCCCGCACGCATCGGGAGGCACTGTCCGCCATCGAGGAACATCGGCCCGGCTTGATCCTGGCCGACATTCAGCTCGCCGACGGGAGTTCCGGGCTCGAGGCCGTGAACGAAATTCTTGGGTTGCTCGAAGTTCCGGTGATCTTCATCACGGCTTATCCGGAGCGATTCCTGACCGGCGCGCCGCCCGAGCCCGCCTTCCTGATCGCAAAGCCGTTCAGCGTCGAACAGCTTCGCGCGGTGATCAGCCAGGTGCTGTTCTTCAATCGGATCGCGCGTCGCAAGGATGCGCAAACCACGCAAGCGCGGGCCTGAGAGGCGCGCGTTTCGCTAGCGGCGAACCTTCCTGCGCCTGGGCGGCTTCATCCTGGCGCCCGCGAGAAAACCGCCGAGCAGCGCCAGAGAAACCACCTGCATCGGGCGAAGCTGCTGGGCGATGGTCAGGCCGGCTCGCAGACCCGCCTGTTCGCGGGTGAATCCCGCCTCCCCGAGCGCCACCACGACGGCCTCCAACCCCGAGTTCAGCGTCTGCTCGGTGGTGGGCGGCGAGGAAAGATCGGGGCGGACGTCGGGGTCGCTCGCCGTCGGCCGTTGCGACGCCGAACGCATCGCCTCTCCCATGGTGAGCCTCGCGCGTTGAGCGTCGAGATCCGTTTGCGGTGGGTTGATTTTGGCCTTTGGCTTGACCGGCCAGGCCGCCATGGCGACCGCGGCCAGGACGGCTAGGACGATGAAGATGCCCGCCATGATCAACGAGGCCCAGATCGGCCCGGTGAGCCCTTCGAGGTAGCGGAACAAGGCCGCCAAGGCGAAAGCGAGGCCAGCCAGGAAGAGCAGGCCTGCCAGCAAGGCTAGGGCCGCCTTGACGGCGAGGTTGCGCGCCGTCGTGGTGACGGTTCCAAGCGCATCGTCGACGAGTTCCTGGCTCTTCGCCTTGATGGGTGCGGCCGCGCTGTCAACCGCCCGCCGGATGACGTCGCCGAGATTGATTTCGGCCTGCGCCAGCAATCGCGCCAGGGGATTGTTCATCGGCGGGAACGGCTCATGGCGCCGATCAGGAGGCCGCCGACGATCGCGATCATCACGGCGGTGAGCGGATTGCGCTCGACCCGTGCTTCGATTTCCGCGCCCGCGCCACGGACCCGATCCGTGACGTCGCTGGCTTGGCTTGCGAACCGATCCGCCGTGCTGGACCACTTGTCCCGGGCCTGATCGACGGTTTGCGAGACCCGGCCCCTGGCTTGGCCCATCGCGTTGGCAAAACGGGTCTGGCTGTGGTCGGCCTGTTCGCCCGCGAGATCGGCGATGAGGCTCGTCAGCCGGCTGACATCCTGGCGGAGCGCCGAAAAATCGGAGCTCAATTCGCGGGCTAGTTTCTCAAAGGATCGATCGGCCATGGTTTTCCCCTGTCGCTCGCTCGGCTCTCATGGACGGCCGCTTTGGACGCATTGCACTCCAAGCTTGCGGGCGCAATTGCAACGCTTGAGTTGGCCCGCAGTTCCTCCCTGAGCCGGTCGTGGAAAAGCAAAAACCCGCAACGGCCAGGGGCTGCCGTTGCGGGTTCTTGTGCGGAGCCGACGGATGGGAGGGGAGAGCATCCGCCACTCACGCGGTTCGTCAACGCCCGCCAGCGGGGCTGGTTCCTGGGGGGCCGCTTACAATCGGCGACATGTGGCCGCGACCCATTTGATCGACCGGGTCGGTTCGATTCTGTGGACATCCCAGCCTGACTCTTTACCGATTCAGACGAATACGCGACGGTCGTTCCGAGGCCGTGCGATTTGCGGTTCGGTGGCGCTAAAGTGGTCTGCGGCTGATTCGAGGGTGTTGCGCCGTCGAAGGAGTGGAAGACTTCGCGTGTCAACGATTCGGGATCAGCGACCACGGCTAGCGGCGTTTTTCCGCATGCAGAGGATCTCGCATGTCACTTCTCCCCATCGAGGCAAATCGTGCCGAGCATCCTGTCGACGTCGTCGAACGGATTGCCTCGTTTCACGACTGGGCGTTCGATCGCGACGATGAAGACGAGATCTCCATTTCGGTTCAGGGCAGCTATTCGGACTACCACGTCGCCTTCACCTGGCTGTCGGATCTCGAGGCGCTGCATGTCGGCTGCGCGTTCGACATCAAGGTGCCCGAGCGTCGCAGGACCGCGATCCTCGCCTTGGTGGCTCTGGTCAACGAGCATCTCTGGATCGGACATTTCGACCTGTGGAATGGTGAGAATGTCGTCATGTTCCGGCATTCCCTGCTGATGTCCGGCGGCGCCGATCCGGACGGCCGCCAGTGCGAGGCCATCCTGAAAATGGCGGTGGAAACCTGCGACCGCTATTACCAGGCGTTCCAATTCGTGCTCTGGGCCGGCAAGACGGCTCGGGAAGCCCTCGACAGCGCCATGTTCGAGACCGTGGGCGAGGCGTGAGCCCGCTGCCGGGAAGCGTGGTGCTTGCCGGGGCCGGCAAGATGGGCGGCGCGCTCCTCAAGGGCTGGCTCGACAAGGGCCTTGCGCCGAGCGGCATCGTGGTTCTCGAGCCGCGCCCGTCCGATGATCTTCACCGGCTGGCGCAACAATACGGCTTCGATCTCAACCCGGCTCCGGCCACCCTCGTCGCGCCCGATGTTTTCGTCATTGCGGTCAAGCCGCAGATGCTGGCCGACATGGCGCCGGCGTTCGCGGCCATGCGGTTCCAGCGGACCGTGGTGGTTTCCATCATGGCCGGCAAGACGGTGGCCGACATTGCGGCGCAACTTCCGGTGCATGCCGTCGTGCGCGCCATGCCCAACACGCCCGCAGCGGTTGGCCGCGGCATAACCGGTGCCTTCGCCAACGCGCAGGTCAGCGACGCGCAGCGGGCGATGACACACGCCCTGCTGGCCTGTGTGGGACGGGTCGAGTGGCTCGATCGGGAGGTCCTCATCGATGCGGTGACGGCGGTGTCGGGATCGGGCCCGGCCTATGTCTTCTTCCTGACCGAGTGCCTCGCCGAGGCGGCTCGCGCCGTGGGGCTCGAGCCCGAACTGGCGGTCCGCTTCGCTCGGGCCACCGTCGAGGGCGCCGGAGCCCTGATGGTAGCCGAGCCGGATGTCGGAGCCGACGAACTGCGACGCAACGTGACCTCGCCGGCCGGCACCACCGCGGCGGCCTTGCAGGTGCTGCAGGCGGGCGACGCGCTAAAGGTGCTGATGATCGCAGCCGTGACGGCCGCCCGAGACCGTGCGGAAGAGCTCGCGGGCTGACCAGCCGCCCTAGGCCATTTGGACCTCTGGCCCGCTTCGGCGCAGCGGCGCTATGCCGGTTGGCCAAATGGTTCGCTCTCGCCTAAATAGGTCGGAAATCTGCGGAGGAACGGCCATGGTTGACGTGAATGATGCTTTTCCGCGCGAAGGGTCCGGGCCGCGGCATCTCGAGAAGGACACCTCGGAACCAAAGGCCGCGGCGCCGAACGCTAAGGATCGCGTCATCGAAGCCGTGATGGAACTCGCGGCCGAGCGGGATTGGAGCGATTTCGGCATCACCGATATCGCGGCGCGGGCGGGATTGTCGCTGGCGGAGTTTCGCGACGCTTTTCCGTCCAAGGGCGCCGTCCTGGCAGGCTTTTCGCGCAAGATCGACCGTCTCGTGCTGGACGGCACCACGTCCGATCTCGACGAGGAGTCCCCCAAGGAGCGGTTGTTCGACGTTCTGATGCGTCGGCTCGACGCGATGGCGCCCTACCGGCTTGGCCTTGAGAGCGTGGCCGAGTGGGTGCGGGGCGACGCGCTCGCCGCGGCTGCGCTCAACCAGGTGGCGCTTAATTCCATGCGTTTCATGCTGGCCGCGGCGGGAATCGAGTCGGAGGGCGCGACGGGGGCCATCAAGCTGCAGGGCCTCGTGATCGCCTGGGCCCGTGTGCTCAACGTCTGGTTTGACGACAATGAGCCAGGCCTCGCCCGCACCATGGCGGCGCTCGATCGGGAACTGAAGCGGGGCGCCACGTTGAGCGCCCGCGTGGACGATCTCGACCGGTTGGCGTCCCCCTTGCGTCTGCTGGGGCGGGCCGTGATGGACACGCGCCGTCGCATGCGCGATCGTGACCGGCGGTCCGGCTCGCAACGGCATCGCCAGGATGATGATCTCGATCCTGTCGATCCGGCTATCTGAACGGCATGGCGGTTCCGAACACGCCAGCGGGCGCGATCAGCTACGATGACTTCCTGACCGTCGACATCCGGGTCGGCACGGTGGTCAGCGCCGAGCCGTTTCCGCAGGCCCGCAAGCCTGCCCTCAGGCTGCAGATCGATTTCGGCGGCGACATCGGGATCAAGAAATCCTCCGCCCAGATCACCCGGTATTATGCGCCCGACACGCTGGTGGGGCGCCAGGTCGCGGCGGTGGTGAATTTTCCACCCCGCCAGATCGGTCCGTTCATGTCGGAGGTGCTGACGCTCGGCTTTCCCGATCAGGACGGCGAAGTGGTGCTGATCGGGCCGAGCCAGCTGGTGCCGAACGGCGGCCGGATGTTTTGACGCTATTCGACGATCGCGACGGGTTGCTCAGCAGCAGGCTCGTTGCGCCTGTCGCGCAGCGGCCGCTGTTGCATCACGGCCAGAAACAACAGGGCCATCAGCAGGCCGACATCTGCGGCCCCGAAGACCCATTGGTAGGTATGCGCGAGTTGAAGAACTTCGTCGCCGTTAAGTCTGCCGGTCTCCAATCGCGTGCCGCTGGCCGCCCCGCCCCCCACCACGATGGTGCCGAAGACCGCGACGATCAGGGCACCGCCGAGGGAGCGGAAGAAGTTCATGGTCGCGGTGGCGGTTCCGAGCTGATGACGCGCCACGGCGTTCTGAATCACGATGGTGGAGAGCGGTAGAACCGTTCCCAGACCGACGCTGATGAGGAACATGGCGAGCTCCAGAACCGCAAAGGGCAGGCTCAGCGCGCCGAGCGCCAAAATCGCGCAGGCGACCACGCCGACCGTCATTCCGACCAGGGGCAGGCGTTTGTATTGCTTAAAGTACATCATCGAGCGGCCCGACACCGTGGCGCCCGTCACGGTGCCGATCATCAGCGGCACGAGGGCCACGCCCGATTGGCTGGCCGTCAGCCCCTGCACGCCTTCGAGGTAGATGGGGATGTAGATGGTGAGGCCGATGAAGGTGCCCATCGCGAAACAGGCCGCGAGGGTCGCGGTCGCGACCACCTGATCGCCGAGCACAGCGAGGGGAATGAGCGGCTCGCGCGCGGTTCTCAGCCGGATGACGAACAAGGCCCAGGAGGCCGCCGAAGCGCCGAGCAGGGCGAGGATCAGCGTCGAGGTCCATTCATAGCGAACGCCGCCCCAACTGAGGGCCAGGAGCAGGGTGGTGGTGGCGGCGATCAGGATCGCGGCGCCAGGATAGTCCAGCCTGTGGGGCCGCTCGTGCCGCGGCAGCAGACGCAATCGCCCGTTGGTCATGAGAAAAGCCGCAAAGCCGATCGGCAGGTTGATCCAGAAGATCAGCGACCAGTGGAGGTGTTGGGACAAGAAACCGCCGAGCAGCGGGCCGGCCACCGAGGAGGCCACGAACACGCTGGCGATATAGGTTTGGTAGCGTGCCCGCTCTTTTGGCGCGAGAATGTCGCCCAGGATGGTCTGTGACAGCGAGATAAGGCCGCCGCCACCGACGCCCTGCAGCGCCCGCGCGATTGCGAGGGCGATCATGCTGGGCGCCAGCGCGCAGGCCGCCGAGCCGACCACGAAAATCACGATGGCGACCAGCAAGGCAATGCGGCGGCCATGGATGTCGCTGAACTTGCCATACAGCGGTGTGACGGCCGTGGAGGCCAGCAGATAGGCGGTCACGATCCAGGGCAGGTCTGGGATGTCGCCAAGATCCCTGCCGATGGTGGGCATGGCGGTCGCCACGATAGTCTGGTCGAGGGCGGCAAGCAGCATGGCCATCATGAGCCCGATGATGATGGCGCGAATCTCGTCTTTGTTCAGAGGACGCGGTTGAGCTTCGATCCGGTCGGGGGCGTTCATACCAACCTGCTGAGAGGGCGCGCTCGGGCGCAGGGCACAATGCACCGCGTCACGTGACGGCCCATAGCTCCATTCGACCACATGCCGTGATCTGGAACTAGAACCCCGATACTGCCGGGCTGCGCCCCGCGCAAGCAGCAACAGCGGCAATGCCGCCGCGGTGCGGACCGCGGCGAAGCCGGCCCCGAATGAGACCGGCTATCATGTGGAACAATAGCGATAATCCGCCGTTCACCACTGCGACATCAAGGAGATGCCGACACTTTGCTGGGCGGCGTCACGGCAGTGGGATCACCTCCTTCTGGCAACCGGGCCGCTCGGGTATCGTAAGGGCCCGTCGAAAGCGGATGCGATTGGCTGAGCTGCCGCAGGTCAATAGGTTTGAGTTCCGGCCTTCGTCAGAACTCGGTTCGAGGAGTGCCGCGTGGTTGCTAGCGGGACAGGGATCGTTTCGAAGGATGCCGCATTGACGGAATCCGAGGCCGGAACAACGGCAGGCGATCGACCGACGCACCTTCACCGCAATGACGCGAACGGGGCCATGGACTACAGGGAACGTCTCGAATTTGCGTTGGGCGCGACCGGCACCGGGATCTGGACCTTCGACGAGTCTGAAGGCGCGCTGCATTTCGATCGCCGTGTGATGGCCCAGATTGGTGTCGACCGAGAGGTGATGCCGCTGGACGAGTTCCTCGCCGCCCTAGCGCCCGACCACGCGGGAATGTTCGCGGCTCTTCTTCAGCGCCCTCCGGAGCCGCCGTCCTCGCAGGGGGATTTGGAGATCCGGGTCCGGCGGTTCGACAACGCGGTCGAGCGTTGGATTGCGGTTCGATCCATGCGCGTGGGATCTGCCGCGTCCAGGGAGGTCGTGGGCACGGCGCGTGACATCACAGATCTTCGGCAGCACGACGCTCAGGTCCACATGCTGATGCGGGAAGTGACGCACCGCTCCAAAAACCTTCTCGCCATCATCCAGGCCATGGCGCGTCAGACCGTCAAGGACAGCCTGACGGCGGTAGATTTCGAACTGCGTTTCTCCTCACGACTGCGGGGGCTTTCCTTTTCGCACGAACTTCTCGCGGCGCAGGACTGGCGCGGCGCGGCGCTCGGCGATCTCGCCAAAGGTCATCTTCAGACCGTCTTGGAGCAGCATGGCGACCGGGTGACGATCGCGGGTCCGGCCGTGTTCATCCGCCCGGAAGCCGCACAAAACATCGGTCTCGCCCTCAACGAGCTGACCAGCAACGCGTTGAAGTTCGGTGCCCTGTCGGATCAAAACGGCAAAGTTTCGCTGGAGTGGTCGATCGACGCGGACAGCGCCGGCCCGCGCTGGCTTCACATCGTCTGGAACGAATACGGCGAACGACCCATCTTGCCGCCCTCGCGGCAGGGCTTTGGCCATAAGGTCATGGAGCGGGTCGTGGCCCGGGCCCTCGATGGAACCGCGACGATGACCTTTGCGCCCACCGGACTGCAATGGTCGCTGCGGGTCCCGATTTCACACCTCGTTCTTCAGGCCGAGGAACAGGACGTGCGCTGACGCGAGTTGGCAGCTGGTCAGAGCAAATCGGGACGGAATCGAGGCCCGATCCCATCCCGATAAAACGTCGGCCTGCTGACTTGCGATCGGTGCGTTAGGCGAAAGCGCCTTCCTTTGACCGTTCCGCGCGCTTGCGCTCGTTGGGATCGAGCTTGGTCTTGCGCAGGCGGATCGACTTCGGGGTCACCTCGACCAATTCGTCGTCCTCGATATAGGCCAGCGCCTTCTCGAGCGTCATGCGGATCGGCGGGGTCAGCCGCACCGCCTCGTCCTTGCCGGCCGCGCGGACGTTGGTGAGCTTCTTGCCCTTGAGCACGTTCACCTCGAGGTCGTTCTCGCGGGTATGCTCGCCGATGATCATACCTTGGTAGACCTTCCAGCCCGGCTCGATCATCATCGGGCCGCGATCCTCGAGGTTCCACATCGCGTAGGCGACCGCCTCGCCCGAATCGGTCGAGAGCAGCACGCCGTTACGGCGGCCGGTGATCTCGCCCTTCCAGGGCGCGTAGGAATGGAACAGCCGGTTCATGATGGCCGTGCCCTTGGTGTCGGTCATGAGTTCGCCCTGGTAGCCGATCAGGCCACGGGTCGGGGCATGGAATACCAACCGCAAGCGATCACCGCCCGAGGGCCGCATCTCGATCATCTCGGCCTTGCGCTCGGACATCTTCTGCACGACGACGCCCGAATGGCCCTCGTCGACGTCGATCACGACCTCCTCGATGGGCTCGAGCCGCTCGCCCGTCGCCTCGTCGGTGCGGAACACGACCCGGGGACGCGAGACCCCGATCTCGAAACCTTCGCGGCGCATGGTTTCAATCAGGATCGCGAGCTGCAATTCGCCGCGGCCCGCCACGACATAGGAGTCGGTGAACGGCGAATCCGAGATCTGCAGCGCGACATTGCCCTCGGCTTCCTTGTAGAGCCGGTCGCGGATGACGCGGCTCGTCACCTTGTCGCCCTCCGTCCCCGCAAGCGGGCTGTCGTTGACCATGAAGGTCATGGACAGGGTGGGCGGATCGATCGGCTGGGCATGCAGCGCCTCGGTCACTTCGGGGGCGCAGACCGTGTCGGCCACGTTGAACTTGGTAAGCCCCGCCACCGCCACGATGTCGCCCGCTTCGGCGATGTCGATCGGGGTTCGTTCGATGCCGCGAAACGCCAGGATCTTGGAAATCCGCCCGGTCTCGACGACCTTGCCGTCGGCGTCGAGCACCTTGACGGGCTGGTTCGGCTTGATGGAGCCCGCGAAGACCCGACCCGTGATGACGCGGCCCAGATAGGGATTGGCTTCGAGCAGGGTCCCGAGCATGCGGAAGGCCCCATCCTCGATCTTCGGCGGCGGCACGTGTTTGAGGACGAGTTCGAAAAGCGGACCCATCCCGTCTTGTGGACCGTCCGGTGCGTCGGCCATCCAGCCATGCTTGCCGGAGCCGTAAAGGATCGGAAAATCGAGCTGGTCGTCGCTGGCATCGAGCGCCGCGAACAGGTCGAAGACCTCGTTGACCACCTCCGTCACCCGGGCATCCGGCCGGTCGACCTTATTGATCGCCACGATGGGGCGCAGGCCGAGCTTCAGCGCCTTGCCGACCACAAATTTGGTCTGCGGCATCGGGCCCTCGGCGGCGTCCACCAACACGATGACGCCATCCACCATGGACAGGATGCGCTCCACCTCGCCGCCGAAATCGGCGTGGCCGGGCGTGTCGACGATGTTGATCCGGGTGTCGTGCCACACCACCGACGTCGCCTTGGCGAGAATCGTGATGCCGCGTTCCTTTTCGAGATCGTTGGAGTCCATCACCCGCTCGGCCACGCGCTGGTTTTCACGGAACGAGCCGGATTGCTGCAGGAGCTTGTCCACCAGGGTCGTCTTGCCGTGGTCGACGTGGGCGATGATGGCGATGTTGCGCAGGTTCATGGGGGGTCGATCTTGAAAACGAGAAGGCGCGCGACGGAATACGCGCACCCGGGAAATCGGGGCGAGAACGCCGGCCTGTCGAGCCGAGCCGGACCGGCCCAATGCCAGCAGGCGCCTCTCGCAGTTGCGAGATGTCCTAGACGAGATGGCGAAATTTGCAACCGGCAAGCCAGTTAGGTGGTCGTTCCCGCTGCGGAATCCAAGACCCTTGGAGGCGTCTTCAGGTTTCGGCTCAGGGCAAAGCGGGCGTTGAAGCGGATTCGCGGCCTTCGCGCCGGTCCACGACGCGATCCGGCCAAGGATTGCGCCCCTCGTGCAGCCAGGCGAGGGTATCGCGCCAAAAGCCGTCCTGGTGCCTTGCGTGGAAAGGCCCGAAGTGGCCCACGGCTGAAAATCCGAAATCGGCCGGTTTCAGCATCACCTGGCGACGGTTGCTGCCACGATAATAGGCCAGCGCCCGGGCAATCGCTACCTCGGTGCCGAGGTCGTCGTCGCTGAGCCCGATGGCGAGGATCGGGGCTCGTACGGCCGCGAATCTGGCCAGCAGATCGGTCCTTTCGCGGCGCGGGTAGCTGCGCTCCATGGCGGCGCCCCGAAAACTCCACTCGTTGGCTACCCCTTTCGGCAGGTCCTCCAGCCAGCCGAGCCGCCGGCCGGGAAAATAGCCGCAGGCCAAGGTGAGGAGCGGCATGGCGAGATGCCACTTCAGCAGCAGCCTTGCGCGGTGCCGCAAGGCGTAGTCGCCGAAAAACGCGTATTGCGCCCCGACCGTGAGCATGCGGTCGATCTCCACGGCGCTCACCGCGAAGCCGGGCAGGAAACCCCCGATGCTGTGACCCACGACGAGCAACGGCCCGTATGCATCGCGCTCCCGCACCCAACGCACCACGGCGTCGAAATCACGCTCGCCCCAATGGCTCCAAAGGATGCCGCTTCCCCGCAGCTGCGCCGGGCGCGAGGCCCCGATGCCGCGATAATCGTAGGTGACGGCCGCAAAGCCGTTGGCCGCGAGAAAGCGCGCGTAATATTGATAGTAGCGCGCCAGCACGCCGGTGGCCGGGTTGATGATCACCGTGCCGGCCCTCTGGCCCCCTTCGGGCGCCCAAAGGTGGCCTTTCAGTGCATACCCGTCGCGGCACGGGATCGTGATCTCGGTCGCGGTCACGCTTGCCGGTCAGCCAGCAGCCGCACGCGACCGCAAAAATGCCTCGTGCTCGGCCATCAGCGTGCCGTCGAGCGCCTTGGCGATCAGCGCCTGAGTCTCCGGAAGGCCATAGAGGGCCGCAAAGGAGCCGAAGCGGGGCCCGCGTTCCTCGCCGAGCAGCACCTGATAGAGCATGTTGAACCAGTCGTTCGAAACGCCGGGTCGCTCCGGGGTCGCGGTCTTGGCCTTGAAATCCTGGTAGCGCGGGATAGGGCGCGCGACGTCGTAGAGCGCGGTCTGGATCTCTTCGGCGCTGGTGCCGGGCGGCAGCGCGCCCAGCATCCGCGACAGGTTTTGGAGCGCCGTCCGTTCGACCTCGTCGGCCGCCCGGTAGCGCTTGGCGGGACGCACGAAGTCGCGATAGTAGCGCACCGCATAGCCCACCAAGCGATCGAGCCGGGGGTGGGAGCCGGGCGAGACGTCCGGCGCGTAGTTGCGCAAAAACCCCCACAGCACCGCCGGGTCCTCGGTGTTGGCAACCGCAACCAGATTGAGCAGCATCGCGAACGAGATGGTGGCGCCGCCGTTCGAACCCTCCGGGGTGAGCCGCTCGGGGGCGGGAGGGAAGCCCGCATGGATGTGCCAGACGGGATTGCCGAGCCGCTCCTTCCAGGTCTGCCGGGGATAGGCGTCGAGAAAGCTCAAATAGTCGTCGACCGCGCGGGGGATCACGTCGAAAAACAGGCGCTTGGCCGCGGTGGGCTTGCCGAACATGTAGAGCGACAGGCTCTCGGGCGCCGCATAGGTGAGCCAGTCGTCGATGGTGAGCCCGTTGCCCTTGGACTTCGAGATTTTTTGGCCCTTCTCGTCCAAAAACAATTCGTAATTGAACCCCTCGGGCGGCTCCGAGCCGAGCGCCCGGCAGATCTGGCCCGAGAGCTTGACGGAATCGATGAGGTCCTTCCCCGCCATCTCATAGTCGACCCCGAGCGCGTGCCAGCGCATCGCCCAGTCGGGCTTCCACTGCAGTTTGCAATGACCACCCGTCACGGGGCTGACGAAGAGGGTGTTCGAGACGGGATCGCGCCAGGAGATCGTGCCCGCCACGGCGTCATGACCCTCGAGCGGAACCTGCATCACGATGCCGGTCTCCGGGTGGATGGGCAGGAAGGGCGAATAGGTCCCGGCGCGTTCCTGCCGAAAACTCGGCAGCATGATGGCCATGATGGCGTCGTAGCGCTCCAACATCAGGCGAAGCGAGGCATCGAAGCGCCCCGACCGATAGGCCTCGGTGGCCGAGAGAAACGTGTAGTCGAAACCGAACTGATCGAGGAAGGCGCGCAGCCGCGCGTTGTTGTGGGCGCCAAAGCTGTCGTGGGTGCCGAAGGGGTCGGGCACCTGCGTCAGCGGCTTGCCGAGGTGGCTGGCCAGCATGTCCCTGTTGGGAACGTTGTCCGGAACCTTGCGCAGCCCGTCCATGTCGTCGGAGAACGCGACGAGCCGGGTCGGGATCGTGTCGCCCGTGAGGATGCGGAAGGCATGGCGCACCATGGTGGTGCGGGCCACCTCCCCGAAGGTGCCGATATGCGGCAGGCCCGACGGGCCATAGCCGGTTTCGAACAAAACCTCGGTTTTCCCGGTCCGCTCGAGCCGCGCGATCAGCTTCTTGGCCTCCTCGAACGGCCAGGCGCTGGCGGTCTGAACGGCGGTGTGGAGGTCTGGGTCGAGAACGGCGGAAACGGCAGACATAGGGGGCAATGGTCCGATACGCGAAATGCGATGAACCTCAGGCTTTAGAGCAATATCGAACGCGATGGTATCGCGTCGCAACCCGGACCGTCAGGCAGGACAGCGCGGCATCGCGGGCGCCCCGGTCATCCCAGCCGCAGCGTCCCGTAGCGGGCGATCTCCGTCGTGACCTGCTGCCCGTCCGGATCATGCGCCACCGAAAGCGCCACCGCGCCGGCATGTTCCTTGGCAAACGCGCGAGCGGCGCTCAGGCAGGCGGTTTCATCCGCGGCCGGAACCGTATCGACGAGCTTGGGCCCGCGCTGGCCACGATCGTAAACCCGGATGACGTAGCAAGTCCGGTCGGGCATAAGGGCACCTGCAGGATCGATAACCGCCGCCGAGTGATATCCCATGTTATGCAGGGTGCAATGCGACTTTCTCGCGCGGCGCGCCCGGAACCAATCCGTTCCGCCCAAGCTTTGCTGTTTCAAGGAGTAGGCCCGATGATCGAGACGAAAATCCTCAGTCGCGCCGTCGCGGCCTTGCTCGCGTTGGGCCTGCTCGGCGGCGCGGTCGCGCAGGCGCAGAGTTACGACAATCCCAACCTGCCGCGCAGCCCTTATCCGCTGCCGAGGCCCACCTACCAGGGGCCGAGCGATGCCGAAGATCTGTTTTTTGGCGACGACCGGGTGAGAGCGCCCTACGAATGGCGTCACTGGGGCGACAGCCGCGAACAGGGCGAGACGTTCAAATGGATCTTCGCGCCGAACGGCGTGGCGGGCGACGATCGTGATCCGGAACCCATTCGCGCGAGGCGATACTGCCGTTCTCACCCGGGGCAGTGTTGAGGCCAGCGAGCCCGAGTGGGAGAGCCCTCCGTGTCGTTGATCAGCTATCTGACCACCATCCGTTTCGACTTCGGCGCTCTCTCCGGGTTGCCCGATGATCTCCGCGACCTCGGCATCCGTGCGCCCTTGATCGTCGCCGATCAGGGGCTCGTCAAGGCAGGCCTGGTCGATCGGGTGCGGGCGGTGATCGGCGGCACGGCGGAACTGCCCGTCTTTGCCGACACACCCACCAACCCCACCGAGCAAGCGGTCGAGGCAGGACTGGCCGTGTACAAGGCCCACGGCTGCGATGGCCTGGTGGCGCTGGGGGGCGGCTCGCCCATTGATCTTGCCAAAGGGATCGCGCTGCTCGCCAGCCATCCCGGCCCGCTCGAGGGTTATGCCTTCATCGCGGGCGGCGGCCCAAAGATCACTGCCTCGGTGGCGCCGGTGATCGCCATTCCGACCACGGCCGGCACCGGCAGCGAGGTCGGGCGGGCGGCGCTGATCACGCTGAAGGATGGCCGCAAGCTCGGCTTCATCTCGCCCCATCTCATCCCCAAGCGCGCCATCTGCGACCCCGACCTCACGCTCGGCCTGCCGCCCGGGCTGACGGCCGCGACCGGGATGGATGCCATTACGCATTGCATCGAGACCTACCTGTCACCTCGCGACAACCCGCCCGCCGAGGCGATCGCGCTCGACGGGCTGTGTCGCGCCGTCGATGCCATCGAGCGCGCCGTCTCTGACGGCGCGGACAGGGAGGCGCGCCGCGCCATGCTGATGGCGGCGCTCGAAGGCGGGCTCACGTTCCAGAAGGGGCTCGGAGCCGTCCATGCGCTGAGCCATCCGCTCGGCGGGCTCAAACGCGTCTCGCTCCACCACGGCACGCTGAATGCGGTGCTGCTGCCCCACGTGCTGCGCTTCAACGACGGTCATGTCGGCGACAAATATGCCGCGATCCGCCGCGTGCTTGGACTTGCCGAGGGCGCCGATTTGCCGGCCTTCATTTTGGCGCTGAATGCCCGCATCGGCATGCCCAAGAGCCTTTCGGCCATGGGGGTACCGCGCGAGGTGTTGCCCGACATCGCCCACGCCGCCGTGGCGGACCATTCCACCGCCACCAACCCGCGCCCGGCTGGCGAGACCGATTATCGCGCGCTTCTGGAGCTGGCTTTCGACTGAGCGAGCGCTGCGGCGAGACTGACCCGAGCAGGATCAGGCACCGTCATTCCGGGGCGCCGAAGGCGAACCCGGAATCCAGGCGCACGCCGCTCTGGGGGACGCCATAATGTTCCTGGGTTCCGGGCTCCGCTGCGCGGCCCCGGATGAATCGTGAATTAGGCTTGGCGCAGCTTGCCTTGCGCCCGGGTTTTCGCCCCCAGGATGAAGCGCGCATATTCGGCCTGGGCATGGCGGATCGCGCGGGCGGCGTGAAAATCCTTACGGCTCGGCAGCACGGGGTAATCGTTGAGCCGCAGCAGCCCATCGAGCGACGCGACGAGGTCCGCCATGGTCATGGGCTCGTGCCGCAGCGCCTTGCCGTGCACCAGCAGTAAAAACTGCTCGCACAGCATGTGAACGACGAAGAGTTCGTGGGCGTCGAGGTAGTTCTGTGCGATGCGGGCCTCGTCCATACTGGGCAGGTTGCCGGTAAAGGTTTTCAGCCCCATGGCGGCAGCATCGTGATCGGCCCGCTCCAGGATGAGGTCGGCCGGGCTCTTGCCCGTGACCGCGAAGACGAATTTGTCTTCGAGCAATAGGGTGAAGCGCCGGGCCTCCGCGCTGTCGGGCTCGAAATCTGCGGCACCGGCCGCGAAGAAGCCGCGCACGCTGTCGTAGACGTTCTTTTCCTCGGCCCGGATGGCGCGGAGTTTTGCGGCAAGGCTGTCAAGAGCGGTCCGGTCGGCCGCCAAACGCGCGGCGTCGAGCACGAAGCCGTCGGCCACCAGCGTTCGCAGCAGACGGGTCGCCCATTGCCGGAAGGCCGTGGCCTTGACCGAATTGACCCGGTAGCCGACCGAGAGAACCAGGTCGAGATTGTAGTGCCCGACCGAGGCCCCACGGCTGCCATCCGGGCGCCGCGCCGCCATCACGCGCCGGGTGGTTTCGGGGTCGAGTTCGCGGTCCGCATAGACGGCCGCGATCTGCTTTGTCACGGCCGCCGTCGAGGCATGGAACAGGTCCGCGATCTCGTCCGCGCTGGCCCACAGCGTCTCGCCCGACAGGTCGAGCGCGAATTCGGTCGAACGATCCTCGGCCGCGAAACGGACGAGATCGAGTTCGAGCTGCGGTTCGGGATTCTGGGTGGGCATCAGCGGTCCGGCGAGCCATCGGGCAAGCGAGAAGTCTTATACCCCGCAAGCGACGGGAACGGCGATCGGACTTGAACGCGTTTAACCTATGTCAATTGCCGGGTGGCCGCCCCTCGAGGAGTTCCTCGATCCGCCGTGTGATGTTCAGCGTTTCGCCCTGGCGGCTAATGTGCTGGCCTTCGAGCGAAACGAGATCACTTTCCACCTTGAGAAGCGATTTGCGCATCTCCGAGCGAAAGTCCGAGAGGTCATGGCGAAGCTGCGCGATATCGTCATGGGACGCCTCCCGCCGCCCGTAAACCCGATGCGTTGCCGTCATGGCGGTGCCAAGCGACTCCATGGTCGCGGCATTCTCACGCGGCAGCTCGCCAAGTTGGACCGGAACGGGTGGTTCTGCGCAGATGGACGACGACAAGGCTTTGGAACGACATCCCTACACCGGCGTCCTTCGCCGCTTCGCGGTGCCGTGCTCGGTCTTGGCCCAGGCATAGGGGTTCCAAAACATTTCGAACAGAGCCTGCCAGGTCGCCACGCCGACCAGCAGCAGATAGGCGGGCATCAAGGCCAAGCTGACCGCGAATTCGCCCAAGTCCCGACGGCGCATGCCGAGCGCCAGCGGCCAGAACAGGCCCGCGAGACCCGCCATGACCAGTAGTTCCGCGAAGGCGCTGCCCGCCGTCGCCCAGGGCGATTTGGGGGTGAGGAGGTCGCCCATGGCGGCATCGCAAAACAGGCCGACCACGAAGAACGGCCCGAACAGCGAACTCGCGATGGTGCCGCACAGGATCGCGAACACCACTAGGCTGCCGGTGGCCCCGAGGTCGCCGAATAGGCGGTCGGGGTCCCGGCTGTGGGTCTGCAGCGTGATCATCCAGCCCTTCTGCCAGCGGCGGCGCTGGCGCAGCCAGGCCCCGAGCGTGTGCGGTGCTTCCTCTTGGGTCGAGGAGGCCAGCATGCCGACCCGATAGCCGAAGCGGGCCAGGCGGATGCCGAGGTCGATATCCTCGGTGACGTTCCAGGCGTCCCAGCCGTTGAGCCGCCGCAGCGTCTCCACCCTAAAATGGTTCGAGGTGCCGCCGAGCGCGATCGGCAGGCCCAGCCGGGCCAGTCCGGGATTGATCACGTCGAACAGCGCCGCATATTCGAGCGCCGCGAGCCGCGCGAGCGGTATTATGGCGCAACTGCCACAAGCTCTCAGAGCCTAGGCGACGCGAAGGCGTCGCGTGTCCTCCCATGCTTTGGGGAGGGCGAGCTATGACGTGGTATGCGCTCGCTTTTATGGCATTTTCTTTAGGTTTTTTTGAGCCGCGACTAACCGAAGCGGCGCCTTTGATCGAAAAGAATTTAACATGGGGGTTTCCCAACGGAAAATTCGCGAAACTGGAATACATTTTGCGCAGACGCGATTTCTACATTTCCGATCGGCTCTATGCTAAAGCAGTATTCGTAGAGATGCCTATGACCGAACACGTCGCTGAATGCAGCTTGGCCCCAAGTGATTATAAGATATTTTCCATCTCTAACTTTGATTATATCGTCGATAGGGAAGAATGTTGTAGCAGCGCGCACATCTTGTTGCCCAGAGATGTTTTGCGGCCTAGACTTTATTTTAATGTATTCCGGAACCCGAAAGTCAAAACCCTTGATATCATCGGGCGTGAATGCATGAGTAGCGTTAGCAATAACCAAATCGACCGTATTGGTAGTTCCGGTATTGAAAAAACGTGGCGCAATATTCCAACCCATTACCTTCCCGCTTTCATCGGAGATGGATTGGTGGAAAAGAGATTTGATGCTTATATTAGCTGCGGCGACACTTTCGGCGACTTTAGCAGAGATGCCGGCAGCCTCTGCTTGAACCTTAGCTGCTTCGGCGGCTATCTTTGCAGCTACCGCTTGGTCTTTGGCGGCGACAGCGAGGTCGTGAGTGTCGGCCGAACCCGCATTGATCGAGGCCCATTGAAAGAACGAGACAACCAAAAGGCAGAAAGTGAAGATCGCCAAGTAAGCGGTAAATCGCGCCGTTGGATCGCTTTGCCTAAGCCACCACCATGGCTTTTTAGAGCGATCGGCGCGCTTTTTAGCTCGCTCGGCCTCCTTGGTTTCGTGTTGCTCTTTGGACCACAAAACAGACCCTCCTTGGCTAGGCAAAATGTAGGGTTTGCCTTGGTGGTTTTGTCATCTACGATTTTGATCGGCGCCCCGCTGTTGTGGGCGATCTCCGACTAGAGGTCCTCCAACCTTACGCCATCCAATTCTAGGGCCGCCAGACAGGCCAGCAAGAAAGTTGCGGCGAATGTGCCGCGCTTGAGCTTCGCGGCAACCGAATCCCGTGTCTCGACAAGCCCATGATCCTTGAGCCGCTTCGCCAGCTCCTCATAGGTGACGTTCGCTCGTTTCAGCTCCGCCTTGAGGAAACGAGCTGCGCGGTCCGCCAGCTCACCTTCGGTCTCTGCTATGCCCATGATCATGTCGCCTCCGACTAGATAATGTCATATCCGACCTTTTATCTGTTGCCAAGCACCCCATAGCGTGTCACTTATGACCTTACAGGGTCACTTGAGACACGAATATGTCGCAGCACTTCCTCCTCACCCGCCAGGCCAAGACGCTCAGCCTCGCTTTCGTGTTCCGCATGACGGACGAGCAAGCCGAGATGGCATTCCGTTCAGTGCGTTGGGCCTCGACCGATGGCGCTCCGGTTTGCCCGGAATGCGGTGGCCTGAACGCCTATGAGTGCCGTCGCCCGAACGGTGCGCTCCGCTTCCGCTGCAAGGCCTGCAAGCGGGACTTCACGGTCACGTCGGGAACCCTGTTCGCCTCGCACAAGATGCCCCTGCGGCTCTACCTCGCGGCAATCGCGATCTTCTGCAATGAGGTCAAGGGCAAGTCGGCTCTGGCCATGTCACGCGACCTGGGCGTCTCCTACAAGTCATCCTTCGTGCTCCTCCATAAGCTCCGTGAAGCCATGGCTGAGGAAATGAAGGGCCGGATCATCGGCGGTGAAGGCAAGGTCGCTGAGGTCGATGGCGGCTACTTCGGCGGCTATGTGAAGCCTGCCAATCTGAAAGAGGACCGTAAGGACCGCCGCTTCCTTCAAAACCAGAGCGGCAAGCGCAAGGTCGTGGTCATCCTTCGCGAGCGCAACGGCAACTCAGTCCCGGCCGTGTTCAAGGCTGAGAGCCAAGCCCAGGCCTTCATCAAGGCCCGGATCGCCAAGGGCACCGTCGTGCATGCCGACGAGTCCCCGTCATGGGATGGCCTTCACGCCGCTTTCGAGATGAAGCGGATCGACCATTCGCAGGCCTACAGCTTCGAAGGCGCTTGCACCAACATGGCTGAGGAGTATTTCAGCCGCCTTCGCCGGGCCGAGGCTGGCCATCATCACCACATCGCAGGCCAGTACCTGCTCCGCTACGCCCAAGAGGCTTCATGGCGTGAGGACAACCGGCGCATGGCGAACGGGGATCAGGTTCACCGGCTCGCGGGCTTGGCGATGAGCAAGCGGACTAGCCCGGATTTCGTGGGCTACTGGCAGCGGCATGTTGTAAGCTAGTTTGCAATTTTCGTTCTTAATTGACTTTCTTCACCAACAAATGCCTGCTTTGCGGTTTCAATTGCAGTTTTCGCTTGGGCATTGTTGTAAAAAACCCTCCTGAATCTTCGCGACGCGTCTATATCCCCTTTGGGTTCTCCACTAACAGGTGTGTCCATCTGGTCATCAGACGGTTCTATCATCGTAAATGTCGCTACCCCTGAAGAGCAGACCAATATTTTATCCTTAATTTCTTTGATGACGGAGGGGAAATTGTCAAAAAGTCCTCTATGCCCCAAGTAGGGTAGATTTGGCGGAGTTGATGCTTCTACCTCGGCCTCAACTGATAATTGTTTAAGACGTTGATCAAGAATTGACAGTGATGACTGGCAGTCTTGAAGTTTTACGAGCAGCTTTAAATTCGTGATGTCAGATTTAATCTGCTTAATCTCTGTTTGATCAAGCGTACTCGTCTGACCGGGAGGTCCGGCAGGCCCGCGCTCGCCTTGGGGGCCGGGAGGTCCAGGAACCTTTCCTGACTCATGCATGAAGTACAGCGAGGATGGAAACAATAAAAGCCCAATTGCGAAAAGGACGTAAGACCACTTGGGGATTGATGGCGCTGCCCCACCTTGCGAGCGCTGAAAGGCTAAGGACATAGACCTAACCCCTCCGTATGCCGCAATTAAAATGAAGATTGCTGCACCGAGCGCCTGGGTTGCTCCGAACCAAAAAATCCAATCTTCGGTCTTCAACGCAATCTCTCAGAATGAGAATCATGGACAAGAAATCCCGTTTCGTGTAGCGGTGAAGCTCACGACGGTTGCTCGTCACAATGTTGATCTAGGCGGGGTTGCAGCCCCGCCGATCACCTCTGCTAATATCGTGAAATCGGGGCATACGCTAGGCTAACCGCCACGTCGCCCCCTGCCTCTCCCCATCCTTGACCACGGCCCCGCGCACCTTCGCCAGATAGAGCAGGTTCGCTCGCACCCGGTTTTTCATGCCCTTCGCGGCGTCGGGGCCGAAGCCCATGTCCGCCACCACGGCATCCACAACCTCTAGCGTGCTCAGCGGCCTCTCAGCCTTCCTGAGAGCCCCGAGGATCATGCGGTTGAGCTTTCCCGCTCCGAACAGCTTGACGCGCTTGAAGGGGCGCTTGGCGCGGATGTTGGAGGGGTCCGCGTCGGGATCGAACATGCGGAGCGTGGCGTCCACATGAGCCAGGGACTCGCGGAGATGACGCAGCCTGGATTCGAGGTCGCGGACTTCCCCGGCTAGCTCAGCGCGGCGCTCGCGGATCGCATGGAGAGCGTATTGATTGGAGAGGGCGTTCATGCCCACAAGCTAGGGAGCTAGGGCTTGTTCCGCTTGTGGCAGTTGCGCCATAATACCGCGCGCGAGCCAGCTGTCGTGCGGATTGTCGATGGCGAGCCGGCCCTGCAGGCATTCGATGCTTGGGTCGGCTCGCTCGAAGCCGTCGACTGCGGCGCGCAACTGGCCCCGTTCCGGCACGTCCTCGGCGTCGAACACCACGAGATAGCGGCCGGTCGCGAATTGCAGCGCGACGTTGAGGGCGCGCGGTTTGGTCCGTGGCACGCCGGCGGGCGCGATCAGGATTTCGAAACGGTCGGGGAGGCGCTGGCGCTCCAGGGCCGCGATGGTGTCGTGGTCTCCGGCCTCCACGACAAATTTGATGTCGAGCTTGCCGGGTGGGTAATCGAGCCAGCTTAGCGCCGAGACGAGCCGCGGCACGACCCGGCCTTCGCGGTAGAGCGGCGCCACCACGGTATAGACCGGCAAGGCGTCATCCGGGCTTCGCGGCACGGGCCGCATTGGGACTTCAAAACTCGACGCCGTGGCCGCAAGCCGGACCAGCACCATGGCCATGAACATGACCGAGAAGACGAGACTCACGGCCACGAGCGTGTTGCCGGGTGCCGCCCAGGCCGCATGGGCGAGCGTGACGCCGGCCACGAGGCCGAACAGGATTTGACCTTTGCGCCAACCGGCCCGCGCCGAGAGGTTGGGGTTCCACTCCGGCAGCGCATGGCTGGCGTATCGCACGAGGGCGCCGCGATGGCTGAGGCGCACCAGGGCGGAGAGCCGTTGCGGGGTGGTGACCGCGACGCGGGCTTCGCCGACCGAGCCCTCCGCCGCGAACTGGCGCAGCAAGGTGGCGAGGGTCTCGCCGCGCGGCGCGAGCGCGAACTCCAGGCCGGCGGGATTGGCGGCGAGCGGCAGGATTTCGACTTCGCTGGCCCGCTCGAGCCCAACGCTTTTGCACACCGGCAGGGGGTCGCGCATGTAAGGCACCCCGAGATGCCGGGCCAGACACTCGTAGAAGACCTGGGCCGACAGGTGGCCCTCGGTGAGCAGCGCGCGGTCGGCCGTGATGCCGCTCGAGCGGGCGTTCGCGGAAGCGGCCCGAAGGACACGCTCATCCACGCCGAACCGAAGCAGAAACGCGATCTCGTCCGGGAGAGCAGGGGAGCCCCTATGCTGGCCGATGTGCCCAGGATTGGTCATGGCGGCCCGAACGCGCTAGGGACGAAGCCAGGACAGTAAACGCCAGCGCAGGCTCCGCCTCAAGCCGGAGCCGGCCGGAATCGAGGCTGGACGGGATGGGCGTTGCGCGACACTGGATGAGGGGCGGTGCCGTCGCGGCGTTGCTGTTCGGCGTGGCGCAATTCGCGGCCGCGCAGACTGCGATCTCCGATCAGCCCGTGTTCGCGCCGAACTTCGTGGACCCGCAGCACCATGTCGAGAAGCCGGATCTCGGCAACATCCGGACCATTCGCTTTCTGACCACCGACGATTACCCGCCTTTCGATTTTATGGGGCCCGATGGCTCGCTCATCGGCTTCAATGTCGATCTCGCCCGCGCCATCTGCGACGAGCTCGCAATCGCCTGCTCGGTCCAGGCGCGCGCCTTCGACACGCTGGTGCCGGCCCTCAGGGCCGATGCCGGGGACGCGATCCTGGCTTCCCTTGCCATCACGGCCAAGACCCGCGCCGAGGTCGATTTTTCGACCCCCACGATGAAGACGCCGGCGCGCTTTGCGGCGCGTCTTGCCGCTGGTCCGGGTTCCGTGCTGCTGCCCGAGACGGTTGGTCGCCAGATCATCGGCGTGCAGAACGCAACCGCCCACGCGGCCTATCTCAAGGCCTTCTTCCCAAACGCCACCGTCAAAACCTACACGGACCCGGAATCCCTGCGCGTCGCGTTGAAGGGTGGGGCGATCGACCTCATGTTTGCGGATGGCATCGCGACCGCGCTGTGGCTGAACGGCACCGAGGCGTCGCGGTGCTGCGCCTTCGTGGGTGGCCCGTTCACGGAAAGCCGCTATTTTGGCGAGGGCAGCGGGATCGCGGTGCGCAAGAGCCAGCCGGTGCTCAAGCAGGCGCTCGATTACGCGCTGTCGCGGCTGGCGGCCCGGGGTGTGACGGCGGACCTCTATCTCAAGTATTTTCCGATCAGCCCATATTGAGCAGGTCTGATCATTGCCGATTCAGAAAACAAACTCAGATTGATTCGGCACGCAAGGAGCTTGTTCTCATGCCAGGACAGTTCAATCGGGTTTGGTTGACGAGTTTAGCCCTGACGATCTCCGGGTGCTCCACAGCCTGGGCCACAGATATGGACGCGGCCACACGGGCGGGTGTTCTTGGCAGCCAGTCGCGTTTGACTGAGGCGCTGATCGACAAGCTCGGCACCGCGAGGCCGGGCGACAATGTGATGGTCTCGCCGGCCAGCGCAGCGGGTCTGCTCGCCGCGATCGACCTTGGCGCCGGCGAGACCATGCATGCCGCGATCCGCAAGACCTTGCAGCTGCAACCAGGCCCGAAGGAATCGAGCGATCTGCAAACCGTGCTGGAGCTGACCGCCAAAGGACTCAGCGAAGGGGGTCTCACGAGTGCCACTCGGCTGGTGTTCGACCGCGCCGTTTCGCCCAGCAAAACGGCATCGGATCGCTTGAGTGCGGCCGGTGTCGATGCGGAGGTCCGCGATCTGCATACGGCCGAAATGGTTCAGAGCATCAATGCGTGGGGCGCCCGCGCCACGCACGGCAGGATCGACCACGCCCTGACCAATGTTCCGGAAGCCGGCATCGGGCTCGTGGCTCTCAACGCGCTCTACTTCAAGGGCGGGTGGAACCACTTCGATGCCGACGCGACGGCTCCCGCCGACTTCCGGAAGGCGGATGGGCAGCGTATTCGCGCCAAGTTCATGCACTCTTATCCTCGAGCCTTCGAGCTCCGCGAAGACGACGGTTTCGTCGCGGTGGACCTACCCTTCCAGGGCGCACGATTCTCGATGGTCGTCCTGACCACCAAGGACCGACCCGCCGCCGCGGACGCGTTTCGGGACCATCTCGCTTGGCTGACGGGACTAGGATTTGCGCCGGGCGGGCCGCGTATGGTCTTGGACCTGCCGCGCTTTTCCGTTCAGTCGGACGACGACCTGCTGCCGGCGCTGGCGGCCTTGGGGCTGGATCTCGCGGCTCCATTTTCGGGCTTTTCCGATCTGTCCTTCGAGCTCACCACGGTCAAGCAGATCGTGGATTTCCGGCTGGACGAGCAGGGCGCGGAGGTCGCAGCGATTACACGAAGCGGTTTCGAAGTTTCGAGCAAACTAACCTTAAGTGCCGATTCAGAGGTCCTGATCGACAAGCCGTTCGCGTTCGCGCTGCGGGACGAGCAAACAGGTCTGATCGTAGCCGCGGGATATATCGCGAAGGTGCCGGGCGAACAGGTGGCTGCTGAGATCCCGGTTCTGTCGGCGCATTCCGAGGCTATGATGACTAAGGATGAAATGCGGGTGCGGGAGCAATTGAAAGTGCGGGCCGCCCGTGTCCGACAAGATCCACAGCACCACCCGATGATCGAACGGGATTTCTGAACGTGAATCAGATGCAGCCTGCACCTGATGCGTCAGCTCAAAGGTCCTTCTTGAACTCGGCGGCGGCGGCCTGCGGGGATTGCTCCAGGTTGAGCGCATTCACGAAGCGGCCGTCCTTGTCCATCACGTAGACCACGGCCGTGTGGTCCATGGAATAATCGACGCCATTGGCGTCGGGCACTTTCTTGGCATAGACCCGGTAGGCATGTTCCGCGGCCTGGATGGCGGCCGGATCGCCGGTGAGCCCGACGATGCGTGGATCGAAACTCGACAGATAGTCCTTCAGGACCTGCGGGGTGTCACGTTCGGGATCCACGGTGATGAACAGCGCCGAGACCTGCTCGGTCTTGCCAAGTGCATTCAGCATTCCGGTCATGTCGCTCAGCAACGTCGGGCACACATCCGGGCAATGCGTGTAGCCGAAGAAGACGATGAGCGGCTTGCCCTTAAAATCCGCATCCGTGACCCGGGCGCCGTTCTGGTCGATGAGCGCGAACGGGCCGCCAATGCTCGAGGGCGCCGGCCCCCCTCTCAGGGGCGTTCTGACCACGAGCACCACGAACGCTATGGCCACCAAGCCGAGCGCCAGCAGCACCATCGCGAAACCGGAACGCGTGATCGCGAGCGGGCGGAGCATTTTGACGACGACCTTCTGTCTTGCTGATGCCGTTCAACCGCCGCCCACGACCTGCGAGACGACGCGTGCGGTGAAATCCACCATGGGCACGACGCGGGCATAATTGAGACGGGTCGGCCCGATGATGCCGAGGACGCCCACGATGCGGCGCGAACCATCGCGGAAGGGCGCCGCGATCATCGAGGAGCCCGACAGCGAGAACAGCTTGTTCTCGGAGCCGATGAAGATGCGCACCCCTTCGCCGCCCTCGGCGCGGTGCAGGAGCTCGATCACCTCGGTCTTGGTTTCGAGATCGGCGAACAGCAGCCTGATCCGTTCGATATCGTCTCGCGCCGTGAGATCCTCGAGCAGGTTGGCCTGCCCGCGCACGATCAACTGCCGTGCTTCGCCCTGCTGCAGTCCGGCCCAGGTGGCGAGCCCCGAATCGACCAGACGCTCGGTCAAAACGTCGAGCTCGGTCTCGGCGGCGCGGCGTTCGGTCTCGATCTCGGCCCGGGCTCCGGCGAGCGTGCGGCCACGGATGCGGGCGTTGAGGTAGTTCGAGGCCTCGGTCAGGGCCGAGGCGGGCAGGCCCGGCTCGATCGCGATCACCCGGTTCTCAACCCCGCCATCCTCGCCCACCAGGATTGCCAGTGCGCGGTCGCGGTCGAGCCGCAGGAACTCGATATGTTTGAGCTGGTGATTGAGCTTACTGGTCACCACGACGCCAGCGCCGCGCGTCAGCCCCGAAAGCAGGCTCGTGGCTTCGCCCAGCGCATCCTCGAAAGTGCGCGACTGTGAGGCGGCCTTGACCTGGGTTTCGATGTGCCGGCGTTCCTCGTCCCCGACATCGCCCAATTCCAGCAAGGCGTCGACGAAGAAGCGCAAGCCGATCTGGGTGGGCAGTCGACCCGCGCTGGTGTGCGGCGCATAGATGAGACCCAGTTGTTCGAGGTCCTGCATGACGCTGCGGATCGAGGCTGGCGACAAGGCCATGGGCAGCAGGCGCGACAGATGGCGTGACCCCACGGGCTCGCCCGTCGCGAGATAGATGTCGACGATCTGCCTGAAGATCTCCCGCGAGCGTTCGTTCAGCGCCGCCAGGGCGCTGGTCGTCGACGCATCCCATTGCGGTTTGAAGGGGGAGGACATGGGTCGATCATGCCGTCCGGCGGCCCGTGAGGCAAGCCGCGATCGGCGCAAGGCCGTTTGGTCGCGGCGAAAGCCGCCAGCAGTCAGCCAAGGAGGCGGCGGCCGAGGGCCTCCCAAGAGGCGTCGACAGCGACGGCGCCGCCCGCCTTGAGTTCGTCCTCGTGGCCGTCGGGGATGTGACTACCGCCCGAAAATCCGATTGCCGTCATGCCGGCCGCGACCGCACCCTGAATGCCGTAGATCGAATCCTCGATCACGAGACAGCGCCGGGGTTCCACCGCCATGCTGGCGGCCGCGAAAAGGAAAAGGTCCGGGGCGGGCTTGCCGCGCGCGACCTGATGGGAGCTGTAGACCGCCTCGCTGAAATAGGCCGCGAGCCCGGTCAGGCTGAGGCTCAGCTCGATGCGTTCGGGATTGGAGGAGGAGGCGACGCAGCGTTTGGTGTCCGTCAGTCTGTCGAGGAACGCCGCTACCCCCGGCATGGGCTGCAGTCCCCGCTCGAAATATTGGCGCGTGACGGGCCAAATATGCTCCGCACATTCGAGCGGAATATCTTGGCCGGTCTGCTCGGCCACGCGAAGCAGGATATCGCTCTGTTTCATGCCGAAACAGCGCTCCACCATGTCGACGCTCGCCCCGACGCCGAAATCCTGGAGGACCTGGACAAAAGCCTGGACGGCCAGCCGTTCGCTGTCGACGAGCACGCCGTCGCAGTCGAAAATCACCAGATCATAGTCGGCCAGCATCATCGGTCGCGGTCCTCGTGCCCGCGGGACCTAAACGCCGTGACGGCGGGCGTGACAAGTCTTTTCGCCTCGGGGGCGGGACGCGGGGCGTAGAGGCCAGGATGGCACGAGCTTTCTTTGCGTTCCCTCAGCCGCCAAATCGCGCTAAGCGAGCAATCACGCTTCCATCGAGAGTCGCTTCCCATGCTGGCCCGCGTTTCCGTCACCCTCAAATCCGGCGTTCTCGACCCCCAGGGCAAGGCCATCGAGGGCGCGCTGCATTCGCTCGGGGTTTTGGGGATCGGCAGCGTGCGGCAGGGCAAATTGTTCGAGATCGAGCTCGAGGCGCATGACCGGGCCGAGGCGGAGGAGATCTTGCGCGCCGCCTGCGACAAGCTCCTGGCCAATACCGTGATCGAGAATTACGCCATCCAAATCGTCGAAGGCTCGCTGTCGTGAAAGCGGCCGTGATCCTGTTTCCGGGCATCAACCGGGAGCGCGATGTCGCGCGCGCGCTGCACAAAGCCTCGGGCCAGCAGCCTGCGATCGTTTGGCATAGCGACCCCGAACTGCCGGACGGCACGGATCTTGTGGTGCTGCCGGGCGGCTTCTCCTATGGCGACTATCTTCGTTGCGGCGCCATCGCGGCACGCGCGCCCGTGATGGCGGCGGTGCGCCGACACGCGGACCGGGGCGGGCTGGTGCTCGCCATCTGCAACGGATTCCAGATCGCGTGCGAGGCGGGCTTGCTGCCCGGCGTGCTGGTGCGCAACAAGAACCTGCGCTTCCTCTGCCATTTTCAGCACGTCACGATCGAGCGCAACGACACGGCGTTCACGCGGCGGTTCGCCAAGGGGCAGGCGGCGAAATTCTGCGTCGCGCATGGCGAGGGAAACTATGCGGCCGATGCCGAGACGCTGGAGCGGCTGGAAGGGGAGGGGCGGGTCGCGTTCCGCTATTGCGACGCGGAGGGCGATATTGGCGGGCAGGCGAACCCCAACGGCTCCGAGCGCAACATCGCGGGCATCTATTCGGAGAAGTTCAACGTTCTCGGGTTGATGCCCCATCCCGAAAACCTGATCGACCCGTTGGTGGGGGGGACGGATGGGCTCAAGATGTTCGAGAGTTTGGCGGCTTAGGGCATAGCCTCGCATCCTCGTCATGGCAGCGCTTGTCACTTGCCGCGGCCCCTTCTCCCCTTGCGGGAGAAGGTGGCGCGCAGCGCCGGATGAGGGGTTTCCCTCGACTGCAACCCCTCATCCGCCCTTCGGGCACCTTCTCCCGCAAGGGGAGAAGGGTCCCCGGGAACGTAAGGACCAACACCGACGGACAGATGCGTCCGTCGGGCGCATGCCGGTATGCTTACGCCAGCTCCCGCACGTCCACGAAATGGCCCGCGATCGCGGCGGCGGCCGCCATGGCGGGGGAGACGAGGTGGCTGCGGCCCCTAAATCCCTGGCGGCCCTCGAAATTGCGGTTCGAGGTCGTGGCGCAGCGCTCGCCCGGGTTCAGCTTGTCCGGGTTCATGGCCAGGCACATCGAGCAGCCCGGCTCGCGCCAATCAAAACCCGCAGCCTTGAAGATGCGGTCGAGGCCTTCCTGCTCGGCCTGGATTTTGACGAGACCGGAGCCCGGCACGATCATGGCGTCCACGGTCGAGGCCACGCGCTTGCCTTCCACTATCTTGGCGACCGCCCGCAGATCCTCGATGCGTCCATTGGTGCAGGAGCCGATGAACACGCGGTCGAGCGTCAGATCCTGGATCCGCTCGCCGCCCTTGAGCCCCATATAGTCGAGCGCGCGGACGATCGAGTTGCGCTGGTCCTCGGTCTCGGCATCCTCGGGGCGCGGCACGCTGCCCATGACCGAGGTCACATCCTGCGGGCTGGTGCCCCAGGAGACGATCGGCGGCAGGCTGGCGGCATCGAGCTTGACGATCTTGTCGAAATGCGCGCCCGGATCGGTCTGCAGCGTGCGCCAATAGGCGACCGCCTTATCCCAGGTCTCGCCCTTGGGCGATTTTGGCCGGCCCTCTAGGTAGGCGAAGGTCTTCTCGTCGGGCGCCACGAGGCCGGCGCGAGCCCCGCCTTCGATCGACATGTTGCAGATCGTCATGCGGCCTTCCATCGACAGCGCGCGAATGGCCTCGCCCGCATATTCGATGACATGGCCGGTGCCGCCGGCGGTGCCGATCTCGCCGATGATGGCGAGGATGATGTCTTTGGCGGTGACGCCGGGCGGTAGTATGCCGTCGACCTGCACCAGCATGTTCTTGGCCTTGCCCTGGATCAGCGTCTGGGTGGCGAGCACATGCTCGACCTCGGAAGTGCCGATGCCATGGGCCAGCGCCCCGAAGGCGCCATGGGTCGAGGTATGGCTGTCGCCGCACACGATGGTGGTGCCGGGCAGGGTAAAGCCCTGTTCGGGCCCGATGATATGGACGATGCCCTGACGCGGATCGAGCTCGTTGAAATATTCGATGCCGAACTCGCGCGCGTTCTCCGCGAGCGTTTCCACCTGCATCCGGCTTTCGGGATCCTGGATGCCGCCGCGCCTGTCGGTAGTCTGGACGTTGTGGTCGACCACCGCCAGCGTCTTATGCGGCGCGTGGACCCTGCGACCGGTCAAACGCAGCCCCTCGAAGGCTTGCGGGCTCGTCACCTCATGGACGAGGTGACGGTCGATATAGAGGAGACAGGTGCCGTCCGGCTGCTGGTCGACCACATGGTCGTCCCAGATCTTGTCGTAGATCGTGCGCGGGGTTCCCGTATTCGTCGCGTCCATGTCGAAACCGTCCCAAATTCCGCCGCGCCGGCACGAGTGCAGGCGTCGGCGCCACGACCCTCGTGACTTGCAACGAGGGTGGTGACGCGAGCGCGGGCTTTTAGATCATTCCGCGGCCGGAGCGGCTTTCGCCTTGGCCTTGGTCTTTGCCGTGTGGTCCACCCGCTCAGCGATGCGGGCCGATTTCCCGCGGCGATCGCGCAGGTAATACAGTTTGGCGCGGCGGACCTTGCCGCGTCTAAGCACCTTGATGCTGTCGATGTTGGGCGAATAGATCGGGAAGACGCGCTCGACGCCCTCGCCATAAGAGATCTTGCGGACGGTGAAATTCTCGTGGAGGCCGCTGTTGGCGCGGGCGATGCAGACGCCCTCATAGGCCTGGACGCGGGTGCGCTCGCCTTCCTTGACCTTGACGTTCACGATCAGCGTGTCGCCCGGCTGGAACTCTGGGATCGCGCGGACGGCTGTGAGCCGAGCGACTTCCTCTTTTTCGAGGGTCTCGATGATGTTCATAGTGACTCCTTGCCGAGGCGGGTGGACCCGCTAGCGTTTCGGCGCGCTGTTTTGAGTTAAGGCGCGGTTCTTACACCGGCCAGTTCGGAATGTCGACACGATCGGTTGCAATTGGTTGCTTGGTTGGCCACTCGCGCGGGATGTGGCCGGATCAGCGTTTGCTCTCCGCCTTCGAGGCGCGACAAGAAAGCGACGGCACGATGCAACATAGGGCCAAGCTCGTACCGGAGCTTCTCGTCAGCAATCTCAACGCGAGCCTGATCTTCTGGTGCGATCTGCTGGGGTTCGTGATCGCCTACGAACGGACCGACGAGGGATTTGCTTATCTCGATCTCGACGGGGCGCAACTCATGCTCGAGCGGCGCGACGAGGGCTCGAGGCAATGGCTGACCGGGAGCCTCAAGGCTCCTCTTGGGCAAGGCATCAACTTTCAGATCGAAGTCGCTTGCGTCGACGCTGTCCTGCACCGTCTTGGCCAAGCCAACTGGCCGCTCTTCATGGCGTGTGAGGAGAAGTGGTATCGGGTCGGTCATGCCGAGCAAGGTCAACGCCAATTTCTGGTGCAAGATCCTGACGGTTACCTGGTGCGACTCGCCGAAGATCTCGGCCGGCGCCCGCTTGGGCGCTGAGGCCTCGTTGGTCGGCGTCAGCCCAATTGCACGTGCCCCCCCGTGTCGACACCGCTCAAGGCCTTGCGCAGCTTCTCCATGGCGCGGTTCTCGATCTGACGGACGCGCTCTTTGGAGATGCCGAGCCTAACCCCGAGCGACTCCAGTGTGGCGGATTCTTCGGCGAGCCGCCGCTCGCGCACGATCCGCAACTCCCGCTCGGAGAGGACGAGTAGCGCCTGCTTGAGCCAGGTTACCCGGCGATCGGCGTCGATCCGGTCGCCCACGGTTTCATCCGGCAGGGGCTTGTCGTCGACCAGAAAGTCTACACGCTCGGCCTGGCCCGAGTCGCCCTCCGTTATGGGCGCGTTGAGCGACACGTCCGACCCTGACAGTCGCGTATCCATCAATTCGACATCGGCCGGCGACACCCCGATCGCGAGCGCAATCGTGTTGAACATCGAGGTATTGCCGCCCGCGGCCGGGTTTTGCGACAGCTTCGCGCGCAGCCGGCGCAGGTTGAAAAACAGGGCCTTTTGGGCCGAACTGGTGCCGCCCCGAACGATCGACCAATTGCGAAGGATGTAGTCCTGGATCGAGGCCCGAATCCACCATGTGGCGTAGGTGGAAAAGCGCACCTCGCGTTCGGGTTCGAAGCGCGCCGCCGCCTCGAGCAGGCCGACATGGCCTTCCTGAATGAGGTCGGCCAGCGGAAGACCGTAATGCCGGAACTTGGCCGCCAGCGCGATAACCAGACGCATATGGGCGGCCGCGAGTTCGTGCAGGGCGGCCTCGTCGCCGTGGTCCTTCCAGTTTTGGGCGAGGACCCGTTCTTCATCCCTTTCCAGGAATTTCGCCGCCATCGCGGCCTTGACGAACTGGCGCCTGACACCGGCCATCTGCAGCATAGGATTCTCCCGAACGCTGCCATGGATACGCCGGGACGGCGTGGTTTGTTCATCGCCGGTGCCGGGAAGCGACCTCGGCCCGCTGCGGCAAAAAAGTGGGATCCAGCCCGGCCGGCTAGTCGATCACGATCTTGTAGCGGTCGCCGGGCTTCAAGGTCGAGGTCGCCTCGAGACCATTGAGGACGAGGAAAAGATCGAGCTGCCGATCCGGCACCTTCATCCGCTCGGCGAGGCTGGCGGGCGAGTCGGCCGCGGAGGCCACGACGGTCTGGAGCCGCATTGGCCTGACGTCTCGAGCCTCCTCGGGTGTGATTGCCCTGAACGTGTTGATGGAGGCCTGAAACTTGCGGTCCGCATCGTCCGACAAGGCCTTGGTGGCGAAGATCAGACGATAAACCTCGTCGCCGAACCGGATGGCGGCAAGCCGAAAATACCAGTCCGTCCCTTTGGCGGTCGCGGTCGCGGCCGGCAGACCGTTGACCACGATGGTCTGAACCGTGCCCTGCTGCAGTCCATCGATCCAACCCGACGCAAGATAGGTCTGCAGTGTCGTATCGGCCGCCACATGGACCCGATCGAGCCGCAATGCTTCCTGACCGCCGTCCGCGATGCCGAGGACCGCCTGGGCCGAATTTTCCAACACGAAGCCGTCTGGTGCCGTGAACGCGAAGCCGAGCTTGGGATGCACGAAACGCGTGCCGCGCACGAATCCTTCCGCAGGGTCGTCGCCGAAAGGAAGCCCGTCCAGGGCTTGCAGGAAGCGCTCGCGACCCACCTCGCCGAGGCCCGGGGCGCCGATCTGACGCGCTTCGGCGATGGCGCGCTCGACCCTCTCGGGCGTCGAGGGATGGGTCGAGGCCATGTCGGGCTTATCGCCGGTGCCTTGGCCGAACAGGCTCTGTCGCATGGCGCTGGACCGACCGAGCGACTGCAGAAAGCGCGACGCCGCATAGGGGTCGTAGCCGGCCTTCGCAATGGTGCGTACGCCGATCTGATCGGCCTCGAGTTCCTGCTGTCGTGAGAAGCTTGCCAGATTCAATTGCGCATAGGCCTGGAAACTGCGGCTCTTCCCGGTGTCCTCGATGACGTTGGCGGCCTGACTGATCACCGCCGATCGCTTTTCGAGTTCGGCGCGCTGCGAGGCATGCCGGGCCGTGACATGCGCGATTTCATGCGCCATCACGGCCGCAACCTCGGACGTGTCGTCGGCGAGCGCCAGGAGCCCGCGCGTCACATAGATGCGGCCGGAGGGGAGCGCGAAGGCGTTGACGATCGGCGAATTGAGAATCGTGAGCTTGTAGCTCAGGGTGGGCATGTCGCTGGCCGGCACCAGCTTGACCAGCACGTCGTCGAGTAGTTTTTCAACGGCAACGGCGTGATATTCGCCGCCGAAGAGATGGACCAATTGCTTGTGTTCGCGCACCGCGGGGCTGTCGACCCCCGTGGTCCGGGGAGCCGCGGCCGGAACCGGCATCACCTCGGCGACGGTCTTCTGGTCGAGGCTGGCGCATCCGTCGAGCGTGGTGGCGAGGGCCATGGCCAGCACCGCAGCGCGAAGCGCACCGGCATGGCTTGCCGGCCCTTGTTCCGCCTTCCGCTGTAGCCCGCCCAGCACCATTCCAGCCAACTCTCTTGCGGTCCGGCATCCTGCCTCGAGGAGGGTCGGCTGCCGCGGATCCGCTCTACATCCGAACGGGCAAACTCGCTCATCGTTTAGAATCGCGAAGCGATCCAATTTAAACCAACCGTGCTCCAAGTTCACCGGCCGTCCTGCCCAGCTCCCTTCGGCGAACCCGCAAATCCGCTCGCGGGTCCCGGGTCCAACACCTCGATCTGCTCGGCGCTGGTCACGTCCATCGCGGCGCCGAAGCGATCGTCGAGATAGCCGCGGACCCGAACCGTGAGTCCCACCAGTTGATCTTCCCGCAATCCTAGCTCGGCCAAGATGAACATATCCCGACGCGCCAGACTCAGGCTGAAATCGGCCTGTGGCCCGCCCAGGCCCATATAAAGCCGGGTTCGACCCTGACCGAGCCGCGTGATCCGGCCTTGCACGACCGTCATGGCGCCCATTGCGGCCGCCAAGCCGTCTCTGTCGGACGCTTGCCGCATCGCATAATACGGATCGGCCCACAGGCCAAGCACGGCCTGCCTCGCGGCCTGTTCGGCCCTTAGGAGATCAGCCCAGCAGGATTCATTGCCTTGAGCGGGGCGGGCTCGCGCCAGCCCCGCATCCACCATGGCCAGGGCAACGGAAAGCTGTTGCGGTTCGACGGCCGCGCGCTCCGGCGCGCTTGCGAAAGCGTCGGCGAACACCAGGGCGGGCCACCTGTTCCAACGGTCCGGTTCCCTCGCCAAGGCGCGTAGCCGCACGTCGCGTCCCCGCAGCCAGGCTTCGAGCTTGGCACGCGCGTCGGTCGCCAGCGCGGGATGGTCCGGCGTATTCCGAAGGGGATCGATGCCCGTCAGCAGGATCGTGCGCCCGTCCGACAATCCCAGCGTGAAATCCTCACCCACCGAGGCGATGCGAACGGCTTCGCTGCCTTCCGGGCTGCATGGCACCGGCGGCCCCGCGGGCATCTTGGCCTCGGTTGCGGGTGCCGCGAGGATCGCCACAAACGCGACAAAACCACGCAGCGCGTGCACAAAGCAGGTGCCCTTGCATCGATTCCCATGATCAACGCGGGGCGGCACGGAACCTCTTCATTGCGGCGACCCGGCATGCTAGAGCGAACGCGCGCGTCCCGGTAGCTCAGCAGGATAGAGCAACGGTTTCCTAAACCGTAGGTCAGGGGTTCGAATCCCTTCCGGGACGCCAATCGCGAAGTGTCCCGACCGGACACATGGGTAATATTTCGTACCTAAGACATTGGTGAGAATGCCTGTCCCGACCGGATGATAGAAGATCTTGCAGGCAGTCTTACGCGAGATGCCGAAGGCACGATGGACCTGCGTCATCGCCTCGCCATCCATAAGTCCGGCAGACGAACCGCAGCCGTCGACCATGACCGAACACTCGTTGCGGCATCAACGCCTCCCTGCAATACAGGACAGTGTTACCCACGGTCGCTACGATTCGTCACCTATGTCTGTCCACGCATTTCCCAAGGCTTACCTTACTCCTGACCAGGACACGAAGTAGCACCTAACGCAGATTGAAGGTTTCTGATCGGCTTCGGGGGTGCGGTGTGGTCTACGCGACGCCAGAGCTGGTGCACCTACACATTTTGTTGCAAATCAGCAACTCCGACCGTGTTTCCCCAATCCGTAATGATTGACGATTGTCACTCCTCGGGTTTTTGATAAAATGTTAGCTTTCAGAGAAGGATTTTAAGTCAGAGAAAGATTTTAAGGATGAGAAAACGCTGCGCATTTCTGGTGGCTTCATTACTCTGTATGTCATTGCCCGGCTGTGGATCAACTGTTCCCGACGTCGTCGTCGATCCCCGCGACGAGAACGCGATTGGGGTCTTTGTAAATGACGTTACCTTTCATATTAGGTGTGAACTTCACAACGCGGTGGTCAACTCAATGTCACATAGAAATGTGCCATGGCTAGATGATTGGGCGGCTGAAGTTACACTGAGCATGACGATAAACGAAAAGACGTTGATCGGTCCTGTGCTTGGATTAACAGACACAGTTTTCAGGTCCGCCACACAGACCGTCGGACTCGGCCTAGGTGGAAACTTCAATCAGACTGCCACGAGGGTGGTCAGCGTCACCTTCTACGAGATCTTCGCGAAACTTAAGCAGGAAATCTACCCAAAGGACTGTGAGGCACCGGGTGCCCCGCGTTTGGAAGGTAGCTTGAGAATAGAGGAGAGCCTCAACGCTGGTCTGTATCCCGCGTCCCTCGCAGGAGCCACATCAAATCCGTTTATAGGCGGGGGGCCGTTGAAAGAGGTCTCGACAACAATCGCCTTTGATATCGATGTCGGCGGAAGCGCGACACCGTCATTCAAATTTACACACGTGTCGGGCAACACGTCGGGCGCTTTCCTGACTGCCGACCGCGACCGCAAGGACCAACTCCTTATCACGATGGGGCCCGCAGTAATCCCAGGCTCTAAGCGGAGCTTGGCCGTTCTGAACGCCGCCACACCTGCTCCCTCAGTGCAAGCAGGGCATGACATCGGGCGCATTGGCCTCGAGTTCCAGAGATTTCTACCCAATCCGTAGGAGAACGAAGATGACCGAGTATACCGTTGTGCAAGGCGTTAGGGTTCCTTATTCAATGGACAATTTAGCCTCGTATTTCTACGAGCCATACTCGTCTGTTTTTAGTACTAGGCCTTCATTTAGCTCTCAGTATTCAAAGAACTGCCAGAATTGTGCTGAAAAGGAGCTATCAGATGCTTCTATCGACAATGCTGGATATGTGATTGCAACTTATTGCAAGGAAAGGCAATGCAATCAACATTATATAAGCACGGATGCTACCCCTAAAGCGTAATTTAATTTTTTGCAAAGGAGGATTGTATGAAAGAATGGGTCTCGATAGCAGCATTGATATTTTCTGCCATATCATTTTTAATTTTCGTTGTTGACGCAATCCGCATGTCTCGCGTCTCGACTGCTGGCCCAGTAAGCACCACTAACAGTAAGGCAGCAAATCTGGCACCTGCTGCTGTCCCGACGCTCCCCGAAGTGACTGAGTTCGCGAAGGCGATGGCAACTCTTGTAGACTCGCTGGCCAAGGCCGGTCCAGCGCTGACGTCATTGATCGGCTCGATCTTCTTCCTAGTAATTGCCGCTGTTTCAGCCGGAATCTTGGTCGGGAAGTGATGTCTCTCCTAAATAGAGATGTCACGCCGATAGCATCAGTTCCAACTTGCAACCGTCGTGCCCAAGGTGACGAGGACGCGGACGATGGTAGTCTTTTCGGTGTTTGATGATGGCTCTCGAAGGCCTGCGTTGGAGCGATACGCGAGTGTGATGCACTTGCCGCAAGTACAGGGTTGTCCAGGAGAGGCACGTTACGGCTATACCTCAGACTAGGGGCAAATGCAGCGTAGGCGCGGGCCGGGGTTGATCAATAAGGGCCCGAGGGCCGATTGCCGAGTTTCCGCCAGTCTCACGGCCGCCTTCTACCGGCCGTAAAGTCCGACCAGCGTGCCCTTGGCGAGGCTATGGAAATGCAATTGGAAGCCGATCACGGCCGCCGAGGTGTTCTCATCGCCGTCGAGCTTGTCGGTGTCCACCGCGAAAACCATGAAGTTATAGTGGTGGGTCTCGCCCTTTGGTGGGCAGGGACCGCCATAGGCCATCTGGCCATAATCGGTACGGCTCTGAATGCTCCCGGCCGGCAGGGCCGGCGCGTGAGCGGCGCCAGCGTCCTTGGGCAGCGCGTGGATGGTGGGCGGGATGTTGTAGACGATCCAGTGCCAGAACCCGCTGCCAGTCGGGGCATCCGGATCGTAGACCATGATGGCGAAGCTCTTGGTGCCCGCCGGCGCGCCATCCCAGCTGAGCGCCGGCGACTTGTTCTGACCCGTGCAGCCGAAACTGTTGAAGACCTGTTCGGTGGCGATCGTGGCGCCGGGCTTGATGTCGGGGCTGGTGACCGACATGGCCTCGGCCGCTCGAGCGGAGGCGTTGCAGCCGAGCAGGAGCGAGACGGCGACAAGGGTGACCAGACGCATGATCGCACTCCCACGGGTTTGATGCTTTGTAGCTTAACTCGCCGCGCGTGCCACCGTCCAGCGTCATCGAACCGGGGAGCAGGTCAACGACCGGTGGCCGATCACGGCACGGGTCCGGCCGGTGCAGCCCCGCTCTTGGCGATCAGCACATAGCCGCGGGTCTTGTTGTCGTTGGCGGCATCGGTCGTGTTCATGGCCAAGAACAGATCGGATGCCGTGACCCAAACGGGCGGATATTTGTAGCGGGCGACGTCGAGAATGAGGAATCGATCGGCTTTCGCGTCATAGGCCGCCAAGGGTGAGATATGGCCGCCGCGCTCCTGTCCGAGCGCCTTGCGCAGATAGTTCACCACCACGAAGCGATCCTTGGCGCCCAGGTAGTCGCGTGCCGCCTTGCGGAATTCATCCAGCCCGCCCTCGGCCGCGTGATGCACCTCGACCGTGATGGGATGAAGGCTCAAGAGTTGGCCGAGCTGATCGAGCGTCATACCCTGGCGCGCCAAGACCTCGCGCGGGAGGATCTTGTCGGTGCCGTCGTCGAGCAGATTGTCTTGTGTGAACGTCCTGTAGGGCTGGTATTCGGGACTGCTGGGGGCGGGCGCCCCGATGGCGTTGAGCACCATCACCATGCTGGCGACACCGCAATAGGCCTGGGTCTTCTGCGTCACGAAGGCGACGCTGATCGGAAAATAGGCTTCGAGCGGCTGCGTCTCGCGCAGCAGGTTCTCGCCCTGCTCGGATGTTAGATCGACCAGATTGCTGGGCAGCGCCAGTGTTTCGGCCAAGCCTCCCGTTGCGAGAAGACCTCCCGTCGCGAGCAGTCCTCCCGTTGCGAGAAGACCTGCTGTCGCGAGAAGACAGAGAGCCGCCAGCCCTCGACGTGGGAAGATCGACATCGCAAACCCTCGGGAAAGCCTCGTCCGGAGAGCTTACGCTACTCCACCGTCGAGCGAAGCCCCCCTTTGCCGCGGTGCGACGCTCGCGACAGTCTCGTGGCGAGGCGCGCTTGATGCAGGACGGGCGCGACAATCCTGTGTTAACGATCGTGTAGGCGTGGGTTGGCGGGCCAGAATCCGCCTAGGAGCGATGATGCGGATACTAGTCGGCTGCGACATGACCTACGACCTTCCGCAAGTCACGCCGATGATCGTGACGCTCAACGTCCACCATTCGCGGGTGTCGGACCTCGAACGGCCGGACTACCTCGTCACCACACCTTCGGTTCCGGTCGAAGGCTATCGGGACGGTTTCGGCAATTGGTGCAACCGCATCCTGGCGCCTGCGGGCCGCTTGACCTTGAAGACCGAGACGGTCGTTCGCGACAGCGGCCAATGGGACGTCACCGATCCGGGCGCGACCCAGACCCCGATCGAACATCTGCCCGCCGATACGCTGGTGTTCCTGCTGGGCAGCCGGTATTGCGAGACCGACCTGCTGTCCGATATCGCCTGGAACCTGTTCGGCGCGACACCCCTCGGGGCGGCCCGCGTGCAGGCCATCTGCGATTATGTGCACCATCACATCACCTTCGGTTACGCCCATTCGCGTCCGACCCGCACGGCGGCCGAGGCCTACAACGAAAAGCTCGGGGTTTGCCGCGACTACGCCCATCTGGCCCTCGCGTTCTGCCGCTGCATGAACATTCCGGCCCGTTATTGCACGGGCTATATCAGTGACATCGGCCTGCCGCCGCCCTATGCGCCGCAGGATTTCGCGGCCTGGATCGAGGTTTTCCTGGGCGGGAGTTGGCACACCTTCGATCCGCGCAACAACGATCCGCGGATCGGCAGGATCTTGATCGCCCGCGGTAGAGATGCCGCCGACGTGCCGCTGACGCTCACCTTCGGTCCGAACACCCTCGTTGATTTCCGCGTCACGACCGAGGAAGCCAAGTAGGCGGTTCTCGCCGCATCGGCGCGCCGTCGATGCCGGTGCCCGCTCACGGGCGGCCGGGTCCGCCGGAGGGGAAGGGCCTTATTGCGCGGTTTCACGCAGATAGGTGGCCCGGGCCGTCACCGCCGCATTGGAATAATCCGTGAATGCGCCGTCGAGCCCCAGGCGGAACAATTTCAGATATTCCTGCTGGGGGTCGCCCTTGTAGTCGGCCGCGAGATATTTCTTCTCGTTGCGGAACGTGAAGGCGTGGACGAAAAGCCCGGCCTTGTGGGCATCCGCGATCAGGCTGGTGGGCGCTTGTGTTGCGGCCTGCGGGGCTGATCCCTTGAAGGGAGTGCCGTCCGGCTTCTTGTCGGTCCAGGGCACGATCTTCAGCGGTACGATCTGCGGCTTCCACGGACCGATGCCATCCGCATAGGTTTTGATTTCGGCCAGGCCCTCGGGGGACAGCATGGCGTCGAACCAGCGCGGGTCGCCTGCAACCGTCCAGTCGAAGGGGCGGCTGTCGGTGATCTCGTCATACACCACGCCGCCGTTTTTGAAGTCGTAGTCGTAGCCATCGATCAACTGAACGACTTTGCTCTTCAGTCCGTGCGCCACCATATATTTCAGGCTGCTCGGCTCGAAGCTTTGCACGAAAATCGGCGCCGCCTTCGTGTTCAGCCCGTTCTGCTCGATGATCTTGAGCATCGCGTCTTCGAGGGGATGGCTGCCGGGCTGGCCGCAGCCATTGGCGATGGCCTGTTCGTCGTTCCAGGTCGGGTTCTTGCTTTCCGGATAGACCGAAATGATGCGGCCGAGCTGCTGGCTCTTGGCCTTCGCGAGATCGACGATCTCCTGAAAGCTCAGGATCGGGAATTTGCCGTTGAAGATTTTTGGCCGCTCTGCCGCTGCATCATAGGTGGTGCCGCCAAACCACTGCTTCAGCTCGGCCATCGTGAAATCGTTGATGGACCAGTCGCCCGTATGGTCCTCGCCGTCGACGATGAGCGACTTCAGCACCGATTTCGGGTCCTTGGGGTCGGTGAGGTCCGTCAGATAATCGGCGGGGCCCGAGGTCGGGGTCGTGGGCCAGGAGACCTTGACCTTGACGCCGGGCACGGTGCGCTTGCGCGACGCCACTTCTGGATTGCTCTTGGCCACCTCGGCCACGTTGGTGTTGTCGCTCAGCCATGGATTGTGGCGGGCCACCAGGATGCAATCCTTGGTGAGGTGCAGGTCCTCCTCGAAAGCGTCGGTGCCGAGATCGGCCGCCATCTCGTAGGAAGCCTCCGTTTCCTCGGGCATGAGCCCCGGCAGGCCGCGATGGCCGATGACGAGGGGCGGCTTGCCGTCCAGGGTCTGCAGAGCCTCGGCCGCCATGGCGTGCTGGCTTCCGGCCATCAGGGCCGCCAGGCCGACCGCCGCCGCCCATCGAGAAATCCGTCGATCCGTGCGCCGCATAGCGACCTCCGTTGCTGTGGGGCCTGGATAGAGCGCCTCAGTGACGGGGGCATGAAGTCGGCCAAAGCGCGTGTTTTAGAAGCCCAGCGTCGATGTTTCGGACCGTGACGACGACCTCCTAGGCGGGATCGTCGCCCTGAACTTTGTTGCCTGCCGCGCCAAGCTGGCCCGGCGTATCGTTCGCCCCCATGGCTTCGGCCAGAGCCAGCGCCGTCATGCCGCTCGCGTCGCGGGCCCCGGGGTCGGCACCGCGCGCCAGCAGAAGGTCGACGATCGCGGTGCGGTTGAACATGGCGGCAAGCATCAGGGCGGTGCGGCCGTCCGGACCATGCCCGTTCACCTCGGCGCCATGATCGAGCATCAGGGCCACGATGGCGAGGTCGCCCTTGAAGGCCGCGGCCCCGAGCGGGGTCTGGCCCTTGTCGTTGGCGACTTCGGCGTCGGCCCCGTGTTCGAGCAACAGACGCGTGACCTCGGCATGCCCGTGATAGCCGGCCAGCATGAGCAGGCTGTCACCTTTCTCGTTGCGAAGGTTGGGAGGCAGGCCTTTGGACAGGAACTCCGCCATGGCGTCCGAATTGCCGGTGCGCACGTAGCCGAACACCTTTTGCGCGAAGGCGATCACCTCGGCATCGAGCGGCGGACGCTCGCGGGCTTGATTGGACATGACGGGCTCCTGTTCAGCGCCTCGGGATGAAACGTCCCCCGCGTGCCGTCAAGTCGGGGGCGGCTGCGGGATGACCTGGAGCGATTCGTCGAGATGGCGGAGGGCCTGCCGCATGGGCGCACTGGACACCTTGATCAGCCCGTCGAGAGGCCCATCGAGTTCCGCGATCACGAAGATCGAGCCGGCGACGGAAATCGCCACCATGACCACGAAAAGCAGCGCGAGGCCGTTGCGCGGTGCGCTCAGCCCGAAACTCAGGAACACGACCACGAGCCACAGAAGCATGACGTGGTAGAAGGGCAGGGTAATGGCCCTATGGGCTTCGCCGATCAACACCCAACGCTGGTCTTGCAGGGACTCGAGCCGGGTGAGGCTCCGCGCCCGCAGGTCCGTCTCCACCCGGCCCACAGGGTCGAGGCCGCGAATGCCGGCTTCGATCTTACGCAACATGTCGCCGAGATTGGAAGCATCGAAATCGGTGCCGCGCGTCACCGCGTCCGGATAGGTTCCCGCCGGCGCGGGCTCGTTCGCCCAGGTGCTATTGATCATCGAG
>CAXTOT010000030.1:49269-55424 GCA_964245915.1 uncultured Lichenihabitans sp. | reverse complement strand
CGCCAGGTGGATGCGCCGCCATCATTGAAGCCGCCAGCCGGCACATCGATGCGCGTGAGCTTCGCCCAAAAGGCCCGGCCAACTTCCCGCGCCTGGTCCAGAAAGCGATTTGGCTGTTTTGCACCGAGGGCGCACTGGACATCTGCAACGGCAACCGCATCGACGACCGGTGGCCCTGCGAGCAAGCCGGCTGCCCAATGTTTTCCGATTGCGCACGGCTGCAGCTGTGGCTAAACGCGGTCGAAATGGCATCTGCAAAGCTGACTCGTGAAATTTGACCGCTGAGCGGCATCGCTCGATTTGGCTAGTTGGCTGGTTCGGCCGCGACTTTGGCGCCAGCGGGCGTTTGTGAGCGATTGAAGCGGCATCGCGAGGCAAAGCGCTGCGGTGCTTGCGCTATGCCGGCGCCCGCTACAATCGCAACCGTCGCCGCAGGTGGCATGCCCTAGCTAATATAAGCGAAGATTTGCTGAGGACTGGACTGAGACCACCTAGGCCGTTCGACGACCCTCGCCTTTGGCAAGGAGGCGGCCATTTGTCGTCTGGCGCTGACAGCCCGGCGATCGTCATTCAAGGCGTGCCCGGCGGCCGATTGGCTCGCGCGAATTGTGCCTTATCCTTCAAGGCTCGGGCGCGGACACCATCTTTCGCCACAGCGCGTCGACCCACGCAATGACAAGCAGCATGGTAGCAAACTGCTAATCCACTGGTATTTCAGTAGTCCATTTGTTGGTGGCCAAAACAATCTCGCTCGTGTAGGAGCGAACAGCCGGAGCAGTCGCCAGTATCCGCCGGGCGAACTGTTGATAATGAGCGACATCGCGGCTACGAATCAAAATGACATAGTCAATATCGCCTGCGACAGTAAGGCACTGCACGACGCGCGGCAGCGCATCCATACGTTGCTCGAATTCACGCATCGACTTCTCTGTTGGCCGGTTGAGCTTGATCCGCGCCACGGTCATAAGCGGATAGCCGAGCGCTTCGGCGGAGAGCTGAGCAGTGGTGCGTTCGATGATCCCACAAGCCTTCAACTGACGCACGCGTTTGAGGCAGGCCGGCGGAGACAAGCCAACCGCGTCCGCCAAAGATTGGTTGGCGATCGAACTGTCTTGCTGGAGCGTTCGAAGGATATGGCGATCGATCGCATCCAGCATGCGCTCCGCTTCCTCTTGAGGCTTTCGATTGCGGATGTCAGGGCGCATTTTTTACAGCCTAAATTTCTTAGCCACGGCCATTATTTTGTCCACTTCGGAGCACGGACAAGCGAATAAGAAATCTCCGGCTTCTGGCTTATGGTAGCCTACCTTCGTTCTTGATCGACAGAGGGACAACAGATGCCGACGCCGCCGCTGAGCAACGAGCCGTGGGATGCTCATCTGATCCGTTACGGAATGCCCTTCGCGTCGCATCTGGTTCAGAAGGCGCTTGGCACCCTGCTCTGGGACAACGAAGGACGCGAGATCCTCGATTTTACCTCGGGGCAGATGTGCGCAACGATCGGTCACAACCATCCGCGCATCGTCGAGGCGATCCATGCGGCCTGTGATGGAGCGCTGCACCTGTACAGCGGCATGCTGAGCCCCTCCGTCGTGGCGCTCTCCCAGAGGCTCTCGGGGATGCTGCCCTCACACCTGTCCAGGGCGATGTTCCTGTCCACCGGCGCGGAGGCCAACGAAGCCGCTATCAAGCTCGCCAAGATGCGCACGGGCCGCTTCGAAGTCGTCGGCTTCACCGGCTCGTGGCACGGCATGACCTCGGGTGCTCAATCGGTGAACTATGTGGCAGGCCGGCAGGGCTACGGGCCGATGATGCCCGGTTCGCTCATCCTGCCCGCACCCAACTCATATCACTGCCCCGTGCGGCATTGCAGGACCAAATGCGACGGCACCTGCCTTGATATCGGCTTCGACATGCTCGATGCGCAGTCGACCGGATCTCTGGCGGCCGTGATAGCGGAGCCGATCGAAAGCTCCGGCGGGGTGATCGTCCCGCCCGAGGGCTACTGGCAGAAGGTGAAGGAGAATTGCGAACAGCGTGGGATGCTGCTTATCTTCGATGAGGCGCAGACCGCGTTCGGCCGTCTTGGTTGCGACTTCGCCTTTCAGTACTTCGGAGTCGAACCCGACATCCTCACGCTTTCCAAGACGCTGGGCGGCGGGTTGCCCCTCGCGGCCACCGTGGTCTCGGACGAGATCGAGGCCGACTGCCACGCCAAAGGCTTCGTGCACGTCACCTCGCATGTGTCCGATCCCTTGCCCGCCCAAGTGGCGCTGGCGGTGCTCGACGTGCTGGAGGAAGAGTCGCTGAACGGTCGGGCGCTGAAGATGGGCGAGGAGCTCGCCGCGGGTCTGCGGTGGCTGCAGGACAAGCACGAGATCATCGGTGACGTGCGTGGCTTCGGGCTCCTGCAAGGTGTCGAGCTAGTCAAGGATCGAGAGACCCGGGCTCCCGACGCGGACACAGGGCGGGCCATAACGGCCCGGTGCATGGAGCTCGGGCTCTCGATGAACATCGTTTCGGTCGGGAAGATGGCGGCGGTCTGGCGCGTCGCGCCACCCCTCACCGTCAGCAAGAACGAGATCGAGCGAGGCGTCGCCATTATCGATCGAGCCATCGTGGATGTGCTGGCAGATCGCACCTCGATGCAAGCCGCTTAGCCATCTTCGTTGCGAGGTTCTTGCCGACATGAACGGGATCACGCTTGCCGCCATCTACGGGCGCTACCGTTGCTGGGCTTCGGCCCGTCCCGCGAGGGAGTGGGCCATGATCGCGTTGGCCGCGGCGATCTTAATCGTCGTCGTTCTTCTGTCTCTTTTCCTGATCGGAGGGGACTGGGGGCACCTTTCGGGCATCGTGGTTCTAGGAGCCGGGCTTTCCCAGCTCGGCGGGTGGATCGGCAGAGTGATTTGCCGCGACGGCTCAACCAACGTTCAGCGCAGGCCGGAATAGCTTTCCCACACCTGCCCGAGTGACGAATACCTGCGTCGCGCGAGATCAGATTGACCGCTCGATCGCGCAGCTGTTGGCCTGCGGCCATGGCCACGTCGTCGATACGATGGTGATGCCGCGAACATCACCTCTCGTAGCGACGTTCAAGATCGCGTCTTCTCTGCCGAAATTGGTCAGTCCGCTTACGGCCAGGATGCGCCATGAGTTGACGTTGGCAGCTTGCCCGAAAGCTGACCTTCATGGGATGCTCACGCGAGGCTGGGCCGATCCGGAGTAGCTCCGGCCGCCGTTTTTTGTTGTTGGCATTCAGCGTTGAGCTAGAGTTCTTTTCGGGGCGGAGAACCAGCGCGGAACGGAGAGCCTTCATGTCCAGCCTGTCGCCTTCCGACGTGGTCTCCGATATCGCGTTGCTGGAACGTCTTTACGGTGAGGCCAATCCGCCCTCGTTGTTGAAGGAGGTGGATCATATCCACCCTGTATACCGCCCCTTCATCGAGCGTGCCCCGTTCGTGGCGCTTGCGACATGTGGGCCGCGTGGGCTCGACGTGACACCCCGCGGAGACCCGCCAGGCTTCGTTCACATCGAGGACGACAGAACGTTGCTGCTGCCCGACCGGCGCGGCAACAACCGCCTCGATTCCCTGCGCAACATCCTGACGGACCCCCGAGTCGCGCTCCTGTTTTTGATTCCTGGAATTGGAGAGACGTTACGGGTTAACGGCAGGGCCTCGATCGTGATCACGCCGGCGCTGCTGGAGCGTTTTGCGATGGAGGGCCGGCAGCCGCGATCCGTGCTGCATATCTCGGTGGAGACCGTCTACTTCCAATGCAGCAAAGCCCTTGTGCGGTCAGGGCTGTGGAAATTGGAAACGCAAGTTCCGCGGGACGTTCTGCCGAGCACGGGCACGATGCTGGCCGAAACAAGCCGGTCCCAGGTCGACGCGGCCGCCTACGACCGCGCTGCGCCGGCGCGGACGATCGAGACCCTGTATTGATCGAAAGGTTGAAGTACTTTGCTTGGCGGTACTCCGGCAGGGCCGCTTCCGCCCCAGGGAGGCGAAGGGGCGAAGCCCTGCGGCACTTCAGAGTCGCGCCATGAGCGGACTTTGACAAGGCGCCCCAAAGCGGACGCTGATTGCTCCTACGAAGCGCCTACCGCGCCTGGTGATCCAGGGCATCGCAGTCGGGCATCTACGGGTGTTTGAGGCGTTCCGCTCGACGATCGCTCAAAGTTGGAGGTTCTACAGCCAAGCCCGAAGAGGCCCTTATTGAGGCCCGCTGGCCGGGTGGTTCGCGGCGAAGCTGGCTCTCTGCTCAAGCGAGCAGTCTTCAAAATCTATATTCGACGCGCCCTTTGACGGAGTGGTCGCTCGCGGTGCGGCCGATCTGGCCCGTATAGGACAGGCCGACGTCGAGCGCCGTCGAGACACGGTAGTCCACCGCGAACTCCGCCGCGAGGGCGTTTCGGTCGATCGGCGCGCCCGTGACCGCGAACGTGTTCGCCGGCGCGGCTTCGAAGGCGAGCGTGGTGGCCGGTGAGATGTTGCCGATCACGTGTTGCCAGGCGAGGTAGGTGTGAGCGACAAGCGGCAAGTCCTTGAAGGGCTGCATCTCGGTGCGGATACCCAGCGTCGTTGTGCCGAGGTCGTTGTCCAGCGCGGAGACGGTCAGCGCGGCCGCGCCGCCCTTTTCTTGGAACCCGTCCTGATGACTGTGCAGGAACGCCGCGCCCGCGATCGGCTCGATCACGAGGGTTGCGGCCGGGATCCGGTAGCCGACTTCGCCGAAGGTCTGCACCGTATAGCCGGCGTTGGATGAGCGCTCGGCTTCGAGGAAACCGGGGAAGGATACGGTACGCCGGGCGTCGACGAAATTGCCCCCGACCGTGGTGCCGATCCGGATATCCACCGCGCCATAGCGCGCCCCGCCATAGAGCGAGCCAAACACGCCCTGCACGGTCCCCGCACCGCCGTCGAGGCGGGAATGGAACGTCGAATTGGTATAGCCGCCCGCTATGCCGCCACGCCATGCGTTCCCGGGGATGCCGGTCAGGGGCATGTCGACGCCGGCAACGAAACCGCCGAGCGAGCGGTCGAGCGCACCGGCATTGAGGCCCCCGGCCGTGTGGCCGAAACTGCCGAAGGCTTCGCCCCACGCGGTGTAGGTCGGGGGCCGTGCCGCCAGCACTGCGTCCGGCACTGGCCCATAGCAGCGCACCAGAAGCGGCATGCGATCGGGCGCGAATTGGTTCAGCACCTGCTGGGCGGAAAGACCGCTGCCTGACACGTCCCACAACCGATCGATCACGAGGCCGGTGGTGAGCCGGGTGTTGGTGGCGATGATCGAGGTGGTGCTGGCATGCGACACCCCCGACGCGGCCGCAAAAGCCTGTCGAGCGCCGGCCGGGTTCTGCGTGAGGACGCCTTGGTAGAGCGGCGAATTCGCGCCGAGCGCCTGGATGGCCCGCGCTACAGCCGCCTGGTTGGGCGTCGTGGCGGCTGTGGCGAAGTCGACCGGGGCCAGCGTCAGCGTCACACTGTCGGGAGTATAGACGAGGCGCGGATCAAGCAAGGCGAGATTGCTCGCGGTCGTGACAGTCCCGAATGTGCCGGACACGCCGCCGGCAGCCGTCAGCAGCGTGAAGGTTCCCGCCGAGAAGCCTGCGCCGCTCGTCAGCACCGAAAGGGCCGCGCCGCCGAGGGTTGCGGTGCCGCCGATCGACAGCTTGTTGTTGGTGCCGTCGGGATTGATCGTCACCTGGTAGGTTGAGCCGGTCAGGAAGGTGCCATTGCCGGTCACCGTGAGCGACCTCGACGTGCTAGGGGTCAGCGTCGCGCCGCTGTTGACGATAAAGCCGGCGATGGAACCACTGCCGCCCAACGACGCGCCGTTATCGACGGTGATGATGGAATTGACCACCGAGCCGTCGACCAGGAGGGTGCCGACTGCGACCTCGGTTGCGCCCGAGTAGGTGTTGGTCCCAGTGAGGTCGAGCGTACCGGAGCCGATCTTGGTGAGCGCGCCTGGGCCCGTGATCGGACCGCTGATCGTGTCCGAGCCGCTGCCCGTGTCGATCGTGGGATCCTGCCTGTTGGTGAGCGCGATTGTATTGACGAGGGTGAGGCCGTCCGCCACGAACTGCAGCGTCGTGCCATCACGCATGGTTAAGGGGCCGGTGCCGAGCGCCGTGCTGCTGCCAACCG